>NZ_CP042345.1:0-637500 GCF_007954425.1 Novosphingobium ginsenosidimutans | reverse complement strand
GTCAGTGATGATGCGATTGAAGCCGATCGCCTCCTTCTGCGCTTCCAGCAGGGTCTGGGCCCGCAGCAGGTCAGCTCCCGGCACGGTGAAGGTCACGTCGGTCTCACCCTTGTCGCGGCCAACGTTCTGAATGATCATGTCGACGTTGATGTTCGCCTGGGCCAGTGGGCCAAAGATCGTCGCCACGGCGCCCGGACGGTCGGGCACGCGGGTCAGGATGACCTTGGCTTCGTTCTTGTCGGCGGCGATGCCGGTGATCAGCTGGCGTTCCATATCCAGGCCTTCCAGTTCTTCGTCGGACACGATCATCGTGCCGGGGATTTCATCAGCGGGGGTGGCGTCATCGTCGATGAAGCTCGACAGCACCTGAACCCGCACGCCTTCCTTCATGGCGAGGCTGACCGATCGGGTCTGCAGCACCTTCGAGCCAACCGAGGCCAGTTCGAGCATTTCCTCGTAGGTCACGTACTTGAGCTTGCGCGCCTTGGCGACAATCCGCGGGTCGGTGGTGTAGACGCCGTCGACATCGGTGTAGATGTCGCAGCGGTCGGCACCGATTGCGGCAGCGACGGCGACAGCCGAGGTGTCGGAGCCGCCGCGGCCCAGCGTGGTGATGCGGTTGTCTTCGCTCACACCCTGGAAACCGGGGATCACGGCAATTTCGCCCGCCGACATCGAGGCGAGCAGGGCGTCGCTGTCGATCTCGCCGATGCGGGCTTTGGCATGGGCATCGTCGGTGCGGATCGGCAGTTGCCAGCCGAGCCACGAACGCGCCTTGCAGCCCAGCGCCTGGAGCGTCAGCGCGAGCAGGCCCGAGGTGACCTGTTCGCCGCTGGCCACGACTACGTCATATTCGGCGGGGTCATACAGCGGGTTCGCCTCGCGGCAGAAGCCCACCAGCCGGTCGGTCTCACCCGCCATGGCCGAGACGACCACGGCGACTTCGTGCCCGGCCGCCTGCTGGCGGCGGACGATGTTGGCCACCCGGCGGATCCGTTCCGATCCGGCCATCGAGGTGCCACCGAATTTCATCACGATGCGGGCCACGCCAGACGCACCTTTCCGCAATATTCTTGCCCGCGGAACCCCTCGCCCCGCGGCGCGCGCCCTGTTAGGGAGGCTCTATGAGCAATGCAACCTCCAGAGCGACCATCCGGCCCGAGGAAGCCGCCCATTTCGGCCAGTTGGCGGCTGACTGGTGGGATCCCAATGGTTCCTCGGCCATGCTGCACAAGCTTAATCCGGTCCGGCTGGGCTTCATCCGCGCGGCCATCGATGCGCACTGGGGCACCGATTCGCGCGGGGTTCGGCCGCTGTCGGGCAAGCGCGCGCTCGATGTCGGGTGCGGAGCGGGGCTGCTGTGCGAACCGCTGGCGCGGCTGGGCGCAGCGGTAACCGGAGTTGATGCCGCTGAAGAAAACATTGCCGTCGCCAGCGCCCATGCGGCGGGTGGCGGGCTGGCGATTGACTATCGCTGCGGGGATATCGGCGCGCTGCGCCTGACGGGTTTTGATCTGGTCACCTCGATGGAAGTGATCGAACACGTGGCTGATAAGGCGGCTTTCGTGAAGGCGCTGGCAGGGGCCTTGGCCCCGGGCGGGCTGATGATCCTCTCCACCCCAAACCGCACCGCGCAGTCAAAGCTGCTGCTGGTTGAAGGCGCCGAACGGCTGGGCATGGTCCCGCGCGGGACGCACCACTGGCAGGATTTCGTGACACCTGATGAGCTGCGCGAACTACTCGCCGATGCGGGGCTGGTCATGGGCGAGCCGCAGGGCATTGGCTGGAGCCCGACCAAGGGCCTCCACCTCTCGGCCGACCTTGCGCTCAACTACATCTGCGGGGTGACGCTGGGTTCCTGAGCCGGGGCTGCCGGTGCTGGCTCAGGCGGCGGCACGGCCTGGCCAACCCGAACCTTTGGGCCTTCGGCTAGGCAGGCCGGCAAGCGGCTGGCAAGGTCGAACGGCCGCTTGCGCAGCGCCGCGATCTCGGCCTCGCGCACGGCCAGGTAATAGTCGCGCTCGGCAGCATAAGGGTTGGTGCACTCGCCGCGCAAACGGCGCAGGAACTCGTCAAGCTCGACCCGGTCGTCGAGCGAGCGGGCAACCCCGGTGCCAAGTGCATAGGCGGGAGAGCTGAACGGCTTGCCGGCTACGCCCGGCACCAGCGACAGGTCGAGCACCCGCCCGACCAGGTCGCGGGCCGAGGTTGGGCCAATCAGCGGCAAGTACATGTAGGGACCGGCGCCGATGCCATAAAAGCCCAGCGTGTTGGCAAAGCCATTGCGTTCGTAGGGCAGCTTGAAGGGTTTGCGCTTTGCGACATCAATCAGCCCGGCCACTCCGACTGTGGAGTTGATCCCGAACCGGCCCAGCGCCCGGAACGCCTTGCCGACCTTCAACTGAAGCAGCGAGTTAACAAAGTTGATCGGCTCGCTAAGGTTGTTGAGCGCGTTGTGCACCCCCTGCCGAAGCGGCTTCGGCGCGGCCTTGGCATAACCCATGGCGATTGGCTCGACGAAGGCCTTGTCGACCGCCTGGACGGCCTCGAAGCTGACCTCGTTGACGGCAGCGGCCGGGTCGCCGGGAGGCGCGCCGCGGCCGGTCACGACGATGGCGTTGGGGTCTTCCGGCTGGACGGGAGCGGGCTGCGGCACTGGCTGCGGCGGGGCCGGCGCGACCGGCTCTGCAACCGGTGCAGGTGGCGCAACCGGTGGTTCAGCCGTCAGAGGAGCGGCCGCCAGCGCTGCGGCCATCAGGATCTGCAAGGTCGGTCTTCGCTTTCAGTGAGGCTTAGCCCCATGGAATGGTAGGTCTAGGTTGATGGAGGGCACACTGTCCATGGTATATGCGGCATTTACCGGTCACTTGGGGGTCATCGTGAAAAGCGCCCAGGCGACCACGGTGCCGATCACGAACAGCGGCCAGGACCAGAACATGCTGTGTTGCTGGAAATGTAGCCGCTCGATCGTCAGCCAGGCACCGCGCGAACCTTGCCCGCCGATCGCCGAGCTGACCAACCAGGACAGAAGCGCGGCGGGGAAAACTGCCTTGAACAGGTTCATAAGCCGACCTTTCGGGAACGCCGGTCCTCAGAAAGAACCGATCGTTCCCGAAGGTCAAGCCTGTGAAGCTGGGGCATCAATGCCGGGAGCGCCCGGCGCCGGTCAGTCGTTCTTCGCTTCCTTGACCGATTCATTGTGCAGGTCGGCTTCTGCTTCGGCCCGTTCCTGCTCGACGTTCGCTGCGGCCTTGTTGGCGGCGTTGGCTGCCTTGTCGCCCAGTTCGTCGGTCGCAGCCGCAGCCTTGTCGACACCGGTAGCCACATCATTGGCGGCGGATTCGGCGGTCGTCCCGGCGGCGTCCTGGGTCTTCTCGGAACAGGCAGCAAGGCCAAGAGCGGCGGCGGCAACGGCAGTTATCAGGGCAATCTTGCGCATGGCAGGTCCTCTGTTGTGAGCCCGAAGGCGGATACTCCGGAACCTGTTCGCCCTCAGTGGCCATCTGCCGGCGAGGGTCGATCAGCTTCCCGGAACCCGTTCAAGCGGGCCTTGGCGCAAAATGTTCCCGACCGTCCGGGCGCGGTCCTCCCACGTCCCGGTAACCGGCAGCCAAGGGACCCCGGTGAGCAGCAGGACATCCTGGGCCAATTGCGCGAACCGCGTGCGCTCCGCCTGGGTCCCGAAGAACCGCGTGCCATCGGCGATCCAAGGCACATCCGCGGCGAACTGCAGATAAAGGTCTGCCTTGGGATAGGCCAGCAGCGCCGTGGGCACCTCCCCAAACAGCATCTCGGCCCAGGCGGCGGTCATCAGCTGGTCGGTATCAAGAATCAGGATGGGCGGGTGCTGGGCCAGGGCAGCGCGGGTAAGCTCTGCCTGGCCCTCGGCAATCGCCAGCAGGTCGGCCATGGTCAGGTCGGTTCCGCGTTCTTCGCAATAAGCGCGACCGTATTCGGGCACCCATGGGATATCGAACTCGCGCGACAACTGCTCAGCCAAGACCGACTTGCCCGTGCTCTCGGCACCATGAAAACAGACGGTGAAGGTCACGCGGCGGTTGCGCGCTGGCGGCGCTCGACCGCGATCCATTCGCGCAGGCCGAAAAGGCTCATCACCAGCATCCCGCCATAGAGGCCTGCGGTGGGGTAGAGGCCGCGGTTGATGTAGAGCAGCACTGCCGCAATATCGATTGCGACCCACAGCACCCAGTTCTCGATCCGGCGATAGCCAAGCAGGATCTGCGCCGCGACCGAAGCGCCGGCAATGGCGCTGTCGGCAAAGGGCATGGCGGCATTGGTGTACTTGTGCATCAGCCAGCCCAGATTGAGGCTGAGCGCGGCGGTGACCGTCAGCCAGACCACCCGGCTGCGCCAGTCGAGCCAGCGCACGGCGACGCGGGTTTCATCTTCGCCCGCCTCAAGCGAACGGCGCCAGACGAGCCAGCCCCAGATGTTGGCGATGATAAAGAACACCTGCAGGCCGCTTTCGGCATAGAGCCGGCTCTCGAAGAAGATGAAGACGTAAAGCGAAACCGAGGCGATCGCGAAGGCAAAGTTCCACTGCGAGCGGAAAATCAGCAGGGCAATGTTGATCACCCCCAGCGCCGCCGCCAGCCATTCCAGCATCTTCAGGGTTTCGGGCGAAAGGATCATCCCAAAGCTGCCGCCCACTCGGCTTCCTTGAAGCCTACCAGCAGCCCACCGGGATGTTCGACGATCGGCCGCTTGATGCAGCTGGGATTGGCCGCCATCAGCGCAACTGCTTTCTGCTGATCGAGATCGGCCTTGTCAGCCTCGGGCAGCTTCTTGAAGGTCGTGCCGGCGCGGTTGAGCACCTTGTCCCAGCCAGCCGCCTGGCACCAGGATGCCAGCTTCGCCGCATCGGCACCGGCCTTCTTGTAGTCGTGAAAGGTAAAGGCAAGGCCCTGCCTATCAAGCCAGGTCCGCGCCTTCTTGACGGTGTCACAGTTGGGAATGCCGTAGACAATCAGGCTCACTCGGGCTGCCTTTCGAACTGGTGGGTGCGCGGTTTGTCCGCAGTGTAGAGCGTGTAGCTCTCGTAATAGGCCTCGCGCCCGCGGCGCTGAACCGTGGCGTGGTCGGCGTGGCGGCCCCAGGCATGGGCCGCTTCGGCGCTGGCCCATTCGGAGAGGGCGATGACCTCGCCATCATCGGCGACATAGCTCTTGAACGAGATGAACCCTGGCTGGGCCTCGGCCAGTTCCTCCATCCGCGCGGCGTCGGCGGCATAGGCGGCCGCATCCATATCGGGGCGCTTGCGATTGCGGAAGACGACCAAGAACATGGGCGCTTCCTAAGGCGCAGACGCCGCGCTCGCTAGTGGACTTTTCACCACATTGCCGCCAAAGCCGCAGCACTATGTCGTTCAACACCTTCGGCCGTCTGCTGCGTTTCACCACCTGGGGCGAAAGCCACGGGCCGGCGTTGGGCGCCGTGGTTGACGGCTGCCCCCCGGGGCTGGCGATCAGTGAAGCGGTGATTCAGCCGTTCCTCGATGCACGCCGTCCGGGCCAATCTAAGTTCACCACCCAGCGGCAGGAGCCGGACGCGGTGCGGATCCTCTCCGGCGTGTTTGAGGGCAAGACGACCGGCACGCCGATCAGCCTGATGATCGAGAATGTCGATCAGCGCTCCAAGGACTATTCGGAAGTCGCCAAGGCCTATCGCCCCGGCCATGCCGACTATGCCTATGACGCCAAGTACGGCTTTCGCGATTATCGCGGCGGCGGGCGCAGCTCGGCGCGCGAAACGGCGGCGCGGGTCGCCGCCGGGGCCGTCGCCCGGCTGGTGATCCCGGAAGTGGCGATCATTGGCTATGTCGCCGAAATCGGCGGCGATGCGATCGATCTGGCCAACTTCGATGCGGCTGAGATCGGCAACAACCCGTTCTTCTGCCCCGATGCCAAGGCTGCGGCGCGCTGGGAAAAGATCGTCGACGACGCGCGGCTGGCCGGGTCTTCGGTCGGCGCGGTGGTTGAATGCGTGGCCACTGGCGTTCCCGCCGGTTGGGGGGCGCCGCTTTATGCCAAGCTCGATAGCGAGCTGGCCGCCGCGATGATGAGCATCAATGCGGTCAAAGGCGTCGAGATCGGCGATGGCTTTGCTGCCGCCCGCCTGCGCGGCGAGGACAACGCCGATCCGATGCGCCCGGGCGAGGGCGGGCCAGAGTTCCTGGCCAACCACGCTGGCGGGATCGCTGGTGGAATCAGCACCGGTCAGCCGGTCAAGGTGCGGGTGGCGTTCAAGCCCACCAGCTCGATCCTGACCCCGGTGGAAACGATCGACCGCGATGGCGGCGCGACCGAAATCCGCACCAAGGGCCGCCATGACCCTTGCGTCGGAATTCGCGGCGTGCCCGTGGTCGAAGCGATGATGGCGCTGGTCCTGGCCGACCAGAAACTGCTGCATCGCGGACAGTGCGGCTGAGTTTCACAGTAAGTCGTCGAAGGCCGCAAAAATCTGCTTGAGGCCGGCTGGCTGGTCCGCCCGGCGCAGGATCTCAAGGGCAGCCGCGATATTGAGCGCATATTCGCCAACCGAATCCGCGCTGCGACATTGCTCGGCCCCGAGCGAGCGAAGCAGGCGGATCGCAGGTCGGTTCTCTAGCAGGACCTGGGAGTCGAGGGTGGCAATGCCCTCCAGCCAGCAATGAATCAGGAGCACTGCCGACAGCATCCGCGCGAGACCTTGCCCATGAAAGTCATCAAGCACGGCGATGGCAAATTCGGCACGGGGACCGTTCTCCTCGGAACGGACGGCGTGAACCACACCGATTGCCTGGTGATCCGGAACGTCTGACAGAAGCGCGCCCCAAGCCAGGTGACGATGACCGTCAACATCGGCCAGCTTTTCAATCACGTGATCGGGCATGGTCGGGGCCGGGGTGAAGAACCGCAAGTAGCGCGAGCGATTGGAAAGCTGCGCCACGCCATCGCGCAGCCGCTCTTCATCGTCGGGGCGGACCGCACGAATGCAGATCGCGCGGCCGTCCTCCAGCCGGGTCTGAATGACCCGTTCGTCGAAATCGCTGCATTGCGGCACTTGTGACACGCGGGGCAGCTCCCTCGGCTCGGTACGGACTTAACCTCTCAGCACCGCCCCGAGTTTCGCCGCAGCCGTGGTGATCGCCTCGGCAATCGCCTTCAGCTCAGCCTCGGTATAGCTTTTTTCGGCGGGTTGCAGCGTGACCTCGACGGCCAGCGACTTCTGTCCCTCGGGCACGCCCTGGCCGCGGAAGTCATCGAACAGGCGGACGGCTACGATGTTCGCCTTGTCCGCGCCTTTGACTGTGCGAACGAGGTCACCTGCCGCAAGCTTGGCATCGACCAGGAAGGCAAAGTCGCGCGTTACGGCCTGCAGTGCCGGGGGCGCATAGGCGGCGCGGGCAAAGCCGGCGGCGCCGCGCTTGGCCGGGATGGCGTCAAGGAACAGCTCTACCGCAGCGACCGGCCCGTCGACATCGAACTGCTTGAGCAGCGCCGGATGCAGCATGCCGAAGCGGGCAAGGACTGTCTTGGGGCCAAGCCGCAAGGTGGCCGACTGGCCGGGATGGAACTGCGCACCGGCCTCGCCCATGACTTGCAGGTTGTCGACCGGCGCACCGGCTTCGGCCAGCAATGCCAGCGCTTCGGCCTTGGCATCGAAGGCGTCGAAGGGCACGGCCTTGCCGGTTGCCCAGCCGCGCGCGGCCTTCTCGCCTGCCAGAACGACGCCAAGAGTCAGCCGTTCGTCACTGTGGCCACCTTCGCCGCGCAGGTAGCGGCGGCCCAATTCGAACAGTCGCAGGCCGGCAGCACCGCGATCGCCGTTGCGCTTGGCGGCGGAGAGCAGGCCCGGCAGCAGCGAGGGGCGCATGACCTTCAGGTCTTCGCTGATCGGATTGGCCAGCGTCCAGAGGCCGCCGTTGCCGTCCGCAAAGGCCTCCGCCTGGTCTTCGGGCAGGAACGACCAGGTGACCGCTTCGTTGAGCCCGCGCGCGGCGGCAGCGCGGCGCAGCTTGCGCTCCAGCTTCTGCGCCAGGGTCGCGGTCGGCCGAGCGACGCCATCAACGCGGGGCAGCGCGACGCTGGCGACATTGTCGAGCCCATGGATGCGGACCACTTCTTCGACCAGATCGGCGGCGCCATCGACGTCCGGGCGCCAGCTCGGCACGGTCACGTTCCATTGCGCATCGGCATGGAAACCAAGCGCAGCGAGGATCTCGCGCTGGCGCTCGCCGGGAATGGCAACGCCGCCGAGGCCTTCCGACATGGCCGGATCATAGGCCACAACCTTGGTCCCGGCGGGCGGATTACCGGCCTGGATCACTTCGCTCGGCTCCCCGCCGCAGATCTCCACGATCAGTTCGGTCAGGATTGCAAGACCGGCATCGAGGAAGGCTGGATCGAGACCGCGCTCAAACCGGGCACGGGCATCCGAGGTCAGGTTGAGCGCACGGCCGGTTTCGCCGATCCGCACCGGATCGAAATAGGCCACTTCCAGCAGCACGTCGGTCGTCTCATCCGAACAGCCCGAATGCTCCCCGCCCATGATCCCGGCGATGTCGTGGACGCCAATGTCATCGGCAATGACGGTCATTGCCGCAGTAAGCGTGTACTCCTTGCCGTTAAGCGCCAGCACCTGTTCGCCATCCTGGGCGCGACGGGCGAAGATCGCACCGGTCAGCTTGGAAAGGTCATAAGCGTGGGCCGGGCGGCCATAGGCCAGCATGACGTAATTGGTGATGTCAACCAGCGCCGAGATCGGCCGCTGACCAGCGCTGAGCAGGCGGTCCTGCATCCACTGCGGCGAGGCGCCGTTCTTCACGCCGCGGATCGCGCGGCCGAAGAAGGCCGGGCAGCCTTCCGGATCGTCGGTGCGGATCGGCAGCGGGCAGGGGAAGCTGCCGGGTACTGCCTGAACCGCGATCGGCTTCAGCGTGCCGAGACCGGCCGCCGCCAGATCGCGGGCAATGCCGTAGACGCCCATGCAGTCCGGCCGATTGGGCGTGATTGCCACGTCGAAGACCGGATCGGTGCCATGATAGTCGGCAAAGTCGGTGCCAACCGGCGCATCGGCCGGCAGCTCGATAATCCCGTCGTGATCGTCGCCCAGCTCCAGCTCGCGGGTCGAGCACATCATGCCGTTGCTCTCGACGCCGCGGATTGCGCTCTTCTTGAGTTCGAACCCGCCGGCCGGGACTACCGCACCCGGCAGGCCGAGCACGCCGACCAGGCCAGCGCGGGCATTGGGCGCACCGCAGACAACCTGCAGCGGCGTGCCGTGACCGGTATCGACGGTGAGGACCTGCAGCTTGTCGGCATTGGGGTGGCGCTCGGCGGTCAGCACCTTGGCGACCTTGAATCCGGCGAGCTTGGCGGCGGGATCCTCGATCCCCTCCACCTCAAGCCCGACGGCATTGAGCTTGGCCGCGATCTCCTCGACCGAAGCCGAGGTGTCGAGGTGGTCCTTGAGCCAGGAAAGCGAGAACTTCATTGCGCCGCCCTCCTCAAGCCGCAGTGCCGACGCCGCCCGACAGGGTCGGGACGTCGTTGGGGTTGAAGCCATAGTGCGACAGCCAGCGAGCATCGCCATCGAAAAAGGCGCGCAGGTCATCCATGCCGTATTTCAGCATGGCCAGGCGATCGACGCCGACGCCGAAGGCAAAGCCCTGCCACTCATCGGGATCGAGTCCGCCCGCGGCGATGACCTTGCGGTTCATCATCCCGCTGCCGAGCAGTTCCATCCAGCCATGACCCGGCGCATCGCCTGAACCGCCGAGCACGCGCCTGCCACCCACCAGCGCGAAGCCGACGTCGACTTCAACCGAAGGCTCAGTGAAGGGGAAGTAGCTGGGGCGGAGGCGCAGAACGATGTCATCGCGCTCGAAGAAGGCCTTCAGGAAGGTCTCGAGCGTCCACTTGAGGTGGCCGAGGTGAATGCCGCGATCGATCACCATGCCTTCGACCTGGTGGAACATCGGCGTGTGCGTGGCGTCGCTATCGCTGCGATAGACCCGGCCCGGGGCGATGATCCGGATCGGCGCGCCCTGTTCGATCATCGCCCGGATCTGGACCGGGCTCGTGTGGGTGCGCAGCAGCATGGCGCGGCCTTCCGCGTCCTTGTCGGGGAAGTAGAAGGTATCGTGCATGGCCCGGGCCGGATGGCTTTCCGGGATGTTGAGCGCGGTAAAGTTGTGCCAGTCGTCCTCGATCTCAGGACCGGTCGCGACGGCAAAGCCCAGGTCGGCGAAGATCTCGGCCAGTTCGTCCATCACCTGGCTGACGGGATGGACCGACCCGCGCGGTGCCTCGGGGGCGGGCAGGGTCAGGTCGACGGTCTCGTTGGCCAGGCGTGCTTCGAGGACGGCAGCTTCAAGCGCCGCTTTGCGGCTGGCGAGCGCATCCGTCACGCCCTCGCGCAGGGCATGGATCTGCGGTCCGACGCTCTGACGCTCTTCTGGCGACATCGTGCCCAGGGTCTTGAGCAAGCCCGAGATGGAACCCTGCTTGCCCAGAAACTCGATCCGCAAAGCTTCCAGCGCGTCGAGATCCTGCGCGGCGGCAATGCGTGCCAGCGCCGCTTCACGGGTGCTTGCGTAATCCACTGGTTTGGGCCCTGTCCTTTGCTTGGAATGGCGCCTTTAGCGGCCTTGCAGGCAGGGTCAAAACCGAATCTGCTATTTGATCGGAGTGGTCGCTCCGGCCGGCACGTCGAGCGTCTGCACAGCGGCGCCGTGGACGCGGGCACGCTCGTACATGAAGCGTTCCAGCACGGGATGTGGCATGGCCGCATATTGGCGCGGGCTCATGCCCATGAACTCACGAAAGTCGCGCACGAACTGGGCCTGGTCGTGGTAATGTTCATCGATCGCGCCGATCCACTTGCGCGAGCGATCGAGCATGAACTGAGCCAGGCTGCGCATGAAGCGCTGACGGCGCAGCAGCAGCTTGGGTGGAAAGCCGAAGTGGCGCAGGCAGGCCCGCTCGACCGTGCGCTGGCTGGTGCCGATCCGCTGGACCATATCGGTAACGGTTGCGACCTCAGGATCGACCAGGGCGGCGTGGATCGCCAGGATCCGGGCTTCCTCGTCCTGATCGATTGGGGGGATCGCGTCGAAGAAGGCGATGATCCGGGCTAGCTCTTCCGCCTCGTCCTCAACACGCAGGGTCAGGCTGTGGGCCAGCGACCGGAAACGGGCGAAGCTAACGTGGCGGTTTCCGTCAGCGATCAAATTGGCATGGTCGGCAGCGGGCTGGCCAATGAACCGGGCCCAGCCCAATGGCATGAGCCCGATCCCCCAGAAGCGCGTCTGCCCCAGCTTAAAATTGGTCGAGCGCGTGCTGGGGCCGGTGGCGACGAAACGCGCATTCTCGACCCGGTCCCCGTTTTCAATCCAGGCCTGGGGCCGCTCTCCGCCAAAGAAGCGCAGGTTGGCCCATTCGGGCTGGAGCGCGTCGGTCACAACCGCGCCAGGGGGCACGTCGATCTCGGTCAAGTAGAACGACGTGAAGCAGGCCTGCAGCGTTGGCGGCGGTGCGTGGAACCGAACCTTGACGGCTACGTCGGCAGGGAGAGCGTCGGGCATCAGGGGCGATGCAGAACCTGGACCGCTGCCCCGGCCGCTGCCTCACGCGCCTTGGCGGCAGCACCAAGGACCGGATGTTCCAACGCGGCATAGGTGCTGGGGCTCATGGTCATGAAGCGCTTGAAATCGCGCACGAAGTGGGCTTGATCGACATATTGGCAGTCCAGCGTCTTGATCCATGACAGCGAGGGATCAAGCAGAAATTGCGCCAGGCTGCGCAGGAACCGCTGGCGGCGCAGCAACAGCTTGGGTGAAAAACCGAAGGCGCGCAGCGAGAGCCGTTCAAGCGAACGCGGCGATAATCCGATCTTGTCGGCCAGTTCGCTGACAGTGCCCGAATCGAGATCGACCAAGGCGGCGTGGGCTGCCTTGATCCGGATTTCGTCTTCAGCTGGCGGACGTTGGTCAAGCAGCTGCAGCAGGAAGCTATCGATCCGCTGTGCTTCGCCCGCCGGGTCGGGCGCGCCGGCGAAGATCGTGTCGAGCAGCGGAGCAAAGTGGGCATAGGCCTGGCTCGTCGCGCCATCCACCGACCGATCGGCCAGCGCCGCGGCGTCGCTGCCGACCAGACGGGCCCACCCGACCGGCAAGAGACCGATCCCCCAGCTGCGCATCGGACCAGTCCGGAACCGGGCAGCCTGGCTGGTCGGCCCGGTAGCGATGAAGTGCGGCATCGGTTGAAGCGGCTGTGAGCCGATCGCTGCTTCCCAGCTATCGTTATGGGCAAACCGCAGGTTGGCCCACTCGGGATGGAGCCAGTCCTCGATCCGGTCATCGGCGGCGATATCCACCTCGGTTAGGTAGTAGGTGGTGATATAGGGCGCCAATGCCGGCGACGGCATGAAGAAGCGTACGCGCACCGCTTCGCCCAGTCGCTGGCTACTCATGGCTAGTGAATCACCCCTGTTTCCCGTGCTCGCAACGGGATTGGAGCGAGTGTTGCATTCGTGGCCCCTGCTCGCAAGCCTTTCAGGCCTATCACCTCTATACGAAACGAAAAGGGCGCGGACGGCTTGCCGTCCGCGCCCCTTGCGCTGTGGCAGCTGCCTGCGGCTTAGGCCGGCAGGGCAGCCTTGGCCTGCGCGATGATGGCAGCGAAGACGCCGCCTTCGTTCATCGCCAGATCGGCCATCGACTTACGATCGAGTTCGATCCCGGCCAACTTCGCGCCATGGATGAACTGCGAATACGACAGGCCTTCGGCGCGGACGGCAGCGTTGATGCGCTGGATCCACAGGGCGCGGAAGGTCCGCTTCTTAACCTTGCGGTCGCGATAGGCGTACTGGCCGGCCTTTTCGACGGCCTGACGGGCAACGCGAATCGTGTTCTTGCGGCGGCCGCGGTAACCCTTGGCCTGATCCAAAATCCGCTTGTGCTTGGCTCGGGTGGTAACACCCCGCTTGATACGGCTCATCTTTCAGTACTCCTCAGTTGAGCCCGTAGGGCGCCCACTTCTTGATCGTCTTCGCATCGGCGTCGGAAATGACGTCGGTGCCGCGATTCTGGCGGATGTACTTGCCGTTATGGCTGATCAGGCGGTGGCGCTTGCCGGCAACTCCGTGCTTCACCTTGCCAGTGGCGGTGAGCTTGAAGCGCTTCTTGACGCCGCTCTTGGTCTTGAGCTTGGGCATTTTCGTCTCCTTGTTCGAGACACGTCCAACCGGCCATGGCAGCCCTTGTAAGCCAGGCAGGTCATCGAATCCGTGTCAATTAAGGGCGCGCCCCTAAGCGGGAATCGCCGCGAAGGCAAGGCCTAAGCGCTATCGCGGCCCTGGAATTCCGGCAGGTTCTGCGTTTTCAGCCAGGCGCGAAAGTCGCCGCCGGGGATTGGCAAGGCATCTGCTGGCGGGGCCCCATTCATGCGATAGACCGTCACCAGCTCGCCGCTTGTCAGCGTCCGCGTCTCGCGCAGGTACCACGACGTTTCGGGCGAGGCGGGGTCAAACTCCTCGTAGCGGTCGAGCGCGGCAAGGTCCTCTGCCGAGAATTCCGGACCCGCGGCATAGACCTGGCCGTACACTTCGCCATCGCCGGGGACCAATGCAGGTAACCATCCATCGGCATCGGGCACAGCGACGAGTGCGCCCGTGATCCGGCCCGGTCCTTGCGGAACCAGACGGCCATGGATCGCGGCGATCGCGGGATTGAGATTGCCGGCCTGGAGCGTGCCGTAAAAGAAGAAGCGCATCCGGTGGTGTTGGCAAAGTGCGCGCCATCCGCCAAGAGCATTGCGATGTCCGACCGCCTGATCCTGACCCTGTCCTGTTGTGACCGCCCCGGAATCACCGCCCGGGTAACCGGGCTGCTGTTCGAGCTGGGCGGCAATATCCTTGAGGCGCAGCAGTTCAACGATATCGCCGACCGACAGTTCTTCATGCGCGTGGCCTTTGCCCCCGGCAGGACTAGGCTTGATGCCTATAGCGCGGCGGTGGACGGGCTTGCCAGCAAGCTCGGGATGCGCTGGACCTTGCGGGCGGCCAGCGACCGGCGCCGGGTGCTGATCCTGGTCAGCAAGTTCGACCATTGCCTGTCCGATCTGCTCTATCGTCAGCGGCTGGGCGAGCTGGCAATGGATGTGGTGGCCGTTGTCGGCAACCACCCGCGCGATGCTCTGGCGGCCAGCCTGCCGGGGGATCTGCCCTATCATCACCTGCCGATCACGCCCGAGACCAAGCCGCAGCAGGAAGCCGCCTTGCGCAACCTGATTGCCGAAACTGGGGCGGAGCTGGTTGTTCTGGCGCGCTACATGCAGGTTCTTTCGGACGACCTGTCAGCCCATCTTGCCGGGCGCTGCATCAATATCCACCACTCGTTCCTGCCCGGCTTCAAAGGTGCCAAGCCCTATCACCAGGCCCACACGCGCGGGGTCAAGATGATCGGCGCGACGGCACACTATGTGACCGCCGATCTCGATGAAGGGCCGATCATCCACCAGGATGTCGAGCCGATCAGCCATGCCGATGCGCCCGATGACCTGGTCCGCAAGGGCCGCGATATCGAGCGGCGCGTGCTGGCCGAGGCGGTGCGCCTGCATTTGGAAGACCGCGTCCTGCTGAACGGCAGCCGCACGGTCGTGTTCCGCAGCTAGGGAGAGAGCGATGCCCGGAGTCTGGTTTGACGAACTGTCGGTGGGCCAGCGGTTCGATCATGCGATCCGCCGCACAGTGACCGAGACGGACAATGTGCTGTTCACTACCCTTTCGCACAATCCGGCGCAGCTGCATCTGGATGCCGAGTACATGAAGGGCAGCGAATATGGCCAGGTGCTGGTCAATTCGTGCTTCACGCTCAGCCTGATGGTCGGCGTCAGCGTGGGCGACACGACTTTGGGCACGGCAGTCGCCAACCTCGGCTGGGACGAGGTGCGGTTTCCAAAGCCGGTCTTCATCGGCGATACGCTCAATATCGTGACCGAAGTGCTGGAGCTGCGGGGATCGAAGTCGCGGCCCGACGCCGGCATCGTCACCTTCCTGCATCAGGCGTTCAACCAGCGCGGCGAACTGGTCGCTTCGTGCAAGCGCTCTGGCCTGCAGCGCAAGAAGCCGGCCGCCTGAACCGCCACGGGTTTGCGCCGCCCGGCGATTGCGATAAGGCGGCGAAGCAACAGGGAGCTTGGCGCGCAGATGGCCGGAACGATCCTCGTCCTCAACGGACCCAACCTCAACCTGCTCGGCACGCGCGAGCCGGAGGTCTATGGCCACGCAACTCTGGCTGACGTCGAGGCCCTGTGCCGCGCCGAAGCCGAAGCAGCGGGGTTCACGATCGATTTCCGTCAGACCAACGCCGAACATGAAATGGTCGAGTGGATCCAGCAGGGCCGGACGGGTCTGGCCGGCATGGTTATCAATCCGGCCGCCTTTTCCTATGCGGGCTTTCCGGTGCTTGATGCACTCAAGCTGGTCGAATGCCCGGTGGTGGAAGTCCACATCTCCAACATCCACCGCCGCGACGAGGCCTGGCGCAAGGACACCATCATGACCGCAGCGGTAACGGGCGTGATCTCTGGCCTGGGGATCGCCGGCTATGGCCTGGCGGTGCGCTATCTGGCGGGGCAAGGCCGCAACTAGCGCTGGCAGGGACGGAATCGGCCAGGACCCTTGGCGGAAAAGCATAACATTCCAGCGTTATTCCATGACGGCCCAATTCTGACCATCATTCTAACCCGAGTCCTGCAGGAACCGCCATTGCGCCCCGTTTGCTCGCGATTTGTAAGCGCCGGTCATAATCTCGTCGCCGGGTTGTCCGCAGAGCATCATTTAGATCACATCGCGGCGTAACACTGCCCGCCTAACCCGCCCCCGAACCAAACCTGGATGGGGGTACTATGCGTAATCTGATTGCCGTGCTGCTTGCTTCGACTGCTCTGCTTTCGCAGGCTGCCTGGGCCGAAGAAGTCGAAGAGGAAACTGCCGCCGCTGCTGACGAAAGCGAAATCATCGTCTTCGGACAGGGCGAAACCAAGCAGGTCCAGGAAGTGGGTGCGCGCGACATCGCCGTGCTGCTGCCGGGAACCAGCCCGCTGAAAGCGATCGAGAAGCTGCCAAGCGTGAATATCCAGTCGGCGGATGCCTTCGGCAACTACGAATGGTCGACCCGCGTCACGATCCGCAGCTTCAACCAAAACCAGCTGGGCTTCAACTTTGACGGCATTCCGCTGGGCGACATGAGCTATGGCAACCACAACGGCCTGCACATCAGCCGCGTGGTAAGCCCGGAAAACATCGGCACGGTGCGCGTGACGCAGGGTTCAGGATCGCTCGGCACCCAGTCCACCAACAACCTTGGTGGTACGGTCGAAACGTTCTCGATGGATCCGCTCGATCGTCTCGCGGTCCAGGCCAATGGTACTTACGGCAGCGACAACACGATTCGCGGCTTCGTGCGCCTGAACGCGGGTAGCGCGGACGGTGTGCGCGGCTTTGTCTCCTATGGCTACGGCTCGACCGACAAGTACAAGGGCGAGGGCAAGCAGGACCAGCACATGGTCAATGCCAAGGTGGTTGTGCCGCTTGGTGAAGCGACACTCGACGGTTGGTTCAGCTTCTCGGACCGGCGCGAGCAGGATTATCAGGACATGTCGCTCGGGATGCTGGCGCGGCTGGGCTACGATTCCGACAACCTTTATCCAGACTATGCGCTGGCGATCCGCCTGGCTGACATTGGCAACAACCGCGGCGAAACCGGCGCGCCGGTTTCGAACGCCGCTGCGGGTACGGTCTATCCGGGCAACTACACCTCGGTCGACGATGCCTACTACGATGCCTCGGGGCTGCGTCAGGACACGGTCGCGGCGCTGGGCTTCAAGAGCCCGGTGGGTGATGATGTGAAGGTCGCACTGCGGGCCTACTACCACCACAACAAGGGCATGGGCCTGTGGGGCACGCCCTATGTACCAAGCCCCAACGGTGTTCCCATCTCGATCCGCACGACCGAGTACAAGATCGATCGCGGCGGTCTGTTTGGCCGGATCGACTGGGATGCCGGCATGAACAAGCTGTCGGTCGGCGGTTGGTATGAAACCAACAGCTTCAACCAGGCGCGTCGTTTCTATGACCTTGAAAGCCGGACCAACCCGGGCCGCTCGTTCCGCGAATATCCTAAAAATCCGTTCTTCACCCAGTGGGAGTTCGATTTCGACACCGAGACGCTGCAGTATTTCGTTGAGGATCGGATCGACCTGGGACAGCTGAAGATCAACCTTGGCTGGAAGGGTTTCAAGGTCACCAATGAGGCCACTGCCGTCGTCGCCGCAAGTTTCCCTCAAGGTAAGATCGGCGTGACCGACTGGTTCCAGCCACATGTTGGCGCGAACCTCTCGCTGGGCGGCAATGCCGAACTCTTCGCCGGCTTCACCCAGGCCACCCGCTCGTTCGCCTCGGCCACGACGACGGGTCCGTTCTCGACCAACCAGACCGGCTTCAATGCCATCGTCAATACGCTCAAGCCCGAAACCTCGGACACCTATGAGCTGGGCGCGCGTTACAACAGCTCGGTGCTCAACGGGGTGGTCGGGGTCTATCTGGTCAACTTCAAGAACCGCCTGCTCTCCGCCGCCAGCGGCCCGAGCATCGTCGGCAGCCCCTCGGTGCTGCAGAACGTCGGGGCGGTCCGCTCGGTCGGGTTCGAGGCTGTCGGCGACCTGAAGCTTGGCGGCGGGTTGGGCCTGTTCGCTTCCTATAGCTACACTGACGCTACCTACCGCGACGATGTCCGCAACATCTCCGGCACCTTGCTGGCAGCTATCAAGGATAAGACGGTGGTGGACTCGCCCAAGCATATGCTGCGCGGTGAGTTGACTTATGATCAGGGTCCGATCTTCGGGCGGATCGGCGTGAACTACATGTCGAAGCGCTACTTCACTTACACCAATGACCAGTCGGTGCCGGGCCGGGCGATCGTCGATGCCTCGATCGGGTACCGGGTGACCGACGGGATCGAGGTTCAGCTGAACGCGACCAACCTGTTCGACAAGCAGTACCTGGGCACCATCAATTCTGGCGGCACGGGCAACAGCGGGGATCGCCAGACCCTGCTGGTGGGCGCGCCCCAGCAATTCTTCGTCACGCTCAAGGCCGGGTTCTGATCCGGATTGGGTTCCCTGAACTGGGGCGGGGCAGATCTGTCCCGCCCCTCTTTTGACCTTTGCGACCGGCAGCAAGTGCGGCAAGCCAGCAGCCGGATTTTACGCAGGAGCATCCGATGCGCAAGCCCGCTTCCGTTACCCGCCGTACGACCTTGGCCGCAATTTCGGCCACCGCCGCCGTAGCTGCCTTGCCCACATTGGCACGAGCGGCGACGGGCGGGGCCGAGGTATTCCGCCACGGAGTGGCCAGCGGCGACCCCGATGCAACCAGCGTGGTACTTTGGACGCGGGTAACCGTTTCCGCGCCGCTGGAAGTCGAGTGGGAAGTGGCGAGCGATCCACGCTTCGCCCGCATCGTGCGCCAGGGTCGGGCTAGTGCCGGGCCGGAACGTGATTTCACGGTCAAGGTCCTGGCCGAAGGGTTGGAGCCCGGCGGGCGCTATTTCTATCGCTTCAGGGCGGCTGGCGTCACTTCGCGGGTAGGGCAGACCCGCACCCTGCCGGTGGGGCGGGTCGAGCAGCTGGGCATCGCGCTCGCGTCATGCTCCAACTTCGCCTTCGGCTATTTCAACGCTTACGATGCGATCGCGCGCGACGGGGCGGTCGATTTCGTTCTGCATACTGGCGATTATATCTACGAGTACGGCGCGGATGGCTGGGGCGGGGACATCGCCCGCCAGATCGGCCGGGTGCACGAGCCGGCGAACGAGATCGTCTCGCTCTTCGACTACCGGACCCGCCACGCCCAGTACAAGACCGATGCTGGTTCGCAGGCGATGCTTGCCGCCAAGCCGCTGCTGGCCTGCTGGGATGATCACGAAAGCGCGAACAACCCCTGGACCGGCGGGGCGCAAAACCACCAGCCGGACAAGGAAGGCGATTGGGTCGATCGGCGGGCTGCGTCAATCCAGGCCTATTTCGAGTGGATGCCCGTGCGCGAACCTGGTCCTGGCCGGACACGGATGCAGTTCTGGCGGACCTGGGTGTTCGGCGATCTGGCGACGCTTGCGACCCTGGAAACTCGCCATACCGCCCGCGCCAGGCAGATCGACTATGATCCGTACCGCAAGACCATCACCAGCTATGCCGCCGCGCGCGAAATGGAGCGTGACACCTTCGGCGCGGTTGGCCGCGCCATGCTGGCGCGCGAACTTGAGGCCGACCTGACGGCCGCCTGGACCCAGTCGAAGCTGGGCAACCTGCCGTGGCGGCTGATCGGCAATCCCATGCCGATTGCCCGCACCCGCGTTCCCGATGTGGTTGGACTTGGCTTGATTCCGGATCCGGCCAGCCAGAGTAAGCCGCTTTCGGCGGCGGTGGACATGGCGTGGAAAGGCAAGTGGAACCTGCCGTTCTATCCCGATACCTGGGATGGCTATGACTGGGCGCGCGAGCGGCTTTACAGCCAGGCGCGCGAAGCGGGTGTCGATGACCTGGTTTTCCTGACTGGTGACAGCCACAGCTTCTGGGCCAATCGCCTGGCCAATGCTGCTGGTCAGCCAATGGGCGTTGAGCTGGGAACCTCGGGCGTCACGTCTCCAGGCGATTTCATCGAAAGCGGGTTCGATCCGGCGACGGCCGCCAGGCTCGATGCCGCCTTCGCCGAGCACAATCCAGAGGTGGTCTGGACCGACAACCTGCACCAGGGTTACGTCCGCGTTGTGCTGACCCGCAACGAAGGCCGTGCCAGCTTTATCGCCATGAGCAACATCCGCAGCCAGCGCTATACGGCGCGCCCGGTGAGCGAATGGCGAATGGTGCGCGGCGATGCGGGGCTGGACCTGATCCGGATGTGACAAGGTGCGTCACAAACGTCTGATTTGTGTAAGCCATTTGTCGTCAAAGCGCCGTCACGGAGTCACGCAACAGCCGTAATGCCCGCCCCGCAACACACGTTTCGGGGAAACCATCATGACTTCGCTTCGCCGTTTTCGCGCCGTCCTGCTTTGCACCATCGGCACGCTCGCTCCGCTGTCCGCCGCCCAGGCCGAGGAAGCCGCCGAGGCTGATGCCGACACTATCGTTGTCACTGGGACTCGTCCGATCGCCGAATCCGAGGCTGCTGCGCTGAAGGTCCAGCGCGAGGCGGATTCGCTTGTGACGGTGGCGGCATCGGACTCGGTCGGCCGCCTACCCGACCAGAACGTCGCCCAGGCTGCCAGCCGCCTGCCCGGCATAGCCATTGAGCGCGACCAGGGCCAGGCCCGCTATATCTCGCTGCGCGGTGCGCCCAACTACTGGACCACACTAAGCTTCGACGGGATCAACGTCGTCAGCCCGGAAGGACGCGATGCGCGGTTTGACTCGGTCCCTTCGGCGATCGCGGCGCAGATCGTCGTGTCGAAGGCGGTGACACCGGACATGCCGGGCGAGACTGTCTCGGGCAACGTCAATGTCATTACCCGTTCCGCCTTTGACTATGGCGGGCTCCACGCCGCCGGCAAGGCCGGGATCGGTTTTGCCGAACTGGGTGACAAACGCGAATACGAAGGCTCGCTGGTCCTGTCCGACCGGCTGCCGCTGGGCGAGGGCGAGCTCGGGGTGCTGGTTTCGGCCAGCTATTACGAGCGCAACATGGTCACCGACAATTTCGAGAACGACTGGGAGCGCGTTGCGCAGGATCAGCGTCCAGGCGCCGCTACCCGCTTCTGGGTTCACGAGACCGAGAACAAGCTTTACCGCCTGACCCGTCGCAACTGGTCGGTTTCGGGCCGGCTGGACTGGAAGCCGGACAGCGCAAACACCGTTTCGCTGCGGTCGATCTACACGATCTTCACTGATGATGAGGCGCGCGACAATTACCGCTTCGATCTCGATGATCGCCAGGGTGACCTCGTCGCCGATCCTTCGGCCTGCACGATCACGCCCAACCCCACACCGACCACTTCGGGCTATGCCGATGTCTGCATTGGCAACACTCCGCTGAAGGGCACGATCTATGGCATCGATATCCGCCAGCGCAGCACGCTCCGCGCTTTTCGCCAGTCGATCTTCACCAACACGCTGGAGGGCAAGCATGACTTCGCCGATGGCTGGAATCTGGCCTGGCTAGCCAACTACACCCAGTCGAAGGACGACCGATCGGTGGTCGGCGAAATCGCCTGGGACAGTCCGTCGACGCGCGGCCTGCGCCCGACCGTGGGTTATGACTTCAGCGATCCGGGCTTTGCGCGGCTGACGCTGTTCAACACAGTGCAGTTGTCCAGCCCGACCCGCTATCAGGCCGGCACCCAGGTCACGGCGATCGACACCTTTGCCAAGACCCCCAGTTCGCTGACCGTGCTGGACGCGGTCGACACGACCGATGCCTACACCGGCAAGCTGGTCCTCTCGCGCGAGACCGCGTTGCTGGGCGGTGATGCTACACTCAAGCTTGGCTTCCAGTTTGATCAGCGCACCAAGGTAGTCGACGAAAACCAGATCCTGCTCAACACGGCGGCACAGCTGGCCGCGATTGCATTGCCCAGCGATTACAATGCTTTCTCGTTGTCCGATCCGTTCCTGGGCAAGATCGCGATGGGCTATACCTTCCGCTACTTCAACACCGACCTGATGCGCGCGGCGTCCGAAGCGGCACGCTCGCGCTTCACGGCCGTGCCGGTTACGGGCAACATCTATGACGTGCGCGAGCAGGTCTTTGCCGGGTTTCTGATGGGGACGGTAAAGTATGATTGGGGCAGCATTCTGGGCGGCGTTCGGGTCGAACACCTCAAGAACCGAGGCATTGCGACCGCCACGGTGGCTGGGGTTACGGGCCCGGTCACGGCCGAAGCCTCGCGCACCATGGCCTTCCCCAGCCTGCACCTCAACTTCAACGTAGACGATACGAAGAAGCTGCGCCTGTCATTCAACAGCGGTGCGGCGCGGGCTGACTATGACCAGCTGCGCCCGAACGTGACGATCAACGATGCCAACCAGGCGATTTCGGGCGGCAACCCGGCGGTAAAGCCGGAAAAAGCCTATGGCGTCGATGCTTACTTCGAATGGTACCTGCGCCCGCAGGGCTATCTGATGGCCGGGGTGTTCTACAAGAAGGTCAAAGACGTCCTCTATCGCCAGACCCGAACCTTTGGGTCGGATGCGCTCAACTCGGGCGGCATCGACCGGTCGGGCTATGTGTTCACCGGGATCACCAACGGGGGCGATGGCCGCGTTTACGGCTTCGAAGCGGCGGCCCAGCTGCAGCTCGAGCCGTGGACCGCGAACCTGGGTCTGCCCGAGTGGATGGGCGGATTCGGCATCAGCGCCAACCTGACGCTTAACAACAGCGAAGTGACCAAGCCGGCGATCGGCGCTATCCCGAACCGCAAGGTCCGCCTGCCGGGTACCTCAGACGTGGTCTATAACGTCGGCGGCTATTACGAGAAGTATGGCCTGTCGCTGCGCCTGCAGTACCAGCGTCGCAGCACCTGGCTGGACGGGATCGCCGATGACCTGGCCGATGGCGGCGACACCTATTGGGCTGCTGACGACGAACTAGATTTCTCGGCCCGCTATGCAATCACCAAGAACGTCGAAATCTACTTCGACGCCTCCAACCTGCTCAACAAGCCGGGCCGGCGCTATTCGGAGCCGGGCAATCTGCTGACCGCAACCGGTACGCCCAGCCCGACCACAACCAACCAGACGATCGAGTGGGAGCGTTTTGGTCGCCGTTACAGCGGCGGGATTCGGGTGAACTTCTGATGCGGGCAGTTCTGCTTGCCGCGCTAGTCTGGGCTGCGCCGGTCGCGGCCCAGACGGCGACAGTGGCCGCTCAGGGTGAAACTGTGCCGGTCGGAACGGCGCACGACGATGCGGCGGATGACCCGGCGATCTGGCGCAACCCCCGCCAGCCCGAGCGCAGCCTGATCGTTGCGACCGACAAGAAGGCGGGGCTCTACGTTTATGGCCTCGACGGGCAGGTGAAGGGCTTTACCGCAGCGGGACGGGTCAACAACGTTGCTCTTGTCGATATGGGCCGCAGCGGCGTGATCGTTGCAGCGAGCGACCGTAACGACGAAACCCGTGCGCTGATCCAGTTCTATCGGCTCGACACTCGGGCGGGAACGCTGACGCCGCTTGGCCGTGTCGAGGGCGGTGCTGGTGAAGCCTATGGCATCTGTCTGTGGCGGCAGGGTGGTGCGCTGAACGTCTATTCGGTCCTCAAGCACGGGACGATCCTTCACATCCGGGTCAAGCTGGACGGGCAACCCGTTGGCACAACCGCCCGGACGATGCAGCTCACCACTCAGACCGAAGGTTGTGTGGTCGATCCGCGCTCCGCGAAGCTCTACGTCGGTGAGGAAGATCGCGGCGTCTGGGTGTTCGATGCCAGGACGTCAGGCGGGCTGGAAGGCCAACTGATTGCCTCCGTCGATGGCACGCAGCTTGTTGCCGACGTTGAAGGTCTGGCGATCATGCCGCGCGGCGGCCGCGGCGGCTGGCTGGTCGTGTCGAGCCAGGGCGACAATGCCTTTGCCTTGTTTCGCCTGCCCGATCACCGCTTTGCCGGTCGCTTCCGGGTCACGTCGGGAAAGGTCGGCAGCGTCGAGGAAACCGACGGGATCGAGGTCCACCCCGGCAGCTTCGGCAAGAACTACCCAGGCGGTCTGTTCGTTGCCCAGGATGGGCACAACGAACCGGCGGCCCAGAACTTCAAACTGGTGGCCTGGCGCGATATCATCCGGGCGGTAAAAGCCAGCACCAAGGAATCCAAGCGATGATCGTCAGCCGCCGCGGCTTTGCCGCATCCAGTCTTGCGGCCCTGGCCATCGGCGGCTGGACTCGCGTCGGGCTGGCCCAGCAGGCCGAGAGCTATCGCAATGAAGTACCGGGTTATGGCCCCTTGCGCGCAGACCCGGCGGGCTATTTCGACCTTCCTGAAGGCTTCTCCTACCGCGTGCTGGCCAAGGCCGGCGAGCGGATGGACGATGGCTTCATCGTGCCGGACAATTTCGACGGAATGGGCTGCATCCCGCTCGCCGATGGGCGACTGGCATTGGTCCGCAACCACGAACTTAGCCTGGGCAGCGAATCCAAAGGTGCCGCTGGGGTTGATCCGGCGCTGGAGCAAAAGCTCGCCGCCAAGACGATATTCGACCGAGGACAGGGCGGACGCGTCCTTCCCGGCGGAACGACCACGCTGGTGCTTGATGCCAAGGGTGAACAGGTGCTGGGTCAGCACCTGTCGCTGGCCGGCACCTCGACCAATTGCGCGGGCGGCGTCACGCCTTGGGGATCGTGGCTCAGCTGCGAGGAGACCATCGTCACGGCCCCCAAAACCGGCACCTACCACGGGTGGGTGTTCGAAGTGCCCGCCGCTGAAACTGGCTTGGTCGACCCAGTCCCGCTCAAAGCCATGGGCCGCTTCCGCCACGAGGCGGCGGCGGTCGATCCGACCACCGGGATCGTTTACCAGACCGAGGATCAGGACGACGGCCTGTTCTATCGCTTCATCCCCAATGTTCCGGGCAAGTTTACCCAGGGCGGCAAGCTGCAGGCCCTGGCTTTCGCCGACGGCGGGCGTGACAGCCGCAACTGGAACGCTGCCGACTGGGCAATGGGTGCAAAGCGCGCGGTCAAGTGGATCGACCTTGAAGAGGTAGAGAGCCCGAATGACGATCTGCGTCAGCGCGGCTACGAAGCAGGCGCTGCGCGCTTTGCCCGAGGTGAAGGCATCCATCTTGGTCAGCGAAAGAAGGGCGGGGTGGAGTTCTTCTTTACCTGCACTTCGGGCGGGGCTGGGCGTTTTGGCCAGATCATGCGCTATGTCCCCTCGGCCGGTACCAGCCGACCCAGTCAGATCGAGCTGTTCCATGAGTCCACCGATCCCAAGCTGATGGACTATGCCGACAACCTGACGGTTGCACCCTGGGGTCACCTGATTGTCTGCGAGGATCGCAAGGGTGCGCAGATTAACCACCTGCGCGGCGTGACACCGGAAGGGCGGACCTATACTCTCGCCCGGCTCAATGCCGAAACCGAGTTGGCCGGGGCCTGCTTCTCACCTGATGGAAAGACCCTGTTCGTCAATGCCTATTCCCCCGGCCGCACGCTGGCGATTACCGGGCCGTGGCACAAGTTGGCCGGCTGATCGTCACCAAGCTGTAACATGGCTGTCCCATCTCTGCCGATGGGTCACACAGGGATGCATGAGTCGAATGGCGGGGGCGGCAGGTTCGCTGGTTGAGGTCGCGGCCCTGGCTGCATCCGAACGCTATTTCAATCGCGAGTTAAGCTGGCTCTCGTTCAACCTGCGCGTGCTGGCTGAAGCCTGCAATCCTGACTACCCGTTGCTGGAACGGCTGCGGTTCCTGTCGATCTCGGGCAACAATCTCGACGAATTCATGATGGTCCGGGTAGCCGGCCTGGCCGGACAGGTCCGGCGCCAGATCGAGGAAGTCTCGATCGACGGCATGACCCCGGCGCAGCAGCTCGCAGCGGTGCGCGATGCGGTGACCGAGCTCGAAACTGCGCAGCAGGACGTCTGGCGCGAACTGCGCGAGCTGCTCGCCGCCGAAGGCATAATGCTCGCCGATGGCCAGCGGCTGGAGCCCGCACAGGCGCGGTGGCTGCGTGACTATTTCGTCGAACATGTCGTGCCGGTGATCACGCCCCAAGCGATCGATCCGGCGCACCCGTTCCCCTTCGTTGCCAACCAGGGGATGGGCATTCTCTTTCCGTTGGTGCGGTCCGACGACGGGTCGGCGGTGATGGAGATGGTGCTGATCCCGCAGGCCCTGCCGCGGTTCATTCGTCTGCCGGGACCAGAGGCCGTGTACATCAGCATCGAGGACCTGCTGTGCCGCAACGCCGCGCTGTTGTTTCCAGGCTTTCGGGTGCTGGGCCACGGCGTCTTCCGCGTGCTGCGCGACAGTGATCTTGAGGTCGAGGAAGATGCCGAGGACCTTGTCCGTTACTTCCGCACCGCGATCCAGCGCCGCCGCCGCGGCCGCATTATCCTGCTCCAGCTGCAGGGTGGGATCGATCCGGCTGCGGAACAGCTCTTGCGTAAGCAATTGCGGCTTGATCACGCCATGGTGCTCAAGACCCCCGGCCTGATCGGCATCGGGGGACTGGCCGCCATGGTCGAGGAGGACCGACCGGACCTTAAGTTCGAGCCCTACAGCCCGCGCTATCCCGAGCGCATTCGCGAGCATGAGGGCGATTGCTTTGCCGCGATCCGCGAGAAGGACATCATCATCCACCACCCCTACGAAAGTTTCGAAGTGGTGGTCGATTTCCTGCGTCAGGCGGCGTCCGATCCCGATGTCGTGGCGATCAAGCAGACGCTCTACCGCGCCGGCAAGCAATCGGCAGTGATCGCCGCGCTGATCGCCGCAGCCGAGGCCGGCAAAGCGGTAACCGCTGTGGTGGAGCTGAAAGCCCGCTTCGACGAGGAGCAAAACCTAGAGTGGGCCAGCCAGCTTGAACGGGCGGGGATCCAGGTGATCTATGGTTTTGTCGATTGGAAGACCCATGCCAAGGTCTCCATGGTGGTGCGCCGCGAGGGCAAGGTTCATCGCACCTATTGCCACTTTGGTACGGGCAATTATCACCCTGTCACCGCCCGAACCTACACCGACCTCAGCTTTTTCACCGCCGATCCAAAGGCCGGACGCGATGCCGGCAAGCTGTTCAACTTCGTGACTGGATATGTCGAGCCGCAACGGACCGAACTGCTGACCCTATCGCCGATCGGCATGCGCGAGACGCTGTATGACTGCATCGATGCCGAGGCCGAGAATGCGCAGCGGGGCAAGCCAGCGGCGATCTGGGCCAAGCTCAACGCGCTGACCGATTCGCGTCTGATCGATCGGCTCTACGCCGCCAGCCAAGCCGGGGTGCAGATCAGCCTTGTGGTACGCGGGATCTGCTGCCTGCGCCCGGGCGTTCCAGGGCTGTCAGATAACATCATGGTCAAGTCGATCATCGGCCGGTTTCTGGAGCATAGCCGGATCTGGGCTTTCGCCTGCGGCCAGCCCTTGCCCAGCGCCAAGGCCAAGGTTTTTATCTCGTCTGCCGACGGCATGACCCGCAACCTTGATCGGCGGGTCGAACTGCTTGTGCCGATCCGGAACCGCACCGTTCACCGTCAGGTTCTCGATCAGGTGATGGTCGCCAACCTAATCGATACTGAGCAAAGTTGGGTCCTTGAGCCATCCGGCAGCTACCGACGCGTCGGCAAGGTGGCCGAGCCGTTCAACCTGCACAATTACTTCATGACCAATCCGTCGCTTTCGGGCCGCGGCGCGGCCTTGACCAACGGGCACAAGGTGCCAAAGCTGGCGCTGCGGCGCGGCGCTGCCTGAGGGGGCACCAATGGGACTGCGCGACACCAACAGCGGCCATGCGGGGGATCAGCAGGCCGTGATCGATATTGGTTCGAACACGGTGCGGTTGGTCATTTATGGCGGTCCGGCGCGCGCGCCGGTCGTACTCCTCAACGAGAAGGTTTCGGCCCGCCTTGGGAAGGGCGCTGCTGAGCACGGCAAGCTATCCGACAAGGCCATGAACGCGGCGCTGAGTGCCTTGGGCCGTTACGCCGCCTTGCTGCGCGCGCGCGGCATCAGGCGGGTCTACACTGTTGCCACCGCCGCCACGCGCGACGCCAGCAATGGTGCCGAGTTCTTGGGAAAAGTCGCGGCGCTCGGCCTCAATCCGCGATTGCTTTCAGGCGAAGAAGAAGCGCTGACCAGCGCCGCCGGCGTTGCGGGCGCCTTCCCTAACGCTCGGGGCGTCGTCGCCGATCTGGGCGGAGGCAGTCTGGAGCTGGTCCACATTGCCGGGACTGAGTGCGAGCATGGCAGCAGCCTGCCACTCGGGACGCTGCGCTTACCCGCCCTCCGCAGCGGCGGAGCAGCCAAGTTCAAGCGCAAGGTCGATAAGCTGATCGAGGAGACCGGCAGCCGCTGCGCGCCGGGTGAGGCATTGTACCTTGTCGGCGGTTCGCTGCGCGCGCTCGCCCGCTATCACCAGCATCTGATCGGCTCGCCAATCGACGATCCGCACGGCCTGGCGATGGAGCCCGATGCCTTGTTGACGCTGTGCCGCAAGCTGCAACGCAGCACTGTCTTGGCCGGTGCTCCCGGCGTGGCCCCGGCGCGGCTGGCAACCTTGCCCGATACCGCTGCCCTGCTCGCTGCGCTGATTGCCAAGACCCAGCCGAGCGAGGTGATCTTTTCCGGCTGGGGCCTGCGCGAAGGGCTGATCTTCAACGACCTGCCCCCTGCGCAGCGCCGCGCCGACCCCTTTGCCGCTGGTGTTCGGGCCTTTGCCGAGCCGCTCGGCGCTTCGCCGTCCGTCGCGGCGATGATCGCCGGCTGGACCGCCGGCGTGGTTGGCTCGCACGATAATCAGCGGGAGAACCTGCGGCTTTCGGCAACAATCCTGGCGATTGCTTCGCAGCAGGTCGAACCGAACCTGCGCAGCGTGACCGTGGTTGACTGGGCGCTGCACAAACGCTGGATCGGCATCGGTGGGCCGGAACGCGCCATGCTGGCGGCCTGCCTACTAGCCAATGTCAATCGCGAGATCCCGGTCGATATCGAACTGTTGGCCAAGCCCGAAGAAGTCCATCAGGCAGTATCCTGGGGCCTGAGCGTGCGGCTTTGTCGCCGCCTGACCGGTCTCGCGCCGCAGCTGTTCTCAAGCGCGGAACTGGCCGTTGCCGATGGGCAGTTGGTTCTCACACTCGCGCCGGTCATTGTCCCACTCGCCACCGAGGTAGTCGAAAAGGACCTCAAGCTGCTGGCTGAACATCTCTCGCTCAAGCCAGTGATCGAGCAGCGCGCGCTGTAACCAAACTGACTCTGTCCCGTCACGCCCGCGCAACCTGCCTGTGGCAGGCACTGGCCAGTGAGGGATGGAGATGAGCTATGCTCGTTCGCGACCGACAAGACGATCAGCTTGACCTTCGTTTAGATGACAAAGGGCTTGACCGCCGCCCAGTTCCGGCCTGGCTGCTGGGTGCCGATCCCAAGGGTTTCCGACCCAAGCGCCGTTACCGCACCGTCTGGATATCGGACGTCCATCTCGGCACGCGCGGCTGCAATGCCGTCATGCTGGTCGACTTCCTGCGTTCGGTGGAATGCGACACGCTCTACCTGGTCGGTGACATTGTCGACGGCTGGCGCCTGCGCAAGGGCTGGTACTGGCCCGATGCCCACAACGAGGTGGTGCGCCGCGTGCTCAAGATGGCACACTGCGGCACGCGCGTGGTGCTCATTGCGGGCAACCACGACGAGGTGCTGCGCGACTATGCCGGGATGAGCCTGGGCGGGATCGAGATCGCACTGGAAGACATCCACTGCACCGCCGATGGCCGCCGCCTGCTGATTACTCACGGCGACAGCTTCGATACGGTCGTGCTTTATGCCCGCTGGCTCGCCTTCCTTGGTGACATGGCATACGGCATCCTGCTCCGCGCCAACGTGGTGATCAACGCCGTGCGTCGCCGGCTGAAGCTGCCCTACTGGTCGCTCGCCGCGCACCTCAAGCGCAAGGTCAAGAATGCTGTGGCCTATGTCAGCAGCTTCGAAGAGGCGCTGGCCCACGAGGCGGCGGAGCGCAACCTCGACGGGATCGTCTGCGGCCACATCCACTGCGCCGAGATCCGCCAGATCGGCGATATTACCTATTACAACGACGGCGACTGGGTAGAAAGCTGCACGGCCCTCGTCGAGGAAACCAGTGGCGCGATGCAGATCATCCACTGGGCCGAGGAATGCGCCATCCCCGCCGATGCCAATGAACTGCTGATCGAGGAGTGCGCCATATGAGGATCGCGATCGCCACCGACGCCTGGTTTCCGCAGGTCAATGGTGTGGTCCGTACGCTGGCCGCCACCGTCGCCGAGTTGGACCGGCGGGGCTATGAAGTGGAGCTGATCACCCCTCAGAACTTCGCGACCATGCCGATGCCCGGCTATGCCTCGATCCGGTTGGCCATGGCGCCGCGCTTTACGACCCGGCGGATGTTGGGGCGGTTCAAGCCCGATGTTGTCCATATTGCTACCGAAGGTCCGATCGGCTGGAGCGCGCGCGGCTGGTGCAAATCGCATGGCGTTCCATTCACGTCGGCCTTCCACACCCAGTTTCCCAAGTACGCTGCCGTGCGCACGGGCCTTAGCGAAGACGTGTTCTGGCCGGTGATGCGGCGCTTTCACCGCTCCAGCCGCGCCGTCCTCGCCGCGACGCCCAGCCTTGAGGTCGAACTGCGCGAGCGCGGGATCAAACAGGTCCGCCCGTGGGGACGCGGGGTGGACCATTGGCTGTTCCGGCCCACCGGCGAATTGCACGAGGCAATTGCCAATCTGCCAAAGCCGATCCTGCTCAATGTCGGCCGCGTCGCGCCCGAGAAAAACCTCGAAGCCTTTCTTGATGCGAACCTGCCGGGGTCGAAGGTGATTGTCGGGGATGGCCCCGATCTTGACCGGCTGAAGGCGCTCTACCCTAAAGTCCACTTCATTGGCGCCTTGGCGGGCGAGGAACTGGCTGCGGCATATCGGACGGCTGATTGCTTCGTCTTTCCAAGCCTGACCGACACCTTCGGCCTGGTGGTGGTCGAGGCCCTCTCTTCAGGGGTGCCAGTCGCAGCATATCCGGTGCAGGGACCAATCGACATCCTGGGGCCGAATGGCCGCGGCACTGGCAAGGAAATGCCCGCGACTGTCGGCGTGTGCGACGACGACCTGGAGCATGCTGTCCTAAAGGCACTCACGTTGGACCGGAGCGCGGCTGCGGTCTTCGGCCAACGCTTCAGCTGGGAACGAGCGACCGATCAATTCGTGGCCGCGATCACGGCTGCACGAATGGAGGTCCAGTCTAGGTCAGACCATGAGTTGGCGCTCGTCTGATCGCTGCCCAGCGCGCGGGGCATGCTTGAAGGCAATCCTGCTTCACGGAGCGGTTTTGGGATCAGCCAGGCGATAGCTGCAAAAACTGGCGGATAAGCGCCGTGTTTTGGCGGAGACGAAGTCCGCCTAACAAACTTTCACACAGGGTCACTTAGGTTATGAGAAGTCGCTGAATTTGTTTGATCCTATAGGCAATGTCTCCTCTATCTGTTCACTATGCGCCGTTTGCGTTCATGGGCAATCGTTGTATTATCGTGGGCAGGAATATGGGCAAAGGGGCTGCCGACTATGCCGCGCAAGGTTCACAACGCGCTGACGCCGATGGCTGTGAAGGCTGCGGGCGTGGGGCGTCATGCTGACGGTGGCGGGCTCTATCTGCGCGTCCAGCAAGGCGGGGCTCGGTCCTGGCTGTTCCGCTCACTGGTTGGGGGCAAGGCCCGAGACGTTGGGCTTGGCCCAGCCGTAGGGCCAAATGCGCTCTCTCTGGCGGCGGCGCGAGAAATGGCACGCAATCTAGCGGCGCAGGCCAGCAAGGGCGAGCTGATCGAAGGCAAGCGCAGCAAGGCACGCAAGGCAGCCGCGGCACTTGAAGCGGCCAGCCGCGCGCGCCGAACGTTCCGCGAGGTGGCGGGCGACTATATCGACTTGCAGGAAAGCGGCTGGCGCAATGACAAGCATCGTGCGCAGTGGCGGGCCACCTTGGAGGCCTATGCATATCCGCATTTCGGTGACCGGCCAGTTTCGGAAATCGGGACGTCTGAAATCCTGACCGCCCTCAAGCCGATCTGGACCGCCAAGCCCGAGACCGCCAGCAGGGTGCGGGGCCGGATTGAGAACATCCTTGATGCAGCCAAAGTGCAAGGGCTTCGTTCTGGCGAGAACCCGGCCCGGTGGCGCGGGCATCTGGACCAAATGTTGCCAAAGCGGTCCCGGCTCTCGCGCGGGCATCACGCCGCAATGGCATATGCCGAGGTGCCGGATTTCATGGCGCGGCTGACCAACTGCGAAGGACTAAGCGCGCGAGCTTTGGAATTTACCATCCTGACTGCCGCTCGATCGGGCGAGACGCTAGGCGCGACGTGGGCCGAGGTGGATTTTGAGGGGGCGATCTGGACCGTGCCAGCCGAGCGCATGAAGGCTGGACGGGAGCATCGCGTTCCGTTGTCCCCTCGTACTGTCGCGATCCTAAAGGCGGTCCAGCCGCTCAATACCAAGGGTATCGCTAGTGTACCTGTCTTTCCCGGGAAGAAGGGCGGCGGGCTGTCCGGAATGGCCATGGGGATGCTGATGCGGCGGCTGGACCGCAAAGAGACCGTGCACGGCTTCCGGTCTGCTTTCCGCGACTGGTCTGCCGAAACTACCGGCTTCGCACATGAGGTCTGCGAGATGGCGCTGGCGCACGTGATCGGCAACAAGGCTGAGGCTGCATACCGGCGCGGCGATCTGTTCGACAAGCGGCGCAAGCTGATGGAGGCGTGGGCAGCATATTGTGGCAGTGCGGCTGCGGATCGCGCAAACATCGCGTCCATTCGCAAGGTCAATGGGTAACACCGCCCTGGAGTCTGCTAAGAAGAATGAATCTCTCCCGGCACTACGTCCGCAACGTTGGGCAGAGCGGACATTACTTCGGGGAAGCATGTTCAGGGAACTCGCGGCGCTAAAAGCATACCTGAACGCCCGAAAGGCCAATCAGCAGGCTGAACGCCAAAAGGAGTAGCGCAGAAAGCAGCCCTAAAGCAGCCAGGATCCCCCAAATGCCATGTGAAGGTGTGGGGCCGGCGAAATCAGCTCGGGCCTTCAAAATGCAGTAGCCGAGATTTGCAAAAAGCAGAGCTACCGATGCGATCAGCAACACCCACATCAGCTTTCCGGCCTTTCCAGCTTTAGTTTTCCATTGATTACCTAGCCTAGTTGGCGTCGCCAACGATCTCTAGTCGCTTAGCTCGAGAAGCATGCAAGCTAGGAACGAGCCACCTGCAGTTACTTGGCGATGCCAGACTTCAACGACTTTGAAGTATACGAAATATCCTGGCGGCACCTCTCGGGAAAGATGCTCGCCAATGCGAGGCAAAAACTCGAACTCCGCCGTGAATAGCGGTTCCAGAGCATCTCTGTCGTCGTAGGCTTCCACGATAGGCATGGAGAAAAGCTAGGCGATGGCGAATGTGCCCGCAATCTCGTCGTTCCAGGACCGGATCAATCGCCAGCAGTGTTGGGGTAAGCGGACAATCGACATTGCCAATTGCAGATAGCCTCGGCACCATCTCGTCATGTCCTCTCTAGACGCGACCAATTTTCCAGACTTAACGGTTACAATTGGTATGCGAATTTGGGGACAACTTCGCATCAGCGGGCCTAGAATACAGGCGGTAATCGTCACACGCTGTTTGGATGATCAAGCTTTCGGCAGATCAATGATCGCTCGCAGACCTCGCAACGGCGTATCTTCAAGCTTAACTTCGCCGCCGTAACCACGTGCAAGATCGCGCGAGATGGCAAGGCCGAGACCGCTTCCAGCTGTCACACTGTCAAGGCGCGCGCCGGATTGGAACATTGCCTCGCGCTGCTCTGCGGCTAGGCCGGGGCCATCATCCTCGATCTCGATGTTGACCCGGGAATCATGGACCTGCCATTTGAGCGTGCATCGGCTAACTGCCCATTTTCCGGCGTTATCAAGCAGGTTGGAGAGGATTTCGATCAAGTCCACTTCGTCGCACGCAACCTGAACGTTACCACTTCGTTTGAGCACGAATGCAATCCCGCGATCATAGTAGAGCCGCCTAAATGCTGTGACCAGGCGTTCGGCGACGACCCCGAGGCTTGTGGATTGACCTCGAAATGGCAGGACTGCAGCGCTGCGGGCCCGGGCCAGATGGAGGTCGATCTGCCGCTGCATCGTCCGCGCCTCGCGCAGAATGGTATCGGCAGCATCAGTCTTTCCCGCCTGGCGCAGATTTTCGGCCTCATCGATCAGGATTGAAAGCGGCGTACGCAGGCCGTGCGCCAGATTGCCGGCCACAAGCCGGCTGCGGGAAACCGATTCCTTGCTCGCCTCGATCAGGTTGTTCAATTCATTAACGAGCGGTGTGACGTCCGAGGAGTATTCGCTAACCATCTGTTCAGCGCGTCCCGTGCGGACATCGGCTACATCCTGGGTAAGCCGGGCAAGCGGCTTAAGTCCAAAACGGACCCGCAATACCACTGCGATGATCAGCAGTAGTGCGAAAATGCCCAGCGCCAGTGCCAATGAGCGATTGAACTGGGCCATGGCCTCGTCGATCAGCCGTTCATCGGTAGCGATCTGCAGCCGTAGCGGTGGACCACCCACGCGAGGGACCTGCCTCGCATATTCCAGCATCGGACCGGACGGGCCCTCGGTCCATACCATTCGCAAGCGGTCAGTACTTGCAAGACCGGGATCCAGACGGGCTTCGCCAAGTGAAGGTGATGTGATGGTCTTGTAGCCATCGCGACTGACTTGCCAATAATAGCCTGATCCTCGCGGCAAGTAACGCGGATCCGACAGGCGTCGCAGCATAAATGGTTGGCCCTGGGGATCGATCGCAACGAGGGCCGCGAGCTCGTCAATGTGGACACTCAGTTCTTCGTGGTAGCCGCTGACCAGGCTCCACCGGAAAAGCGCGGAAACAAGCATCCCGCCCGCCACGACACCAAGCCCGACCAACACCACTGTGCCGACCAGAAAATGCGAACGAAGCAGGCGCGCTAAACGGTTCATCGCCTTAACCGGTAGCCCAGGCCGCGCACGGTGCGAATGGCGTCCTTGCCGATTTTGCGGCGCAGCCTCGCTATGTTGACTTCGACGGTGTTGGCCTCACGGCCCTTGGCCGCAGGATAGAGATGCTCAAGGATCTCACCATGACCAAGGATGTGCGCAGGGCGGAGGAGGAACAGCTGGAGTAGCCGGAACTCAACCTGGGTAAGGTCAATGGGGTCTCCATCGACCCATGCGGCCTTCTGGCGCAGGTCAAGTTCTATACCGCTGGCTGACAGGCGTTCGCCAGCCTGGCCGGCCGCGCGGCGCAGCAGGGCATTGAGCCTGGCCACCAGCTCTTCGGCGCGAACTGGTTTAACGACATAGTCATCGGCACCGGCATTCAGCCCTTCAACCTTTTCTTCCCAAGTGCCCCGGGCCGAAAGGATCAGGATCGGCATGGTCAGGCCGAGCGACCGGATGCGCCGGATAAAGGTAACGCCATCCACATCGGGAAGTCCGATATCGACGATCAGCGCGGCAAAGCTCGTAAGGTCGTCAAATTGCAGCGCCTGTGCTGCGGTAGAGGCGTGTTCGACCACCATCCCATCGCTTGCCAGCCGCACAGCCATGCGGTTGGCAAGTCGCGCGTCATCTTCGATCAGCAGCAGCCGCATTGTCGTCTAGACAACGCGGACTTGCGGACCGCCTGAACGGCTATGCAAAATTAGCTCCATACTCACCCCCGTCGCACGAATGCCCCATTTGCCTTGCTACAGGCCGGTCCGCATTGTTCTTGGTCAAACCGTACCGAATTTGGTCTCCGACCGGATACCCATGGCAGCAAGGAACTCGGTCGGCAGCAGTCCACCAGCGCAGACAATTACCGCATCGTTCTCCAGCACCACCTCCGCGCCATCCTTTCGCAGGAAAACCCGCGCGGGCTCGACGCGCTGAACCGTGCTTTCGAGCAGCTCGGCAATGGTCCCGCCGGCGACTAGTTCCCGCAAGCTCTCACGGTTCTTTTGCCGGGCGCGGCCATAGCTGCTGCCGCGGTATGAGATGGTAACGTGGGTTCCGGGCTGCTCCGCAATGCGGACAGCCGCCTCCAGAGCACTATCGCCGCCGCCAACCACCAGCACGCGTTGGCCAGCATACTGCTCAGGATCGATCAGCCGGTAGACAACTTTGTCAAGCTCCTCGCCCGGGACATCCAGGGTGCGAGGAGTGCCGCGGCGGCCAATGGCCAGCAGCACGCACTTGGTGCGGTAGCGATCCTTGGTGGTCGTGACGATCAGGTGTGATCCTTCGCGCGCAATGGCTGTCACCTGTTCTTCAAACTGCGGGCGAAGGCCTGTTTGCTGGAGAACCTCAGTCCAGAACGCGAGCAGCTTCTCCTTGCTGACTTCACCGAACCGCACCTGACCAACGAGCGGGAGTTTCGCCGGTGCGGTCATCACCAACTTACCGCGTGGGAAATGCGCGACTGTGCCGCCAAGGCTCGCCTGGTCGATCGTGACAAAGCGCAACCTGTGTTGGATCGCGCCAAGGCTGGCCGAGATCCCAGCCGGCCCGCAGCCGACAATCACCACATCGAGCACATCGCTCCCGCCCGCGATTCGCCCGGCCGCGCTAGCGATGGCATCCATTGCCTGGCGGCCCTGCTCGATCGCATTGCGGATCAGCCCCATCCCGCCAAGTTCGCCGGCGATATAGACGCCGGGTACTGTCGTCTCGAAATCGGGGGTGAGGACGGGGATGTCGACCCCGCGCGTGGCGGTGCCAAAGACCAAGCTGATCGCTCCGGTCGGGCAAGCTGCTGCGCACGCTCCATGACCGATGCAAGACGTTGGTTCGATCAGTGTCGCCTTGCCATCGATGATCCCCAGAACCTGACCTTCCGGGCAGGCCCGTGCACAGGAGGCGCAGCCCAGGCAGAGCGCGGGGTCGATGACCGGGTGAAGTGAGGCCGGCTCCGTATGTCCGGCCTGACGGCTATCCTCGAGCACAGCCTGCGCGCGCGACGCTCGCCGTCGGGCAAGTGCCTCGCTCGCCCCCCAGATGGCAAGGAGCGGGAGCGCATAGACCAGGAGCAGTGGATCGACGGGCATATCAGCTGCCCGGAACCTCTGCAGCACGGGCGGCGGCGTTCACTTCGGCTAGTCCCGCTGGATCATTGGCAAGCGATTTTCGCGCCGTAGCAAAGTCGGTAGCAGCCTGCCTATCCTGTCCCAGAACCATGCGCGAGCGGACCAGCATGGCCCAGCCCTTGGCGTCTTGAGGATTGGCCTTGAGCTTGGCGGCTAGCCCGCCGACCATGGCCTCGACCGAGGCGGCCTGCTGGGCTGGCGGCAACTGCTGCACGGCTTGAGCCTTGGCGGGGTCGGGTGGTGGCACGGCGCCCAAAGGAGCGGCCTGGGAGGCCGGGGCCGCCACCTTCACCTTGAGCCGACCAGAAACGTCGATGCCCTGCTTAGCCGCTTCGTCACGGATCTTGGCCTGGACCTCGGCCTGCCACGGCGCTTCGGCCGGTCCGGCGTTGGCCAGCTCGATCCATCCGTCGAGCGCCTCCTTGGCGCGGCCATTCTGGGCCAGCCAGAGGCCCGCAAAATAGCGCGCACGCGGCTCCTTCGGGTCGAGCTGCAAGGCCCGGTCAATGGCTGCCTTGGCTTCTGGCGTGACTTTTCCGGCGGCAACCCCAACCAGCGCCTCACCATAGCCCGAATGAACTGTGGCCTGGTTGGGCAAAAGTTCAACAGCGCGCCGGTAGGGGGCCAGAGCCTGCTGCGGGCGGTTTGTCATCAGGTAGGACCAGCCGAGCATCCGGAAGCCCTCGCCATCGTTGCGATCCGTCTCGAGCCGCGCGGCCAACTTGGCGATCATGGTGTCGACATCGGCCAGTTGCGGGTTGGAGCCAGCTGGAGCGGCGGCCGGCGGCGGCGCTTCCTCGCCCATAGTCCCCTGCCAAACCAGCAGTCCGATCGCCGCCGTCACCATTACGCCGGACCCAATGAGCAGCTTGCGGCTGCCGATGCCGGCGGAATGAGGAAGCGTTTCGGAGGTTGGACCGTTAGCGTCTTCTCTGGACTGCCAAACGCGCATGGCAACGATGCCCAAGGCAATGCCAGCCAACCCTGTCAACAAGTACTGCAGCATCTATCGTCCTGTTCTGGCCAAAGGCCGTGTCCGGGCTGGTTTCTTCATGCCTTTGCGGTTCGCGCCCACCCCGTTCCTGACGTGAACCTTGCAAATGGGCCTCACCTCGACTGATTGACCGCTGTGCGGGACGAACCGAGGCCCATTTTTTTGCCCGGCGGCAACCAAACGCTAAGCACGTTCGGCAGAAAAGGCCGGATCGAAACTAGCGGGTTGCAAAGCCAGATGGCTTCTGGAGCAGGACAAATCCAAGCAGGCAGTCAACAGCCACGGTTAACGGCCAGCACAGTCGAGCGCGGCGTCTCGCTACTGGTGATCATCGCCGTGGGTGTCGCGATCGCCTGGGGCTGGATTTTCCGAGAGAGCTTGCCCTTCGATCCCGAACATGGGCTGGGTTATGCATTGGGCATCATCGGCGGATCCATGATGATCATCCTGCTGGGCTATCCGCTGCGCAAGCGTGCGCGCCCGGCGACGCGGGCTCCCGGCTCGGTTGGGTTCTGGTTCCGCTTTCACATGCTTTTGGGTCTGCTCGGGCCGCTGGCGATCCTTTACCACTCGCGCTTCAGCTGGGGTGCGCTGAACAGCGCTATGGCCCTGGGGGCGATGATCGTTGTGGCGTCGAGCGGTCTGATCGGTCGATTCTTCTATTCGCGCGTCCATCGCGGCTATTCCGGCCGCAAACTCGAGCTGCGAGCGCTTAAGCAGGATATGGACGGGCTGTTAGCCCAGCTTCAGATGGGCGGCATGCCCAAGCAGGCGGTGCTTGCCCAGATCCAGCCATTTGAAGATCGCGCAGTGAAGGCAGGCGGTGCGTTCTGGTCTAGCGCTGGGGCTGTGGTCGGCCTGGGAATCGAAACGCGCCTGGCGCAACGCCGGCTCATGGCCGCCCTGTCGCCGGAAGACGACCGAACTTTAGTGCTACGTCACCTGATCGACGAATACTTCGAAGCCGTTCGGCGCGGTGCCGAGTTCGCGTTTTATGACCGCCTGCTGCGGCTCTGGCACCTGCTGCACCTGCCACTGTTCGTGCTGCTTGTCGCGGCGGCTGTGCTCCATGTTGTAGCGGTGCATATGTACTGATGCGCCGCGCGCTGGCCTTGCTCTGGCTGCTGTGCCTTTGCCTGGCAACGCCGGTCACCGCGCAGACCATCATGGAACGGTTGGTCACGCCCGGGCCACTGGCCAATTCCCACGCCAAGCTCGAGTCCAACTGCGAAGCCTGCCACAGTTCGTTTCGCAAGGAAGCCCAGAACGGCAAGTGCCTGTCGTGCCACAAGGGCGTGGCCAGCGATGTGGCCAGCGGCACGAAGTTTCACGGCAGGTTTGGTCCCGCCCGCAGCAGTAGCTGCAAAAGCTGCCACAGCGATCACAAGGGACGGAATAACGGTCTGATCGCGCTCAACCCCTCGACCTTCAATCACGCGCTGACCGATTTTACCCTAACCGGCGCGCACCAACGCGTGAAGTGCGCGGGGTGCCATCGCGGCAACGATTTCCGCGGGCGCCCAAAGGACTGCGGGAGTTGCCACGCAGCGACTGATCCGCACAAAGGGCAGCTTGGGCGGGCCTGCCAGACCTGCCACACGACCGCAGCCTGGAAGCCCGTCCAAGGCTTCAATCACGCATCAACCGGGTTTCCTCTGACTGGCGCGCATGCCGGCAAGGCCTGTATGAGTTGCCATGCCGGCCAGCGCTGGAAAAACCTGCCCGCCACCTGCAATTCCTGCCATGCCAAGGACGATGCCCATGGTGGCAGCCGCGGCACGAACTGTGCTTCCTGCCATACCACTGCGAGCTGGCGCGCGGCCACTTTCGATCATGCGACCACAGGCTTTCCGTTGATCGGCGGTCACGCTGCGGCAACCTGTGCGGGGTGCCACGGCGCCGGTAACGCTAACCGGAACCCGTCGCGCGGCTGCTATGCCTGTCATGCCAGCAACGATAGCCACAAGGGTGCCAATGGGACTGACTGTGCCAGCTGTCACACCCCGCGTGGGTGGCGCCAGATCAGCTTCGATCACGACCGGATGACGAGCTTCTCGCTCAAGGGCGCGCACCGCACTGCCAGCTGCCAAGCCTGCCACAAGCAACCGCCCAAGGTGGCAAAGCCCCCCGCCACTTGCTTTGGCTGCCATGCCGCCGATGACATCCACAAGGGCAGTAATGGCCAGGACTGTGCGCGTTGCCATCAGGTCACGGCCTGGAAGGCAGTCGATTTCAATCACAACACGATGACCGCCTTTCCCCTCGCCGGAAAGCACGCCGAGGCGAAATGCGAGGCGTGCCATGCCCGCCCTGCGCGTGAGGTCAAACTTTCAGGGCAATGCTCTGCCTGCCACGCCAAGCAGGATCCGCATGCCGGAAAGCTGGGCGGCGACTGTGGGCGCTGCCATACCGCTGCCGCTTGGACCGGGTCGGTTAAGTTCGATCACGACCTGACCCGCTTCCCCTTGTTGGGCAAGCATGCCGCACTGGCTTGCACCGCGTGCCATGCCGACAAGAGCTATGCCGCCAAGGGCAACACCTGCGCGGCGTGCCATGCAGACAAGCATCATGCCGGAACGCTGGGAACACCGGCACAATGCCAGAACTGCCACTCCACCAGCGACTGGACGGCCTGGCGCTTCGACCATGACCGGCAGACGGGCTTTGCCCTGACCGGCAAGCACAAGGGGCTGGTCTGTTCTGCATGCCATGCCCGGCCCGGCAATCCGGCCCAGCAGGGCACGCAATGCATCGATTGCCATCGCCGCCATGATCCCCATCGCGGCGGTTTCGGCGAAGATTGCGAACGCTGCCACACCACGAGTGGCTTCTCCGAAATCATCGTCGGAGCACGTCGGATTAAATCCTAACAGCAACCTGACATTAACCTTGCAAACGCTTTCGTTTGTCGGCCAGCCGATTCCTCAGGGCGACAGTCCGAGAGCGTCCATATACCCTTTCCATTCTGCCGATGTTTAGGCTCCCACCCAGAAGATTACCGCGCACAGCTTCCGGCATGGGGTCGGTTGGGTCGTGTCGCAACTTGGGTGGTGGGCGTTGCCTGGACGGGTCCATGCAACATTGATGGCATTGCTGACCGCACTCCTCTTGGTGATGAGTGCGATGCCGGCTGCCGCCCAAGACAAGGCTGCCAGGTTCGATCACTTCCGCACCGGCTTCCCCCTGACTGGCGCCCACGCTGCCGTGCGCTGCGAAGGCTGCCACAAGAACGGCGAGTTTGCCGGGACGCCGCGCGATTGCCAGCGCTGCCACAATTCGATCCGCGCCACCGGGATGCCGCCAAACCACCTGCGCACCCAAGACAATTGCGACAGCTGCCACAGCACAAAACAATGGCAGGTCGAAAGGTTTGATCACAGCAGGTACAGCGGCAGCTGCGCCACTTGCCACAACGGCATTCAGGCCGTCGGCAAGACCGCGAGCCATTTGCCGACTGCCAAGGAATGCAGCGCCTGCCACAGCACGACCAGCTGGGATGCCGTCCGCTTCGACCACAGCGGGATCACCGGCAACTGTGCCAGCTGCCACAATGGCACCAGGGCAACCGGCAAGAGCAGCAGCCACTTGGCCACGAGCCAGGATTGCTCTGCCTGCCACAATACCAATGGCTGGAGCGGAGCGCGGTTCGATCACGCTGGGGTAACTGGAAACTGTGCCAGCTGCCACAACGGCACGACCGCCAAGGGCAAGTCGAGCACGCACCTTGCCACAACCAATGCTTGCGAGGATTGCCACCGGACCACCGCTTGGGTTCCGGCCAGCTTCAATCACGCTGACACGACGGCAAATTGCGCCAGCTGTCACAACGGCACGCGCGCTACCGGCAAGCCAAGCACACATATCGCCACCACTGCGGAATGCAGCACTTGCCACTCAACCAAAGTCTGGAGCCCCGCGAACTTCACCCACACGGGAGTCACCGGCACCTGCGCATCCTGCCACAACGGCACCAGCGCCAGCGGCAAGTCCAACAATCACATAGCGACCAATACGGCCTGCGAGGACTGCCATACCACCAACGCTTGGACGCCAGCCAAGACGGTCAACCACAACGATGTGATCGGCACCTGCACAAGCTGTCATAATGGCAGCAAGGCCAGCGGGAAGACGACTACACATATCGCCACCACAGCCGAGTGCAGTACCTGCCATAGCACCAGCGCCTGGACCCCGGCCAACTTCAACCACGCCAACGCCACTGGCAGTTGCGCTTCATGCCACAATGGGACCAGCGCCACCGGCAAGTCCAGCAATCACATAGCGACCAATACGGCTTGTGAGGATTGCCACACCACCAGCGCATGGACACCCGTAAAGACGGTCAATCACAACGACGTTATCGGTACCTGTTCAAGCTGCCACAATGGCAGCAAGGCGAGTGGCAAGACGGCAACGCATATTGCCACGACGGCTGAGTGCAGCACCTGCCACAGCACTAATGCCTGGACGCCGGCCAACTTCAGCCACGCCAACGTTACCGGTAGTTGCTCTTCGTGCCACAACGGCACCAACGCAACCGGCAAGAACGCGACCCACATCAGCACCACGAACGCCTGCGCCGATTGCCACACGACGACAGCCTGGACGCCAGTGAAGACGGTCAATCACGCGGCCGTGATTGGTACCTGCTCGAGCTGTCACAATGGCAGTACTGCCGCTGGCAAGTCCGCTACCCACATCGCGACGACTGCACAGTGCTCTGATTGTCACAGCACAACCGCATGGACCCCAGCCAACTTCAGCCACGCCACTGTGTCTGGCAGTTGCTCTTCGTGTCACAACGGCACCAATGCGACCGGCAAAAACGCAACCCACATCAACACGACCAGCGCCTGCGCCGATTGCCACACCACCACAGCCTGGACGCCGACGAAGAAAGTAGATCACGCGGCCGTGATTGGTACTTGCTCAAGCTGCCACAATGGCAGCACGGCCGCTGGCAAGCCCGCCACCCATATCGCCACGACCGCGCAGTGCTCCGATTGCCACAGCACCGCGGCCTGGACCCCGGCCAACTTCAGCCACGCCAACGTCACCGGCAGTTGCTCTTCGTGTCACAACGGCACCACCGCGACCGGCAAGAATTCGACTCACCTTAACACGACAAATACGTGCGAAAGCTGCCATTCCACTTCGGCCTGGGTCCCGGCCAAGACCTTTGCCCACACCGATGCAATTGGTTCTTGCGCGTCATGCCACAACGGCACCAGCGCCCCAGGCAAGAGCGCGAGCCACATCCGCACCACTGATCAGTGCGACTTCTGCCACGTCACCACCGGCTGGACGAGTGTCAGGGTCGATCACACCCAGGTTCTTGGCACTTGCTCAAGCTGCCACAATGGTGCTGTCGCGACCGGCAAACCGGCAACCCACATCGCCACCACGGCCGAGTGCAGCACCTGCCACAAGACCACGGCCTGGCTCCCCGCGGCGGTTGATCACAGCACGGTCGGCACAAATTGCTCAAGCTGCCATAACGGCACTTCGGCAACCGGAAAGTCACCCAGCCATTTCGTGACCAGCCAGCAGTGCGGCGACTGTCATCGTACGACAGCCTGGGTTCCGCTGCTGACCTACCTCCATAACTCGCCAGCCTATCCCGGCCAGCATGCGCGCGCTCTGGTTTGCCTCGATTGCCACACCACCAACTCGCAGACCGTGCCCTACCGTTATCCGGCCTATGTCCCGAACTGTGCCTCGTGCCATGCCGGGGATTTCCGGCCGAGTGCACACAAGAAGTACGAGGCACCGACCACCGCCTTCTACAGCGTGTCCGAACTGCGCGACTGTACTGGCTCGTGCCACCTCTATTCCGACAACACCATGACGACGATCAAGGAGCGCCGCAGCGGCCACCATCGCGTCAGCTCATCTGAATTCTAGGGGCAATGATGTGACCAACCCTACCAGGACCAGCCTTGTTTCCCTTGCCGCAGTCGCCGTCGCCGGCGCGGCTGGCCAGCTTTATCCCGAGCCCGCGTTCGGCCAAACCGTATCGGACCGGCTGCTGTCCGAAGTAAAGGCCGACAGTGTCGCCGGCTGCATAACGCTGACCATCACCTTCAACCTGCGCGTTCAGGTGCTCAGCTCTTTCCCGGAAAGCGGTCGCGAGTTGCACGTCCGGCTGCTTCCGCTCGACAACTATCCGGCGGTGAATATGCGGGATTCGCTGCGCGCGCCACTATCGGTGCCCGAGCTGCGTTCGATCGATTATGAGGGCGACAATCCCGCAGGCCCGGTCCTTTCGCTGTTCTTCACACATGACATGGCGTTTAGCGTTACGCCCGGAGAAAAGCCGCAGACCCTGGTTATCCGGCTGGCAGAGCCGGGCAGCACGGCCTGCACCGGCGAAGTGCCTGCCAGTGACGCACCCAGTGCAAGCGACACGCTTGAAACGGGACGGCTTTCGGCCGAGGCCGAGCAGGCAATTAAGGACAACAACCTCGATCGCGCGATCCAGTTGCTGACCGTTGCGGTCCAGCGGCCCGAGAACGAGAACAGCATGCGGGCGCGCGAGTTGCTTGGGCTGACCCGCGAGCGGAAGGGCCAATCGGCTCACGCCCGCGCCGAGTACGAGGAGTATCTGCGCCGCTACCCCACTGGTGAGGGATCGGACCGGGTGAGGCAACGCCTGGCCGCGCTGGATACGGGCACGCCCACAGCGCAGTCTGGCTCGCCATTGCGCCAAGCGCGCGGCCTTGGCGGCAATGGCAAATGGACCTGGGGGCTGCGCGGCAGTTTCTCGCAATTCTATTTCCGCGACCAAGGGCGGACGAGCACGCTCAACACTAATTCGACGCTGGGCGTTGAGATCGACAATTCGGTCAACGTCAACCAGCTGCTGACATCTGGCGATGTGACCCTGTCGGGTGGTGACGATCGCCGCCAGTTCCAGCTCCGCGCAGCAGGATCCTATACCAAGAACTTCGGGACCAGCACTTCGATCACCACCATCAGCAACGGCAATGAAGTGCTGACTTTCCGCTCGCGTCCAGGTGGTGGGACAACCGCGCTTACGGCCTTGTACCTCGATTACACCGAGAACGCTCTCGACACCCAGGTCCGAATCGGCAGACAGAGCCGCAACACGTCAGGCGTGCTGGGGCGGTTCGACGGTGCATTGGTCGGGTGGCAGGCCAATCCCAAACTGCGCTTCAACGTCGTTGGCGGGTTCCCGGTACTATCCTCGCGGCAGACCTATGTGCTCAAGGAACGTCCCTTCTATGGCGTCAGCGTGGACATCGGCGCCAAGCGCAGCCCGGTTCAGACCACGATTTACTGGTTCGATCAGCGCGCCAAGGGCGGCTTTGTCGATCGCCGCTCGGTCGGCCTTGAGACCCGCTTCCTGAAGCCGCGGTTCAATGCCTATGGCATGATCGACTACGATGTGAAGTTCAGCCAGCTCAACCTTGCGCTGGCATCATTCACCTACAACTTCGCCGATGGTTCGAACCTCAGCGTCACGGGCGATTATCGCCGCTCGCCCTTGCTGACGACCACCAACGCCTTGCTCGGCATGCGGGTCGCTCAGATCGACCCGCTCACGGGCATTCCGGTCTACACCCTTGACGGTAGCGGCAACGCACTTCAGTCCATGATAAATCCGGCCAATCCCAGCGGATTGCGACCATTCTTTACCGATGCGGAGATCTATCGGCTGGCGCTCGATCGCACGCTCATCGCCAAATCCGCGACGGTCACCTATTCGCGCCCGATCACCAAGAAGCTGCAGGTCAGCGCCGATTTCTCGCTGACCGACACCGGCGGCACCCCGGGGCTGGCGCAACGCTTCTACACCGACCCGGCAGGCAATCTGACGGTACCACCGCTGGCGCTCTACGATCCGATCGCGCCGCTGCCAGCCACCGGCAAGGAGTACTACTACGGCCTCCAGCTGATCGGCTCGGACCTGCTGATGGCGAACGACATCTACATCCTATCGGGCCGCCTCGCCGATACCGCCACGGCCAAGATCTACACCGTCGATCTCAACGCACGGCTCCCGATCAAATCGAACTTCCGCCTCAGTCCGCGGCTGCGCTATGGCTTCCGCGACGGCAAGGTGACCGGATTGGTCGCTCATCCGGGGACATACCGTCAGCTCCAGCCGACCATCCGGCTCAACTATTATCCGATGAAGCATTCTGAGGTGGAGATCGAGTTTGGGGGCAACTTCTCCCGTCAGTCGGTCTGGAACGGCACTGCGTTCGACACGGTCAAGGAAAAGGGCTGGGTGCTGACGGCCGGCTACCGGCTGGACTTCTGACCATGCAAAGCGCGGAAAAGGACACGGCAGCATGATCGCGGAGGCCGGCCTCGCCGCGCTTTGGCTTGCCGCCACGATGGCGCTTCTGCAGCTTGCACTGGGTGCGCTAGCGGTGGGGCGCGGGCAGAAATCGCTCGCGCCCGCCATCGCACCGGTTGCATTGACTCAGGCCGCCCTTTGTAGCTTGGCTTTTGCCTGCCTGATCGTTGCTTTCATGCGGTCTGACATGTCGGTTTTGCTGGTCGCAGCGAATAGCCATTCAGCCAAGCCGATGATCTACAAGATTGCAGGAACTTGGGGCAATCACGAAGGGTCGATGCTGCTCTGGGTGACAATCCTCGGCTTAGCCGGGGCGACCATCGCCTTGTTCGAGAACAAGTTGCGCGCCGATACGAAGCTAGCGACTTTGGCCGCCCAGGCGGCGATCGCGTTAGGTTTCTATGCTTTCCTGCTGTTCGCCTCGAACCCGTTCACCCGCATTACCGGAGTCGCGGAGGGGGCAGGGCTCAACCCGCTGTTGCAGGATCCCGGGCTCGCCTTCCATCCGCCGACGCTCTACGCTGGTTACGTCGGCATGTCGGCGGCGTTTTCCTTCGCGGTCGGTGCCCTGATCACGCGCGATGTCGGGCCGGCTTTTGCCCGGGCAATGCGGCCCTGGGTGCTGGGTGCCTGGATCCTGCTGACGATCGGCATCACGGCCGGATCCTACTGGGCGTACTATACGCTTGGCTGGGGCGGCTGGTGGTTCTGGGATCCGGTCGAGAATGCCTCGCTGATGCCCTGGCTGGCTGCGACAGCGCTGCTTCATTCGGTGACGGTCCTGGCGACGCGCGATGGGCTGCGAGCCTGGACGATCATGCTCTCGGTCCTGGCCTTCTCAATGTCGATGGTCGGAACCTTCCTGGTCCGTTCGGGCATTCTGACCAGCGTGCATTCCTTCGCGGTCGATCCCCAGCGCGGCCTGTTCCTGCTAGGCCTTCTGGCAATCTACATCTCTGGAGCGTTAGCGCTCTTCGCGATCCGGGTCGGCACTGTAACCGAGGGGAACCGCTTCGACCTGTTTAGCCGCGAGGCCGCCCTGGTCATCAACAACCTGATTCTGACGGTCATCCTGGTGATCGTGCTGGCGGGCACGCTCTACCCATTGATCCTTGAGGCCGCGAACGGCTCCAAGATCTCGGTCGGTGCGCCTTACTTCAATTCGGTTGCCGGCCCGCTCGCCGTCGGAATGATGGTGCTGCTTGCCGCAGGCCCACTGCTGCGCTGGCGCAGTGATCGGCCTGTTGCCGTGATTGACCGACTGGCACCGGCGCTGTTCGCGGGCGCTATCGCGCTGCTGCTGCTCGCCGCTTTCGGGGGTAGCATCGGCGTGTTGCCATTCCTCGGCCTGGTCGCTGCCGCAATTTTAGGCGTGGCCAGCCTGGCCCCGCTTTGGAAGCGCGACTTGCGGCGGACGCCGTTGTTCACCTGGGGCATGGTGATTGCGCACTTCGGTTGCGCGCTGAGCGTGGCCGGGATGGCCAGCGATTCCGCGTTCACCACGGAAAACATGGTCTCGCTGGCAGCTAATGAAACGCGTCCGATCGGGCCGTTCCAGGTAACCCTCTCAGGCGTGCGCGAAAAGCAGGGACCGAACTATCAGATCCTCGAAGCGGTGCTCACCGTCCGCAAGGGCGAAAGCGCGCCGTTCGAGATGACCCCGCAGCTTCACGCCTTCAGCCAGCCGCAGATGACCACCAACCAGGCGGCGATCGAGACCTACTGGAACGGCCAGCTCTACATCACGCTGGGTGAGGATTTCTCGGGCGACAAGTTCCTGCTGCGGATGTGGTGGAAGCCGTTCGTCACGCTAATCTGGATCGGCGGCGTGTTGATAGCGCTGGGCGGAGCGCTGGCGCTGCTTGGCCGCGTCCGCCGCGACCTGTGGGGGAAGCCCTGGCCGTGGAGCCGGGTTGGAGCCGGAGCCCGAGCGTGAGCCGCAAGCTTATCCTTTGGTTGCCATTCGCTCTGACGGCGGCGCTTTTCGTTGCCTTTCTGGCCGGGCTGAGCAACTCGCCAGAAAAGGTGATCGCCTCCCAAATGGTCGGACAGCCGCTACCTGACTTTGTCGCGGCGCCAGCCTTTCCGGACCAGCCAGGTGCTGCGAGCGCAAGCTTCAGGGATGGCCGGCCCCGACTCCTTAACGTCTTCGCGTCCTGGTGCGTCCCCTGCGTTCAGGAGATTCCGATGTTGATGCAACTGAAGGCCGCCGGAGCGGAGGTTGTGGGCATTGCAGTCCATGACAACAGCGCCGATCTCACCCGGTTTCTGGCCAGCAACGGCAATCCCTATACCGCGATCGGCCTGGACGAGAACGGCAAGGCCCAGATCGCGTTAGGCTCTGCCGGTGTCCCGGAAACCTTTGTCGTCGATGGCAAGGGCACGATCATCTACCAGCACATCGGCGTGGTGACCGATGCCGACAAGGAAAAGCTGCTGGCCATGCTGGGAGTAACGCGATGACCGCGCGCGGCCTGATCTTGGCTTTCGTCCTGCTCCTGACCTTGCCTGTTCAGCTCAGAGCGCAGGATCTTGCCGAGGTTTCATTGCCTGATCCGCGCCAGGAAGAGCAGGCTCTGGCGCTGATGGATTCGATCCGCTGCGTGGTCTGCCAAGGCCAGCCCGTTTCCGGCAGCAACGCCGACCTGGCCGGGGACATGCGCCGCCTGATCCGCGAGCGGATTGCCGCCGGGGATTCGCCTGAGGCGGTGCGCGGCATGCTGATCAGCAAGTACGGCGACTGGGTCAGTTTCAAGCCGGAGGTCAAGGCGCGAACCCTGCCACTCTGGCTGGTGCCGCTGCTGGCACTGGCGGTCGGGATCTGGTTGGTTTCGCGCCGGCTAAAGGTGGAGCGCAGCTAATGGGGTGGGTCTTCGCGAGCGCCTTTGCGGTAATCAGCTTTCTTGGGCTGTATCTGAGCGGGCGCTGCTCGCGTCTTGCCCTTGAACTGGCGGTGGTTGCCATTTTGACGGCTCTGGCTGGCTATGGCTGGCAAGGTAGCCCCGATCTGTCCGGCCAACCCACAGCGCCGGCCATGGAGACCGGAACCGGGAGCAAACTGTGAACTACGATCAGATTTTCGACCAGGCGATTGACCGGCTGCATTCGGAAGGCCGCTATCGGGTGTTCATCGACATCCTGCGTAACAAGGGCGCTTATCCCAACGCCCGCTGCTTTGCCGGGCACAATGGCCCCAAGCCGATCACCGTGTGGTGCTCCAACGACTATCTCGCCATGGGTCAGCATCCGACCGTGATCAGCGCGATGGAAGAGGCGCTGCACGATGTCGGCGCCGGATCGGGCGGCACCCGCAACATCGGCGGCAACACCCATTACCATGTCGATCTGGAGCGCGAACTGGCCGACCTGCACGGCAAGGACGGCGCGCTGCTGTTCACCTCGGGCTATGTCTCGAACGATGCCACGCTGTCGACGCTCGCCAAGATCCTGCCGGGCTGCGTGATCTTCTCGGACGAATTGAACCACGCCAGCATGATCGCCGGCATTCGCAATTCGGGCGCTGAAAAGAAGGTGTTTCGGCACAACGATGTCGCACACCTGGAAGAGCTGCTGGCCGAAACTGACCCCGCCCTGCCCAAGCTGATCGCCTTCGAAAGCGTCTATTCGATGGACGGCGATGTCGCCCCGATCCACGCGATCTGCGACCTGGCGGACAAGTACAATGCGCTGACCTATATCGACGAGGTCCACGCCGTCGGCATGTACGGCGCGCGCGGTGGCGGCATTTCCGAGCGTGACGAAGCGGCAAGCCGCATCACCATCATCGAAGGGACGCTGGGCAAGGCTTTTGGCGTGATGGGGGGCTATATCGCGGCCGATTCGAAGATCATCGATGTGATCCGCTCCTACGCGCCCGGCTTCATTTTCACGACCTCGCTCTCGCCGGTGCTGGTTGCCGGCGTGCTCGCCTCGGTCCGCCACCTCAAGCAGTCGAGCATTGAGCGCGAAGGCCAGCAGGCCGCCGCCGCCTTCCTCAAGCGCTCGTTTGCCGAGGCTGGCCTGCCGGTCATGCCCAGCACCACCCATATCGTGCCGCTGATGGTCGGCGATCCGGTCCGCGCCAAGCAGATCAGCGACATCCTGCTGGCCGAATACGGCGTTTATGTGCAGCCGATCAACTTCCCGACCGTGCCGCGCGGCACCGAGCGCCTGCGCTTCACCCCCGGCCCCGCCCACACCGAGGCCATGATGCAGGAACTGACCGAAGCCCTGGTCGAAATCTGGGAACGCCTGGAGCTCAGACTGGCAGCTTAAGTTGCGATGACTGCCACTCAACCGCCCCTCAGCTTTCAAGCACCAACTAACTTAGTCTCTTGCGCTAGCCCCTGAATGATTGGCTGCTTCCGTCAAATTGTTCTGGAGCGAGGAACGGCCGCTTTGCTCGCGGCAATGGACGTTGATCAGACTGCTTTGCTCGGTTGATCCATCCCGAGTTCTAGGCATTGTTGCCTCGGGTCCACTTTATGCACCCTTGATGTTTGTGCGGAAGCGCCTGCTTCCGCTGATCCTATCGCCGGATCTCATGAGAATATCGAAATCGCCGCTCTGTCGTGTCTCAATTGAAGCAATCGAGGCCTGGCGAACCAAACGAGAGCGGTGCACGCGAGCGAATCCTTGGCGTTGGAGTTCTGCTTCAAGATCACCGAGTTTTCGTCGCATCAATTGTGCGCCAAATGAGCCATGCAGCTCGACGTAATTCCCAGCTGCCGAAACCCAATCAACTTCATCTGGTTTGATCCAGATGGTTCGGCTTCCATCTCGAACTTCAATCAGGACGCCAGCGGGATCCACAATGCTATCGGGGATGCGATCAGCAACGAGGCGTCTTGAAACATGGAATACAAGCATGAGTGCAGCGTAAGTGATCAGATCCTTGCGGAACTCGAACAGCAACATCCCGCCAGGTGAGTCTGTAGGTGCATATCGTTCACCGGCGATGGCGAAGCTGGCTAATCGCAAACCGAGCATCAGCAGGGTGTGTGCCAGCGAAAGAGCTGCGCATGCGACGGCATGGATGGCAATCACCACCGTCATTGGGCGAATTCTCAGAAGACGGTTTGCCAGCCAGAGAATGAACGGCAGCAGGATGAACCACGCCAGGAAGCTGGTGATCTCCAGCAACCACGCCTGCCATGGGTCAATCGGTCGCCCCAGTGCCTCCCGCTGGTCGATGAGGGTGGTCGCATTGACGATCACATAGACGAGTCCAAAGGCGCCATACGCCATCGCAGTCATCATCCGTGGTTCGCGCCAACGCGCTGAAGCAGAACCACTCGCCATCGTTCTCCCGCCGCTCGTCACATCTGTCTCAGCGTCCAACACCCCAGCCCCACCATTTGTCACATGTGAAAAGCGGTGAGCCAAGCGCTGCAATACCTCCTCTTGCATCAAGATGCGATGGAGGATCGAAATGCGTAGTGTATCAGCGACAACAGGCAGGCAGTTCGGGCTTGATTGGCTTCGGATCGGCGCCTTCGGGCTGTTAATCGTCTACCATATTGGCATGTTTTTCGTCCCTTGGGGCTGGCACGTTGAAGCCTCGAATACGATCGACTGGGTGCAATGGCCAATGATGGCTGTGAACCCGTGGCGGCTGTCCTTACTGTTCTTGATATCTGGCATCGTCTCTAGGTCATTGATGGCGAAGCTTGCTAGCTCGAGGCACTTCGCGACGAGCCGGTCGACTAGGCTCCTGGTTCCGCTGCTGGCTGGCATGGTGATTTTTGTTGTCCCTCAGCCTTGGTTCGAACTGCGTGATCGCGGGGCTTACACGGAAGGCTTCTACTACTTCTGGGGGCATGACTACTTCGAGTTCGGCGCAAGTCGCGGGACGCCTCTGCCCACATGGAACCACCTGTGGTTCGTCGCATACCTGTGGGCCTATTCCATGCTTCTTGCATTGATCGTGGCCTTGCCGACATCGGTGCGAGCTAGCTTGCAAAAGTGTTTCAATCGGCTCTTCTCAGGCTGGCGCTTGTTCCTATTGCCGATCAGTTGGCTCGTATTTGCTCGAACCATGCTCTTCCCAGCATTCGGAGAGACACACGCCCTCGTAGACGACCCATATTCTCACGCTGTCTACGGTTTTTCGTTCTTCTTTGGCGTGGCCGCCGCGCGCGCGGCAACAGCGTGGGATGCGATCAACTCAAACTGGAGGCTTTCGCTAGCGTCTGCGGCGCTTGCCTGTAGCCTGATGTTCTACATCCAGGCGAGCGGTGCACAGTCCGACGTTGCAGTTTTCGCGAAGGCGATCGCTCGGTCGGTACTCGCCTGGAGTGCCATCCTTGGCTTGCTCGGATTTGCGCAGACCCATCTTCATCATGATGGTCCAGTCCGCCGATATCTGACTGATGCCATATTCCCTTACTACATCGCCCACCAGACGATCATCATCGCAGTCGGCTTCCACCTTAAGCAACTGGGGGCAGGGGCTGCAGTCGAGTTCATCGGCATTCTTATCGCCACACTTGTTGGGTGCGCTGTCACCTATGAGACCGCTCGGCGGATCAACTGGCTACGCCCGATCCTCGGCCTCAAAAGGCTCAAGGATACCAGCACGATTGCGGCTAGTCCGGCAGTTCTCGCCAACTGAGCCGGTATCGCCCCAGAACTGCAGAAAGGAGTTCCCAATGAATAGCGCTCCGTTGTCGCCCCCAAGTCGATCTTTCCGTTTGTTGATGCTCTTGTGCTTTCTCGCGCTCGCAGGCGTCTTTTCGCTGACCCTCTCGCCGCTTTCGTCCCTGGCACCGCAGGGTGTTGATCCTGATGTCTTTCGATGGCTCTCGCTCGTACAGCCTGCAATCCTGGCCATTGTATGCGCAAGCCTTGGCTACGCATTGGCCCATCAAGTTAGTCTTGATGCACCGCTTGGACGCGCGTTGGTTGAGAAGCAGCCGCTTCGACCAGTTCTTGAGAAGCAGCTTGCTCCAGCACTCATTGGCGGTCTGCTGTCAGGCCTGGCTGTTATTGGGTATATCCGCTTCACTGCGGGTTTGGCACCCGTGAGGCTCGAGCTGTCCCTAGTATCGAAGCTTCTCTACGGCGGAATAACGGAAGAGATCATTGCGCGCTGGGGGCTGATGTCTCTTGGCGTGTGGATCGCCGTGAAGGTAACGGCACGCGGCTGCCAGCCAAAAGCAATTCACTATTGGATCGGCAACATTGTCGCGGCGGCGCTATTCGCAGTGGGGCACCTGCCCGTCCTGTTCGCAGCCTCAACGGAGGTTTCGACGACACTTGTGTCAGCCGTGGTCGTTGGCAACATGTTGCCTGGATTGGTCTTTGGGTGGCTGTTCCAATCGCGCGGACTGGAGGCGGCTTTTATCGCACATGCTACAGCGCACGTTGTAAGTGTCAGCTACCTATCAGTGCATTTCGGTTAGATGGGGCAGCACTTTGGATGGAACTCATGAACGACGGCTTCTTTTTAAGCTGGTCACTTGGCGGTCTTCGGTTAGTTTGACGAATGAACGGCTGGTTTCAGCGCGCATTTTCGGTCCGTCGAACGGCAGCAATGTCAGCGAAGTCTGCCCCAACGACAGCTCAGTTGGACGATCCGGAACGGCAGCTCCCGACCTCAGAATCTTTGAAAGCCGACGATCCAGGCACCGCACGGCCTATCGACCATCAAGGTTTCGAGTCCGAAAGCTGCACCCTCGGGCCTGAAAACGATTCAGTTGATCTGCTTTTGGAGTAGCAACGCAGCAATCGGGTGTTCGTGCACTGACCGTAAGACAAAACTGCCGAAGAGTCGCGCCCTCGATTTTTGTCGAGTTGCCACTCCAGACGGTGCGGATGGCATTGCTGCCAAAAGGTGGGTTAAAAGGTGGGTAGGCTCCTTTGGGCCCTACTAAACACTTGAATATGTTTAAGGTCTGGCGGAGACGGAGGGATTCGAACCCTCGGTACCGGATTTACCAGTACGACGGTTTAGCAAACCGTTGGTTTCAGCCACTCACCCACGTCTCCGGATCGCAGCGGCGAAGCGCGGCCTATAGCGGGGGTGTCAGGGGGCGGCAAGGGGCTGGCGGGACTTTTTGCGCGAGCCGTTTGGGACTCGGTTCGCCGTAAATCCGACTCGACTGGTCGCCTGTCGATTGCCGGGCAGGGCGGGGTGGATTCTCACCTGTGCAGTTAACCTGCCCGGGTTACATCCCGGGCGGCCGAGCACGGGAAGCTATGGACATGATCAAGGCAAACATCCGGGACAATTGGCGGGCGACGCTGCTGGGCCTGGCTGCCCTTGCGCTAAGCACCAGCGGTGCGGCGCAGGTGACCTCGGTCGATCCGAACAAGGCGATTGATGGCGATCTCAAGACCGCCTCGACCCAGCCCGCTTCCGCGCCATCGCCAAGTGTCGCGGTCGATCCGGCTCCGGCACCGACGGCGGCCGCCCCCGCGGCAACTGCCTCGCAAGCCGCGGCCAACCCAGCCCAGGCCAGCAAGGCCGGCACGACCTACAAGCAGGATGACCTGATCGGCGCGGCCGAAGGGGTGTTCGGCAAGGGCGCGCAGGGCCTGGCGCAGATGATCCAGGATCTGCTCAAGAAGCAGGGTGAACCCAATGCCTATATCGTCGGGCGTGAGGGCGGCGGCGCATTGGTGGTCGGTCTGCGCTACGGCTCGGGCACGCTGCACCACAAGATCGAGGGGCAGAAGCCGGTCTACTGGACCGGGCCATCGGTCGGCTTTGATGTCGGGGCCAATGCCGCCAACACCTTTGTGCTGGTTTACAACCTCTACAACACCGAAGACCTCTACAAGCGCTTTGGCGCAGGCGAAGGGCAGGCCTATCTCGTTGGCGGCTTTCACGTCAGCTACCTGCGCCGCGGCGATGTGGTGCTGATTCCGGTGCGGATGGGAGCAGGGCTGCGGCTGGGGGTGAACGCCGGCTACATGAAGTTCTCGAAGAAGCAGAGCTGGCTGCCTTTCTGATTTGCCCCCTTAATCGGGACCAAGGGCGACCGTTCTGCAATCTGAACCCGGTTGCCTGTCCCTTCCAGGCATGGCCCGGCAGCCCCCCGAAGCTGCCGGGCCCTTTGCTTTTTCGGGATCAGTCGAACCCGACCCAGCGGGTCGCTTCCTCGACCGACTTGCGTTCCGAGACCACGGCATTGGCCGGGAAGCTGTCATCCGGCCAGCCTAGCGCAACCGCCTTCATGATCACCTGATCATCCGGGATGCCGGCGTGTTCGCGCACCACCGGGCTCTGCATGATCCCCTGGCTGTTGATCACGCAGCCCAGGCCGCGCGACCAGGCGGCGTTGACCAGCGCCGTGGTGACCGCCCCGCAATCGAACGGCGTATCATCGCTATCAGCCAACTCCTTGTCATAGGTGATGATCACGCAGACCGGCGCATCGAACTGGCGGAAGCCGCGCAGCACCCAGTCGAGCCGGGCGTCCTTGTCATCGCGGGCGATGCCCTGCGCGGCGAAGAGCTGCTTGGCGACGCCGACCTGGCGCTCGCGGTGGACGCCTTCAAAGGCGTGGCCGGTGCGGAATTCGCGGCTGTGCGGCACGCCAGCCAGGTTGCGCTCGGTATTCCCGGCGCGGATCCGGTCGAGCGGATCGCCGGTGATGACGTGAAAGTTCCACGGCTGGGTGTTCATCGAACTGGGCGCGCGCATGGCGAGGGTCAGCACTTCCTCGATCAGTTCGCGCGGAACCGGCTTGTTGAGATAGCCCCGGATCGAGCGGCGGCCCATGATGACATCATCGAATTCCACGTGTCGTTTTCCTCTTAACCCAGAACCAGAACATTGTTTTCGCGCCGGATCGGGCGCGTCGTGGCGATTGCCATCATTGCCGCTCCGCCAGTGCGGTCGAGCAGATCGGCGAGCCGCGCGGCCTCCGCGCCGGTCAACGCTGCAGCTGCGGCCTGAGCGCGGCCGAAGTGCCACAGCGAGTGCGGCTGGCTGCCGCGCTCCATTGTAACGCCGCGCCAAGGGTAGCTGACCCGCCCGACGTGCGGGTGCACCTGCCGCGCGCCATTGTGCGACACGAGCTGGCCAGGCGCGGGATCGGCAAGGCTGCCGACCCACCGGTCAAAGCAGGCCGCATCGGCGGCGAGGCCGGGGCCCCACTGCGCGAACACCACCTTCAGCAGGGCCTCCAGCGTTTCGGGCAGGGCGTCGCCAGCCGGGAAGGATGCGTTGTAGCCGGGGAAATCGGCATCTTCGATCTCGGCGCAGTTCATCCGCTCGGTCCAGCGGAACACATTGGGAGCCGTGGTCTTCATCAGGAAGCCGGGCACCGGATCGCGGGCAAGGTGGGCATAAAGCGGTGCCATCATCCCGAAATCGGCCAGGCTGGGGCGCCCGCCCAGCAGGTAGGGATGCTGCTGGAAGTGCTTGTCCAGCACGGCCAGCAGTTCGGCATAGCTTTCTTCCATCGCCGGAATGACCGCCTCGGTCACGCCCAGGTTGGGCAGGAAGCCAGCAAAGCGCGTCATCAGCTTGCCCGCCGTTTCCAGCCGCTGCTCGTGCGGCATGTGCGGAATGGCGCGGGCGAACTCGGTGCGCAGGAACAGCTCCTGTCGGTCGCGGTAGGACCAGCGGTAATGCATCGCTAGCGGCAGCAGATAGTTTGACCCGAAGGCATCGAGCAGGTGGGCTACGACCTGCTGAACCGGGCCCGGCGGGGTGAAGTCTGGCGCTGGCGTGCAGGCTTCGATCGTGTCGATGATCGCGGTGGTGTCCTGCACGATTTCCCCCGCCGGGGTGCGAACCACCGGAATCACCATATGCCCGACCTGCGGGATCACCTCGCCCAGGAATTCCGGATCGGCCGCCGAAACTTCGCGGTAGGGCACGCCCTTCTTGATCAGATAGCTGCGCGCCTTGCCGGCATAGAGCGAGTGCGGTGTCGCCCATAGAATGTACTGGCCACCGGCCATGAATCGCCCCCTCCCGCTGTTTTCAGGCGGGCTTGTGGCACGCGTTCAACAGGACTGGAAGCCCAGTCGTTGTGCGGCGGCAATCAAGTCCTCGCGGCGGCTTGGCGCGAGGCGATTGGCGCGGGCGGTGTAGACATCGACCAGCGCCTGGCCGGCCTTTGCTGGCGATCCGCCATCGAACGGCGGAGCGGGATCGTATTCCAGGGCGAGCTGAACCGCGCGGGCGTGATCCTCACCCGCGATCTCGGCCATCAGCGCCAGGGCAAAGTCGATCCCGGCGGTCACGCCGCCGCCGGTTGCGCGGTTGCGATCGATCACGTGGCGGGCCTGAACCGGCTCGGCGCCAAACAGGCTGAGCAGGTCATGCCAGGCCCAGTGGGTGGTGGCCTTGTAGCCTTTGAGCAGACCCGCTGCGCCCAGGATCAGCGCGCCGGTGCAGACGCTGGTGACCCATTGCGCGTCCGCGCCGACCCGCCGCACCCAGTCGAGGGCCGGGGCATGATCGATCACCTTGCTGACCCCGATTCCGCCGGGCACGCACAGCAGGTCGGCCTTTGGCACTTCGGCAAAGGTCGCGGTTGGCAGGATTGAGAAGCCGGCGTCGGTTGGCACCGGATCGAGACTGTCCCAGACCAGATCGACCTTGGCATCGGGCAGACGCGACAGGAACTGGGCTGGGCCGGTCAGGTCCAGCTGGGTGACATTGGGGAACAGCAGGAAGGCGATGCGCATGGCCCGACCTTGGCATGGCCCGACCACCGCATCAACCAGCCTCAGCGCATCAGCAGGATCGAAATGCGGCGGTTGCGCGGGTCTTCGGGGTTCTCACGCACCAGCGGCTCGCGATCGGCCACACCTTCGATCTTGCGGAAGCGGCTTTCGCCAATGCCCTGCCGCAGCAAGGCCTGGCGGGTCGCCTCGGCGCGGCCGGCAGAAAGCGACCAGTTGTTGGCTCCGCCGCCGCGCCAGGGCAAGGCATCGGTATGCCCGCGAACCGAAACGTCGCCGGGTTCAGGTGCGATCACGCCGCCGATTGCCTTCAGTAACAGTGAAGCGTCGCTGGTCAGCACAGTAGTGCCCAGCTGGAACATCGCGAAATCGGCATCGTCGACCAGATCGATCCGGATCCCTTCGGCCGTATCGATCATGCGCACCTGCTTGGCGATCCGGCCAGGCACCTTGCCCTCGGCCAGTTTGGCGGCAAGCCGTTGCTGCAACGATTTGACCTTTTCGCCGCCTTCCTTGGGGCCACCCTTGGCATCGCGGGGGATGGTGATGCCCTTGGTCCCGGTCTGGCCGGCGCGGTTGGGGTAATTGTCGGCATCGGTGATCGATGATCCGCCCAGCATGCCGTTGGACCCGGCGCTTTCCTGCTTCAGCTTGACCAGTGTCGGCGTGAAATAGTCGGCCAGACCCTTGCGCTGCTTCTCGTTGGTGGCGCCCAGCAGCCAGAGCAGCAGGAAGAAGGCCATCATCGCGGTGACGAAGTCGGCATAGGCCACTTTCCAGGCGCCGCCATGATGCCCGGCAGCAACCACGGTGATCTTCTTGACGATGATCGGCGGGCCTTCTGGCTTGCCCTTCTTGGGCGCGACCATGGCCTAGCGACCCCGCAGCGCGTCGAGCAGTTCGGACAGGCCCGGGCGGAAATCGTGGCCCAGGCCGGAACGCGCACTTTCGACGACCAGCGGCTGCGGCCAGCCGTGCAAGCTGGCGATGATCACTTGCTTGACCGCGTGGAAGATCTGCTCGTCTGCTTCCAGCACCTGCTTCAGCCGTCCGGCCATCGGCGCGACCATGCCGTAGGCCAGCAGCACGCCCAGGAAGGTTCCGACCAGCGCCGAACCGATCATGCCGCCCAGGATTGCCGGGGGCTTGTCGATCGACCCCATGGTCTTGACCACGCCGAGCACGGCGGCGACGATCCCCAGCGCCGGCAGCGCATCGGCCAGACCCTGCAGCGCGTGCTGCGGTTCGTGCATTTCATGGAAATGGGTCTTCAGCGCATTGTCGATCACGTCCTCGACCGCGCGCACTTCCAGCGTGCCGGAAGAAACGACAATCAGCGTCAACGTATCGGCGATGACGGCGGTCAGCTCCTTGTTGGCAAGCAACCGGGGAAACTCAGCAAAGATCGCCGAGCTGGCCGGATCGGTGACATGGCTTTCCAATGCCACCGGCCCTTCGGCACGCAGCAGCTTCATCAGCTTGGTTACCAGCACGATCGCATCGACATGGTCCTGCTTGGTGTGGCGTGGACCTTTGAACACCTTGGCAAAGGCACTGCCGATCGCCTTCAGGCCGTGAAGCGAGTTGCCGGTAACGAGCGCGCCCACTGCAGCGCCGCCGATGATCAGCATTTCGTGCGGCAAGGCGTGAAGCACTGGCCCCAGCGCGCCGCCGGTCAGGGCAAAGCCGCCAAAGACCATGACGATCAGGATGATGATGCCGACGACGGCGTACATGGTGGTTCTGCCCCTTCTAGGTAATTCGGATCAGCGCAGCATCGCGAACAGGCTGAGGCCTGCGAGGCGCGTGAAGGCGGCCTGGCTGGCTTCGAGCACGGTCATGATTTCCTGCAGCGCGGTTACAGTGGTGGCGAGATCGGCCCCGCCGATGTCGGCCTGTTGTTCGGTACGCTGTTCGCTGCGCTGGGTACGGCGCTCGCTGACCAGGTCGATCCAGTTCATTCGGCCGCCGATCACGGTCTGGGCGGTGGTGATCGATTCCAGTCCTGAATCGAGCGCGCCCAGCGCGTCACGCGCGCTCTGCGCGGGATCGGCGCTGCCGCCCTGCATCGCCAGGCCCAGATCACGGACCAGGGTGAACAGGTTGGTTGCCCCGGCGGGGCCGTTGAAATTCAGGAACTCCGGCCCGGTCACGCCGCGCAGCACGGTCTGACCTTCGCCAAGCGCCAGTTCGCCGGCCTGGGCGGTACCGGCATAGACCGGCAAGCCCGCAGCATCGAGGGTGTAGGCCTCGCCCGTCGCCTCGCCGCCGAACAGGGCGTGGCCAGCGCTGTCGCGGCTGTTGGCGAGGCGGATCAGCTCGCCATAGATTTCCTTCATTTCCACGCCGATACCGGCGCGCTGGCTGGTGGTCAGCGTATCGCTGGCAGCCTGGACCGCCAATTCCTTTACCCGGGTCACATAGGCGGCAAAATCGCTCAGCGCGCTGTCGGTCAGGGCCAGGTCAGAGCTGACCCGCGCGCCGGCTGCGGCGCTGATTTCGGAAAATCGGTCCTCACGCGAGAGTGCCCGGAGCTGTGCCGCGCCGACCGGATCGTCCGACCCGCGCAGCAGCCGCTGGCCGGTCCCGATCGAACCTTGCAGGCTTTCGGCCTGCTTGCGCAGATCACCCAGCGCGCGGCTGGAGCGTTCGTAGAAGGCGCTGGTGGTGATGGTGGTCATGGCGCAGGTTTCCTTGTCGCTCAGCGGATCGCCAGCAAGGTATCGAACAGGTCGCTCGCCACCTGGATCACGCGGCCGCTGGCCTGGAAGGCCTGCTGGAAGCGGACAAGGTTGGCGGCTTCGTCATCCAGGCTTACCCCGGCCTGCTCGGCCAGCGCGATGCGGGCCGCACCGGCGATCGAATCGAGCGCATCGGCCGTGGTCCGCCGCGCGGCGGCTGCGCTGGCAGAGCCAAACATCAGGCCGTCGATCCGGTCGGTCACCTGGGCGCTGCCCAGTGCATTGCGCAGGGCGGCCAGATTGGCGGGATCACGGCTTCCCGCGCCAGCACCGGCCGGGGCCGTGGCCAGGCCCGCTCCGCTGGCCAGCGCCAGGGTAATGCCGCCGGCTCCGCTGCCGGAAAACAGCGGCTGGCCGGCAGAGCCATCAAGCGCGACGCCATTGGCCTGGGCCGTGTTGGCGGCGGTGACGAGGTTATCGGCGATCGAATCGAGTTCGGTCTTGCGATCGCGCACGCCGATCAGGCCCTGGGCCTGTCCGGCGAGTTTGCCAGAGCTGAGCGCCACTGCACTGCCAGCGAGGGTAAAGCTGATCGTTCCATCTGCCGCCGTGGTCATGGCGAAGGACTGAGTGGTCCCGGCGGTGACCAGCACCGGCCCGGTGCTGCCGCCGATCCGCACGGTCACCGACTGGTCCGGGCCATAGCTGGTGCTGATCCCGACCTGCGTGGCGATCTGCTGAAGCAATGCATCGCGCCGGTCGAGCAGCATGGTCTGGTCGCTCGATCCGGCCGAGGCGCGGGTCAACTGAAGGTTCACCCGCGCCAGTTCGGCGGCATAGGTGTTGACGTCCTGGGTTCCGGCTGTCGCTGCAAAGCGCAGCCCTTCGCCCAGCGTGTCGAGCGATCCCGAGGCAAGGTTAAAGCTGCGCGCCACGGTCCGGGCATCTTCCAGCGCGCCGGCCCGCAGCGCCGGATCGACGGGGTTGCTCTCAAGCCGCTGCAGCGCGGCTTCAAAGGCGGTCATCGCCGGGAACAGACCCGATTGATCGAGTGCTGCCTCGATATTTTCGTAACCGCTCAGTTCTTCGGCGGCACGGGCTGAATCGCTGCCGGTGCGGCGCACTTCAGCCTGGCGGAAGAGATCGGCATTGCGGGTCACGCCATCGATGCGGACGCCCGAAAGGGTCAGATCGCTGGGCGCAAGCCAGGTCCCGGCGCTGCCCACTTCGGAAACGCGTAGCGAACGGCGGATATAGCCCTCTGTCCCGGCGTTCGAGATGTTCTGCGCCGTCAGGTCGAGCGCAGCGCGCGAGGCACGCAGGCCCGAGAGACCGATCGAGAAAAGGTCACTGGCCATTGGTCACTCCCTCGGCCGGGAGATGGCGTGCGAGTTGCGCTTCGATCTGTTTGGCCAGCCCGAGCGCGCCGGTCTGTGCGGTGAGGTCGGCAAAGTGGCTGTCCTGCATCGAACGAAAGGTATCGAGCCCCTGGCCACCGATCAGGCTGTCGCCGAAACCAGCCTGACGCGCGGCGGCCAGCATCTGGCGCACGAAGATCGCCTCAAACGCCTTGGCGGCGCCGGCCAGCTTTTCGCGGTCGGTCCCGTGGCTGGCGGTAAGCGAGCCGGTGGCGAGCAGGGGCGCGGAAACCGGGGTCATATTACGACCATCTCCGCCTTGAGCGCGCCTGCCTGCTTGAGCGCCTCGAGGATCGCGACGAGATCCGACGGGCTGGTGCCGAGCAGGTTGAGTGCATCGACCACCTTCGCCAGCGAGGCGCCCGGGCGGAACAGTGCGACTGTCCGGCCGCCCTCTTCCGCAGAAAGCTTGCTGTCCTCCTGCTGTGCGGTCTGGCCGCGGCTGAACGGGGCAGGCTGGATCACTTGCGGGTTCTCGTCGATCCGTACGGTCAGTTTGCCGTGGCTGATCGCTGCGGGCGAAAGGCGCACGGCCGAATTGATTACCACCGTGCCGGTGCGGCTGTTGACCACGACCCGCGCTGGCGTTTCGGCCGGCGTGACATCGAGCATCTCGATCGCCGCCATCATGCTGGCGCGGGCGTTGGGATCGAGCGGCAGGCGCAGCGCGAGAGTGACCCCGTCCTCTACCTGAGCGGCATTGGGGAAGCGGGCGTTGACCGCATCGCGGACCCGCGCAGCGGTTAGGAAATCGGCGGCGAACAGGTTCCAGCGCAGTGTGTCGCCGGACTCGAAGCCGGTCGGCACGCTGCGCTCTACGCTGGCGCCATCGGCGATGCGACCCACCGTGGGCACGTTGACCGTCAGCTTCGATCCATCGGCTCCGGAAATGCCCAGGCCGCCGACGGCAAGGTTGCCCTGGGCCATGGCATAGATTTGTCCATCGGCACCGTAGAGCGGGGACAGGATCAGCGATCCGCCGCGCAGGCTTTTGGCCTTGCCAATCGCCGAAACGGTCACGTCGATACGCTGGCCGGGCTTGGCGAAGGGCGGCAGGTCGGCAGTGACCATTACCGCAGCGGCGTTCTTGAGGCTGGGGTTGACCCCGGCGGGCAGCTGCACACCGACCCGGCCCGAAACGCCGCGCATGGCTTCGGTGACATAGGCCAGGCTATCATCGCCAGTGCCATCAAGGCCAACGACCACGCCATAGCCGGTCAGCTGGTTGGAACGGACGCCCTGGAAGGCGCCCAGGTCGCGCACGCGTTCGGCCTGGGCCGCAACCGGGCAGGTCAGCGCGCAAGCGAGCGCGAAGAGGGTGAGAAAGCGTGCCATCAGAACGGACTGATCATGCTGAAGAACTTCGACAGCCAGCCTTCGCGGCTGGCGCGCTGGACCGACCCGTTACCGGCATATTCGATCCGCGCATCGGCGACCCGGCTGGAGAGAACGCGGCTATCTCCGTCGAGATCGGCCAGGCGCACGATCCCCGAAAACTGGATCCATTCCTGGCCCTGGCTCAGCAACAAGCGCTTTTCTCCGCGTACCAGCGCGGTCCCGTTCGGCCGCACTTCGGCAATGGTCACTGCCAACTCACCCGAGAGCGAACTGGTCTGGCTCGCGTTGCCCTCGCCCTTGAACGACGATTGGCTGCCAGCTTTAAGGGCATCGGGGTTGAGGAAAGACAGTGGACCGGCGGTGGGCGGCGTGATCGAAGCGTTCCCGCCGCGCTGGGTCTTGGACCCGGCCGACTTGGAAGTGGTGGTGCTTTCGACCAGCAGGATCGTTACCGGATCGCCAACCGCGCGGGCACGGTGCCCCTGGATCAGCGGGGCATAGCCAGCGCTGGCGTTGAAGATCGCCCCATCGGCCGCGCGCGGCGCCGACGGTGCTGCGGGCAGGGTGGGCTCGAACCCGGCTGGCGGCTTGGGCTTGGCGGCCACCGGCGTCGTCAGTGTCACAAGCATAAGAGCAGTCAGGGCGCGCTTCATCGCCATCCTCACAGTGTCTGGTTGGCGTTGCGCAGCATCTCGTCGACTGCGGAGATGAGCTTGGAATTGATCTCGTAGGCGCGCTGGGTCTCGATCATGTCGACCAGCTCTTCGACCACGTTGACGTTCGAAGCCTCGAGCATACCCTGGCGGATCGAGCCGCGCCCATCGGCCCCGGCAGCGCCGATCTGGGCCGGCCCGGATGCGGCCGTTTCGGATACGAAGTTGTCCCCCAGCGCCTGCAGGCCGGCCGGATTGGTGAAGCTGGCCAGGGTAAGCTGGCCAAGCTCGGTCGGCACGCTGGAACCCGGCAGATTGGCCGAAATCGTCCCGTCGGGACCAACCGAAATGGCGGTCGCGCCTTCCGGAATGGTGATCGCAGGCTGGACCGCATAGCCCTGCGGCGTAACAAGGGATCCCTCGGCTGAGCGCGAGAAGTTGCCAGCACGCGTATAGGCGAGGCGCCCGCCCGGCAACTGGACCTGGAAAAAGCCTTCACCGTCGAGCGCCATATCGAGCGGATTGCCCGTGCTCGACAGCGTTCCCTGGGTGGTGATCGAAGTGGTCGATTGCAGGCTGACCCCGGTGCCCAGGTTGAGCCCGGTGGCATAGGCCGTCTCGGTCGAGCTCTGCTGCCCAGCGACGCGGTTTTCCTGATAGGCCAGCGTCGCGAAATTGGCGCGGTCGCGCTTGAAGCCGGTCGTGGCAATGTTCGCCAGGTTGTTGGCGATCACCCGCATCCGGGTGTCCTGGGCTTCAAGCCCGGTGCGGGCGACATGCAAGGCGGAAGAGGGCATCGGTCAGTCTCCGTGAAATGGAATTCAGGTCATGCGCATCAGGCTGGCGCCGCCCTCGTCGAGCTCCTTGGCCGTGGCGACGAGCTTGGTGCGCATGTCGTAGAGGCGCTGGGCCTCGACCATGTCGACCAGTACTTCGCTGGGCCGAACGTTCGATTGCTCAAGCGTGGCAGGGGCCAGTCGCGCTTCGGCGTCGCTCGGCAGGATCCCGCCACCGATCACCCGGAACAGGCCGTCGAGGCCTTTGGCGATCGCGGTGCCTGCCGGATTGGCCAGCTTGAGCCGCCCGACTTCGGCCGGAGCCGCCTCGGGCGTGCCCGGATCGCGGCGCAGCACGGCGCCGTCCTCGGCAATGGCATAAGTGCCACCGGGGGGCAGCGTAATCGGGCCGCCTTCGCCCATGACGGCAAAGCCTTCGCCATTGACCAGCAAGCCATTGGCCGAGACCGTCAGGTCGCCGCGCCGGGTATAGGCTTCGCTGCCATCGGGGGCCTGGACCGTCAGCATGGCCTGACCCTGGAGCGCGACGTCGAGCGGACGGCCGGTATTGACCATCACGCCCGGCGTCATCATTGCGCCCTTGACCGCCGCATCGGTCATCGCCCGGGCCTCGACTGCCGGCCCCTTGAGGGTCAGCGGAGTCATCTGCAGCACCTCGGCGCGAAAGCCGGTGGTCTGGGCATTGGCCATGTTGCTGGCGATCACCCGCTGCCGGGTCATCGCTGCAGTCATGCCGGTTACGGCAGTCCAGATCAGGCGGTCCATGGGCTAGTCCTAGGTCCGCAGGTTGATAATGGTCTGCGACAGCTGGGTGGCCGTATCGATCGCCTTGGCATTGGCCTGGAAATAGCGCTGGGCAGTGATCAGCCCGACCATTTCCTCGGCAATGTCGACGTTCGACTGCTCGAGGCTGCCTGACAGCATGGTGCCGAAGCGCGCAGCACCAGGCTGGCCGTAGGATGCGGGGCCGGAAATGCCGGTGGCCTGCCAGTCCTGGTTGCCAATCTGCAGCAGGCCCGGCGGCGAGACGAAGCTCGCCAGCGCAACCTTGCCAAGTTCGGTCACCGTGCCATCGGCATAGGCGGCGATCATCGCCCCATCGGCCTTGACGGTGACCGACATAAGTTCGGCACCCGCGCCATTGGTCGCCGGGGCCTGAGCATCCTGCGGGGTAGAGGACGTGACGTTACCGTTGGCGTCGACCGGCAACACCTGCAGCCGGTTGCCCTGGACATCGGTGATATAGCCGGCGCCATCCATCCCAAAGTTGCCGTTGCGGGTATAGAAGGTCTTGCCGGTAACGGGCGAAACCTTGGTGAAGAAGCCTTCGCCATTGATCGCCAGGTCCAGCGCGGCGCCGGTCTGCTGCGTCGGACCGAGCGAGAAGTTCTGGTCAATCGACTGAACCGCCGAGCCGATCCCTTTGACCAGCTTGGGGTTGGACGAGGCCGTGCCCGAAACGATATCGGCAAAGTTGATCCGGCTCTTCTTGAAGCCGGTGGTTTCGGCATTGGCCAGGTTGTTGGCGATCACCGAAAGTTCGGTCTGGGCATTCTTGAGCCCGTTGAGAGAGGTGTAGAACGACATGGGTGGTTACTCCTGAACCGGGGTCTGGGCGGGGAACGCCTGGTCAAGCCGGGCGGCAATGTCCTTGAGGGTCGAATTGATCTGCTCGATCCCCGACAGCGAGGAGAACTGCGCCATCTGCGCGATCATCTCCTTGTTATCGACCGGGTCGGTCGGGTCTTGCGACTTGAGCTGGGTGGTGAGCAGCCGGATGAAGTCCGACTGGCCCAGGGTTGGCCCGTTGGTTGACGAGCTGGAGCGGGGGGCGGCGGGGTTGGACCCCGCCGCTGTGACAGGGGAGACCATCACTTCATCCTCATGGTTTCAAGCATCAGCTGCTTGGCGGTGGAAAGGGCTTCGACCAGGTTCTGGTACTGGCGCGAGGCATCGAGCATCTCGACCATCTCGGCGTTTTCATCGACCGGGGCAGTCCAGATGTTGCCTTCCGCATCGGCCAGCGGATGGTCGGGTTCATAACGCTTCACCGGCTGCGCGCTTTCGCGCATGATCCCGCCGACGCGAACGGTCGAAAGGCCCGAGGCGCGATCGACCTCAGCCGCAAAGACCGTGCGGATCGGGCGATAGGCGGTTGCCTCGCTGCCGGTGACGGTGCCGGCGTTGGCAAGGTTGGACGAGGCGGCGTTCATCCGCACCAGCTGGGCCGACATGGCCCGCTGCGCAGCGCCGAACAGGGTGAGGGGCTGGTTGGCCATCGTCACTCGCCCTTCAGCGCGCGGGTCAGTGTCTCGATCCGTCCGCGCAGGAAGCCGAGCGTGGCCTGATAGGCGACGGCATTCTCCGCAAAGGCGGTCTGCTCGGTCGCCATTTCGACCGTGTTGCCATCAAGGCTGGGCATGACCGGCACGCGGTATCGCGTGGCCTTTTCTGCGGCGCGATCGGTGCCCAGGCCCTCGTTGCGGGCCTTCAGGGCCGCAGCGAAATCGAGGTCGCGGGCCTTGTAGCCAGGGGTCGCGGCATTGGCGATGTTCGAGGTGATCAGCGCCAGCCGCTGCGAACGCAGCTGCAGCGCGGTGCCGTGGATTCCGAACAGGCTCTCACTCATGGCAGGTGTCCTCATGACAATGCGTGACACGTATTCCGCAAACACCATGCCAATTGCGCAAATGGCGGTTTTCTGCGGGCCATATGCTGGGTGACCGGCAAGCTTTTGCCGCCATCCGGCAATCTTCCGCCATTGCTGAATGCCGCCGTGCGTTGACCGTTCTTGCGGGTGAAGGAGTTTACCCGATGGACCTGACCACCCTGATCGATGGACCGTCTGCGCTGATCGTTGGTGGCGGAACCTTGCTGGCGACTGTGCTGCGCAGCGGACTTTCCGATTGCCGGATCACGCTGGTCAAGCTGGGCGGACTGGGACGGCGGGGGTTCAACCTTGATCACACCCGGGCCGAGCTCGGTCTGCAGATCCAGGAAATCCGCCAGGATGGCCTGCTGCGCGCCGTGCCGCACCATTCGGGTGACGCCGAGTTTGACGAGGCGACCGATGCGCTGATCGGCCGCCGCTCGGTCTCCGCCCTGCTCGAAGCGCACGAGGCACACCGCAGCCGCCGCCTGGCCGAAAGCGAACGCGCCGTCCGTACCCTGGCCCAGGCGGCCGAGCTGGCTCCGGTGTTCGGCCTGGCGGGGACGCTGGTTTCGCTGAGCCAGCTGCCCACAACCGGGCTGGCGCAGGGGGCTTTTGCCGGTTCGATCTCGATGGCGGTGACCACCACGCTCTATGGCCTCCTGGGGGCCAACCTGCTGCTCGCTCCGCTGTCGCGGATGATCGAGCGCAAGGCCCTGGCCGAAGAGGCCGAACGCCAGCAGGTTACCGATTGGCTCGCCGCGCAGGTCGAGGCTGCCGTTGCGCCTCGCCCCAGCCGCGTGCCGGGCCGCGAGGTGGCCGCATGATAGCCCGCGCCGGGAGCGGCTGGCAGACCGTGCTGGCCGATCTCTCGTTGATCCTGTTCATGGTGACGGCGGCGGCAGTGTCGGAAGCGCCGACCCAGCCGAGCCCGCCGCCGCCTGCCCCGGTTACCCTGCCTGCTCTGGGCGAACCGGTTGCAATCTGGCGCGCTGCGCCAGGCGGGCCGCGCCTCACCGAATGGCTTGCGAGCCAGCCCGCCGACCCGCGCCAGCGCCTGACGCTGGTCGCAGCGCCGGCCGATGGCCCGGCCTTACTGGCTGAAGCCGCCGCCCTGCCGCGTCCGGCGCGCGTTCTGATCGAACCGGGTCTGTCCGGCCCGCCCTATGCCGCGCTTACCTATGATACCGGAGACAACCTATGATCCGCACATTGCCGCTGCTGCTCGCCGTGCTGGCCAGCCCTGCCCTGGCGCAGGGCCTTACCGATCTTGACGAGGTGGACCGCCAGGTCAGCGCTTTTGTCGGTCAGCCGACGCCGCCAGTTGACCGCCGCCTGCGCCTGGCGCGCTGCACCGCGCCCTTGGCACTCGACTGGTACGGCAATGGCCGCCAGGCAGTGCAGGTGCGTTGCCCTGTGCCGGCCGGCTGGACGCTCTATGTTGCGATGCCGGCTGCCGCGGCAGCCGCCGCCGCGCCGCCGCTGGTTCAGCGCGGCGATAGCGTGACGATACAGGTCGGCGGCGACGGCTGGGCCGTTTCGCAGCCGGGCGAAGCCCTCGAAGCCGGCGCCGCCGGAGCCTGGATCAAAGTGCGCGGCCTGGTTCCCAAGGCACCGGTGCTGCGCGGACGGGTGCTGCGGCCAGGCCTGGTCGGCGTCGATTTGCCGTGATCCGGCAAAAGGCTGCCGGTCGGGCTTAAAAAGTCCTGACACCGGTCGTTCTCGGGCATGATGACAGATCAGGAGCGGCACCATGCCACCGATTGACCTTCCCCCGCTGCGCCCCGTCGCCAGCATCGATCCGCGCCAGCCACGCCCGCTGGCCGAACGCCGCACCCCGGCCGACGGCACCGACAGCGCTGCACCGGCAGTTGAAGTCGAAACCCTGTTCGCAGGCGGCCAGCCGCCAGTCGACCAGGCCCGCGTCACTGAAATTCGTAAGGCGATCGAGGCCGGTCGCTATCCCGTTATCCCGATGCGCGTTGCCGATGCGCTGATTGCCTCTGGCCTGCTGCTGCGGAGTGGAAAATGAGCTTGAACCAGCAACTGCGTGACAACCTGCGGCAGATGCTTGCCGTTCTGCAGAACGAGCGGCATGCGCTTGCCGCACTCGATCTCGATGCGATCCTGGGTTGCGCGCAGGACAAGCGCGAGCTGTGCGGCCGGATCGACACGACCGGGCCCTTTTCGCAGGACTTCGAATTGGACGAGGAATGCCGCGGACTGCTTGATGCGGCCAAGCGAATTAACGAGGTAAACCGCCAGGTTCGCAACCTTCTGGCCGCCAATGTTTCGGCCCGGCTGGAAGTGCTGGCCGGTAGCCCTGCGCTCTATCGCCCGGCCGCCGCCAGTTATGCCCGGGTGGGCATCAATACCTGATTTGGCACGGCCCTTGCTGAAACGGTCATAGCACGTTTCACGAGGGGAGGTTTGGCTTGGGCCAGGCCAGTATCATTGCCAACACCGCCGCAGCGCCAACTGGCGCACGGCCCGAAGTTCAGGCTGCGATTGCCCGCGCTGCGCAGGCGACGGGAGTCGACTTCTCTTATCTTCTTGCTCAGGCGCGGCTTGAATCGAGCCTCGATCCCGCAGCCCGTGCCACCACGTCGAGCGCGGCCGGGCTCTATCAGTTTACTGGCGGCACCTGGCTGCAGACGCTGGAAAAGCATGGCGCGGCCCATGGTGCGGGCTGGGCGGACACGGCAATCGAAGCGGGCCGGGTCAGCGACCCCATGCTGCGCCAGCAAGTGCTGGCGCTGCGTCACGATCCCGACCTGTCGGCACGGATGGCGGCCGAACTCGCCCGTGATAACCGCGCTGCGCTGCTGCCGGTGCTGGGACGCGAGCCCGATGCGGCCGAGCTCTATCTGGCCCACTTCCTGGGAGCGGGCGGCGCAACCAAGTTCCTGACTGCACTTTCAGCCGATCCGGCGCAAAATGCCGCCATGTTGCTGCCCGAGGCGGCTGCCGCCAACCGGGCGATCTTTTATGAAGGCGGCCAGCCCCGCTCGCTTGGCGGGGTGATGGGCCTGCTGCGCGACAAGGTTGATCGCGCAATGGACGCGCCGACGGAAGCCGCGCCCTGGTCGACTGCCGCGCTGGTGGCAGAACGCGAGCCGTTGGGCGCGCCAGAGCTGGGTAGCAGCCAGCGCCCCTCAATCTCGGCCACCCTCGCCAGCACTTTCGCGCTGGGACCGGGCGGTGACGCCCCGGCTCATATCCGTGCCGCCTATGGCAAATTGAAGGCATTCGGGCTGTGATTTCGCTTACTCGCCCACGCCTTGCCACGGTGGCGCTGCCGGTCGGCATCCTGACGCTGATCTGTCTGATGATCGTGCCGGTTCCGGCGCTGCTGCTCGACATGTTCTTCGTGCTCAACATCGCGCTGTCGGTGGCGGTGCTGATGGCGGCAATGAATGCTCAGAAGCCGCTCGACTTCTCATCCTTCCCCTCGGTCCTACTGTTCGCGACGCTGCTGCGGCTCTCGCTTAACGTCGCCTCGACCCGCGTGGTGCTGGTCCATGGCCATGAGGGCGAGGCGGCGGCCGGCCATGTTATCGAGGCCTTTGGCGCCTTCCTGGTCGGCGGCAACTTTGCGGTCGGGCTGTTCGTCTTCCTGATCCTGGTAATCATCAATATGGTGGTGATCACCAAGGGCGCGGGCCGCGTCTCCGAAGTTTCGGCGCGGTTCACCCTCGATGCCTTGCCCGGCAAGCAGATGGCGATCGATGCCGACCTCGCTGCCGGGATCCTGACCGCTGATGAAGCCAAGGCTCGCCGCCGTGAAGTGGCGACCGAAGCCGATTTCTACGGGGCAATGGACGGCTCCAGCAAGTTCGTGAAGGGCGATGCGATCGCCGCACTGCTGATCCTGGCGGTCAATATCATCGCCGGCTTCTGCCTGGGCATGATCAGCCACGGCCTGACCGCCGGAGAATCTGCCGAAGTCTATGTCACCCTGGCAGTCGGCGACGCACTTGTCGCGCAGGTCCCGGCGCTGCTGCTGTCGATTGCCGCCGCCGTGATCGTCACGCGCGTGGCCGATGATCGCGACGGCGAAGACCGCGACCTGTCGGGCCAGATCGGCGGCCAGCTGGCCGAACCCCGCACTTGGCTGCCGGTTGCGGCGATTCTGGGGGCGATCGGCTTGATCCCGGCTATGCCGCAGACGATTTTCCTGCCGGCGGCGTTCGGGGCCCTGGCCCTGTGGCGGGCGCTTTCGAAACGCGCTGCGACACGGGCGCTGCCCCCGGTTCCGGTAATCGAGACTCCCGATCCGGCGCGTATCAACCTTAGCGAGGTCTCCGACCAGACGTTGGTCACGATCGAGCTTGGCTATGGCCTGGTCCACCTGGTCGATGAAGCGCGCGGCGCGCCGCTGGTCGGTCGCATCACCGGCGTGCGCAAGCAATTGAGCCAGGCCTTCGGTTTTGTCGTCCCGCAGTTCCGCGTGCGCGACAGCCTTGAGCTCGCCCCGCACGATTATCGCATCCTGCTTGGCGGGGTGCCGCTGGGCGGGGCCTCGGTCCGGCCGGAGAAAATCCTGGCGATCGATGTTGGCGAAGTGCGCGAAGGTCACGTGCTGGGCGGGGAAGAGACGCGTGATCCCAGCTTTGGCTGCCCGGCGCGCTGGATCGATGCTGCCCAGCGGGATCTTGCGATTGCCGAGGGCTTCCTGACGGTCGATGCCTCGACGGTTATCGCCACCCAGCTCAATCAGCTGCTCGGCGAACGGCCCGGTGAACTGCTTGGCCCGGATCAGGTCCGCGCGATCCTCGATGCGGTCAAGGAACACAACGCCGGTCTGGTCGAAGCGATCCATCCGCAGCCGCTGAGCCTGGCCGCGCTCACGCGCGTGCTGCGTGCCTTGCTGGAAGACGGCATCCCGATCAGCCATCCGCTGCCAATTCTCGCCAGCCTGGCCGATGGGGTGCAGATCGCTGCCGACCACGACCGGCTGGTCGAACTGGTCCGCGCCGACCTTGGCAACCTGATTGTCGGCCGGATTTGCGCGCCCGGCGAACGGTTGCCGGTGCTGACCCTGGATGCCCAGCTTGAGGCGGCGATTGTCCAGGGGCTGAGCGATCCGGCCACCGGCCAGCCACTGATCGAACCTGATCTTGCCCGCAATATTGGCGAACACGTTGCCGCCCTCGTGGCCGAACGGGGCCCCTCCGCGCCGCCGCTCGCCCTGATCGTCCAGCCCCGCGCGCGCCGTGCGCTGGCGGGTCTGCTCAAGCTGCGAGCGCCCTCGTGCCTCGTCATTTCCATCGCCGAACTGCCGGCGAGCCAGCCGATTGAGGTGGTCGCCGTGATTGGCGCGCCAGCCACCCCCGCTCTTCCCCAACCGGAGATTCTTGCCGCATGATCCAGGATCACAACAGCCTGAAAGCTGCTGGCGCCTATCGCTGCGCCACGACCGACCGCGTCCGCCGCTTCATGCCCATGGTCCGGCGGCTGGCCTGGCATGTCCACGGCTCGGGCCGCGCCGGAATCGAACTCGAAGACCTGATCCAGGCTGGTCTCGTCGCCCTCACCGAAGCGGCGCAGCGCCATGCCGGACCCGGCGAGGACGGCTTTGCCGCCTACGCGAAGATCCGGGTGCGCGGGGCGATGGTAGACCTGATCCGCCGCGCCGTTCCGATCTCACGCGGCGGGATCGAACGACGGCGGCAACTGGCCGACCAGCAGACGGTGCTGCGCGGGCAATTGGGGCGCGAGCCGACTGCCGCCGAACTGGCCGAAGGACTAGGCGTTACCGCCGACGAGCTGGCGGCACTGCGCGGCAGCAGCGAGCCCTTGCGGTTTGAGCCAATTGATGCAGTCTATTCCGACCACGATCCCGCCTTTGCCGATGAGCGGCCAGACAGTCACAACATCCTTGAAACGCAGGAGTTGCGCGAGGCGCTGGCCGGAGCATTGGCGAACCTACCGGAGCGGCTGCAACTGGTCATGCAACTTTATTTCGTGGAGGAGCTGAACCTGGCCGAAATCGCCGCCACGCTGGATGTATCGATCCCCCGTGTTCACCAGCTCAAGGCCCAGGCGCTCGACAAGCTGCGCGCCGAACTGGGCGGGCAGTTCGATATCGTCTAGCTTGCACCAAGGGAGCAGGTCCGGCACTATGCTGGCATGACTGCGTGCGATACCTGTGTTGTCCGGAACCGGGCTATCTGTTCCTCGCTCGATTCCAACGAGTTGGAAACGCTCAACACTATTGGTCGCCGCCGCACGCTGGCCCCGGGTGAATCACTGATCTGGGAGGGCGAGGATTCGGTGCTCGTCGCCAATGTGATCGACGGCGTGCTCAAACTTTCGACCGGGACCGAAGACGGACGCGAACAGATTGTCGGCGTGGTTTACCCGTCCGATTTCATTGGCCGCCCCTTTGGCTCGACCACCGGTCACGGCGTTACCGCGCTGACCGAAGCCAAGGTCTGCGTCTTCAGCCGCCGCGATTTCGATGCCTTTGCGCGCGAGCATCCGGCGCTGGAACACAAGCTGCTGCAACGAACCCTTGGTGAACTCGACCGGACGCGGCGCTGGATGCTGCTGCTTGGCCGCAAATCGGCCGGGGAGCGGGTCGCAAGCTTTATCGTCGAAATGTCGGAACGGCTGGTAGAACAGGGCTGCCAGGGCACCCATGACCAGCCGCTGAAGCGCTTTTCTCTGCCGTTCTCGCGCCAGCAGATCGCAGACGTGCTGGGGCTGACGATCGAAACCGTCAGCCGCCAGTTCACGCGTCTCAAGTCCGAAGGACTGGTGGACCTGCCCTCGCGGCGCGAAGTGGAAATCCTCGACCGCGAGGGGCTGATCGCCGAAGCGGGTTAGAAGCGGTAGGAAACGCCGCCGCTCAGGACCCACGGATCAAGCTTGTGCTTGGTTGTCAGCACTTCCACGCCAGCAGCATTGGACACGTGCAGGCGGGTGCTCATGAAGTACTTCTTGGCATCCAGGCTAAGACCAAAGCCCTTGTCGCCCAGCGGAATGTCGACGCCGACCTGCAGCGCCACACCGAACTTGTTGTCGAGCTTCACCTTGGTGCCGCCGAGTGCCGCAGTAGTCGCACCGGGCTTTTCGTCGATGTAGAAGAAGATCGATGGCCCCACGCCCACGTAGGGCTTAATCGGGCCGGCATCGAGGTGATACTTCAGCGTAACCGTGGCGGGCAGGATCAGGACGTGTTCAAGGATCTTGGCCCCGGCAATCGCACCTTCACCGCCAACCTTGTGCTGCGTCAGGCAGCAGATCGTCTCGATCGAGACGTTGTCGGAGGCGAAGTATTCGATCGCGATGGTCGGCACGACGTTGTCGTTGGCGCTGGTCTGGCTGCCGGCGGGCAGGCCGATGGCGTTGTTTTCCAGCGCGGTGATTTTGCCATCGGGCAGTACGCCGGTGGCGAGCAGCTTGACCTGGACCTTGCCGTCGGTGCTACCGGCTTGGGCCGGAGTCGCGGCGATGATCGCGCAGGCGCCCAGCAGGGCGGAGACAGTCAGTTTCTTCATAATCCCTCATCCGGCGCCGCAGCAGCTGCCCTGTGCAGCAGAGGTGGTTACGGCGCAGGAGGGGCAAATGCGACCGGATCGAACGCCGATCATTGATCCTGCGCAATTTTCGCATTGCCGATAGTTATTTCCGCACCAACCCCTGAAATTTGATCCCGGTCAATGCTGCATTGCGGCGGACCGTCCAGACGCGGTCTCATCTGATATTTCCAGAGAGGGAAGGCTCATGGAATCCGTAGTTTCGCGCAGCGGCCGTTGGCTGGCTGCATTGTTTATCTCCGTCATCGCCATGGCGGCCGCAGTCGACTGGGGCTTTGCAGTGCACATGGGCATCTTCGCCCTGGCGGCGCTGATTGGCCTGGTCGTTTCGCTGCGCACGGCCGATTTCAAGGCGGCCGCTGAAGGCCTGCTGAAGGTCCCGCACGATGAGGGCCGGTATGACGACGAGCTGATCCGCTACGGCATGATCGCCACAGTGTTCTGGGGCATGGCCGGGTTCCTGGTCGGCCTGGTCATCGCACTCCAGCTCGCTTTCCCGGTGCTTAACCTGGGTCTGGAATGGACCAGCTTTGGTCGCCTGCGTCCGCTCCACACCTCGGCCGTGATCTTCGCTTTCGGAGGCAGCGCGCTGATCGCCACGTCATTCTACGTGGTCCAGCGCACCTGCCGGGCGAGGTTGGCCTTCCCCGGCCTCGCCCGTTTCGTGTTCTGGGGCTATCAGCTGTTCATTGTCCTGGCGGCGACCGGCTACCTGCTGGGTATCTCCCAGGGCAAGGAATATGCCGAGCCCGAATGGTACGTCGACCTGTGGCTGACGCTCGTCTGGGTGGCCTATCTGGCGGTCTTCGTTGGCACGATCATCAAGCGCAGCGAGCCGCACATCTACGTTGCCAACTGGTTCTACCTCGCGTTCATCCTGACCGTGGCCATGCTCCACCTGGTCAACAACGCAAACGTGCCGGTCAGCCTGGTCGGTTCGAAGAGCTATCCGCTGTGGTCGGGCGTGCAGGGCGCGCTGGTCCAGTGGTGGTACGGCCACAACGCCGTGGGCTTTTTCCTGACCGCCGGCTTCCTGGCGATGATGTACTACTTCGTGCCCAAACAGGCGCAGCGCCCGGTCTACAGCTATCGCCTGTCGATCCTGCACTTCTGGTCGCTGATCTTCCTCTATATCTGGGCGGGTCCGCACCACCTGCACTACACCGCGCTGCCCGACTGGGCGCAGACGCTGGGCATGGTCTTCTCGGTCATGCTGTGGATGCCGAGCTGGGGCGGGATGATCAACGGCCTGATGACGCTGAACGGCGCCTGGGACAAGGTCCGCACCGATCCGATCATCCGCATGATGGTGCTGGCGCTGGCCTTCTACGGCATGAGCACCTTCGAAGGCCCGATGATGAGCGTGAAGAGCGTCAACTCGCTCTCGCACTATACCGACTGGACCATCGGCCACGTCCACTCCGGCGCGCTGGGCTGGAACGGCATGATCACCTTTGCCTGCGTCTATTACCTGGTCCCGCGGCTGTGGGGGCGTGAGCGGCTCTATTCGCTGCGCATGGTGAACTGGCACTTCTGGCTCGCTACTCTGGGGATCGTTTTCTACGCCTCCTCGATGTGGGTGGCGGGGATCACCCAGGGCCTGATGTGGCGCGAATACGGGGCCGATGGCTACCTGGTGAACTCCTTTGCCGAAACGGTCGCCGCGCTTCACCCAATGTACCTGCTGCGCGCCTTCGGCGGGGGCATGTTCCTGGTCGGTGCCGGTATCATGACCTTCAACGTCTGGCAGACCATTGCCGGCAACCTCCGCGACGAGGAGCCGCTTTACCAGCCCAAGTATGATCCCGCCGCGGACCGTCCGCTCACCGCTGTTCCGGCCGAATAAGGGGGCTTTCAAGATGACTGCAAACGCAACCGACGCCCCCAAGGAAGACTGGCGGCGCCACAAGAAGATGGAACGCAACGTCGCGCTGTTCGGCCTCGCTGCCTTTGCGGCGGTGACGATCGGCGGGATCGTGGAAATCGCCCCGCTGTTCTGGATCGACAACACGATCGAAAAGGTGGACGGGATGCGCCCCTACACCCCGCTCGAGCAGGCCGGGCGCGACATCTATGTCCGCGAAGGCTGCTATGTCTGCCACAGCCAGATGATCCGCCCGTTCCGCGACGAGGTGGAACGGTACGGTCACTACAGCCTGGCGGCGGAATCGATGTATGACCGGCCGTTCCAGTGGGGCTCAAAGCGCACGGGTCCGGACCTGGCGCGCGTCGGCGGGCGCTATTCGGATGAATGGCACGTCCAGCATCTGAAGGATCCGCGCGCCGTGGTGCCGGAATCGGTCATGCCGACCTATGCCTTCCTGGCCGATCGCGATCTGGATGCCGGCGATCCCAGCGCCACGCTGACCGCGCTCTACCGGGCCGGCACGCCCTATACCAAGGAGCAGATCGCCAAGGCCGATGCCGACCTCAGGCTGCAAGCCGATCCGATGGGCGACGCGGCTGACCTGAACAAGCGCTATCCCAAGGCCCAGGTCCGCGACTTCGATGGCAAGCCCGACCGGCTGACGGAAATGGATGCGCTGGTGGCCTACCTGCAGATGCTGGGCACGCTGGTCGATGTCAACAGCGCCGCCGCGCAGGAGGATCTGGCCAAGGAGAAGGGCCGGTGAGCACGCACTCCACCTATGACATGCTGCGGCATTTTGCCGACAGCTGGGGACTGCTGGCCATGCTGGTCACCTTCCTCGTGCTCGTGCTCTGGCCGTTCCGGCCGAGCGCCCGCTCCGCCAACGAGGCGGCCAAGACCATGATCTTCAAGGACGACGACGATGGCCAACGCTGATCAATTGCCGGCCTCCGCCGGCCCCCGCATCGATGAAGCAACCGGGGTCGAAACCGTTGGCCATAGCTGGGACGGGATCGAGGAACTCAACAACCCGCTGCCGCGTTGGTGGCTGTGGACGCTCTACGCCACGATCTTCTTCGCGATCGGCTACATGATCGTCTACCCGGCCTGGCCAATGCTTAACAAGGGCACCGAGGGCCTATGGGGCTGGTCCAGCCGCGGGCAGCTCGACCAGGAGATGAAAGCCGAGGACGCCCGCCGCGCCGGGACCCTCGCCGCGCTTGCCGCAACACCGGTCGAAGAACTGGCCAGCAAGCCCGACCTGATGCGGGCTGCAATCAACGGCGGCCGCGCCGCCTTCCGTGTCAATTGCGTGCAGTGCCACGGTTCGGGCGCGGCGGGCAGCAAGGGCTATCCCAACCTGCGCGACGACGATTGGCTGTGGGGCGGCACCATCAAGGACATCGAGACCACCTTGATCAACGGCATCCGCCAGCCCGGCAATGACGCGACGCGCCAAAGCCTGATGCCGAACTTCGGCAAGGACGGGATCTTGCCCCCGGCTGACATCGCTGCGGTGGCCGATCATGTCCTGTCGCTTTCTGGCAAGGCCGCGCCCAACGCGCGCGGTGCGCAGCTCTTTGCCGAGAACTGCGCCGCCTGCCACGGCGCCGATGCCAAGGGCGGCCGCCAGTTCGGCGCGCCCAACCTGGCCGACGCGATCTGGCTTTACGGCGGCAAGCGAGAACAGGTGATGGGCAGCATCCACCAGGCCCACGCCGGGGTGATGCCGGCTTGGGGCGGCAAGCTTGATCCGGTGACGATCAAGATGCTGGCCGCCTATGTCCACTCGCTGGGCGGCGGTGAGGATTTCGTGGCGGCACCTGCTGCCGCGCCGGCCGCAGCTCCTGCGACAGGGGAGGCCAATGCTCAGCCCTGAGCCTGCCAAGGTATCATACTACGAAAAGCGGAAGGCCGTCTTTCCCAAGGTGGTGAGCGGCCCCTTCCGCCGCTTCAAGTGGCTGATGCTCGTGGTCACGCTGGGGATCTATTACCTCACGCCGTGGCTGCGCTGGGACCGGGGCCCCTATGCCCCGGACCAGGCCGTGCTGGTCGATCTGGCCAACCGCCGCTTCTACATGTTCTCGATCGAGATCTGGCCGCACGAGTTCTATTTCGTCGCCGGCCTGCTGATCATGGCCGGGATCGGGCTGTTCCTGATTACCAGCGCCTTTGGCCGCGCCTGGTGCGGCTATTCGTGCCCGCAGACGATCTGGACCGATCTGTTCCAGCACGTTGATCGCCTGATCGATGGCGATCGCAACGCCCAGCTGAAGCTTGAGGCCGGACCATGGAACGCAGCCAAGCTGTTCAAGCGCGGGCTCAAGTGGTCGATCTATCTGGCGATCAGCTTCTGGACCGGCGGCGCCTGGATCATGTACTTCGCCGACGCGCCCACGCTGACCGTCGATTTCTGGACCGGTCAGGCCGCCCCGGTGGCCTATGCCACAGTCGCCGTGCTGACCGCCACGACCTTCATTTTCGGCGGTTTCATGCGCGAGCAGGTCTGCATCTACATGTGCCCCTGGCCGCGGATCCAGACAGCCATGCTCGATGAAAAGAGCCTGATCGTCACCTACAAGGACTGGCGCGGCGAACAGCGCGGCTCGGTCAAGGCCAAGGAACGCCAGCCAGATGTCATCGGCGACTGCGTCGATTGCAACCAGTGCGTCGCGGTCTGCCCGACCGGCTACGATATTCGCAACGGACCGGACATCGCCTGCATCACCTGCGGCCTGTGCATCGACGCCTGCGACAAAGTGATGGTCCAGTTGGATCGCCCGCGCGGGCTGATCGACTATGCGACGCTGGAAGACTGCGAACATGAGCGGGCCGGCGGCCAGCGCCGCTCGATCCTCAAGACGGCGCTGCACTGGCGGACCCTAGCCTATTTCGGCGTCTGGGCGGCGATCGGCGCAGGCCTGCTTTTCGCGCTCGGCACGCGCACGCGGATTGACCTCAGTGTCGCGAAAGACCGCAACCCGCCCTTCATGCTGCTGTCGAACGGCGAGGTCCGCAACGACTACACGATCAAGCTGCGCAACATGGAAGCGCGCCCGCGGCCGATGTCGGTCACGCTCGAAGGTCTGCCGGGCGCGGTGATGTGGACCGACGAGATGGGCCGCGAAAGCGCCTCGCGCGAACTGCAGTTCACCGTTGCGCCCGACCAGACCAAGCCCGTGCGCGTCTATGTCGTCGCGCCGCAAGGGACTGAGGAAGAGGAATTCACCTTCGTCCTTGCCGCGCGTGATCGCGAGGCTGGCGGTGACCGCGCCGAGACCCGCTTCGATGCTCCGGAAGAGGACCACGACGAATGACCATCGCTGCCAGCACCAAAGGCCAACTCACCGGCCGCAAGGTCACTGCGATTTTCGTGGTGTTCTTCGGGATCGTCATGGCGGTCAACTTCACTATGGCGCATTTCGCCAGCTCGACCTTTGGCGGCGTGGTGGTGGAGAACTCCTATGTCGCCAGCCAGCACTACAACAAGTGGCTGGGTGCTGCTGCCGCCCAGCAGAAGCTGGGCTGGAGCGCCACGCTGGCACGCTTGCCGGATGACCGGGTGGCAGTGCGCTTTGCCGGGGCGCCGGACGGGCTGACGGTCAGCGCCGTGGCGCGCCACCCGCTGGGCCATGCGCCGGACCAGGCGCTGGTCTTCGTCCGCGCCGCCGATGGGGCTTTCGTCTCGACCAGGGCGGTCGCGCCAGGCCGCTGGATGGTACGCATTGCCGCCGAGGCCGGTAACGCCAAGTGGCGCGAAGAACAGGAACTGCGATGAACGCCCCGGCCCGCCTCGATGATGTCACGCCGCTCGAGGCGACGGTGCTGGTCGTGCCGGGGATGCATTGCGCCGGCTGCATGGGTAAGGTCGAGCGGGCTTTTGCCGGACTCCCGGGGGTCCATTCTGCGCGTGTAAACCTCACCGCGCGGCAGGTGCGGGTCGAGCATGAAGCGGCCGTGCGCGAGCCAGAGCTGATGGCCGCACTGGCCGACGCCGGGTTCGCCAGCCAACCGCGGGTTGAAGACCTTTCCGCGCCGCCTTCTGCGGTGAAGCCGCTGCTCGCCCCGCTCGCTGTGGCGGCCTTTGCCTGCATGAACGTGATGCTGCTCTCAGTCTCGATCTGGTCGGGGGCTGACGGCAGCACACGTGACCTGTTCCACTGGCTTTCGGCGATGATCGGCGTGCCGGCGATTGCCTATGCCGGGCGGCCGTTCTTCACCTCGGCCTGGGGCGCGCTGAAGCAGCGCAGCACCAACATGGACGTGCCGATCTCGATCGGGGTGACACTGGCGACCGGCCTCAGCCTCTATGAAACCGCCACCGGCGGGCATGAGGCCTGGTTCGATGGCACGCTGATGTTGCTGCTGTTCCTGCTGGCAGGCCGCGTGCTTGACGCGATGATGCGCGACCGCGCCCGGGCCGGGGTCGATGCCCTGCTGCGTCAGGCTGCCCCGGGCGCAATGGTGGTAAGCAAGGACGGCACCGCCCAGTGGATTGCCGCGCGCGATCTGGTGCCGGGGATGGTGATGCGCGTCGCCGCCGGGGAACGGCTGGCAGCGGACGGAGCGATCGTGACCGGCCAGAGCCGGTTCGACCGCTCGCTGCTGACCGGCGAGAGCGCTCCCGTAGCCATGCTGGCCGGAGACGAAGTCCACGCCGGCACGCTCAACCTTGATGCTCCCGTTGACGTAAAGGTCACCGCTGCCGGATCCGACACCTCGCTGGCCGAGATTGCGCGGCTGATGGAGGCGGCGGGGCAGATCCGCTCGCGCTATGTCCGGATCGCCGACCGGGCCTCGCGGCTCTATGCGCCCGCTGTCCACACGCTCGCCGCGCTGACGCTGGCCGGCTGGCTGATCGCCGGGGCGGGGCTGCACCATTCGCTGGTGATCGCGATTGCCGTGCTGATCATCACCTGCCCCTGCGCGCTCGGCCTGGCCGTGCCGGTGGCGCAGGTGGTGGCGAGCGGGGCGTTGATGCGCGCCGGGATCATGGTCAAGGACGGGGAGGCGCTCGAACGGCTGGCCAATATCGACCGCGCGCTGCTGGACAAGACCGGCACGCTGACGCTGGGCCGCCCGCTGCCCGATCCCGCCAGCCTTGCGGCGCTGGATGGCGATGAAGCTGCAGTTGCCCTGGCGCTCGCCACGCACAGCCGCCACCCGCTGTCGCGCGCCTTGGCCGATGCGCTCAGCGCCGCAGGGACCCGCGCTGCCGAATTGCAGGACGTTGCCGAGGAAGCCGGCCGCGGGGTTTCGGCCTTGTGGCAGGGACAGGCAGTCGCGCTGCGCCGGCCGGACAGCGCCACCGGCATCGCTGCGGCGCTCGCCATTGGCACACGTCCGGTCCGCCTGATTTCCTTTGCCGATCGCATCCGCCCCGATGCCGAACAAGCGCTGGCGGAACTGAAGGTGCTGGGCATCGAGGCGACGATCCTCTCCGGCGACAACCCCGCTGCGGTGGCCGAAGTCTCTCGCCAGACGGGCCTGACCGCCCAGGCCGGGGCCAGCCCCGCCGACAAGCAGTCTGCCATCGCGCGGCTCCAGGCCGCCGGGTACAAGGTGCTGATGGCGGGCGACGGGCTGAACGATGGCCCCGCACTTGCGGCCGCAAACGCCTCGATCGCGCCGGGCAGTGCCAGCGATGTGGGGCGGCAGGCGGCGGACCTGGTGTTCCTGGGGGACTCGCTGCTCGCCCTGCCGCGCGGGGTGCGCGCCGCGCGCCGGACCATGGCGGTGGTGAAGCAGAACTTCATACTCGCCATCGGCTACAATGCGCTGGCCGTGCCGCTGGCCATGGCCGGCCTCGTCACCCCGCTGATCGCAGCCGTGGCCATGTCGACCAGCTCCTTGATCGTCATTGCCAATTCGCTGCGCCTTTATGGAGCCGCGCGGTGAACGGACTGGCCATCCTGATCCCGGTCGCGCTGGGCCTGGGAATGCTGGGGCTGCTGGCCTTCTTCTGGGCGCTCAAGCGCGGACAGTTTGACGACCTTGATGGGGCCGCCGCGCGGATCCTGATCGATGACGAGGATGACAAGGCGGCATGAACCGGTTCCTGCGCTTCTTCGCCTTGCTGGCCATAGCACCCGCCGCGCTCCACGCGGCGCCGGTGATGGCCAGTGACAGCCTGCTGGTGCCGATCTGCACGGGCGATGGACAGATTCGGCTGGTCACGATCCCGAAGGGCGGCGACAGTCCGGGCAAGGGCGGAGCGCAGGATTGCGTCAAAGGCTGCCACGGCGGCACGTCGCGCAAGCGCGCCGGCGCGCTGCAAATTGAGCCAGCGCAATGACGCCCGGGTCCGAATCCCCGACAAGCACCGGCATGTGGCCGTACTATCCCGATCTGCTCGCCGTGCCGGTCCCGCGCTATACCAGCTTCCCCACTGCGGCGGAGTTTGGTGAGGGGATTGGCAGCGTCGATGCCGATGCCGCCCTGCGCGGCGTGTCGGGCGATGTCTCGCTCTATGTCCACATCCCGTTTTGCGAGCAGATCTGCTGGTACTGCGGCTGCAACACCGGCGCGGCCAACCGCCGCCAACGCCTTGCGAGCTACCTAGATGCCCTGCACCGCGAAATCGCCCTGGCCGGCGTTCGGCTCGACGGCCGGATCGCCGCGCGCCGGATCGCCTTCGGTGGCGGCAGCCCCAATGCGATCACGCCGACCGACTTTGTCCGGCTGGTCGATGCGCTGACGCTCCATGTCTCACTGGCCGAGCCGCTGCTGTCGATCGAGGTCGACCCCCGCACCCTGACAACCGAATGGGCCGAAGTCCTTGGTTGGGTCGGCGTCAGCCATGCCAGTATGGGTGTGCAGACCTTCGCCCCGCACCTCCAGGCCGCGATTGGCCGGGTTCAGGATGATGCCCTGATCGCGCGCGGTACAGAGATGTTGCGCGGGGCCGGTGTGACCTCGCTCAATTTCGATCTGATGTATGGCCTCCCCGGCCAGACCCTGGCGGACCTTGAAGCCTCGCTGCGCCGCACGGTCGAACTCGGCGCGGATCGGATCGCGCTGTTCGGCTATGCCCATGTCCCGAACCTGATCCCGCGCCAGCGCCGGATCGATGGCAGCCATCTGCCAGATCAGGCAACGCGCTTTGCCATGGCCCAGTTCGGGTATCGGTTGCTGGTGGGTGAAGGCTATTTGCCGGTCGGCTTCGATCACTTCGCGCGGCCCGGCGATGCCATGGCCCGCGCCGTGCAGGACGGCACGCTGCGGCGCAACTTCCAGGGCTTTACCGATGATCAGGCCCCGGTGCTCGTCGGCCTGGGCGCTTCTGCGATCACGATGATGCCGGGAATTATCTGGCAGAACGAGAAGAATGCCGGGCGCTACCGCATGCTGCTGTCGCAGGATCGCCTGCCGGCTTCGGGCGGCCTGATCCGCAGTGCCGACGATCAGCGCCGCGGCGCGGTGATCGAAGGGATCCTCTGCCGGGGTGAGGCGCGCCTCGATCCCGATCTCGCCAACGAAGTGCTGATGCGGCTGCTGCCTTTCATCGATCGCGAACTGGCCGAACTCGATCACGGCACCCTGCGGCTGCTGCCCGAAGCGCTGCCCTATGCCCGCACTATCGCGGCGCTGTTCGATCCCTATCGGCAGGATTCTGTCCGCCGGTTCAGCTCTGCTGTTTAAGCCAAAAAAAAGAGCGGCTGTACTGTGCAGCCGCTCCAGGTGGGGAGAATTTTTGAGGGGAACCGGCTGGCTCCCGTCTTGTCTCCCTGATGGAACGGTCATGCAGCCAAAGCTTTGACCAAAATCAACTGCGCGATTAAATTTACCGCTGGGCCTGTTCGACCAGGCTGTCCGGCCCCAGCACCTGCGGCAATTGGGCAGGCGCGCCGCCGCTGGCGGGATACCACAGATAAAGCGGGATCCCCGCCGCGCCCTGCGCCGTGAGGAACCGGGTGATCGCCGGATCGCGCCGGGTCCAATCGCCGCGCAGCACGATCACCCCGGCTTTGCGGAAGGCTTCGCGGGTCGGCTCGCGCTCAATCGCGACGCGTTCGTTGACCTTGCAGGACAGGCACCAGTCGGCGGTCATGTAGACGAACACCGGCTTGCCGCTGGCGCGGGCCGCGGCAAGGGCTTGCTCGCTGAAAGGTCGGGCATCGAGCAGGCCCGCCTCGGGACTGGCGGATGGCGCGCGGACCATGCCGGGCAGACCAATCGCCGCAAGCGCCAGCAGCGCGGCGAGGCCGCTCCACCACAGCCGCCCGCCGGCCAGGCCATTGCGCTGGCGCCGGCCGAGCAGGACCAGCGCGGCCACCACGATCACCGCGATCAGGCCCAGCGCGAAGGCAAAGGCATTGCCACCGATCCGGCTGGCCAGCCAGATGAGCGCCAGCGCGGTAAGTCCCATCGGCAGCGCCATCCACGCGCGGAACTTGCCCATCCACGGCCCCGGCTTGGGCATCCGCCGCCGTAGCGCCGGGACCCAGGCAATGGCGAGGAAGGGCAGGGCGATCCCCAGGCCAAGCGCAGCGAACAGCAGCAAGGCGGGCAGCGGCGGCAGCAGCAGCGCAGCGCCCATTGCCGCAGCCATAAACGGTCCGGTGCAAGGCGTGGCGGCAAAGGCGGCGAGCAGGCCCGTGGCAAAGGCACCTTGCGGTGAACCTTCGCTGGCGAACCCCGGCACCATGAATTCGTACAAGCCCAGCAGATTGGCCGTGATCGCCACGGCCAGCAGCAGCAGCGCGGCGACCACCAGCGGCTCCTGCAACTGGAAAGCCCAGCCCACTTCCTGCCCGGCCGCGCGCAGGCCCAGCAGCAAGCCGCCGAGCGCCAGGCAGGCGATCACGACGCCCGCGGTATAAGCCAGGCCTTCGGCGCGGGCCTGGCTCGCGCTTTCACCGGCGCGGGCCAGGCTCAGCGCCTTGAGGCTCAGGATCGGGAAGACACAGGGCATCACATTGAGCAGCAGGCCGCCCGCCAGTGCCGCCAGGATCAGCCAGGCAAGCGAAGGTGCGGCGCTCGCGCTGGCGGTCAGTGGTTCCCCACCGGTCGGAACGTCGCCCGGCGCGGCACTGATTGTCACCCCGTCGCCATGAGGATTGAGCCGCAGGACGGCCTCGATCGCGCCGGGCTGGGCCGGATCGTACTTTGCCACCGGCACTTCGGCCACCAGCAGGTCGCCTGCCCGGAAGAAGGCTTGCGGGGCGGCATAATCGACCACGCTGCCCGTGGCGAGGAACAGGTGCGGCTCGCTTACCTGCATCGCCGCCGGAAGCGGGATCGCAACGCGCAGCTTGCGGTTCGCAAAGGCGAAGCGCGCCGGACTGCCGAGCGGGGCGGGGAGCGCAGCGCGCCAGCGGTCAAACCGCGCATCGGGTTGGCCCGGCGCGCCGACCGTCACCCTGGCGGCGAGTTCGCCTTGTTCCGGCACGCAGATCTCGTCGGTGCAGGCCAGCCATTGTGCCTTGGCGCGCAGGTCCAGCACCTGCCCGGGCTTGGCGTCCGCCGGAACGGTGAAGGGCACCAGCACGGCATATTCGGTCTTGAACACGTGGTTCATCAGCCCGGCGATGGTCAGCGTGGCAGGCACCGGATAGGCCAGGGCGCCAGCCTTGGCGCCCGGGGGTAGCGACCAGGCAACGCTCATGCCCTGGCCGGCATCGCCCGGGTTCTGCCAATAGCCATGCCAGCCGGGCTTTGGCTGCATGTCGATCGCCAGCGTCACCGTGCGGCCGGGCATGGCCGGGCCTTCCGCCAACAGGGTTGCGACGATGTTGGTTTCGCCCGCGCGCGCCGGACTGGCCACCAGGATCAGCAACTGCAACAGGAAGGCGATCAGTGCCGCAAGGCGGGGCATCGAAATGTCTTCTCCTTGGCCTTTCGCAGGCCTTGCACTTGGGCGCTGGCAACGCCATCAGGGCCTTGCCGATTTCGGCGATCAAAGCAAGGATTCACCCATGCGCCGCACCGTTGTTAGCCTGTTTGCCACTGCCGCCCTGGGCCTGTCAGCCCCGGCTTTGGCCCAAGGTCAGCCAGCGGCGGCATCGGCTCCAGCCCCAACTGCCGAGCCCGCCCGCCCGCAACTGGTCCTGGCGCTGTCGGTCGATCAGCTATCGGCCGATCTGTTCGCCCAGTATCGCGAGCACTTCACCGGCGGGTTCGCGCGCCTGCTGAGCGGCGCAGTCTTCCCTTCGGGGTTCCAGTCGCATGCCGCAACTGAGACCTGCCCCGGGCACTCGACGATCCTGACCGGCGCGCGTCCGGCCCGCAACGGGATCATTGCCAACAACTGGTTCAATCCGGCGATCGCGCGCGCGGAGAAGAAGATCTATTGCTCAGAAGACCTGACCGATCCGGCCAGCACCCCGGGCAATCCGGTCGTCTCGGCCAACCTGCTCAAGGTGCCGACCCTGGGCGAACTGATGAAGGCCGCCAACCCCGCGACCCGCAATGTTGCCGTCTCGGCCAAGGATCGCGCCGTGGTAATGATGGGCGGGCACAAGATCGACGCCGGCTATTGGTGGAAGGGTAGCGCCTTCACGACCTTCAAGGGCCGCGAGCTGACCCCGGCTGCGCTGCGCGTCAATGCGGCCACCAGTGCCTTGCTGGCCAAGGGGGCGCCGGCGCTCAAGCCGCCGGTCTGGTGCGGCCCGCGCGACCGGGCCGTGACGATCGGCAATGGCACGGTTGGAACCTTTCGCTTCGCCTTGCCCAAGGGGGCCAAGCCCGATGTACTGCGAGTTTCGCCGCGGATGGATGGGGCAACGGTCGATCTTGCAATTGGCCTGGTTGACGAGCTGAAGCTGGGCCAGGGCTCTGCGCCCGACGTGCTGTCAGTCAGCCTTTCGGCCAATGATTACATCGGACACGCGCTCGGCACCGAAGGGGTCGAAATGTGCATCCAGATGGCCGAGCTGGACCGCACGATCGGCCGGCTGTTCGCCGCGCTCGACAAGCGCAAGATCGACTACTTGGTGGTGCTGACGGCCGATCATGGCGGCCATGACGCGCCCGAACGGCTGCGTGAACAGGCCATGCCTGGGGCCGCCCGCGCCGACATGGCCCTGATGCCGGCGGCCTTGGGGGCGGAAATCACCAAGCGCACCGGCGTGGCCGCACCGCAGGGACAGCCGCTGATCTATGGCGACGGGCCGTTTGGCGACATGTACGTCAATGCTTCGGTTATTGGCGCTGCCCGCACCCGCGTGATCGAGGAACTGGTCAACCTGACTCGCAACCATCCGCAAGTGGCTGCCGCCTTCACCGCCGGCGAACTTTCTGCAACCCCGGTGCCCACCGGCAATCCCCAGGACTGGTCGATCCGTGAGCGCGCCCGCGCCTCGTTCATGGCCGAGCGGTCGGGGGATGTGGTGGTGGTGCTGAACCGGGCGATCACGCCGATCCCGGTTCCGGTCGCGGGGGCCTTCGTCGCCACTCACGGCAGCGTCTGGGACTATGACCGGCGCGTGCCGATGCTGTTCTGGCGAAAGGGCATGGCCGGGTTCGAGCAGCCCAACCCGGTCGAGACGGTCGATATTGCGCCGACACTGGCCGCCGCCATTGGTTTGAAGGTTGACGATGGCGCCTTCGATGGCCGCTGCCTCGATCTCGACGCTGGGGCGGGCAACAGCTGCGAGCGCACCAAGTGAGCGCGCGGCGCGACCTCGTCATCCTGGGGGGTGGGCTGGTCGGCATGACGCTGGCGCTGGCGGCGGCGCGGCAAGGGATCACCAGCCACGTGGTCGACAAGGCCACGCCCGAGCAACTGACCTCAGAGGGCGCCGACGGCCGCGCGTCGGCCATATCGACCGCCAGCTGGAACCTCTTCGCCAATATCGGCCTGGCAGAGACGCTTGAGCCGCTGGGCTGCCCGATTGCCGCGATTGCCGTGACCGACCAGATGAAGCCCGGCCGGATCGATTTTCAGCCGGGGGCGGAGGACGGCTCGCTCGGCCGGATGTATGCCAACCGCGATATCCGGGTGGCGCTGTTCGAAGCGGCAAAAGCCGAACCGGCGATTGCCTGGCATGCGGGTACTGAAGCGGTCGAGCGCGAGCGCGGCGAGCATGGCGTGCGCGTGGTGCTCGACAATGGCGAGGAATTGACCGGCAGCCTGCTGATCGCGGCCGAGGGGCGCAAGTCACCCACCCGCGATGAAGCCGGGCTGGCGACCGCCAAGTGGGACTATCACCACCGCGCGATCGTAACGGCGCTTTATCACGAGAAAAGCCATGAGAACGTAGCCTGGGAGATCTTCTATCCCGCTGGCCCCTTCGCGCTGCTGCCGCTGCTCGACGACGCTGTTCGGCACCGCTCGGCGCTGGTCTGGACCGTGGCTGAAAAGGATGCCGCCGGTGTCCTCGCCATGCCCGAAGCGCTGTTCCTGGATGAGGTACAGCGCCACATGGGCGGAATGTTCGGCGCGCTTGCGCTGGCTGCGCCGCGGATGAGCTATCCGCTCAACTTCCATCGCGCGCCGCGCATTGTCGACCAGCGCCTCGCGCTGATCGGCGATGCTGCGCATGGCATTCACCCGATCGCCGGGCAGGGCCTTAACCTCGGGCTGCGTGATGTCGGGGCGCTGGTTGAAGTGCTGGCCGATGGCATGCGGCTGGGGCTGGAGCCGGGCGATGCCCAGCTACTCGCGCGCTACGAGCGCTGGCGCTCGGTTGACAGCTTCTCGGTCGGATTTGCCACCGATGCGATCAACCGCTTGTTCGCGATTCCGGGCCGCCTGCCCAGCGTGGTGCGGCGGCTGGGCATGGGCGCAGTCCAGCGCTCGGGCTGGCTCAAGCGCTTCTTCATGGACGAGGCACGCGGCATGTCGGGTGACTTGCCGGCGCTGCTGCGGGCCTAAGGCTTACCCGGCTGGCGGCGCGCCAGGCCCCGGTTGTTGCACGGCCACGCCGGTTCCATTCTTGAGCTTTTCCGGCTCCAGCAAGGCGGCGGTCTCGATCAGGTCGAGCGCCTTTTGCGAAGCAGCATAGCGGCGCGCGGCATTGACCCAGTCACCGGCGGCAGAGGCACCCGGCAGTCGCTGCACTTCCGCCAGCGCCGTCTCAACCTGCCCGCTGCGCAGCATCAACCGAGCACGATCAAGCCGCGCGTCGGGCTGGGCCGAGGGTGCATCGCCGCGGCGAACCACAAACAGGCCGGAGAGCTCGCGAGTAAAGCGCTGCCAGCCGCCTTCGTTGGCGGGGGTGCCGAGCAGGGTCGGGCCCAGCGCTTCAAGATCGCTGCTCAGCTGGTCAATCGTGACCGGGCGCTGGGCATTGGCGATCAAGGTGGCAACCGAATTGGCCTGGGCATCGCCAAACCGCAGCTTGAGCTGAGTCTCAAGGTAGCCCAGCGGCGCCCCGCGCTCAATCGCGCGGCGAGTGGCGAGTGCGACTAGCAGGGCTTCGGCGCGGGCGGTATTGCCTTCGGTTGCGGCGGCCTGAAGATCGAGCCGGGTCAAGCGCTGCTCCAGCGCGGCAATCCGCTGGTCCATCCCGCCAGCAACAGCGGCGAGCGAGGGACTGGCCGAGGGGGATGGCAGGGCGGCGAGCGGGCTGGCCGAAGGTGCCGGTGCAGCCACTTCGGCACGGCCGAAGCCGGCATCGATCGGCAGGCGATCATCATATACCAGCCAACCAATCAGCGCAGCGCCGCCGACAAAGGCCAGGAGCGAGGTGCCAAGGACGGCGCGCAGCGAAATGCCTGAGCCGGCGGGGCGGCGCGAATAGCTGTCAAATTCAGTCATGCGAGGTTGCGATGGCCTTCAGGACTTGGTGTTTCCCCAAGGGTCTTGGCACATCTGGCGGGCCAAGGCCAGCAGTGCGCGGTCGCTGGTATCGGGGGCCACCGCCACTTCGCCCCAGCCATCGCCCGCTGCCGCGGCAATTCTGGGCCCCAGCGCGCAGAGCCTGAGGCGCGCCCGGCGCAGGCCGTTACGGACGCATTCGGCGGCAAAATGGTGCGCCGCCTCGGCTGAGTGGAGCGCGATCAGCGCCGGTTCGGCCAGCAGCGCAACTAGTTCGGCCGGCATCGGCTGGGCAAGGCTGGCATAGACCACCCGTTCGGTCATGGTGACGCCTGCTGGCGGGGTCAGCACAATCCGTTCCTCACCCGCCAGTCGCAGCAACCGCTTGTGGGCCGCGTCAAGCTGGCCGAGCACCGACTGCAGCCCGCCCTGACCCTGACCGATCACGGAAATCCCCGCCGCGCGGGCGACATCGGCGGTGGCATCGCCCACGGCATAGGCTGGGAGGTGACGGACAGCCGCCAGGCCCGGTCCGGCATGGCGGACCGCATTGGCGCTGCCCAGCAGGAGCGCGTCATGTGCATCGGGGGGCGGGGCCGACCACGAGCGCTGGGTCACGGCAAACAGCGGAAAGCTCCGCGGCTCAAGACCCGCTCCCCGCGCCGCGTCCACCGTTGCGGTGCAGCCAGGCTCTGGGCGGATCACAACCAGCGGAACCATACGCGTTTCCTTAGCTTGCAAAACCCTCGAAATGCTGCCGGATTGCCGGTGAAGCCTGATCGAGCAGCAGGCGTGCGAGCTCGGCCGGACCGGTAGCATCGCCCGCCGGGAAGTGCATGGTGGCGGCCACGCGCTCACCCCCGTCGGGGCTGAACAGTGCAGCATGGAGCACCAGCTCGCCATCGCGATGCTCGGTCAGCGCGGCGATCGGGCTGTGGCAATTGCCGCCCAGCGCCGCCAGCAGCGCGCGTTCGGCCAGCAGCGCTGCATGGCTTGCGCGATGATCGATCGCGGCCAGCAGACCGGCTGTCCGGTCATCGCCCGGACGGCATTCGATCGCGATGCAGCCCTGGCCCGGTGCGGGCAACCAGACCGCGGGATCAAGCGGCGTGCCAACGTCGCTCTGTCCCAGTCGCTCAAGGCCGGCGGCGGCCAGCAGGGTCACATCGGCTTCGCCGGCTTCCAGCTTGCCAAGCCGGGTGGCGACATTGCCGCGGAACGAGACGATCTGGCAGTCGGGCCGGAAATGCAGCGCCTGGGCGGCGCGGCGCGGAGCGCTGGTGCCGATCCGGGCGCCGGGCGGCAGGGCTGCCAGGCTATCCACGCCCACCAGCACGTCACGCACATCGGCGCGCGGCAGCACGGCGGCAATGGCAATTCCGGCGGGGCGCAGCGTCTCGACATCCTTGGCCGAATGGACCGCAAAGTCGATCTCACCCTCCAGCAGCCAGACATCGAGTTCCTTGGTCCACAGCGCCTTGCCGCCAATTTCGGCGAGCGGGCGGTCCAGGATCTTGTCGCCGCTGGCCTGCACGGGGACGATTTCCACCGTCAGCCCCGGGTGGGCAGCACAAAGCCGGTCGCGTGCTTCTTCCGCCTGGGCCATGGCAAGCGGTGAGCGGCGGGTTCCAAGACGGAGTGGACGGTCAGTCATGCGCGCCTTGTGCTAGTGCGCATTCTCGCTAGATGGAAGCAAGAATGGGGCTGGTGCTCGGAATTGAATCGTCCTGTGACGAGACAGCGGCTGCGCTGGTCGATGGCGAGCGTCGGATCGTGGCGCAGCGGATCGCCTCGCAAGATGATGCCCATCGCCCCTATGGCGGTGTGGTCCCCGAAATTGCCGCGCGGGCCCACGCCGAACGGATCGCGCCGCTGGTAGCGGCCGTGTTGCAAGATGCCGGGATGGAACTCGGCGATCTCGATGCCATTGCGGCCACGGCGGGCCCCGGCCTGATTGGCGGGGTGATGGTCGGGCTGGTCACGGCCAAGGCCCTCGCCATGGCCAGCGACAAGCCGCTGATCGCGGTTAACCACCTGGAAGGCCATGCACTGTCCCCGCGGCTGGCCGATCCTGCTCTACAATTCCCTTATCTGCTGCTGCTGGTTTCCGGCGGGCACTGCCAGGTGCTGCGGGTTGAAGGTGTCGGGCAGTACCGCCGCCTTGCCACGACGATTGACGATGCCCTTGGCGAAGCCTTTGACAAGACTGCCAAGATTCTGGGCCTGGGCTTTCCCGGTGGCCCGGCGGTTGAGCGGCTGGCACGCCAAGGTAGCCGGAAAGCCGTGCCACTGCCCCGGCCGCTACTGGGAAGCAGCGAGCCGCATTTTTCTTTCGCCGGCCTCAAGAGCGCGGTGCTGCGGGCCAAGCAGGCCGGCACACACGCCGATGCCGATATAGCCGCCGCGTTCCAGCAGGCCGCGCTCGATTGCGTTGTTGACCGGACCCGCCGCGCGCTGGCCGATAGCGACGGCCTAACCGCGCTGGTCGTCGCCGGCGGGGTCGCCGCCAATCAGACGATTCGCGCTGGCCTTGAAGGCCTTGCCGGTGAGTTTGGCCTGCCCTTCGTCGCGCCGCCGCTGGCGCTCTGCACCGATAATGCGGCGATGATCGCCTGGGCCGGGCAGGAGCGGTTGGCGCTGGGCAACTTTGTGCCCGATCCGCTCGATATTGCCGCACGGCCGCGCTGGCCGCTTGATCCCGATGCCGCGCCAGTGCGCGGGGCGGGGGTAAAGGCGTGAGGCCCAGCGTCAGCCTGGGGGTGCTTGGCGGCGGGGCCTGGGGCACGGCGTTGGCGCAGGCCTATGCTGCCAATGGCACGCCGGTGCGCCTGTGGGCGCGCGAGCCCGAAGTCGTGGCAGCGATCAATGCCGAGCGGCGCAATCCGCTGTTTCTGCCGGGTGCCGAGCTGTCCCCGGGGATTGCGGCCACCACCGACTTGGCAGAGCTCGATGATCTGCCGGTCCTGCTGGTGGTCGCGCCGGCGCAGCATCTTGGCAAGGTCCTGTCTGGCTTGACCGACCGCCCGCGAGACCTGGTGCTGTGCTCCAAGGGGATCGAGGCGGGGACCGGACGGCTGATGGCCGATGTCGCGCGCGAGGCGCTGCCCCTGGCCGAAATCGCCGTCCTGTCCGGCCCGACCTTTGCGCACGAGGTGGCCGCCGGCCTGCCGACTGCCGTGACCCTGGCCTGCAGCGGGGGTGAGGCGCAGTGGGCGCGGCTTGGAGCCCTCCTGTCGCGCCCAACGCTGCGGCCCTACTATTCGGACGACGTGGTCGGGGCGGAGATCGGCGGAGCGGTCAAAAACGTGCTGGCGATCGCCTGCGGCGTGGTTGACGGCCTGGGCCTGGGCCAGAACGCCCGCGCCGCGCTGATCGCGCGCGGCTATGCCGAGATGACCCGGTTCGGCCTGGCATTTGGCGCGCGGGCGGAAACGCTGGCCGGGCTGTGCGGCCTGGGCGATCTGGTGCTGACCTGCTCCTCCACTTCCAGCCGCAACTTCACCCTGGGCAAGGCGCTGGGCGAAGGGATCGGCGCGGCTGAAGCTCTGGCGGGCAAGCTCAGCGTGGCAGAAGGCGCGCACACCGCGCCGGTGCTGGCCGAACTGGCAGAGCAGCGCGGGATCGCCATGCCGATCGTCGCGGCCGTGGCCCGCTTGCTGGCGGGTGAAGCCCCGGCGCGGCAGGTGGTGGCTGAACTGCTGGCTAGGCCGCTCAGGGCCGAGGGCGAGACGGCGTGAGCCAGCCCCCGGATCAGGATATTGCCGCCCTTGCCAAGGGCGGGCGGACCAATTTCCTTGGCTTCGTCTTGCGGCTGGGCGGCACGGCGCCGTTCCTGTTCATCGCCGGGCGGTTCTATGGGGTTGAGGCGCTCGGCCGCTATGCCTCGGCGCTGGTGATTGTCGAACTGATCGCCCAGCTCTGCGTGCTGGGGCAGCGCCGCGGTCTGGCCCAGCGCTTGTCGGAAGACCCGCGCGAGGAAGTCCATGTGATCGCCGATGCGATGACGCTGACCCTGCTGCTCTCGCTCGGCGCTGCAGCGCTGCTGTACCTGTTCCCGGCGCCGATGTTCCCCAGCGGCGAATACAACGAATGGGACCGGCTGCTGCCGCTGGCGATTGTTGCCAATGCGCTGACCGACATTGCGCTGGCGGCGCTGGCCTATCGCTACAACGTTGGCGCAACGGTGCGGGCGCGCAGCCTGGTCGAGCCGTGGGTGCAGACCCTGGCGGCGATCGGCTTCCTGTTCGTGCTGCCCGCCGCGGGCCTGGCGCTGTCGTTCATCCTGGCCAAGGTGGCGGCGCTGCTGGTCGCGCTGTGGCCGCTGCTGCGGACCTTCGGGGCCCCGCGCGGCTGGCACCCGCACCCGCTGCGACTGGGCAAGCTGGCGCTGCTCTCGGCGCCGCTGGCGGGGGCGGACATGGTCGAATGGGGCACGCGCAAGCTCGACATCGCGCTGCTCGGCTTCTTCACCTCGCCGGTCGCGGTCGGGGTCTATTACGCCGCGCAGCAGGTCGCCTCGCTGCCGCAGAAACTGAAGACCAGCTTCGAGCCGATCCTGGGCCCGGTCATCACCCGCAACCTGCGCGATGGCAACCACGCGGCGATCGCGGCGCAGGTCAACCAGGTCGGTTTCTGGATCATCGCCGCACAGGCCGGAATTGCGCTGGCGCTGGCTATTCCGGGTGAGGCGGTGATGGGCCTGGTCGGCCCGCAGTTCGTTGGCGGCACCGGGGCGCTGACCTTCCTGCTGCTGGCCGAAGTGGTTGCCGCCACGGCCGTGGTGAGCGAGGCAGCGCTGGTCTATGTCGCGCGGCTCAAGAACCTGTGGCTCTCGCTGGCGACGATTGCCTTCCAGGCGCTGCTGACCGTGGGCGGCATCCTGCTGGTGCGCCACTATGGCCTGAACGACAAGTTCGCCGCTGCCGCTGCCGCCGGGGCGCTGCTGCTGGCGCTGGGCTTTGCCTCGCTGGCCAAGGGCTGGTTGCTCGGGCGGCTGCTCAAGGCGCCGGTCAACCCGTTCCGCTGGCCGCTGGTCTGGGCGGTCGCCCCGGCGGTGCTGGTCGGCTGGGCGGTGACGCGCTACCTGCCCGAATGGGCCGAACTGGCGCTGGGTCTGCCCGCGATCCTCTTCACTTACGGCTACGTGATCTGGCACAAGGGTTTCGGCCCCGAGGACCGCGTGCTGTTCCGCAAGAACGTAGGCGGCTCGTCCGATGTCGCTGAGGAAGGCAAGCCATGATCGATCTCAACAATCCCAACCTGCTGATTTTCGCCGGCGCGCTGGTCTTTGGCCTGCTGCTGGTCTGGTACCTGTTTGGCCGCTCCAGCGCCCCGCGTGAGCGCAGCTACAAGCCCGACGTACTGGACGAAGGCGCCGCCCCGGCCGCGCGCAACCAGGCGCTGATCGATGCGCCGCCGGCCGCCAAGATCGAACCGGTGATCGTGCCCGCGCCGGCGCCAGCGCCGGAACCCGTGCCGGTGGCTGCGCCGGTGCCTGCGCCCGAAGCAAAGCCTGCGCCCAAGCCCAAGGCCGAACCGAAGCCCAAGGCTGAACCCAAGCCAAAGGCAGAGCCGGCGGCCAAGACCGAGCCAAAGCCCAAGGCTGCGCCCAAGCCAAAGGCCGAACCCAAGCCGAAGGCCGAGGCCAAGCCGGTTGCCGCCGCCCCTGCCGGACCGGATGACCTCAGCCGCATCAAGGGCCTTGGCCCCAAGCTGCAGAAGCTGCTGCCCGAGCTTGGCATCACCACCTTCGCCCAGATCGCGGCGATGACCGAGGCCGACCTGGCCGAGCTCGATACCAAGCTTGGCGCCTTCGCCGGGCGTCCGGCCAAGGACAGCTGGGTCGAACAGGCCAAGTTCCTCGCCGCCGGTGACACCGCCGGGTTCGAAAGCAAGTTCGGCAAGGTCTGAACCGCCTTTGACGGCGGTCAATGCATTGGCCGCCGTCCCTGCCATCCTGTCGCTTGTGGTCGCGCCGCAAGAGGAGGCAGCAATGCTGGCAGTGGAATGCGATAAGGCGGCGGGTTTTGCCGAACTGACGCTTGATGGCGCGATGACCGGCGATGAATATGCCAAGGTCATCAGCGCGATCGACGATGCGCTGCAAAGCCACGACAAGCTCAACCTGGTCTGCGTGCTGCGCCATTTCGGCCCTGTCGATTGGTCGATCTGGCCCAAGGACCTTGTGTTCCACGCCACCCACCGCAACTGGATGAAGCACGTCGCGATCGTCAGCGACATGGGCTGGGTCGAGCCGACCATGAAGGTCTTCGCGCCGTTCTACGCCGCCGAGATCCAGTGCTTCCCGCTCGCCAAACTGGACGAGGCGCGCGCCTGGGCCCGCACCGGATCGATCACCAGGGCGGCGGACTGAGCGGGCCTAGCGCCCCCACTTCTTCTGGCTCTTCCCGAACCGGGTCTTCCTCGTCCCCGGCTTGCCCTCGTTGCTGCGGCCGACGATCGGCGCCTTGCGCTCGCCTTCGGGCAGGCCCAGTTCTGTCGCTTCGAGGCGGCGGATTTCGTCGCGCAGGCGGCCGGCTTCCTCGAACTCCAGGTCGGCGGCGGCGGCGCGCATGCGGCCTTCCAGTTCCTCGATATAGGCGCGCAGGTTGTGGCCGACGAGGTTGTTGCGGTCATCATCGTCGATCTCGACCAGCACCCCGTCGCGGCTGGCGGTGTCGGCGACGATATCGTGGATGTTGCGCTTGATGCTTTCGGGCGTGATGCCGTGGAGCTCGTTATAAGCGCGCTGCTTTTCGCGGCGCCGGTCGGTCTCGGCAATGGCGCGCTCCATGCTGCCGGTCATCCGGTCGGCATAGAGGATCACCCGCCCATCGACGTTGCGCGCCGCGCGGCCGATGGTCTGGATCAGCGAGGTTTCGCTGCGCAGGAAGCCTTCCTTGTCGGCATCCAGGATCGCCACCAGCCCGCATTCCGGAATGTCGAGGCCCTCGCGCAGCAGGTTGATCCCCACCAGCACGTCATAGACGCCCAGCCGCAGGTCGCGGATCAGCTCGATGCGCTCCAGCGTCTCGACGTCGGAGTGCATGTAGCGCACGCGCAGGCCGGCCTCGTGCATGAACTCGGTCAGGTCCTCGGCCATCCGCTTGGTCAGCGTGGTGACAAGGGTGCGATAGCCGGCTGCGGCGGTCTTGCGGCATTCCTCGATGCAGTCCTGCACCTGGTCCTCGACCGGGCGGATTTCCACCGGCGGGTCGATCAGGCCGGTCGGGCGGATCACCTGTTCGGCAAAGACCCCGCCCGATTGCTCCATTTCCCAGCCGCCCGGAGTCGCCGAAACGGCCACGGTTTGCGGCCGCATCGCGTCCCACTCGTTGAAGCGCAGCGGGCGGTTGTCGATGCAGCTGGGCAGGCGAAAGCCATATTCGGCCAACGTGATCTTGCGGCGATGGTCCCCTTTGGACATCGCGCCGATCTGCGGCACGGTCTGGTGGCTTTCGTCGACGAACAGCAGGGCATTGTCGGGGAGATACTCGAACAGCGTCGGCGGCGGCTCACCCGGCAGGCGGCCGGTGAGGAAGCGGGAATAGTTCTCGATCCCCGCGCAGCTGCCGGTCGCCGCGATCATTTCCAGGTCGAAATTGGTGCGCTGCTCCAGCCGCTGGGCCTCGAGCAATTTGCCTTCCGCTTCCAGCTCCTTCAGCCGCTCGGTCAGTTCAAAGCGGATCGCGTCGGCCGCCTGCTTCATCGTCGGGCCGGGCGTGACATAGTGCGAATTGGCATAGACGCGCACGGAGGAGAGCTTGTCGCCCGCCTTGCCGGTCAGCGGATCGAATTCGGCGATGCTCTCGATCTCGTCGCCGAAAAAGCTGATCCGCCAGGCGGTGTCTTCCAGGTGGCTGGGGAACAGTTCCAGGTTATCGCCGCGCACGCGGAAGGTGCCGCGCTGAAAGGCGGCGTCGTTGCGCTTGTATTGCAGGGCGACGAGCTTGCGAATGATCTCGCGCTGGTCCTCGCTCGCCCCCACCTTCAGGTCAAAGATCATGGCCGAGTAAGTCTCGACCGAGCCGATGCCATAGAGGCACGAGACCGAGGCAACGATTATCACGTCATCGCGTTCCAGCAGCGCCCGGGTGGCCGAATGGCGCATCCGGTCAATCGCCTCGTTTACGCTCGATTCCTTCTCGATATAGGTATCGCTGCGCGGGACATAGGCCTCGGGCTGGTAGTAGTCGTAATAGGAAACGAAGTACTCCACCGCGTTCTCGGGGAAGAAGCTCTTCATCTCGCCATAAAGCTGCGCGGCCAGGATCTTGTTGGGCGCGAGGATCAGGGCCGGGCGCTGCGTCGCCTCGATCACCTGGGCCATGGTAAAGGTCTTGCCGCTGCCCGTTACCCCCAGCAGCACCTGGGTCTGGTCCCCGGCCTGCACGCCCGCCACCAGCTCGGCAATCGCGGTCGGTTGGTCCCCGGCGGGCTGGTATTCGGACACGATCCGGAACGGCCGCTGCCCCGCGGCCTTTTCAGGCCGGGCCGGCTTGTGCGGCACGAAGTCGGCAGAGGTATCGGGCTCTTCCAGACCGCGGCGGATGATGAGCTGAGACATCTTGCAGACTATGGGGGTTTGCGGTTTGTTCCGCAACAGGCTTCGCGCTCAGCGGAGCTTTCGGGCCGCCGCCTGGCTGCGCCGCAACTCAGCGCGGGCGTGATTGAGGTCGGTATAGCAATAGGGTCCGACGCGGTAATGCGTGACGCTGTAGGACACGATCGCATCTGCCTCGCTCTGGATCACCACCGCTTCCCGGTTGTCGTCAGTCAGGCTGGCGGCGTGATCGGGATGGGCGGCGGTCATGATCGTGTCCTCTCGCGGGGGCGCAGGCGGAAGATATTCCATGGCGAGGCATAGCTGCCCATCCGCTGCGACGGCGCGAGCGACGGCGCATTGAGGCTGGCGGAGTCGGTGGCGGCGCGGCGCGCCGGGAACAGGGCGGCAAGGCGGGCGAACAGGCGTTGGCGCAGGGCCATGGGCAGTATCCTTGATCAAGAGTGCAGTGCAGCCGAGCTGAGGGGACTGATCGCGCCTGCGGGGCAGAACAGCCGGCGGTCGCGCGCCCGCTATCTGCTTCACAGGGCACGACTAGCCTGCCCGAACCCGGACAAGATCAGGCCTTGCGCAAGTTCGTGGCGCGGCAATCCCCGACGCCGTCGCTGCGGGGCTCATAGCTGAACCGGTCGTCTTCCTGGGGGATATAGGCGGGTCGGTGCAGGTCTGCCCGGGCAAAGGGCAGGCGCTCACCCCCGGCATCGGGAAAAATGAACCCGGCCCCCAGCATGGCATCGTAATTGGCGATCTTGCCGGTCAACATCATGACGCTTCTCCTTGTGGCCCGCGCAGCCGGAATGGACGCGCTGACGCTATTCGGCGGAAAAGCTGGAAAGGGGCAGGCCAGTAAGTGGCGCCGCCGGATGCCGGACCCTTCGACAGGTAGCTTGCCGGGTATAGCCCGGATCGCCTCCATCCACAACGCGCATCGGCCGTTGCGGGGGTGCGGGAAAGCGGCGCGGAACAGCGCCTTGACCGGAAACGGGGTGAGGCGAGTGGGGCGGCTGCGAAGGGCAGGCCGGATCGAGCGGGCTAAGGCGGATGACTGGTCGCCTGCGCGCGGCTTGCCGCGATAGCGACGGGACGATGTAAAATTTATCTTGCTTAGGCAGATATTTAGCGTAGCTTCTACCCATCAGCCAAGGTTTCGGAGGCCGTGTGATGAGCAAGCCCGAATTAACCCCGAAGATGATCGAAGACCTTCGCGAAGATATGCTGCGGCGGATTCGCGATATCGATGAGAACGCGATGGTCCGGATCTCAATCGGCCGACCTATTGCGGAAGACCTGGGCCACTTTTCGGATTGGCATGACAAGTGGCGTGACAAGGATGGCGGCTGGAGCGATGGCTTTGGCCGATCGCCGCCTTGATGGATCCGGCGAAGAGTGGCCATTCCCCTTCTAATCGTACAGCCAACTTCGTTCTGCAATCTGGATTGCCGCTATTGTTATGTCCCGAACCGCGAGGTGAACGACAGGCTTCCGGGCGCGGACCTGCGGCTAATCCTTGAAAACATCAACCTCGCCCTTGGCGACGAGTTTGAGTTGCAATGGCACGCCGGCGAGCCGCTGACTGCAGGGAAGTCCTTCTATCGCCAGGCCAATGCTACAATCCGCGCGTTCGAGGCGTCTCGCGGCGTTCGGGTCCACCAGTCGCTCCAAACCAACGGCACTCTGATTGATGACGAGTGGTGTGAGATCTTCAACGAGTTTGAGATCGGGATCGGCGTCAGCATTGACGGGCCGCAGCCGCTGCATGATCTGAACCGTCGGGCTCGATCGGGCAGGGGCACGCATCAATCGGTCATGCGAGGCATCGACTTGCTGCGCCGCCATGGCAGAAATCCTGCGGCCCTTTCGGTTGTGACGCTTGAAACGATCAGGAACGCGGAACTCTGGTTCAATTTCTTCGTCGACAACGGCTTCGACCGGCTGGGCTTCAATATCGAGGAAATTGAGAACGCGAACTTCGCGACCTCATTTGGTCAGTCGAACACGTACGATGCGCAGTTCCGGGCATTCATCGAAGAAACATTCGCTTTATATCTGCGAAATCAGGAAAAAATCGATGTTCGGGAATATCGGAACGTTGTGCAGATATTGCAGGAAATCAGGAAGAATAAAGATTTTCGAAGAACGCCGGAAGAGGCCAAGAAGGGTCAAATCTCCACGGTCGACAGGTTGGGGAACGTTTATCCGTACAGTCCGGAGTTCGCCGGAATCTATGCTCCGGCATTCAATGGCTTCACGATTGGGAACCTGAAGAACGATAGCTTGAACGATATCTTCAAATCGGAAGCCGCAGCCAGGATCGATGATGCCATATCGCGCTCTGTCGAGCGCTGCCGCAGCGAATGCGCCTATTTCCAGCTTTGCGGGGGTGTGTTCTTCTCAAACAAGTTTGCCGAGCACGGGCATCTCTATGGAACCGAGACCGGCACCTGCCGCAGATCGGTCAAGATCATGTTCGATGCCGTAATCGGACTGCTCGAAACGCAGCAGCTGGCCTGACTGACCGGACGGATCGAATCTTTCGCCCCATCAGGCCGCCGAACAGCCAATGTCGCCGCCGCCTTACAGGTTACCGATGCGGGCAGTGGCTTGGAGCGAGCGACGGCACGGCAGAACCGCCGACCGACCTGGCAGGTCCCGCCATCATAGGTCGAGCTTGACTCTGATCGCCCCGTGATCCGACGCTGCAGTCGAATGGCCGGTTATGCCGGGCAGGGGGGTGATGCCCAGCTCGGGCTTGTCGGCGGCCACGGGCATACCCTGGCGCAGCACTTCGACGCCGCGCACCTTGGCGGCGAGGGCGGGGGAGACCATCACATAGTCGATCTGGTTGAACTGGCCGCGATAGAAGTAGGTCCAGCGATCATTGGCGGGCTGGTTCACCACGTCGAAGACATCCCGGATATGGGGTGAGGTGGCGAGAGGGCTGATTGGGCCGCTATCAGGCGTGTCGTTGAAATCGCCAACTACTGCGTAGTAATCGATCGTTCCAGCATAGCGCTGGGCGACAATCTCGGCCACCCGCGCGGCCTGCCCCTTGCGGCGGGTATCGGATTCGGGCGAGTTGTTCATCTTGCTCTTGAAGTGATTGAGCAACAGGAACAGCGATTCCCCGGACGGCAGCTGGCATTCGATCTCAAGGCAATCGCGGCTGAAAATGCCCTTGCCGGCCTTTTTGTCGAAGGCGTTGGTCTGGATCCGGCCTAGCGTCGGCGTGCGCAAGTAGAGCCCCAGATCGATCCCGCGCGGATCGTTGGGGGAATCGATCGATAGATGCTGCTTGTAGCGATAGTTGAGCAGTTCGGCGTTGAACGAGCGGAGCGCCTGGTTGCCCTCCACCTCGACCAGGCAGAGGATATCGGCGTTGATCTGCTTTATCATCGCGGCGGTGTTGAGCCGCTGCTGGTCGCTGAAATTGGCGCGCAGGAACTGGATCCCGCCGATCCAGTCTCCGCGACCGCTGGCTGTCACCCGGCGGTTATTACCCCTACCCGTGAACAGCTTGCCCACGTCTTCTTGGATTTCGATGAAGCGCGACAGCTCGTTGTCCAGCGCCTTGATCCGGGCCTTGTCGGCAGCGGAGTAGCTATCCTTGTCGATCAGGTTCTGCAGCTCTGCCACTTGCGCCAGCCGCTGGTTGATCGCGGCCTGATCCTTGAGGTTGAGGATCGCCGGACGATCGAACAGGTTTTCGACGTTATAGGTCGCAAGGCTGATCATGATTCGCTCCCAAGTTGGCTATCACGGGAAAAATCTTAGGCGAGTCAATCCTATCCGTCCGTGATGACGGTCACGCGACAACCGATCTGCCCTGCGGCGGCGAAGTGCGGAACTGGGTCTGTCCGCTATGGAGCGCCGCATCCGCGACGAAGCTCGCCGTCCTCTCGACTTGTGCGCATGTTCGCCCCACACTCGCTGGCCAAACGGAGGGACAGGATGAGCGAAAGTTTGAGCCGGTCAGTTGCTGGCAAAGTCGTGCTGGTCACGGGTGCGGGTAGCGGCATGGGGCGCGCGACGGCAGAGGTCTTTGCGGCCGAGGGGGCGCTTGTGGCGCTGACCGACCTGGCGGGCAGCGCAATCGAGGACATTGCGGCGGACCTGCGCGCCAAGGGCCACCAGGCGCGCGCCTGGGTGCTGGACGTGAGCGATCACGTGGCGATCCGCGCCGTGGTGCCGGAAGTGGCCGCGGCGTTCGGCGGGCTGGACGTGCTGGTCAACAATGCCGGCATTTCCAGCTTCTGCCCGATCGATGACGAGGAGCACTATGACCTGATCTGGGACCGCGCCGTTACCGTGCTCCTGACCGCGCACCAGCGGCTGATCCGGGCGGCGCTGCCATTCCTGCGGCAATCGTCCAGCCCCCGCATCGTCAACATCGCCAGCACCGAGGCGCTGGGGGCGACCAGTCGCGACAGCCCCTACTGCGCTGCCAAGGCCGGGGTGACGGGGCTGACCCGCGCGCTGGCGGTGGAGCTGGGCAAGGAAGGGATCACCGTCAACGCGATCTGTCCCGGCCCGATCGTGACCGGCATGACCGAGAAGGTCAGCGAAGCCGACAAGGAAGTCTTTGCCCACCGCCGTACCGCGCTGCGCCGCTATGGCCAGCCGGAAGAAGTGGCACATATGACGCTGAGCCTGTGCCTGCCCGCCGCCAGCTATATCACCGGGGTGACGATCCCGGTCGATGGCGGGCTGATGGCAAGGAACGCATGAGGCAAGGCGTGATCGCGCGGTTGTTGCCGCCCGATCCCGGCGGCGCGGGTGGATCGCGCGCGGCGGCGTGGTTCCTGGTGCTCTACGGGGTGCTGATGGCGGTGCCGGGGCTGATCCATGCCTTTGCGCCGGATGGCGGGATCGGCACGATCGGCGGGGTCGACCTGAGCAGTGACTTTGCCCGGATCCGCGCGATGACAGCCTGGGCCGGGGCCACCCAGATCGCCCATGGCCTGGCCTGCATCGCGGTGGGACTGCGCTATCGCGCGCTGGTGCCGCTGTTCCTGCTGATTGCGCTGGGCGAGCGCCTGGTGCTGAGCTGGTCGGCCTGGATTGCGCACACGCCGCCGGGCGGGCACCACCCGCCGGCGCATTATGGCGATCTGGTCAGCCTGCCGCTGCTGGTGCTGTTCCTGTGGCTGGCGCTGCGGCGGAGCGATTGAGGCCGCAGGCCGGGTAGCTGAGGGCCCGAAACGGATAAGGCAATGCCTGAAGCAGAATCCGCTCGCCGATCTATAACGGCGGTTGGTCGGAGACGAAGGACTTTGGTCGAACTTCATTGGCCCAGGCTCCCGCGCGGAGCCTAGGCCACCGTCCAGGAGGCCGCCCTGTGGGGAGGGCGGTGCGTTGGATGGACTGCCAGTCGTGGCGCGGGGGCTCGCACGGACTGGCGGTGGGAGAATGACTGATGTTGCCGAAAAGCCCTGCTGCCGCGCTGCGCCGCGCTGCCCCGCCCTTGTGGATTGGCCTCTTGGCCTGTGCCGCGCCGGTCATGGCCCAGGATGGGCCGGCAAACGACACGCCGCCGCCCAGCGCCGCCGTCTCCGAAGGCGAAGGGGCGAGCCGGACCAAGGTCTACCAGGCCGATTTCTTCATAGCCTTTTCGCCCACCACTGCCCTCGACATGGTGCGCCGGGTGCCGGGTTTCGCGATCGAGGAAGCGGACCGCGAAGTGCGCGGCTTCAGCGGCGCGGCGGGCAACGTGGTGTTCAATGGGGCGCGGGCCACATCTAAATCCGATGAACTGGCGGCCCAGCTTGCCCGCATTCCCGCCCGCCGGGTGCTGCGGATCGAGGTGGCGCCGGGCGATGTCTATGGTTCCGACTTTGCGGGGCGCAGCCAGGTGCTCAATGTCGTCACCACCAAGGCCGGCGGGATCGACGGCAATCTCAAGGCCAGCGTGACCCGCATCCACAGCGGGCGGGCTACGCCCAACCTGGAAGGCGCGGTCGTGATCCGCAGCGGCCAGTCCACCTTCAACCTCTCGGCCGAAAGTGGCCGCCGGATCCAGAGCGAGATCGGCTTTGACGAGCTGAGCCGCGCGAGTGACGGCGTGCTCTTGGAGCGGCGCGACAAGCGCAACGAGATCCGGGAGCGCAACCCTGCCTTTGCGGCCAGCTGGGCGCACGATGGCGGGACCAACAAGGCGGCGCACCTCAACCTGCGCTATGCCCCAGGCGGCTTCAAGCTGACGCAGTTCAACCATGTCACCCCGCTGAACGGCCCGGAGCGCGACGACCGGCTGACCCAGGACTACAGCCCCAAGCGGTTCGAGATTGGCGGCGACCTGACCCGGCCGCTGGGCGGCGGGGCGCTCAAGTTCGTGGCGCTGGCCAACCGGCGCGAGCGCGATGACTTCGATGCCTATTACACCCGGCAGGGCGAGGCGGTGATCGGCGGGTTCGAGCAGGATACCACCTCGCGCTATGACGAAGTGCTGGGCCGGCTGACCTGGACCCATCCCAAGGTGGCGGGCTTCGCGTTCGAGCTGGGGAGCGAGGTGGCCTATAACAAGCTCAACAACGCGACCGACCTGTTCCTGCTTGGCCCCAATGGCGCGCGCAACAAGATCGACCTGCCGATTGACCGGGCGACGGTGGATGAGCTGCGCAGCGAAAGCTACGTCAACCTCGGCCGCCAGCTCACGCCTTCGCTGCGGCTCGATACGACGCTGGCCTTCGAAGTCTCCAAGCTGACGGTCAGCGGCGATACCAGCGCGGAACGCTCACTGAAGTTCTTCAAGCCGGGCATGACGCTTGACTGGAAGGCCGGGGGCGGCTGGCACGTCCAGGCTTCGATGCGGAGGCAAGTGGCGCAGCTCAATTTCTATGACTTCATCTCAGCGGCCGAACTGGCGAATGATCGGGTCAACGGCGGCAATGCCAACCTGCGGCCGCAGCGGACCTGGGAAGCGCGGCTGACAGTCGAGCGGCCGGTGCTGGGCAAGGGCCAGATCCGGCTGGAGGCCGGCTATGACTGGGCCAGCGACCTGCAGGACCGGATCCTGACGCCCGAGGGCTTTGACGCACCCGGCAATATCGGTTCGGGCACCCGCAAGTTCGTGCAGGGCACCTTTGATGCCCCGCTCGACACGCTGGGCCTCAAGAGCACCCGGCTCAAGCTGACCGGCGGCTGGCAGGAGCATTCAGTGCGCGATCCGCTGACCGGGCAGGAGCGCCCATGGAGCGGCTTCCGCCCGGCCTGGAACTGGAGCGCGGAACTGCGCCGCGATGCCGGCCAATGGTCCTATGGCCTGCAGGTGTTCCGCGAGGCGACCAGCACGGTCTACCGGATCGATGAGATCGACCGGTTCTTCAACTCGGGACCCTTCGGGATCGCCTTTGCCGAATACCGTCCGGACAAGAAGACCACGATCCGGTTGGATCTCGAGAACGTGTTCGACGTGGCCGGCCAGCGGCAGCGGACGTTCTATGACCCCGACCGCCGCCAAGCGCTTGCCTCGGCAATCGAGTTCCGTCACCGCGACGCGCACGCCGCGGTGACGCTCTCGGTCAACCGCACCTTCGGCGCGGGTTGATCGTCAGGCCCAGTAACTAAGCCGGGTAGGCGAGGGTCTCGAAGCGCTCGAGGTGATGATCGATGCTGCCGAACTGGCCTTCAATCATCGTTCCGCGCTTGAAGTAGTGGCCGATTGCCAGTTCCATGGTGATGCCAATGCCGCCATGGGTCTGGATCGCGTTCTGGCCGACGAACTTCAGGCTGCGGCCGACCTTGGCCTTGGCCATTGAGACCGCGGCCTTGCGGGCCTCGGCGGCTTCGTCGAGCTTCAGCGTGCCCATCAGCGCCATCGACGAGACTTGCTCGGCCTCGACGAACATGTCGCTCATGCGGTGCTGCAGGACCTGGAACTTGGCGATCGGCTGGCCAAATTGCTTGCGCTGCTTGGTGTATTCGACCGTCTGGTTCACCATGGTGCGGGCAATGCCGCTGGCTTCGGCGCAAACTGCCATGGTCGCTTCATCGACCACGCGTTCGATCAGTTCGATCCCGCCAGTCAGCAGCGCCTCGCCCGGAATGGCGACGTTTTCGAAGTAGACTTCCGACGCCATGAAGCCATCGACGGTCGGATAGTCGCGGCGGGTGATGCCGGGGCGGTTGGCTTCGATCAGGAACAGCTCGACGCCGGCGCGGTCACGGCGGCCGCCGCCGGTGCGGGCGGTGACGAGCAGGTGGGTCGCCCAGGGGGCGGCATAGACCACGCCCTTGTGACCATTGAGGACATAGCCCGCGCCATCGGCCTTGGCCGTGGTGCCGATATCGGCCAGGTTGTAGCGGCCCTGCGGCTCGGCATAGGCAAAGGCGATCACGCAATCGCCGCTGATGATCGCGGGGATGGTCGCTTCGGCCAGCGCGCCGCCGGCGTGCTTCAGCGCGCCGCCGCCGATCACCACGGTCTGCAGCCACGGCTCGATCGCGATGACCTTGCCGAATTCTTCCATCATGATCATGTTTTCGAGGGCACCGCCGCCCATGCCGCCATGCTCTTCGGCAAAGGGCGCGCAGGTCAGGCCGAGCTCGGTGGCAATTGCCTTCCAGATGCCCGGATCACGCCCTTCGGGGCTGGCCAGCATCTTCTTGCGGCTTTCAAAATCATAGGTGTCGGCCAGGAACCGCGCGAGGGTTTCGCGCAGCATGCCCTGGGTTTCGTTGTAGCTCAGATCCATTGGATAAATTCCTCGTCCCTCGCCTGCCGCTCCGCTGAGCAGCGGGGAGCCAGCCGGTGCTGCCGGCCATGGCTCCCCGCCGAAGCGGAACTGACAAGCCCCAGTTTACTGCGTTATCAGAGGCCCAGCACCATCTTGGCGATGATGCCGCGCTGCACTTCGTTTGAACCACCGTAGATGGTGGTCTTGCGCATGTTGAAATAGCTTGGCGCGGTGCGGTGGGCCCAGTCGGGTCCGATCGGGTGCTCGTTATCGCCTTCGCCAAAACCGCGGAAGTAGGGCGCGCCATAGTGGCCGGCCGCTTCAAGCGCGAGGTCGGTGATCCGCTGCTGGATCTCCGAACCCTTGATCTTGAGGACCGAGCTTTCCGGCCCCGGACCCTTCCCGGCGGCTTCACCCGCCAGGGTGCGCAGCTCGGTATATTCGAGGGCGGTCAGGTCCATTTCCAGTTCGGCCACCTTGCGCCGGAAGAACGGGTTGGACAGCAGCGGCTTGTCGCCATCCATCTCCGCCGTGGCGATCGCCTTGATCTTCTCGATCCCGCGCTTGGAACCGGCAACGCCGGCAATGCCGGTGCGTTCGTGGGCGAGGAGGAACTTGGCGCAGGTCCAGCCCTTGTCCTCTTCATAGACCCGGTTTTCGATCGGCACGCGCACGTTGTCGAGGAACACCTCGTTCACTTCATGCTCGCCGCCCAGGGTGATGATCGGGCGCACTTCGATGCCCGGCGTCTTCATGTCGATCAGCAGGAAGCTGATGCCTTCCTGCTGCTTCACGTCGGGGTTGGTGCGGACCAGGAAAAAGCCCCAGTCGGCGTGCTGGGCCATGGTGGTCCAGGTCTTCTGGCCGTTGACGACATAGTGATCGCCGTTGCGCTCCGCCTTGGTGCGGAGCGAAGCGAGGTCGGAGCCGGCGCCCGGTTCCGAATAGCCCTGGCACCACCAGTCCTCGCCCGACAGGATGCGGGGCAGGAACTTGGCCTTCTGTTCGGGCGTGCCGAAAGTGTAGATCACCGGGCCGACCATCGACAGGCCGAAGGGCATCAGGCGGATGCAGTCGGCGCGGGCGGTTTCTTCGGAGAAGATGAAGCGCTGCGTCGGGGTCCAGCCAGTGCCGCCGTATTCCACCGGCCAGGCGGGGGCGACCCAGCCCTTCTTGTGCAGGATGCGGTGCCAGGAGAGGAAGTCTTCCTTGGAGAGCTCGTCGCCCTCATCCTGCTTGCCGCGCAGCTCGGCCGGATAGTTCTCGGCAATGAAGGTCCGAACCTCGTCGCGGAAGGCAAGGTCCTCGGGGCTGAAATCGATGTCCATGTTCCTCGATCCTCTGGTTATGCTGTTGCGGCGCAAAATGGCCCGGAATTGCGCGCGTAGCAAGGATCGGTTGCAAGGCAGGACCAAAGACCTAGGCGGGCGTGACGCTGTCGTTACGGCATGCTGGCCTTGGGGCGGGCAGGCGCAGTTGGCAGGTTCCGCCGCAATCGCTAGCAACAGCGGCAGGAGGGCCTTCTTATGCGCCGAATCGCTCTGGCACTTGCCACCATCCTGCCACTTGCGGCCTGCGGGCAGGAGCCTGCCCAGCAAGCGCCTGACCAGGCTGCGGCCAAAGCTGCCGCGAAGGCACCGCAGCCCGAGCCTGGGCAATACCGCGTGACGATGAAGGTCAGCAACATCGCCTTTCCCGGGATGAGCGGCGCGATGGCCGAAAAGGCGAAGACGATGTTTGGCGGCACCGGCCATACCAGCGAGTTCTGCCTGACCCCGGCCGATGCGCAGAAGGGGCAGGAGGAATTCTACAAACGCACCGCCGAGGGTGACTGCAAGTATGAGAAGTTCAGCGCCACGGACGGATCGATCGACGCCGTGATGGTGTGCCAGACCGGCAAGGGCATGACCGCGCGGACCGAGATGAAGGGGACCTTCAGTTCGGTCCGGTCCGATATCACCCTCAAGACCCAAAGCCAGGTGCCGGGCGCGCCGGGCGGCGGCATGACCATGGACGCCCAGATCATTTCCGAACGCATTGGAGACTGTACTTGAGCCACCCCTTCCGTTTCGACCGCGCCATTTCCCGCCGCCCCGGTGCTTCGGTGGTGAAGGGCCTGCGCGCCGGGGGTGGCCCCGATCCCTCACTGGAAGGCGTGCTGGCTGAACACGCCGCCTATGTCGCCGCGCTTGAGGCGGCCGGGCTGGCGGTGACTCTGCTTGATCCGCTGGAAGACTTTCCCGATGCGATCTTTGTCGAGGATCCCGCACTGGTCTTCCCCGACTGCGCGGTGCTGCTCAACCCCGGCACGGAAAGCCGCGCGGGTGAGGGTGCCTACCTGCGTCCGGCGCTGGCGGCGATGTTCGATACCGTGCTCGACCTCCCCGAAGGCCACGCCGACGGCGGCGATGTGCTGGCGATGGACGGCGCGGTCTATATCGGCCTCTCCGCCCGCACCGATCGCCAGGGGGCCGAGGCGCTGGCCCGGCTGCTGGAAGGGACCGGACGCAAGGCCGTGGTGGCGGAAACGCCGCCCTCCGTGCTCCACCTTAAAACCGCCAGCTCAATCGTGGACGAAGAAACGATCCTCGCCACCCGCGAACTCGCCGCCAGCGGCGTCTATGCCGGCTACCGCGTGCTGGAGATCCCGGCGGGCGAGGAAGCCGGCGCCAACGTGCTGCGCGTCAACGACACGATCCTGGCGGGCAGCCGCTTCCCGCGCATCCTGGACCTGCTGGACGGGCATGGGGCCAAGGTCGTTACCCTGGAGAACAGCGAGATCGAGAAGATCGACGCCGGGTTTACCTGTATGTCGTTGCGGTGGTTCGGGGGGTAGCGGCCGTCCAAACCTTTCCAACCTTCCAAAGTCCCCGTCACCCCGCACTTGATGCGGGGTCCCGCTTGTCCTGTTGGCCTGGCGCAAGGCCGCAAGAAGAAAGCCCAGCCCCGGATCAAGTCCGGGGTGACGACAATGGGAATGGGATCGGGCTGGTCTCTGCCCTCCGCCCATTTTCCTACACCGCCGCCGCCTGATACAAGCGCGGCGGCTCTTTCCAATCGTTGATCCTCACCGCCGCCGACCAGCGCCAAAGCCCGCTGCGCCGGGCTGCCGTTTTTTTGTTTTCCAACCTCCGCATTCGCCTCGGAAATGCCGGAAAGCGCAGCAATTCGGCCAGTTCGGGCCTGTTGGAAGAAGCGGACTCAGTGTCAACTGTGTCAACTTGAGCGTAACGCTGCCTTCCATCGTCACCCTTTACTGGATCCGGGGCGACTTAGCGGGGGTTGGCCCTGTCTGTTTCGCACTCGCAGCATAAGTGCTTGACTCCATCCGTGCATCGGGCAGTCATTGCGTTCCATGGGGCAAACCACCGCAGCGTTTGATGAAATGCTCACTCAGGCCGGGGGCGTGCGCGCGGCCTATGGCGATTACCGCGAATGGTTCGATGCTCAGGACCCGGCCCTGCTGCGCCGCAAGAATGGCGAGGCGGAGAACTTCTTCCGCCGCACCGGCATCACCTTCAACGTCTATGGCGACGATGCCGGGGAAGAGCGGCTGATCCCGTTCGACATGGTGCCGCGGATCGTTACCCCCAACGAGTGGCGCAAACTGAGCCGCGGGATCGAGCAGCGGGTCCGCGCGCTCAATGCCTTCCTGCATGACATCTATCACCGCCAGGAAATCGTCCGCGCCGGGCGGCTGCCGCAGCGGCTGATTGCCGAGAATGCCGCTTTCCTGCCGCAGATGGTCGGCTTCGTGCCGCCGGGTGGGGTCTATACCCATATCGTCGGGGTTGACCTGGTTCGCACCGGCCCGGACGAGTTCATGGTGCTGGAGGACAATGCCCGCACTCCTTCGGGCGTGTCCTACATGCTCGAGAACCGCGAAACGATGATGGCGATGTTCCCGGAGCTGTTCACCCGCGTGAAAGTGGCCCCGGTCCAGGACTATCCGCGGCGCCTGGCGCGCAGCCTGGCCGCCTGCGCTCCGGCCGCGGCGGGAGACCGGCCGACCGTCGCGGTGCTGACGCCGGGCATCTACAACTCGGCCTATTTCGAGCACGCCTTCCTGGCCGACCAGATGGGTGCCGAACTGGTCGAAGGCAGTGACCTGCGGGTAGTCGATGGCCGGGTGGCAATGCGCACGACGCGGGGGTACGAGCCGATCGACGTGCTCTACCGCCGGGTTGATGACGAGTACCTCGATCCGCTGACCTTCAATCCCAACTCGGCGTTGGGCGTGCCCGGCATCATGGATATCTACCGCGCGGGCGGCATCACCATCGCCAATGCGCCGGGCACGGGAATTGCCGACGACAAGGCGATCTATTCGTTCATGCCCGAGATCGTCGAGTTCTACACCGGCGAGAAGCCACTGCTGCAGAATGTGCCGACCTGGCGCTGTTCGGAGAAGGACAGCCTGGCCTATGTGCTCGACAATCTGGCCGAGTTGGTGGTCAAGGAAGTCCACGGTTCAGGCGGCTATGGCATGCTGATCGGGCCGACCAGTTCCAGGAAGGAGATCGAGGCCTTCGCCCTCAAGCTGCGCGCCAAGCCCGAAAGCTACATCGCGCAGCCCACCCTGGCGCTGTCGACCGTGCCGATCTTCACCCGCGCCGGCCTGGCCCCGCGCCACGTCGATCTGCGGCCCTTCGTGCTGGTCAGCCCCAAGGGGATCGAGATCACCCCGGGCGGGCTGACGCGCGTGGCGCTCAAGAAGGGGTCGCTGGTGGTCAATTCGTCGCAAGGCGGGGGCACCAAGGACACCTGGGTGCTGGAGGACTAGGCGCGATGCTGGGCAGGACCGCCAACGGGGTGTTCTGGATGGCCCGCTATCTCGAGCGGGCGGAGAACACCGCGCGCCTGCTCGACGCCGGTTTCAGGATGGCGCTGACCCGCGACGTGCTGACGGCTGAGGCGGAATGGCGCTCGGTGATCCTCACGGTGGGCCAGACCGCAGGGTTCGAGGCGGTCCATGGCCAGGCCTATACCGGCGACAAGGTGTGGAACTTCCTGCTGCGCGACAAGGCCAATCCGGGTTCGGTCCTGGCCATGCTGGAGGGGGCACGGACCAACGCCCGCTCGGTCCGCACGGCGCTCACCCGCGAGGTATGGGAGGCCGTTAACGAGAGCTGGATGCTGCTCTCCGAATGGCTGGCCCGGCCGGTGAAGGAGGCCGTGCTTGGCCAGGTCCTCGCCGCGGTGCGCCGGCAGATGACGCTGGTGCGCGGGGCGATGGACGGCACCATGCTGCGCAACGAGATCCACAACTTCACGCGGATGGGCACCTTCATCGAACGGGCCGACAACACCGCCCGGATCCTTGACGTGAAGTACTATGTCCTGCTGCCCTCGATCGCCTGGGTCGGGTCGAGCCTCGACAATGTGCAGTGGGAATCGGTGCTGCGCTCGGTCGCCGGGGACCGGGCCTATCGCTGGCTCAATGCCGGGGCGATGGACCCGCGCGGGATTGCGCAGTTCCTGATCCTTGACCAGCGCTTCCCGCGCAGCTTGCACTTCTGCATCGACAAGCTCCGCTCGAACCTGCGCGGGCTGGCGCATGAGTACGGCCACGAGACCGGCGCGCACGAACTGCTGCGCGGGCTGGGCACCCAGTTCCACGACGCGACGATCGAAAGCATCGTTGAGCACGGGCTGCACGAGTTCATTACCGAGTTCATCGCCTGCAACCAGCAGGTCGCCCAGGCGATCGAGCGCGACTACCGGTTTTACGCCTGATGCGCCTCAGGATCGCCCACACCACGCACTACCAGTTCGGCCAGCCGGTCGCGCACGGGCTGCAGCGGCTGCGCCTTTCGCCCAAAACCACGCAGGGCCAGAAGGTGCTTGCGTGGCAGATGAGCTATGAAGGCGCGGTTGAGGAAGTGCGGTTCGAGGATCACAACCATAACCACGTTGTGCTCGTCTCAGTTGTGCCGGGGGCGAGCGAAGTCATCGTTCGCTGTGAGGGTGTCGTGGCGACGGCGGACAATCACGGCGTGATCGGCCAGCATTCCGGGTATATGCCGCTCTGGGCATTCCTCGCTCAGACGCCGTTGACCCGGCCCGGGCCCAAGGTGCGCGCAATCATGAGCGGGCTCGACGTGCCGCGAGACGAGGCGGTCCCGATGCTGCACCGCCTCTCCGCCCTGGTGCGCGAGGCGGTCGATTACCTGCCGGGCGAGACCTCGGTCCAGACCACGGCGGAAGAAGCGGCGACACTGGGCGCCGGCGTGTGCCAGGATCACGCCCATGTCTTCATCGGCGCGGTCCGCGCGCTCGGCCTGCCGGCACGCTATGTATCTGGCTACCTGATGATGGATGATCGGATCGAACAAGAGGCCAGCCATGCCTGGGTCGAGGCGCACGTTGAGGGGTTGGGCTGGGTCGGCTTCGATGTCGCCAACGGGATCAGCCCGGACGAACGCTATGTCCGGGTTGCAACTGGCAGAGACTATGCCGAGGCAGCACCGGTAACCGGCCTGTCATGGGGCGGTGGGGAAACTCGGCTGGCAGTCTCACTGGCAGTTGAACAACAGCATCAGGAACAGTAGGCGAAGGTCTTCGCTGGACCGGCCAAAGGGGATCGCCGCTTGACCTACTGCGTCGGAATGCTGCTCGACAAGGGCTTGGTGCTGATGAGCGACACCCGCACCAATTCGGGCGTCGACAACATCTCGCAGTTCCGCAAGATGCACTGCTGGTCGGTTCCCGGCGAGCGGATCATCGCGATCATGACCGCCGGCAACCTTGCCACCACGCAGGGCGTGATCAGCCAGATCGAGGAACGCAACAAGGCCCATGCCGAGCGGCACAACTCGCTGCTGGAAGTCGATACGATGTTCCAGGCCGCGAGCCTGGTTGGCAAGCTGCTGCGCGACACGATCGCAGCCAGCTCCGAACAGAACGGCGAGGAGGCATCCGGTACCTTCACGGCGTCGATCATCGTTGCCGGGCAAATCAAGGGCGGACAGCCGCGGCTGTTCCTGATCTATCCTGAGGGCAACTTCATCGAGGCCAGCTTCGATACGCCCTTCTTCCAGATCGGCGAGACCAAGTACGGCCGCCCGATCATCATCCGCGGCTATGATCGCGACATGAGCTTCGAAGATGCGGTCAAGCTGCTGATGGTCAGCTTCGATTCCACGATTAAGGCCAACCTTTCGGTCGGGCTGCCGCTTGACTTGCTCGTGATTGAGCAGGACCGGTTCGAACCCGCGCACCAGCGCCGCATCACGGCCGACGATCCCTATTACCGAGCGGTTTCGGCCGGCTGGAGCGAGGCATTGAAAAATGCCTTTCACGCACTACCTGATTACAGCTTTTAACAGGGTTGATTGCGCGGGAGGCTACTATTCTTGCGTCAATACAGCAATCAGACCATACTGGGTCTCGGAAGTTGGAAGTTCTGGGGCTACAAATGCGATTCGGTGAAATGGAGGCCCCGTTACCTGCGCTGATCGAACTCAGCGCGATGGCGATGTGCGTCACCAATCCGCGCCTGCATGACAATCCGGTCGTCGCCTGCAATCAGGCCTTCACGGACCTGACTGGTTACACGATCGAGGACATTGTCGGCCAGAATTGCCGTTTCCTCTCGCGCGCCGATCCTCATCCGGAAATCGCCGAAAAAATTGGCCAGTCGGTGCGCGAAAAGCGCGGCGTGCTGTTCGAAGTGGTCAATTACAAGAAGGATGGCACCCCGTTCCGCAACGCGGTGATGGTCGCGCCGATGTTTGACGAGCACGGGGCAGTCAGCTTCTTCCTGGGATCGCAGGTCGAAATCCCCGAGCCTAAGATCGATACCGGCATGGCCGAGCGGCGCGAGGCGGCGCAGCAGCGGATTGCCGGGCTGACCCCGCGCCAGCGCGAGATCTTGGAGCTTATGGCCAGCGGCCAGCTCAACAAGCAAATCGCCTACGCACTCGACCTGTCGGAAAAGACGGTGAAGATGCACCGAGCGCTGCTGCTACAGCGACTGGGCGTCGGGACTTCGGCTGATGCGGTGCGCCTGGCTGTTGAAGCGGGCCTCTGATCCGATCCTGTCCCAAAGACCACAACCTTAAGTCCGTATGGTGACTTGGGCCGTCCAGGTGCAGAAAGATGAGCGAGACACACAGCGGTCTCCGCCTTGCTGCTGCGGCCTACCCAACCACCCCCTCCCAAGGGCCCGGTAGCAAGCGAGGAAGCAGGTCCGGCAACGGGTCGCGCCCGATAAGGTGCCGGGCCTGCTTCCCTCCAATCTCAACGACAGAAGCCGGAACCCGATAACTCCACGTGGAAGTGGTCACGGTGCGCGGCATTATATGCGGGTCCAAGGACCGTGCCGAAGCGCTTGCAGGCGCTCTGGTGTACAATTGCCAGGAACTGCTTCTCCTCGCGCGATCCGGCATACCAGTCTTCCAGCACCGAAATTCGCCGACCATCAGCGAGGATGAAGGCCGAAACGTCGATTGCGCTGGCTGTAGCGTGCGCGCTGCGGCGATCGCTGCCAGCCACATTGCGGCAGGCATAGCTGCCCATCGTCTCGATCTTGACCAGCGGGCTGCCCAAGATCTGCCGCGCGGCGCGATCAACGCCAAAGCGCGCCCAACCAGCCAAGGTATCAGCCAGCGGGCAGGCTACCGGGCCAAGATTGACCAGCTGCAAATGGGCATCGTCGCTGCGCAGGCTGGTCAGGCGGACAGTGCCGATGGTCGAGCATCCGGCGCCGAAGTACTGATCCGGCAGCGGGGTAAAGCTGGCGCGGGTCAAACTGAGGTCGGCCATGCACTGCCGCACTTCCGGTCGCGGCGTGAAAGTTGCGCTAACTGGGCGGCGGACGGCATCATGCTTGGGTGCCTGCGGGATGTCGATGCAGGCACTCAGCAGGGCCAACGCGGGCAGCAAGGCAAGCGTATTGCGCATGGTCACAATATCCGGCGACATGGTTAACAACTGGTTACCTGCGGCAAGCGCTGCGACAAGGACCGGTAGGGGTTGCCAGCCATCGCTTCGCAAGCTATCCGGCAATTAATGCGAACGATTATCAATAGCGTGAAGCTGTTCTGGCTGCTGCTGGCTGTGCCGGGCATTGCCATCCTCCACGGGTGGCTGACCGGCGCAATCGAGACGATGGACATGATCCATCCGACCGGCGAGATGAGCGCGCGGCTGATGGTCGCCGCCATGCTGATCGGGCCGCTGGCCGGTCTGCTTGGTCCGAAACGCTGGCTGCTGTGGCTACTCGCCCGGCGCCGCGCGCTGGGCGTAGGTGCCTTTGCCTATGCGATCGCGCACCTGGTGTTCTACGCGATCGATATGGGCAGCCTTGAGGCGATCCTGGGCGAACTACCGATAGCCTCGATCTGGACCGGCTGGTTGGCCCTTGCGCTGATGCTGCCGATGGCGCTCACCAGCAACCAGACTTCGATGAAGCTGCTGCGCACGGCCTGGAAGCGGGTCCAGCAACTGGCCTATCCCGCCGCTATCCTCACGCTGTTGCACTGGTGGTGGGTCCATGATGGCGCCACCGGCGCGCTGATCCACTTCGCCCCGCTTGCGCTGCTCTGGTTCATGCTGGCGCTGCGCAAGTTCACCAAGTCCCAACCATCCCCCCAAGCAGGAGTATAAGCCCATGCGTTCCCTGATCCTCGCTGCCGCGTTTGGCCTCGTTTCGGCGGCCGCGCTTTCCACCGCCACCCCGGCCGAAGCGACCGGCAAAGTCAAGTGCCAGGCCGGCCCGCAGTCTGGCTGGAAGAATGTCGAAGCGCTCAAGGCCCAGCTGACCAAGGACGGCTGGAAGGTGACCAAGGCCAAGGTCGATGGCGGCTGCTACGAAGTTTACGGCGTGCTCCCGACCGGCGAGAAGGTGGAAGCCTATTTCCATCCGGTCAGCTTCGAAAAGCTCTACGTCGCCCAGCGCGGCAAGGTGCTGTTCCGCAAGTCCGGCTACTGATTGCAGCGACCTGGCCCAAAGGCACATTTGACGATGCGTCATTGACAAGCCCGGGGCCGCCTCTATGTGCGGCTCCGGGCCACGCGGTCCCAACGCCGCGCGAGCTCTCTGCAAGGAGAGACTACAATGACTGCACAACTGCCGGCGCGCAAACCCGCGCGTCCGTTCTTTTCTTCCGGTCCCTGCGCCAAGCCGCCCGGATATGCCCCCGAAAAACTGGCTACCGAATCGCTTGGGCGCTCGCACCGCGCCAAGATCGGCAAGACGCGCCTGCAGTACTGCATCGACCTGATGCGCGAAGTGCTGGGCCTGCCCGATACGCACCGCATCGGCATTGTCCCCGGGTCTGACACCGGCGCCTTCGAAATGGCCATGTGGACCATGCTCGGCGCCCGCGGCGTTACCTGCCTCGCTTGGGAGAGCTTCGGCGAAGGCTGGGTGACCGACGCGGTCAAGCAGCTGAAGCTCGAGCCCAAGGTCCACCGCGCCGACTATGGCCAGCTGCCCGATCTCTCGAAGGTGGATTTCGCCGACGACGTGCTGTTCACCTGGAACGGCACCACGAGCGGCGTGCGTGTGCCGGATGGCGAATGGATCCCGGATGACCGCGAAGGTCTGACATTTGCCGACGCGACCAGCGCGGTCTTCGCTTACGACATTCCCTGGGACAAGATCGATGTCGCCACCTTCTCCTGGCAGAAGGTGCTGGGCGGCGAAGGTGGCCACGGCGTGCTGATCCTGGGCCCCCGCGCAGTCGAGCGACTGGAGGAATATACCCCGTCCTGGCCGCTGCCCAAGGTGTTCCGCTTGGTCTCGAAGGGCAAGCTGACCGAAGGCGTGTTCAAGGGTGAAACCATCAACACGCCCTCGATGCTGGCGGTTGAGGATGCGATCTTCGCGCTCGAATGGGCCAAGTCGGTTGGCGGGCTGGAAGGCCTCAAGGCGCGCTGCACGGCCAACGCCGATGCGTTGAACAAGATTGTCGCGCATCGCGATTGGCTCGGCCATCTCGCAGTCGATCACGGCATCCGTTCGAAGACTTCGGTCTGCCTGACAGTCGAAGGTGCCGACGAGGCCTTTATCAAGGCCATGGCCAGCGCGCTCGAAAAGGAAGGTGCAGCCTATGACATCGCGGGTTACCGCGATGCCCCGCCGGGTCTGCGCATCTGGTGCGGCGCCACGGTTGAGACCGCCGATATCGAGGATCTCGGCCCCTGGCTCGACTGGGCCTACGCGACCGTCAAGGCCGCGGCTTAAGCTTCAGGCGTCACCTCGGCCGCAGCGCCGGGGTAACGCTTTCCCCATTCTCGCCCGCGGACAAGCGGGACCCCGGATCAAATCCGGGCTGACGAACCAAGGACAAGTTGAAATGACCAAGCCTCGCGTACTCATTTCCGACAAGATGGACCCCAACGCCGCGAAGATCTTCGAAGAGCGCGGCTGCGATGTGGACGTGATCACCGGCGAAACCCCGGAACAGCTGATTGCCCGGATCGGTGATTATGATGGCCTTGCCATCCGCAGCTCGACCAAGGTGACCAAGGCGATCCTTGATGCGGCAAAGAACCTGAAGGTGATTGGCCGCGCCGGGATCGGTGTCGACAATGTCGATATCCCGGCCGCTTCGGCCCAGGGCGTGGTGGTGATGAACACCCCGTTCGGCAACTCGATCACCACGGCCGAACACGCCATCGCGCTGATGTTTGCGCTGGCCCGCCAGATCCCCGAAGCCAATGCCCAGACCCAGGCCGGCAAGTGGCCGAAGAACGATTTCATGGGCGTTGAAGTCACCGGCAAGACACTGGGCCTGATCGGTGCTGGCAATATTGGTTCGATCGTTGCCAGCCGGGCGCTGGGCCTGCGGATGAAGGTCGTTGCTTTCGATCCCTTCCTCAGCCCCGAGCGCGCTGTCGAACTGGGCATCGAAAAGGTTGAGCTTGACGACCTGCTGGCGCGGGCGGACTTCATCACCCTGCACACCCCGCTGACCGACCAGACCCGCAACATCCTGTCGGCCGAGAATATCGCCAAGTGCAAGAAGGGCGTGCGGATCATCAACTGCGCCCGCGGCGGCCTGATCGACGAAGCGGCGTTGAAGGCAGCGCTCGATAGCGGCCAGGTGGCCGGCGCGGCGCTTGACGTGTTCCAGACCGAACCGGCCAAGGAATCGCCGCTGTTTGGCACGCCGAACTTCATCTGCACCCCGCACCTTGGCGCCTCGACCAACGAAGCCCAGGTCAACGTCGCGCTGCAGGTGGCCGAGCAAATGGCCGATTACCTGGTGAACGGCGGCGTCACCAACGCGCTCAACATGCCTTCGCTCTCGGCCGAGGAAGCGCCGAAGCTGAAGCCCTACATGGCACTGGCAGAGCAGCTTGGCAGCCTGGTTGGTCAGCTCACCACCGGTTCGATTCCGCGCGTTTCGATCCATGCCGAAGGCGCCGCGGCCGAGCTGAACATCAAGCCGATCGTTGCCGCCGTGCTGGCCGGCTTCCTGCGGGTGCAGTCGGACACGGTCAACATGGTCAACGCGCCCTTTATAGCCAAGGAGCGCGGGATCGAGGTGCGTGAGGTCAAGACCGAGAAGGCCGGCGATTACCACACCCTGATCCGCGTCTCGGTGAAGACCGATGCAGGTGAGCGCTCGGTGGCGGGAACGCTGTTCTCGAACGCGGAACCGCGCCTGGTCGAGCTTTTCGGCATCAAGGTCGAAGCCGAACTCGCCGGGCACATGATGTACATAGTCAACGAGGACGCCCCCGGCTTCATCGGCCGGATCGGCACCCTGCTGGGCGAAGCCGGCATCAACATCGGCACCTTCAACCTTGGCCGCCGCGCGGCCGGCGGGGAAGCCGTGCTGCTGCTCAGCGTCGACAGCCCGGTCCCGGCCAATGTCATCGCCGCGGCGCGCGACGTGCCCGGCGTGAAGCGGGTCATGGCGCTGGCGTTTTAAGGCACATTCGGGCAACGGGATCGCCACGATGCAAGACACCGACCGCGACCTGTTGCCCGAAGGCCTGGAAGACCGCCTGCCGCGCGATGCGGCTGCTGCCGCTCGCGTGACTCGCGCCGTGCTCGACGTGCTGGACAGCCACGGGTACGACCGTGTGCAGCCGCCGACGATCGAGTTCGAAAAGTCGATGGCCAGCCGCATGGCCGGGGTCCAGCCGCGCCGAATGTTCCGATTCGTTGATCCCGCGTCCTTGCGCACCCTGGCGCTGCGCAGCGACATGACCGTGCAGGTCGGCCGGATCGCCGCCACGGCTCTGGCCCAGCACGCCCGGCCATTACGGCTGTGCTATGCCGGGCAGGTCGTTACCATCAAGGGCGACGGCCTCGACCCCACGCGCGAGCGGCTCCAGCTGGGGGCCGAACTTATCGGCAACGATTCCGTCGCCGCTGCCGGGGAAGTGCTGGCTGTCGCGCTCGAAGCCCTGACGGCAGCGGGCGCCAAGGGCCTCTCGGTCGACTTTACGCTGCCCGATCTGGTCGATGCCCTTGCGGCTGAGGCCATGCCGCTCGATCCGGAAGCGATCGAGGCAGTGCGGCGCGAGCTTGATGCCAAGGACGCCGGCGGCCTTGTTGCTGCGGGTGGCCAGGCCTACCTGCCGCTGCTTGCCGCGATCGGACCGTTCGCTGCTGCCGTTGAAAAGCTGGCCGCCTTTGACAAGAGCGGTGTCCTTGCTGGCAGGATCGCGGCCTTACACACCATCGCGGACCGCGTCGGCAGCCTCGCTCGCCTAACCCTCGACCCGAGCGAGCGCCACGGGTTTGAATACCAGTCCTGGTTCGGCTTCACGATCTATGCCGAGGGCCTGCAAGGGGCAGTCGGGCGCGGGGGCAGCTATGCCATTCTTGGCAGCGGTACGGAGACCGAGCCGGCCATCGGCTTCTCGCTTTACCCCGATGACCTGATTGACGCCCTGGCCGAAGCCGAGCCGCGGGCCGACACCCTGTTCCTGCCGCTTGACTACAATGCCGAAGTGGCCGCTCGGCTTCGCGCCATCGGCTGGCGCACCGTCGCGGCGCTTAGCGCGGCGTGTGAGCCGGTGGCACTGGGCTGCACTCACCGGCTCGATGGCACCGAGGTCGTTCGGCTTTAGCGGCCGAAGATCGACTTCAGCCAGGCATCGACCACAGCGGTTGCCGGATAGTCCGGGTTGCCGAGCTGCCGGTTGATCTCAGCATGGCCCTGCAGCCCGCGCCCTTCGAACTCGCGCCGCTCGACCGTGGTCCCGCCCTGACGCAAGGCCGCTTCGAGCGCCTTGGCCTGGGCCACGCCATCCTGGCGCTGAACATGGATCAGCAGGAAGCGTGGGGCATTGGGCGCGGCGGCCTGAAGCGTCGGGGAGAGCGCCCGCTGGCGCACCGGGTCGGTGCCAAAGGCCTGGACATAGGTATCCTGCATCATTGGCCCGCCATCCTTCATCTGCGCTGCCACATCGTAAGCCGCGCCATCGTTGGGCATCACCCCGGCGAGATCGCGGAACGACAACCCGCCACTGCGCAGGTATTGCTCGTCCGTGCCCACCAGAGCGACCAGGTGCGCGCCGGCGCTGTGGCCGGTCAGGACCACCTTGCTGCGATCAATCCCCAGTTCACGCGCCCGGTCCAGCAGCGCGCGGACCGATTGGGCGACGTCAGCTGCCTGCTGCTCGACCGTCGCCTCCGGAACCAGGCGATAGTTGATCGCTGCATAGTTATAGCCAAGCCCGGTGTAATGCGCCGGGGCATAACGGCTGCCGGCGACATCCTTGCTGCCGCGCTTCCACCCACCGCCGTGGACGAAGATCACCAGCGGGGCCGGGCCGGCCGCGCCCTTGGCCTTGTAGAAATCGAGCTGCTGCAGCCGATCGCTGCCATAGGCGAAGGTCTGGTCGGGCCGGGTGCGCGGGGCATCGGCATCGCGCTGCGCGCCGCGGCGCTCGCCCGAACCGCCCTGGCGGCTTTCCATCCGCTCCTTCAATCGTTCACGCAATCGGTCACCGGGCGCGGCCTGGGCGATAGTGGTGCCGATCAGCGCTATTGCGCCAAGCGATAGTATAAGGCTCTTGCGCATTGACATTCCCTCATGATTGCCTGTGCGATTTCGCTGCTACCGGGCGGGTTGCTGCCAGGTGAACGGCGCGGTCACAATTTGTCGCAGTTTGTCGCGGCGGTTCGGGTGCGGATAGCTTGACGCCCGTGCCGCATCGGCCTAACGCGCCGCCCGTTTGCGGGGCCTTGTGCTCCCACTGGTCCCCCCCTTGTGCCGAGTCCTGTCGAAGGGCGCATGCGGGCAATTTTGGCAGGGTGAGGGACTCTATCCAATGGCTAATGTAACCGTGATCGGCGCCCAGTGGGGTGATGAAGGCAAGGGCAAGATCGTCGATTGGCTGGCCAGCCGCGCCGATGCCGTCGTGCGGTTCCAGGGCGGACACAATGCCGGCCATACGCTGGTGGTTGGCGATCAGGTCTATAAGCTCAGCCTGCTGCCGTCTGGCATTGTTACCGGCACGCTTTCGATTATTGGCAATGGCGTCGTGCTTGATCCCTGGCATCTCAAGGCCGAGATCGAGAAGCTCGAAGGCCAGGGCGTGGTAATCAACACCGAAAACTTCGCGATTGCCGACAACTGCCCGCTGATCCTGCCGCTGCACCGCGACCTTGATGGCCTGCGCGAAACCGCCGCCGGATCGGGCAAGATTGGCACGACCGGGCGCGGGATCGGTCCGGCCTACGAAGACAAGGTTGGCCGCCGCGCCATCCGGGTTTGCGATCTGGCGCATCTCGATGCGCTCGACGCCCAGTTGGACCGGCTCTGTGCACACCACGATGCGCTGCGTGCCGGGTTCGGCCAGCCGCCGGTCGACCGTGCTGCCCTGCTCGCCGAGCTCAGTGAAATTGCGCCTTTCGTGCTGCAATATGCCCAGCCGGTGTGGATGCGGTTGAAGACGGTGCGCAAGGCCGGTGCGCGGATCCTGTTCGAAGGCGCGCAGGGTGTGCTGCTCGACGTCGATCACGGCACCTATCCTTTCGTCACGAGCTCCAACACCGTCAGCGGCACCGCGGCGAGCGGTTCGGGCCTTGGCCCTTCGAGCACCGGTTTCGTGCTGGGCATCGTCAAGGCCTATACCACCCGCGTCGGCTCGGGCCCGTTCCCGACCGAGCTTGAGGACGAGACTGGCCAGCGGCTGGGTGAGCGCGGGCACGAATTCGGCACGGTTACCGGGCGCAAGCGCCGCTGCGGCTGGTTCGATGCCGTTTTGGTGCGCCAGTCCTGCGCGATTTCGGGTGTCACTGGCATTGCCCTGACCAAGGTTGACGTGCTCGACGGGCTGGAGACGGTGAAAATCTGCACCGGCTATCGCCTCAACGGCAAGATCCTCGACTATTTCCCCAGCCACGCGGCCGACCAAGCCAATGTGGAACCGATCTACGAGGAAATGGAAGGCTGGAGCGGCACCACCGCCGGTGCGCGCAGCTGGGCGGATTTGCCGGCTCAGGCGATCAAGTACATCCAGCGCGTTCAGGAACTGATTGAAACGCCGGTCGCCCTGGTCAGCACCTCGCCCGAGCGCGAGGACACGATCCTGGTCCGGGATCCGTTTATCGACTAGGAATTCTTGACATAATCCCTTTTTGTTCTACTCCTGTTCAATCGAAACAGGAGTCGCAAAGCTATGTCCCAGGCCAATTTTGCCTACGCCACTCCCGCAAACGATGCGGCGGGATTGCCACTGGCACTGTCGATCTTTGCTGATCGCGGTCATGTCAGGGAACTGCTGCGGGAGGATGCCGAGGCAGCGGGCTTTCGCGTTGCCGAAGTTGGCGAGGTTGCGGCGCTGCTCGAAGGCGCGGTGCGTCCTTTGGGCGCAGTAGTACTGCTCGATTGCCCGATGGTTGATGGTGCACGGCTGGCGGCGCTCTCGCGGCTCGATCTGCGCGCGGCCCACTGCGGGGCGCAACTGATCGTTTCGACCACGGTTGCCGCGCTTGACGATGTCTTTGCCTGCCTTGACCAGTCGGGGCCGCAAATTCTGGTTGAACCCAGCCGCGCCGAGCGGGTGATTGCCCTGGGGCGGGTACTGGCAAAGTTTCCCAATCTGCGGCTGCGCGAACTATCGGAGGAAGACCGGCTGGTGCTGCTGCGGCTGACCGAACAGGTCTGCCAAATTGCTCAGCGGCTCGAACACCTCGAAGGGCCCGGTCGTGATCAGGCCGCTGTTAGCGAATCGGGGTTCCGGTTCGAAAGCCCAACTACACCCTTCGCCCCGGGCAATGGCGATGGCGGTGAACGGATCGCCCGGACCGCGCGTCCGCCACTGCCAGATCCGCGTTTGGTGCGCCAGATTATCCGCCAGCGCCAGCTCCGGGCGCGGTTCTTCGATGGCGATTTCTTTGCCGATCCTGCCTGGGATATGTTGCTAGACCTCACCGCCGCCCGGGCCGAGCATGCGCGGGTCTCGGTCTCGTCGCTCTGCATTGCCAGCGGCGTTCCGCCGACCACAGCGCTGCGCTGGATTGGCCAGATGACCGAAGCCGGTCTGCTCCAGCGCGTGGAGGACGAAACCGACCGCCGCCGCGCCTTCATCACTCTGTCTGACCAGGTGGCGGACAGTATGGCGCGCTACTTCGCCGAACTGGGTGCGCAGGCAGCAACGCTGGTATAGGCTTCACAGCCGCGCCGCATTGCGCTAGGCGCGCGGCTCTTGACCATACGGTCGGGCGCTTAGCTCAGTTGGTAGAGCATCTCGTTTACACCGAGAGGGTCAGCGGTTCGAGCCCGTTAGCGCCCACCAGGTCAGGCTTCGATCAATTCGATCCGGTTCCCGAATGGGTCCGATAGATGGGCCCGCCGCACGCCGGGCAGCAGGTGATCGTCTGCAACCGCATGGCCTGCGGTTCGCAAAGCTGCGCAAAGCCCGTCGAAATCGTCCACCAGCAGACCCGGATGCGCCTTGCGCGCGGGCCGGAAGTCTTCATCGACCCCAAGGTGAAGCTTGACCGGGCCAAGCTCGAACCAGCACCCCCCACGCGCAGCCAGGGCTGGCGGCTTGGCAACCTCGATCATTCCCAGCTGATCCACATAGAAGGTCCGCGCCTTGTCCTCGCCGCCGCTGGGCATGGCCAGCTGGACATGGTCGATCCCGACGATCACTGTTCGGCCAGCATCTTTGCAGTTTCGGCACTGCTCCAATCATGCCCGCCGACATAGCGCCAAACTTCGCGGCCTTGGGCGTTGTAGTAGATTGTCGTCGGCAGGACGGTGACCTTGTACTGCACGGTCAGCTCGCCATCAGGATCGAGCCACGGCTCAAGCTTGTCCGCGCCGCGCGCTTTGAGAAAACCCGCCACTTTGTCGGCCGGGGGCATATCCTGCGACACAGTCAGCACTTTCAGGCTGTCCGCGCGGTCCTTGGCAAGTTGGTTCAGGGTCGGCAGTTCGGCCACGCAGGGCGCGCACCAGGTGGCCCAGAGGTTGATCAGCAGCGGCTTGCCCTTCAGACTTGCCAGCTCGACGGTCTTGCCGCTGGCATCGCGCAGAGTGAAATCGGGCAGCTCGCTGCCCTTATGGGTGCGGTCAATCGTGCCAGAGAGCTCTCCGCCAGCCGGTGAAGCGGCAGGTTGCGCCGGAGCCTTGCTTTCCCTATCGCACCCCCCAACCAGCAGGGCACAGCCAAGGACGGCGATCTTGAGCGAGCGGGACGATAGCAAGAGCAGCTCCAATGCGATGTGGGGCGGACGGTTCGCCGAGGGGCCCTCGGCGATCATGCGCGAGATAAACGCGTCGATTCCCTTCGACAAGGCGCTGTGGCGGCAAGACGTTGCTGCAAGCAAGGCCCATGTTGCCATGCTCGGTGCGCAGGGCATCGTCAGCGCGGAGGATGCCGCCACGATCGCCGCCGGGCTCGACCAGGTTGCAGCGGAGTACGAAGCGAACGGGGTCCCCGAAAACTGGGACCTTGAAGACATCCACATGACCACGGAAAGCCGCCTCGCCGAACTGATCGGTCCGGCCGCGGGGCGGTTGCATACGGCGCGCAGCCGTAATGACCAGGTGGCCACCGACTTCCGGCTATGGGTGCGTGATGCAATCGACCAGGCCGATGCCGGGCTGAAGGCGCTGCAAGCCGCGCTGGTCACCCGCGCCGGCGAGCACACGGACAGCATCATGCCCGGTTTCACCCACCTGCAGACCGCGCAGCCGGTGACGCTTGGCCACCACCTCATGGCCTATTACGAAATGGCTGCGCGCGATCGGTCACGCCTGGCCGATGCGCGCGCCCGCCTCAATCAGTGCCCGCTAGGCGCCGCCGCGCTGGCGGGCACTGGATTCCCGATCGACCGGCAAGCAACCGCACAGGCGCTTGGCTTTGCCGAGCCAACCCGCAACAGCCTCGATTCGGTGTCCGACCGCGACTTTGCGCTCGATTACCTGATGGCGGCAGCCCAGATCGCACTGCATCTCTCGCGTCTGGCGGAAGAGTTCATTATCTGGGCGAGCCAGCCGTTCGGCTTTGCCGCACTGCCTGATGCGCTTTCCACCGGAAGCTCAATCATGCCGCAGAAGAAGAACCCCGATGCAGCGGAGTTGGTTCGGGGCCACGCTGGACGGATCATCGGCAGCCTGACTTCGCTGATGATCACCATGAAGGGCCTGCCGCTGGCCTATTCAAAGGATATGCAGGACGACAAACCACCCGTGTTCGAGGCGGCCAGCCTGCTGACGTTATGCCTGGCCGCGATGGAGGGCATGGTCACCGGCACGACTTTCCGCACCGAACGGATGCGGGCTGCTGCCGAGCTGGGTTATGCCACAGCGACCGATCTGGCCGACTGGCTGGTGCGCCAGGAGAACATCCCCTTCCGCGAAGCACACCACATCACCGGCGCTGCGGTGAAGCTGGCTGAAAGCCGCGGGATTGCGCTTGATGCCTTGCCGCTGGCCGATCTTCAGGCCATCGATCCCCGGGTCGATGAGCGCGTTTTCGCTGCCCTCTCTGTTGACGCCTCGGTCGCCTCGCGCGCCAGCTATGGCGGAACCGCGCCCGAACAGGTAAGGCAACGCGTGGCCGAAGCGCGTGTGGCGCTGGGGCTGGAGTAACTGCAATGCGCCGTCTGGTCCTTCCCGCTGTCCTCCTGCTCGCGCTTGGCGCCTGCGGTCAGCGTGCGGACCTGAAACCCCGCGCGGGGCAGGATTTGCCTCCGCCGCCCTATGGTCGGGAAACCCGGCCAAAAGCGGAAGCGCTGCTGCAGATCACCCCCCAGGCCGCCCCGGAGCGCAGCGTGGAGCTGCGAAAGAAATCGGAAGAACGCACCGACGATCCGTTCGACCTGCCCCCTTCCGACGAGTAAGCATCCATGGACCACTTTCAGATCATCGACGGCGAGCTGCACGCCGAGCGCGTACCGCTGAGCCGCATTGCCGCGGAAATCGGCACGCCCGTCTACGTCTATTCGCGTGCCACGCTGGAGCGGCATGCCCGTGTCTTCAACGAGGCGCTCAGCGCGCTGCCCAAGAAGCATGTGGCCTTTGCGATCAAGGCCAATCCGAACCTTGCCGTGCTGCGGGTAATGCAGCGTGAAGGTTTTGGCGCCGATGTCGTCTCGGGCGGAGAGCTGGCGCGCGCGCTGGCTGCCGGGATGCCAGGTCAGGACATTGTCTTCTCCGGAGTCGGCAAGCTTGAGCGTGAAATGGTCCAGGGCCTTGATGCCGGGATCGGCCAGTTCAATATCGAGAGCGAGGAAGAAGGGATCGAGCTGGCGGCTGTTGCCGCAGCCCGCGGCCAACGCGCCGCTTGCGCGCTGCGCGTCAATCCCGATGTCGATGCCCGCACGCACGAGAAGATCTCGACCGGCAAGGCCGAGAACAAGTTCGGCGTGCCGATCGATCGCGCGGCCGGCATCTATGCGCGGCTCGCTGGGCTTCCAGGGCTCGATATGCGCGGCGTCGCCGTCCACATCGGCAGCCAGCTTCAGCACCTGCAGCCGCTCGAAGATGCCTTCATCAAGCTCGGCGCGCTGATTGCCGAGCTGCGCGCGGGCGGCCAGACCGTGACCCATGCCGATCTTGGCGGCGGGCTTGGCGTGACCTACAAGGCAGGTGAAGTCTATCCGACCCCGGCCGAATATGGTGCAATGGTCGCCCGCATCTGCGGCAGCTGGGATGTGACGCTGATGTTCGAACCCGGCCGGGTGATCGTCGGCAATGCCGGTGTCCTGCTGACCCGCGCGATCCGGGTGAAGCGCAGTTCGAACAACACGCCCTTCGTGATCGTCGATGCGGCGATGAACGACCTTGCGCGTCCCGCCATGTACGGTGCCTGGCACGATTTCGAAGCGGTGAAGCCCACCGGCCAGCGGATGACCGCGCATATCGTCGGCCCGATCTGCGAGACTGGCGATACCTTTGCCATGGACCGTGAGATCGATGCGCTGGTTGCCGGGGACCTCGCCGTGTTCCGCACCGCGGGGGCCTATGGCGCGACCATGGCTTCGTCCTACAACAGCCGCGGCTTTGTTGCCGAAGTGATGGTTGATGGCGATCAGTTCGCCGTGGTGGCCGACCGGATCCTGCCCGAAGCGATCACCTCGGCCGAGCGGGTCCCGGCCTGGCTTGATTGATGCTGCACAGCCTGCCCCTGTTCCACCGAATTGCCGGTCAACCGGTGATCGTGCTGGGCGAGGGGGAGGCAGCGGAGGCCAAGCGCCGACTGCTCGAACGGGCCGGGGCCTTGGTCGTTGGTTTCGAGAACCAGCAAGCGCGGCTGGCCTTCGTCGCACTGGATGAACCAGAGGCCGCCGCGGCCGAACTCAAGGCGCGGGGCCTGCTGGTCAACGTGGTTGATCGGCCCGAGCTGTGCGATTTCACGACCCCAAGCCTGCTGGAGCGCGGCCCAGTACTTGTGGCCGTTTCAACCGGCGGGGTTTCCGCCGGGCTCGCCAAGGCGCTTAGGTTGCGGCTCGAAGGTCTGTTGCCGCACGCGCTCGGTGGGTTGGCCGAAGCATTGAATGGCGCGCGTGCCGCGATGAAGTCGCGCTGGCCTGATGGACGGGAACGGCGCCGCGCGATGGATGCAGCCCTGGCACCGGGCGGGCCGCTCGATCCGCTGGCAGAGCGCCACGACATCGCAGCCTGGCTTGATGGCGCGGAAGGCAGCGCGGGTGGCACCTATGAGATCGTCCTGCGTTCCGCCGATCCAGATGACTTGACGCTGCGCGAGGCGCGCTGGCTGGGAAGCGCGGACCTGGTGGCCTATGAACCGGGTGTGCCGACTGCGGTTCTAGTCCGCGCGCGGGCCGATGCGCAGCAGATTGAACTAACGCTTGGCATGCAGGCGCCGGACGAATCCGGCCTCACTGTGATCATTCGGCGGGGATTAGCAGCACCTTGATCTGGGCTAGGGCGATCGGCTTGGACCGGTCATCTTGCCAGGCCTCGGCATTGACCAGCGCCACGCGGCGTCCCGCCCGGGTCACGCTACCCTTGGCGAAGGTTACTTGCTCGGTCCCGCCCCGCATGAATTCGACCTGGATGTTGACCGGCTTCAGCCGCATGGATTCGCCCCGCCGGGTCAGTTCGGCCTGAAGCGCAGCAAAGCCCGCCATTTCCATTAGACCGGACATCGCCCCGCCGTGGAGAAAACCGGGCCGCCCGGCCACACGGTTGGAATAGTCGACCCGCAGCACCGGCTCACCGGCCTCGTCATGGTCGATCTCGATACCCAGGGCCTGAGCATAGGGGGTGAGGGCCATGGTCACAGGTATGGTCCGTGTGTGGCCATGAAGGTGCCAATGACGTGTGCAACCGGATCGGCCGGATCGCCATCATGGGCAACGCCGCGAATGAATGAGATCGTGCGGGTCAGCTTGTAGCACTCACCCCGGCCGATCACGGTCTGGCCCGGCGTTGCGGCGCGCATGTAATCGACGCGCAGGTCGAGCGTGGCGTGCGGCACAAAACTGCCCGATTTTGTCCAGACGCTCATCGAAGTGGCATTGTCCATCAGGCTGATGATCGGGCCTGAGGCGAGCACACCCATGCCGCCGACGCCGCCGTCGATCCCGACCAGGTCCTCGCGCCAGGGTAGCTTTAGTTCCACCCAATCCTCGCCGTGAGCGTGGTACTGGATACCCAGCCAGCCGCCATGACCGTGTCTGGTCATCATCCGCGCGGCAAGCGACGGATCGAACCGCGTGCCGGGCGGCAGAATGCTGGGCGGCTTCTCGCTCATCGGCGCTTCTCTGCTGATGCGAGCACTCGATTACAATCTTTTAATTTCACCAGAGGGGGGCAGGTGGGCGAGGCTGGCGCGGCAAGGCACTTCCGTCTTGCAGGCAATCCAGGGGATGACCAATGAACCTGCCCAAGATCGATATTTCCGCGCTGCCTGATCTCGATACGCTGACCGGCGTGTTCGGCAGCCTGTCCAACCCCGCGCAGGGGCTGCAATCAGACGATCTGCTGATCATGATCATGACCTTCATCTACGACGTGGTGGCACCTTAAGCGCGGCCCGGTCCAGATGCTGATCAGACCGGAACTGATGGCGCTGCGGGCGGACGACACCCCGCAGCGCCTGATCCAGCGGCGCCTGGTCGACCAATCGAACGCCTGGCGCCAGACCGGTCAAGGCGCGCAGGTGGAGGCGGAACTGCTGCGCCTGGCCAGTGGCGCGGCCCTGGCAGACCTGCCGCTGCTGGCTGCGCTTTTCACAGCAGGCGACCCGGCTGCTGCGGGCCTGGTCGGTGGGGTTGCAGCCTGGCTGCTCACCGAGTTGGCCAAAGCGCCGCTGGGTCAGGTGCCGCTGCGGCACCAGTATGATCGAACGCTGGCGACACTCGTGCTGGCGCGGAGCCATGGGGCGAGCCTGGCCATCCAGGCGATCGACGGGGCCGGTCTTGCGCTGAAGCCACCGGCGCAATCGGTCAGCTTTGCCGCCAACGAGAACTGGGAGCACATGTTGGCTGGCAGTGCCCTGATCGAGCGAGTCCAGATTACCGGCCGCACCCAGGCCGGTGTGGCGATGAGGCGAGAGCAGCTCACGTTCGCTGCTGGCGAAGTGACGCAGCGCAGCGGCCGCGAGGTGGCCCAGATCTATAGGCAGGTGTCAGGCATTGCGGTGCTGCTCAGGTTGCAGCGTTCCGATGGGTCCGGCGCGGCGAGCTGCGAGTATGCGCTCGAAGATGGTCGCCTGCTGCACCAAGCGGCGGGAACCCCGCGCGACAGCCGACTGGAGCTGACCGCCTCACTGCTCGGACGCATGGCACGGCGTGATGCTGCACCCTTGCTGGCTGCCATGGCCGAGGAAGCCGGCTCGCCGCACCTGCGCTGGCAGGCCCTGCGCGAATGTCTGGGGCTGGACAGCGCGATCGGATTTGCCGCGTTGAGCGCAATTGCGCGGCGCAGCGAGGATCCGCTGGCGGTGCCTGCGGGGGCCTTGCGCGCGCAATTGCTTGAAGCCTATCCCCAACTTGCCGAGGTGTCGGCATGCCCCGCGTGATCGAGCTGATCGATGAAGATGCCGCCAGCCTGGCCGAAGCCTGCGATGGACTGGCGGCAGTGGGCGTTGATTTCGACGATCCGGAGCGGCTCGATAATGCCGCGCGGTGGCTGCGGCGACTGGGCAACAACAAGCAGTTCCTTGGCGATCTCCTGATCGCCGCGCTGGCGCAGCGCCACCGCGAGGATGTGCTGGACAGCTCCTATGGTCCGCAGGTGGTCATGCTGGCTCCGCCCAATGGCAACTTCTTCATCCGCGCCAATCTCTGGCCCTCGACCGACGAGCATATGCTGCGCGCCTCGGGCGGGACTTCGTTCGTCTATGGCCTCCCGCACGATCACAACTTCAGCTTTCTGACCCTGGGCTACTTCGGCCCAGGATACTGGAGCGACTATTACGAGTATGACTATGGCGAGGTTGTCGGCGCGCGCGATGAACCGGTTCCAAGCCTGCGCTTTGTTGAACGCTCGCGGCTGGAGGAGGGCAAGCTGATGCTATACCGCGCCCACCGCGATGTTCATGCCCAGCATCCGGCCGATTCGCTGTCGGTCTCGCTCAACATCATGCATACCACGGGGGCGCAGGGTTGGCTCGACCAGTACCGCTTCGATCTCGATAAGCGGCAGATCGGGGCGATCGTATCGGGCGGGCCGAGCGAGGCGTTGATGCGGATTGCGGTCGGGCTGGGCGGCGACCAGGCGCTGGACCTTGCGGAACGCTTCGCCCACCACCACCCGAGTGACCGGATGCGGCTGGCTTGCTGGGATGCGCTGGCCGGGATGGCAACGGACGCCGCCTCCCGCGATGCGGTGTGGCAGCGCGCAGAACTGTCGGGCAGCCGACTGGTCGCTGCCGAGGCGCTTGCCCGACGTTGCGAGCTGTTCGCTTAATCCAGCCCGCCGGCAAGCGCATCGATTGCGGCTTGCAGGATTACCGCGGCCGCCGCCGCATCGATCCGGTCGGCGCGTCTGGCGCGGCTCATGTCCTGGGCGATCAGTGCGCTTTCGGCGCTGGCGGTGGACCAACGCTCGTCCCACAGCAGGACTGGCAGGTTCAGCACCTCGGCCACATTACGGGCATAGGCGCGGCTTGATTGGCTGCGCGGACCTTCGCTGCCGTCCATGTTGAGCGGTAGGCCGATCACCACGCCAACAACCCCGCGCTCGGCCACCAGCGCAGCGAGCGCCTGGCGGTCTGCGCCGAACTTGCCACGCTTCAGCGTCTTGCCGGGTGAAGCAAAGCGCCAGCCAGCATCGCAGAAGGCCGTGCCGATGGTCTGGGTGCCAAGGTCAAGGCCCAGCAGTGCCCCGCCGCTGGGCAGTGCGGCACGAAAATCTGGCGCAAAGGTCGTGGTTAGCGCGGCCGCCATGCCTTGGCCCGGCGAACGAAGTCTGCACGAAGGTTGGCCCAGTACAGCGGCACGTCATAAACGTGGTAGTTGCCCTCGGGCAGCACGAAGGGGCCCATTTCCGGCCCGGCTCCGATCCGCAGGATTCCTTGCGCGTCACACCGCGCCCCCACCAGCTTGGGCTCCAATGTTCCGTTCTCAAGCTTGCTGTCGGGCACCATCGCGCCAAGATTGGCGCTGGCAGGGGCTTGCCCGCCGGCAACGCCGGTCAACGGATTGGTGCAGAGATAGCTCAGCGCCGGTGCCCCGGATTGGCGCTTGCCGGCGAAGCGCTGATAGGCCCCGATCATCATGCTGGCATCGCCGCCGTCGGTGTAGCTCAGCCACGAGACAACACAGCCAGTCTGGTCCGGGGCAGTGCAGGCCGGGGTTCCCATGGCCGGCAGGTCAGTGGTCTGATCGACCAGCCAGCCGATTGGATAGGCAGCGACCAGCCGTGCGGCGAGCGGCGTTCCTTTGACCTTGTCAGCCAGCAGCCGCTTAAGATGATACCCGCCCTGGCTGTGCCCGGCGATCACAAAGGGGCTGCCAGTGGGAATGGAAGCGATGAACTGGTCAAACGCGGCCGAGACATCGCCATAGGCCAAGTCCAGAGCCTGTTGCGCCTCGGGCTTGTCGGTCACGAAGGCACCGAAGGTGGCCTGGCGGTAGCGCGGGATCCAGAGCTGGGTCGAGACATTGAAGGGCGTTGCCGCGGCGCGCACCATCATGCCTGCGATGCGGTTGGCATCCTGGTCATCCAGCGGCGCGTTCCAGTGCGCGCGCTTGAGATAACTGGTCGGGTGGATGAAGAACACCGGGACCGAAAGTGTCTCGGCATCCTTGGCCAGTCCGGCGGGCCGCCACTGTGCCGGGCCAGCTTGTTTGAAATCGGGCCGCGCGATCCAGCGAGCCGGATCGGCATAGGCGTTGGCCGGGGCAGGGGGCTGCGCTTCGAACGCCGCACCGGGCGTAAAGGCAAGGCGGGTGAGTTGTTCTGGGTAGAAACCCAGCGCCAGCCGCCCGGCGATGAACAGCACGATCAGGACAGCAATCACATAAAGAAACTTGCGGGCCATCGGCTATCCCTGGGCCTCCGCCTCGTGATGCTCGTTGCGCACCGATTGCCGCTCTAGCGCTACCTTGAGCATGGCAACCAGCGGATCGGCCAGCAGCAGCCCGATAAGCCCGAACAGCGCGCCCATGATCAGCTGCGCGCCAAGCACCAGTGCCGGGGCCAGATCGGCCGTCTTCTTCGCGATCATCGGCACGATGATGTTGCCGTCGACCGTCTGCACTACGACATAGACGATGATGCAGTAGACCCCCATCTCCCAGCCGCCGGAAAAGCCGACCAGCACCATCAGCAGGCCGGAGATCGGTGCGCCGATGTTGGGGAGGAAAGCCAGCAAGCCGGTCAGCAGACCGAGCAGCCCGGCCATCGGCACCCCGTAAAGCGCCAGCATGATCCAAGTCCCCACCCCTTCCACCGCCATGCCGAGCAGGCGGCCGAACATCAGCATACGCAAGGTCTTGCCCATCTGCGCCGCGGTGACATCGAAGGAATCGCGCTCCTCGCGCGGCAGCATCCAGGCAAAACCGCGGCGATAGAGCTGCGGTTCGGCGGCAAAGTAGATTCCCAGTACCACGATCAGAAAGGCGGTGGTCAGCCCGCCGATCACGCCGCCGACAGCGGAGGTCACCTGCCGCACGCCGCCGATGGCCTGTTCGATCAGGCCCTGGACATTGCTGGTATTGATGCGGAAGCCGTGGCTTTCCAGCCAGGCGGCAGCCTTGAGTGTTTGGGCCTGGACGATGGCTGGCAGTTCCGAAGCCTGGGCGGCGATCTGGCTGCCGGCAAACATCGCCGTCCAGGTCAGGAAGGCAACCGCGCCGAGCAGCACCAACGTCACCCGGATTGCCCGGTTGACCGGAAGGACCCGGCCAAGTAGGCGCGCACCACCATCGATCATGGCGGCAAAAACCATGCCGCCGAAAATGACCAGCAGCGGCTGGGCCAGCACGACGGCCAGCGCCACCAGCCCGACCATGCCGATCCAGACAAAGGCGCGCTTGGCCTCGTGCCGCAGCAAGGGATCGGAGATATCGGTTGGTCCGACCGCCGCCTCATCGGCCGCCACCGGGGCAGGCTTGCGGCTGCGGCGGCCCTTGGCAGGGGAAGTGCTGGCTGTGTCACTCATTGCGGAACCTCCGCGTCACTTGCCTTGCGGTACGTGGACCGGACGCAGGCTGCGCCAGGCGCGATCGCCTCGCAAGGCGCCCCACCAGCTTAGCGGGTTCCAGGTCTCGCTGCCGTTCAGGCTGAAGGTCGTGAATTCGGCGCGGCCGCCGATGTCATAAAGCGGCACGGGACCACCCAGGCCGTTCTCCCAGAGTTCGGCGCGGCTGTCGGCCGAATGGTCGCGATTATCGCCCATCAGGAAGACGTGGCCTTCGGGCACGGTGATCTCGTCCATGTTGTCGAGGCTCTGCTGCATGTGGTCGATCACAATGAAGCTTGCACCATTCGGCAGCGTCTCGCGGTAGGCTGGGATCTCATAGACCACCCGGCCCGAAGGTAGGCGGACGCGGTAGTTCTGGAAATAGGTGTAACAAGAGCCGCCATCGCAGGTCAGTTCCGGATCCTCGGGCAATTGCACCGATGGTTCTACCGCGCGCGGCACCGGTTTGCCGTTGAGGATGATAATCCCGTCCTTCACTGCAATCCGGTCACCCGGGCGGGCGACCACGCGCTTGATCAGATCTTCCTCGCGGTTTGCGGGAACGACGATGACAATATCGCCATAGTCGGGCGTGCCACCAAACAACCGCCAGGTGCCGCGCGGCAGCAAGTGAAAGCTGACCGAGGACCAGTTGAAGCCATAAGGGAATTTCGACACCACCAACCGGTCACCCACCAGCAGGTTGGGCATCATCGAGATCGACGGAATGTAGAACGGCTTGGCAACGAAGCTATGGAAGGCCAGCACGGCCAGCAGCATCAGGCCAAGGCTGCGGATTTCGGCCAGCCAGTTTACCTTGTCGGGCTTCGCGGCAGTGTCCGGGGCAGGATTGGTTTCAGTCATGGGTACCGTCATTTGGGGCGGGCCTCGATGATTACAAAGGCCTGGGCCCAGGGATGGTCGTCAGTAAGGGTCAGATGGACCACGGCTTCATGGCCTTCCGGCGTTATGGCGGCAAGCCGTGCGGCAGCGCCGCCGGTCAGCGCCAGGGTCGGCGCGCCGGAGCGGGCGTTGACTACGCCAATGTCCTTCATAAACACGCCGCGTTTGAATCCGGTGCCGACCGCCTTGGAAAAAGCTTCCTTGGCGGCAAAGCGCTTGGCCAGAGTGCCAGCCTTGGTGAAGGGCCGCGAATTGCCCTTGGCACGCTCAATTTCGGTGAACACGCGCTGCTCAAACCGCTCGCCAAAGCGATTGAGCGAATTCTGGATCCGCTCAATGTTGCAGAGGTCAGAGCCAATGGCGATGATCAACGCGTCGCATCCATCAGTTCGCGCATCCGCCTGACGCTGGCTTCCAGACCGACGAAGACCGCCTCGCCAATCAGGTAGTGGCCGATGTTGAGCTCGGCGATTTGCGGGATCGCAGCAACGGGCTGGACGTTGTCATAGGTCAGGCCATGGCCGGCATGCGGCTCGATCCCGTTTTTCGCGGCGAGCGCCGCCATATCGGCAAGCTTCTTCAATTCCACCGCGCGCGCCTCGCCCTCTGCATGGGCATAATCGCCGGTATGCAGCTCCACCACCGGCGCGCCAAGCCGCATTGCGGCCTCGATCTGGCGTTCGTCCGGGCCGATGAACAGGCTGACACGGATGCCGGCATCGCACAGGCGGCCGACGATCGGGACCAGGCGGTTGTGCTGACCGGCGGCGTCCAGTCCGCCCTCGGTGGTGCGCTCTTCCCGCCGTTCGGGGACGATGCAGGCGGCGTGTGGTTTGTGGCGCAGTGCGATGGCCAGCATCTCGTCGGTGGCGGCCATTTCGAGGTTGAGCGGCAATCCAGTGGCGCCGTGAATCCGGGCAAGGTCATCATCGCGGATATGGCGGCGGTCTTCGCGCAGGTGGACGGTGATGCCGTCACCGCCGCAAGCGGCGACGATCTCTGCCGCCCGTACAGGATCGGGATGATCGCCACCGCGCGCGTTGCGAATGGTCGCAACGTGATCGATGTTCACACCCAGTCGCAGGCGGTCCGGTATCACGGCTTCGCTCGGCTCCCCGGCTTGATTGCCGGTGTCGCTGCCAGTTCGGGCGGCAGCTCATCCGGTGCGTAGGTCGGGAAGTTGATGGCAATCAATGGGAAAAACGGCACGCCCAGATCGACCGAGCCCGCCGAACGGTCGACGAGCGCCGCAGCGGCGATTACCTTACCCCCGGCTGCGCGGATACAGTCCATCGCCTCGCGGCTGGAAAGCCCCGTGGTCACCACGTCCTCGACCAGCAGGACCTTCTCGCCGGGTTCGATGGTGAAACCGCGCCGCACCTCGAAGGTGCCGGTGGGGCGTTCGACAAAGATCGCCTCTACTTCGAGCGCGCGGCCCATTTCGTGGCCAATGATCACCCCGCCCATCGCCGGTGAGACCACCTTTACGATGTCCTTGCGCAGCTCGCGCGGGATTCGCTGGGCCAGGGCAATCGCCAGCCGCGCAGCGCGCGCCGGATCCATCAAAACGCGTGCACATTGCAAGTAATGCGCACTGTGGCGGCCGGAGGAGAGCAGGAAATGCCCCTCCAGCAATGCCTTGCTGGCGCGAAATTCTGCCAGAACCTCTTCATCCTGCATGAAAAATCGATTCCTTGTCCGTTGCTGCCGTTACGGCATTGCCCCAAGTGCCGTGTTGGCCCCGGGCGCGTTCAAAAATATCCCCTAGAGGCGCTTGAGGTGCCCCGCAAGCGCGCGTATAGGCCCCAGCAAATCTGGACTCCCATGGGGGCGGGAGACGGGCTTAGCCCTGCTCTTGCCGGCAAAGAGAAAGCGAAAGTAGCGCTACGATGAAACTGCTTCGAACCGCCCGCATTGCGGGGAATGCGATCAAGGCAATCGGTCTTTCCCTGGCCCTCGCCGCGCTGCCGCAAGCTGCACTGGCGGCGCCGGCTGCCGCTGCACCCGCTGTCGAAGCGGCCGCCAGCCCGGCTGCTGCTCCGGTTGCGGCGGCCCCGACTGCAGCTGCACCTGCAGCGGAAGCTGCTGCTGCTGCGCCGGCAGCTCCGGCGGTCGATCCCAACGATCCGCGCTTCCAGATCGCCCCGGGTGGCTACACCCCGATGGCACCGACCCCGGGCAAGGGCATGCCGGTTGCCGGGGGTATACACCTGCAGGATCAGTATTCGCCGACCGGTGAATATGCCCGCTGGATGCATGATGCCTTCCTGCTGCCGATCATCACCGTGATCTCGCTGTTCGTGCTGGGGCTGCTGCTGTGGGTGATTGCGCGCTACAACAAGCGCGCCAACCCGGTTGCCTCGAAGACCAGCCACAACACCCTGCTCGAAGTGATCTGGACCGGCCTGCCGATCCTGATCCTGGTCGCGATCGCTGTGCCTTCGGTCACTCTGATCGCCAAGCAGTACAAGCCGGCTCCGGCCAAGGCCGTCACGATCAAGGCCACCGGGAACCAGTGGTTCTGGACCTATTCCTACCCGGACAATGGTGGGTTCGAAGTGATCTCCAACATGCTGCCGGAAGAAGAAGCCAAGAAGCGCGGTGAGCCGGGCCACCTGGCGGCTGACTTCCGCATGGTCGTTCCGGCCGGCGAGCCGATCCGCCTGCAGGTGACTGCGGCCGACGTGATCCACGCTTTTGCCGTCCCCTCGCTGTGGTCGAAGCTCGACGCTGTCCCGGGCCGGATCAACGAGAAGGTGCTCTTCATCAAGGAGCCGGGCGTGTACTACGGCCAGTGCTCGGAACTGTGCGGGGCCCGTCACGGCTACATGCCGATCGTCGTCGAAGCGCTGCCCCGTCCGAAGTACAATGCGTGGGTCATGACCCAGGCTGGCGGCAAGATCGATGGTCTGCCTGAAGCTCCGGCTGCTGCTGCGCCGGCTGCCGCCCCCGCCGCTGCTCCTGCTGCAGCGCCTGCCGCCGCTCCGGCTGCTTCGCCGGCCCCGGCCGCCTAAGCCAGAATTAGAAGGACAAGGGTTCGATCATGGCTACTACTGCCGAACACTTCCAGGCCCACGACGAAGGGGCTCACCATGACCATGATCACAAGCCGGGCTTCTTCGCCCGCTGGTTCATGTCGACCAACCACAAGGACATCGGTACGCTGTACCTGATCTTCGCGATCTTCGCGGGGATCATCGGCGGTGCCTTTTCGGGCATGATGCGCCTTGAGCTGGCACAGCCGGGCATCCAGTACCTCGATACCTTTGCCCGCTGGTTCGGGGAGGCCAATCCCAGCTTTGACCAGGCGCTCCACATGTGGAACGTGCTGATCACTGCGCACGGCCTGATCATGGTGTTCTTCATGGTCATGCCGGCAATCATCGGCGGCTTCGGCAACTGGTTTGTGCCGATCATGATCGGCGCGCCGGACATGGCCTTCCCGCGGATGAACAACATCTCGTTCTGGCTGACGGTGGCCGGCTTCTGCTCGCTGCTGCTCTCGGCCTTCGTGCCGGGCGGCACGGGGATCGGCGCCGGGATCGGCTGGACGGCTTACGCGCCGCTCTCGACCTATGGTTCGACCGGACCGTCGGTGGACTTCGCGATCTTCTCGCTCCACCTGGCCGGTGCTGCATCGATCATGGGTGCGATCAACTTCATCACCACCATCTTCAACATGCGCGCGCCGGGCATGACCCTGCACAAGATGCCGCTGTTCGTGTGGTCGGTGCTGGTTACTGCCTTCCTGCTGCTGCTGGCCCTGCCGGTCCTTGCCGCGGCGATCACCATGCTGATCACCGACCGCAACTTCGGCACGACCTTCTTCGATCCGGCTGGCGGCGGTGACCCGGTGCTTTATCAGCACCTGTTCTGGTTCTTCGGCCACCCCGAAGTGTACATCATGATCCTGCCGGGCTTCGGCATCATCAGCCAGATCGTCTCGACCTTCTCGAAGAAGCCGGTGTTCGGCTATCTCGGCATGGCCTATGCCATGGTCGCGATCGGTGTGGTCGGGTTCGTCGTCTGGGCGCACCACATGTACACCACCGGCATGAGCGTGAACACGAAGCTCTACTTCACCCTGGCGACCATGGTGATCGCGGTGCCGACCGGCATCAAGATCTTCAGCTGGATCGCCACGATGTGGGGCGGCAGCATCGAGTTCAAGTCGCCGCTGGTCTGGGCGATGGGCTTCATCTTCCTGTTCACCGTTGGCGGCGTGACCGGCGTGGTCCTGGCCAATGGCGGCGTGGACGACGTGCTGCATGACACTTACTACGTGGTGGCGCACTTCCACTACGTGCTGTCGCTGGGTGCGGTAACCGCGCTCTTTGCCGGGTTCTACTACTGGTTCCCGAAGATGAGCGGCCGGATGCACTCCGAGTTCCTGTCGCACCTGCACTTCTGGGTATTCTTCATCGGCGTCAACACCATCTTCTTCCCGCAGCACTTCCTGGGTCTGCAGGGGATGCCGCGCCGCTATCCGGACTACACCGAAGCCTACGCCTATTGGAACTACGTCTCTTCGATCGGCTACGTCATTATGGCGAGCTCGCTGGTGATCTGGTTCGTCAACATCATCTATGCCTTCACCATGGGCAAGAAGGCGGAAGACAACTACTGGGGCGAAGGTGCCACGACGCTGGAATGGACTCTGTCCAGCCCGCCGCCGTTCCACCAGTTCGAAACCCTGCCGGTCATCGAGGACAAGGGTCACCACTAAGACCCGGTCCGTCCGAACCGACTGGACAGAATCCGCCCCGGCCCGCAAGGTCCGGGGCGTTTTCTTTGGAGCGATAGCGATGCCTGAATTTCGGTTGGTCGATTGCGGTGAAGTGTCCTTGCGCTGTGCAATCGAAGGCCCGGCGCCCGGCACGGCCCCACTGGCGATCATGGTCCATGGTTTTCCGGAAAGCTGGTATTCTTGGCGGAATCAACTTGGGCCAGTCGCAGGGGCTGGCTACACGGCCTGCGCGATCGATGTGCGCGGCTATGGCGGATCGGACAAGCCGCAGCCGGTCGAGGCCTATACGCTCCAGAAGATCGCCGGTGACCTCATCGGCCTGGCCGATGCGCTCGCGCGGGACAGCCGCGTCGTGCTGATCGGACATGACTGGGGCGCGCCGATCGTCTGGAACACGGCCTTCACCAATCCCGAGCGGATCAGCGCAGTGGCCGGGCTGTCCGTACCTTTCGCCGGCGCGCCATTGCGGCCCTTTACCGAGGTGTTCCGAGAACATTTCACCAGCCAGGGTCGGTTCTTCTATCAGGAGTTCTTCCAGGAGCCCGGCGTGGCCGAGGCCGAGGCCGAGGCCGACCCGCGCGATTTCGTGGCGCGAATGATGTACTCGATTTCGGGCGATGTGCCGCCGGGGGACTATTGGTCGAAGCCGCTCGGCGCGACCTTTCTGCAGGGCCTCCCCGATCCGCAGCCGGTGCCCTGGCTGAGCGAGGCGGACCTCGATTACTACGAGGGCGAGTTCAAGGCCTCGGGCTTTCGCGGCCCGCTCAACCGCTATCGCAATCACGAGCGCGACTATGAATGGCTGAAGCCCTGGCAGGGCAAGCCGCTGGAGCAGCCGTGCCTGTTCATCGGCGGCAGTCGCGATCCCGCCACAACGCTGTTCGGTGCCGTGGCCGATCCCGTGGCGATTATGCGGATGTTCGCGCCCAAGGTGGAAGGACACGTGCTGGAAGGCGTCGGCCACTGGACCCAGCAAGAGCGGCCGGAAGAAGTGAACGCCCTGCTCATCGATTGGTTGAAGCGACTCTAAGGCGCGACTATAGGCGCACCCAACCATGACCGCAGCAACCCCAACCGCCCCGGCGCTACCGACCGACTGGCGCGACTTTTTCGCGCTGACCAAGCCGCGCGTGATGACGCTGGTGATCTTCACTGGGCTGTGCGGGCTGCTCGCCGCGCCGGTGCCGGTCAACCCGGTGCTGGGCTTTACGGCCATTCTTTGCATTGCCGTGGGTGCGGGCGGTTCGGCCGCGCTGAACATGTGGTGGGAAGCGGACCTCGATGCGCAGATGAAACGCACCGCCTCGCGGCCCTTGCCGGCTGGGCGGATGCCGCGCGAATCGGCGCGCGATTTCGGGCTGGTGCTGTCATTCTTCTCGGTGCTGATGATGGCGGTCGGGGTGGGATACCTGGCCGCGGCGATCCTTGCCTTCTCGATCTTCTACTATGCCGTGATCTACACCATCTGGCTGAAGCCGCGCACGCCCCAGAACATCGTCATCGGTGGCGGCGCGGGCGCTTTCCCGCCGATGATCGGCTGGGTTGCTGCCACCGGCGATGTCACGCTTATGCCGATCCTGCTGTTCGCGATCATCTTCTTCTGGACCCCGCCTCACTTCTGGGCGCTCGCGCTGTTTGTCGAGATCGATTACGCCAAGGCGGGGATACCGATGATGCCGGTGGTGGCCGGGCGCCATTCGACCCGGCGCCAGATCCTGGTCTATTCGGTGCTGCTGCTGCCGCTGTCCATGTTGCCTTTCTGGATTCCTGGCGGGGCAGGCGTGGTCTATGGCGCTGCGGCGCTGATCCTTTCGACGATCTTTCTGTTGCTGGCGCTGCGCGTCGCCGTGTTTCGCCAAGGGGTGGGGGAAGCCGACATGGGACCTGAGAAGCGGCTGTTCCGCTTTTCCGTGTTCTACCTTTTCGCCCTGTTCGCTGCCCTGGTGGCGGACCGCTGGATAATGGGATGAAGCAAATGCCCCACTTTCCCGAAGACCCCGAAGCTGAACGCAAGCGGATCATCAAGCAGCGCAACCTGATGCTGGGCGGCCTGCTCGGCGCTATGGTCGTGCTGTTCTATTTCATCAGCATCGCGCGGATCGGGGGGTAAGGTCATGGCTGTTCTGAGCCTGCCCAAGGATCCGAACGCCCGCACAGGCGTGCTAGCATTGTTGGGGGCCGCGGCAATGCTGGGTCTCGGCTTCGCCTCGGTGCCGCTGTACCGGATCTTCTGCCAAGTAACCGGCTTTGGCGGCACGACCATGCGCTCGACCGAGGCCGAAGCTTCGGCGGTCAAGATCACCAACAAGCTGATCTCGGTTCGCTTCGATGCCAATGTCGATCGCCTGCTACCGTGGCACTTCATCATGGACCAGACCACGCAGGAACTGCGGATCGGTTCGCGCAAGATGGCCTACTATTCGGCCAAGAACCTGTCGGACCAGCCGATCACCGGAATCGCCTCGTTCAATGTCGAGCCGGAACTGGCGGGCAAGTACTTCCACAAGGTCCAGTGCTTCTGCTTCAACGAGCAGACGCTGCAGCCGGGCCAGTCGGTCAACATGCCGGTGATCTATTACGTCGATCCGAAGATCCTCGACGATCCGGAAACCAAGGACATCGAGCAGATCACGCTCAGCTACACTTTCCACAAGGCAGCGGACCAGCCTGCAAAGACACTGGACCAGCAGCTAGCCGCGCGATAAGGGCGAGGCGAAATCATGCGTCGCGGGCCAGCCCGGGGCGCTTCAGGGGATCAATTGGGAACCACGCACATGGCCGGCACCAAGAACCACGATTACCACATTCTCGAGCCCGATATCCTGCCGTTCCTCGGTTCGGTCTCGGCGCTGACCGCCACCAGCGGCGGCGTGCTGACCATGCATGACATGGCCGCCGGCAAATATGTACTGCTGGTCGGGTTCTTCGGCATCCTGTTCACCATGTTCCAGTGGTGGAGCAAGGTTGTTCGCGAAGCGCATGAAGGCCACCACACGCCCGTCGTGCAGTTGCACCTGCGCTATGGCATGATCACCTTCATCGCTTCGGAAGTGATGTTCTTCGTCGGCTGGTTCTGGGCCTTCTTCGATTTCTCGCTGTTCCCCAGCGATCTGGCCGAAGTGGTCGGAGGACAGTGGCCGCCTAAGGCGATCGAAGCGGTGCTCGATCCGTTCGACCTGCCGCTGCTTAACACGCTGATCCTGCTCTGCTCGGGCACTACGGTGACCTGGGCGCACCATTCGCTGATCCACGGTGACCGCGATGGCCTGAAGAAGGGCCTGTGGGCTACCATTCTGCTCGGCCTGCTGTTCACCTCGATCCAGGCCTATGAATACTCGGCTGCGCCGTTTGCCTTTGGCCAGAACACCTATGGTTCGGCCTTCTACATGGCGACCGGCTTCCACGGCTTCCACGTGCTGATCGGCACGATCTTCCTGATCGTCTGTCTGAAGCGCGCCTACAATGGTGACTTCACCCCCAAGCAGCACTTCGGTTTCGAAGCGGCTGCCTGGTATTGGCACTTCGTTGACGTGGTCTGGCTGTTCCTGTTCGTTGCCATCTACGTGTGGGGCGGCTGGGGTCACCCGATCCACTGATGGAAAACGGCACAAGCCAATCCACGAAAGGGCAGCCCGGCATCCCCGCGGCTGCCCTTTTCGGTCTTTGCCCGCAATGCGGCGCGCGCACGCTGTTTGACGGGCCAGCGCGATTTGCCCCGCGCTGCACATCGTGCGGGCTGGACTATGCGCAGTTCAATGTCGGCGATGGTCCGGCGGCTTTCCTGACCATGATTGTCGGCGCATTGGTGGTCGGCCTGGCGGTCTGGCTGGAATTTGCTGTGCACCCCCCGTTCTGGGTCCACATCGTGCTGTGGGTGCCGCTGGTTGCGGGCCTGACGCTCTTGGGCCTGCGCGTCAGCAAGGCTGCCTTGCTGGTGGCCGAATACCGGCGCAAGGCAATCGAGGCCACTAGCAGCGACCTGCGCCAGCCGTGATGCGCCGTCTGCCGATCATCCCAACTGTACTGGTGCTCGCCGCGGTGGGCGTGATGATTGCGCTCGGCTTCTGGCAGCTTGATCGCCGCGCCCACAAGGAAGCGATGCTGGCGCGCTATGCCACCGCTCAAACCCTGACTGCCGAGGTGTCGTGGCCGATCGATCCGGCGCAGCAGGAAGCGATGCTGTTCCGCCGGACTACGCTTGACTGCCGAGTGGAAGGCAAAGACGCCCCGCTGGCCGGCTATGATCGCAAGGGCACCGTCGGTTGGGCCCATGCCGTGACCTGCGTTCTCCCCGGTGGCGCCCGAGCGGAAGTGGTGCTGGGATGGGCCAAGGACCTTGCCGAACGCCAGTGGCGGGGCGGCACGGTGCGCGGCGTGATCGCGCCAGGTGCTGGCAAATCGATCCGCCTGATCGCCGATCCGCCGCTAGCTGGCCTCGCTGCCAGCGCGCTGCCCGATCCCAAATCGATCCCCAACAACCACTGGTCCTACGCGATCCAGTGGTTCCTGTTCGCCGGGGTGGCGCTGGTGATCTATGCCCTTGCGCTGCGCAAGCGCCTTGCCGCGCGGGGCGACGAGGGCTAACGGCCCCGCTTGATGGACTACATTTCGACCCGTGGCAGCGCGCCCGCGCTGGACTTCGCCGGAGCGACGCTGGCTGGCCTCGCCAATGATGGTGGGCTGTACGTGCCCCGCGAATGGCCCCGCTTCAGCGCGGACGAGATCGCAGCCATGGCCGGGCTGCCCTATGCCGAGCTCGCCGCGCGGGTGATGCAGCCCTTCGTGGGTGACAGCCTCACGCCGGAGCGGCTGCTCGAGCTGACTACCCAGGCTTATGGCCGCTTCGCCCACAAGGCCGTGACACCGCTCAAGCAGCTCGACGAACAGCACTGGCTGCTCGAGCTGTTCCACGGGCCGACCCTGGCTTTCAAGGACGTGGCGCTGCAGCTGCTGGGCCTGCTGTTCGAGGAATTCCTGAGTCGCGGTGGCGACCCGCTGACTATTGTTGGCGCGACCTCGGGCGATACCGGCTCGGCGGCGATCGATGCCGTGGCGGGCCGCGCCCGGGTCGAGATATTCATGCTCCACCCCAAGGGGCGGGTCAGCGAAGTGCAGCGCCGGCAGATGACCACGGTGCTGGCCCCCAACGTCCACAACATTGCGATCGAGGGCACCTTTGACGATGCCCAGGCGATGGTGAAGCGGATGTTCAACGATGCGGCGATGACCGATCGTTTTGCGATCGGCGCGGTCAATTCGATCAACTGGGCGCGGCTGATGGCGCAGGTGGTCTATTACTTCGCCGCCGCGCTCCAGCTCGGCGCGCCGCACCGCAAGGTCGCCTTTGCCGTGCCGACTGGCAACTTTGGCGATGTCTTTGCCGGTTATGTCGCGGCGCAGATGGGCCTGCCCATCGAGCGGCTGATTGTTGCTACCAATGTCAACGACATCCTCCACCGCGCGCTGACCACGGGTGACTATTCTGCAGGGACAGTCACGCCAACGGCAGCGCCCTCGATGGACATCCAGGTCTCGTCCAATTTTGAACGCCTCCTGTTTGACCTCGGTGGGCGTGACGGCAAGTCGCTCGCAGCGCAGATGGCCGGGTTCGAGGCAACCAAGGCGATGCAGCTGACCAATGCGCAGCGCGAAGGGGCGGCGGCCCTGTTCACGAGTGCCCGCGCCGATGCCGATGATATGGCCCGCGCCTTGCGCTGGGCCTGGGACGCAGCCGGGGAACTGCTCGATCCGCATACGGCAATCGGCCTCCATGCGGCGCAGGTCGCAGGGATCGATCCTGCGGTGCCAGTCCTTACACTGGCGACGGCGCATCCAGCAAAGTTTCGTGAGGCGGTCGAACGCGCGACCGGTCACCGCCCGACGCTCCCAGCGCGGATCGGTGACCTGTTCGAGCGTGAGGAGCGACTCGTCGAGCTGCCGGGTGACTATGCGGCGATTGCAGAATACGTCGCCGCCCGCGCGGTGCCGCGTGGCTGAGCTGCTAAATGGCTGAGCTTATCGAGGCGCCGGTCGTGATGACCGGGGCGGGCTGGCCGGACTATGGCCTGCTCGACAGCGGTCACGGTCGCAAGCTTGAGAGCTATGGCCCCTACCGGTTCGTCCGGCCCGAACCGCAGGCGCTGTGGCGGCCGCGGCTGGAGCGTTGGGCGTCGGACGCGGAGTTCGTGCCGGCCTCCGATGACGATGGCGGCGGGCGCTGGTCCTATGCCAATCCGGTCCCGCGCGAAGGCTGGCCGCTGGCGCGCGGCGCGGTCAGATTCACCGCGCAGTGCACCCCGTTCCGCCACCTCGGCTTCTTCCCCGACATGGCCCCGGTGTGGGACTGGATGGGCGAGCAGCTGGCCGGGCGAACTGACGCCCAGACGATGAACCTCTTCGGCTATACAGGGGTCGGCACGCTCTCGCTGGCGCAATACGGTCCGGTCACTCACGTTGATGCCAGCAAGAAGTCGGTCGCCCAGGCGCGCGAGAATGCGGCGCTTTCGGGCATGACCGAGCGGCCGATCCGCTGGATCATTGACGATGCCGCCAAGTTTGCCGCGCGCGAGGTGCGCCGGGGCAAGCGTTATGACGGGATCATTCTCGATCCGCCCAAGTTCGGGCGTGGGCCAGAGGGTGAGGTCTGGCGGCTGGAAGAGCATCTTGCACCGCTGGTCGGCGATTGCCGGCTGCTGCTGGATGCCGACAGCCGGTTCCTGTTCCTGACGGTCTATGCCGTACGGATGAGCAGTCTGGCTCTGGCTGGCCTGCTGGATGAAGTCTTTGCCGACCTGCCTGGCAAGATCGAGCATGGCGACCTGGCGGTGCGAGAGACGGGCGAAGACGGACGCCTTTTGCCGACCGCGATCTTCGCGCGCTGGTCAAATAACGGCTAAGGCGGCGCCCATGGCCGATTCGCTGATCCTGGAAGTTGCCGATTTCGAGCATGATGTCCTGACCGGCATCTACTCTGAAGAAACCGGCCGCCCGCAACCGCTGCGCTTCACCATTCAGGTAAAGCTCAAGGTGGCGGATCGTTACGCGCCCGAAACGCCGCTTTCTGCCAGCAAGAACTACATGGACCTTAAGTTCGCCGCCTCCGAGGCGCTGCCCAAGGGCGCGCACTTCACCCTGATCGAGGCCGTGGCCGATCATATCTGCGACACGCTGTTTGTGCAGGATGAGCGGGTCGAGGCGGTCACCGTCAAGATCGTCAAGCTGGCGATCAGCGAGGCGGGCGAGAAGATCGGCATCACTCTGACCCGCGAGCGGCGCTGATGGAACTGGTGCGGATCGCAGGCCTGCCGGACGATCCGCTGGAGGCTGCGGCCGCGTTTCACGTTGAACAGGTTGCTCCAGTCCGCGCGGCCACCACTGATCTGCTGCTGGTCTTTCCGGCTGCCGATCATACCCATCGCGGCTGGCGGCTGGCAGCCGTGCAGATGCTGGCGCGGGCCAAGGCGCCGCTGCGCGTCAACGCCGTTGCGGGCGGCAGCGAGGCGTCGGTTGCCGCCGCGGCTGAATATCTCGCCCGCGCACCGGGGCTGACCGGCCAGTTGATTTCGCTAGATGACGCCGGGGCCGGGGCGGTGATAGCATCGTCCTCATGACCCTGGTTGATCAATTCCAGCGCCGGATCTCCTACCTGCGCCTCTCGGTGACGGACCGCTGCGACCTGCGCTGCGCCTATTGCATGCCCGAACGGCAGACCTTCCTGCCCCGCAAGGACGTGTTGAGCCTGGAAGAGCTGCACAAGCTGGCGCTGGGTTTCATCGCGCGCGGTATCACCAAGCTGCGGCTGACCGGCGGTGAACCGCTGGTGCGGCGCGACATGATCGAGCTGGTCCAGGCGATTGGGCGCAAGCTGGGTGACGGTCTCGACGAGCTGACCCTGACCACCAACGGCACGCGGCTGGCCGAATTTGCCGACCCCCTGTTCGCCGCTGGTATGCGCCGCGTGAACGTCTCGCTCGACACCTTGGACCGGCAGGGCTTTGCCCGGCTCGCCCGGCGCGACAGCCTGCCGCAAGTGCTCGAAGGCATCGCGGCAGCGCAGGCGGCCGGGCTCAAGGTCAAGCTCAATACCGTGGCGCTGAAGGGCACCAACGAGAACGAGATCCCGGCCCTGATCGAATGGGCCCACGCGCGCGGGCTGGAACTCACACTGATCGAGGTGATGCCGCTGGGCGAGGTTGAGGAAGACCGATTTGACCAGCATCTCTCGCTTGGCGAAGTGCGCGCCGCGCTGGAGCAACGCTGGACCCTGACGCCCAGCGAGCACCGCACCGGCGGCCCGGCGCGCTATTTCGATGTTGCGGAAACGGGCGGGCGGATCGGCCTGATCACGCCGCTGACCAATAACTTCTGCGAAGGCTGCAACCGCGTGCGGGTAACGGCCACCGGCCAGCTCTATCCGTGCCTCGGCGGGGGCGAGCGGGTCGACCTGCGGGCCGCGCTGCGCTCCGAAGATCCCGATGCGGCGCTGGTGGAGGCGCTGGACGTGGCGATGAAGATCAAACCGCTGCGCCACAACTTCCGGATCGACGCGCATGGCCAGGCCCCGGCCCTGCCGCGCCATATGTCGATGACCGGGGGCTGATTTGGCCAAGCTGGTATTCCTGGGCCGGCTGGCTGACCTGGCCGGCGCAGCAGAGTGCGAGGTTGCGCCCGGGACGCTCGAAGCGATCCTGGCCGGCCTGCCGGTCGAATTGGCTGTCGCATTGCTCGACGAAAAGGTCCGGATCGCCCGCAACGGCGAGCTGCTGATCAATCCGGGCAGCATCATGGTCGCGGCGGGTGACGAGATTGCTTTCCTGCCGCCCGTCAGCGGGGGCTGAGCCAATGCTCGACGTGCGTCTGCTGACCGAGCCGTTCATTCCCGGGGTCTTCATCGGTCCCTTTACCAATGCCCATCCCGGGCTGGGCGGGGTCTGCACCTTCGTGGGCGAAGTGCGCGGCGGTGGCGGGGTCGAGGCGCTGGAGCTCTCGCACTACGAACCGCTGACCCTGCCGGGGATGCGGGCGCTGGCGCAAACGGCGTCGAGCCGATTCGGCCTGATGGGGATGCTGATGCTCCACCGGGTCGGCACGATGTATCCCGGTGAGCCGATCGTCTGTGTTTCCGCCGCAGCCGAACACCGGCGCGCGGCCATCGACGCGGTCGACTTCGCGATGGACCACCTCAAGAGCGATTCGTGGTTCTGGAAGCGCGAATTGCGCGGTGGGGTCTGGAACTGGATCGAACCGCGCGATCAGGATCACGCGGACCTGCGCCGCTGGGGTTAGGGTGCGAGCTGCGCCTGCAGACCGGCGATAACCTTGTCCTGGGTGGCAACGATGGCACCCGCAGCCTCGCGTGCGGCCTTGGCCTCGCTGGCCGGTTCACCCTCGATTCGGCTGGCCGCGTAGATCGCGTCGATATCGGCCAGCGCCACCATGCCTTCACTGCGCGCTGTATCGAGGTCAGCGAGCGCGACCATGGCCACGGACCAGGCTTCACTCGCCTTGGCGGCTCCGGCTGCCGCGCCGACAATCTGGCGGACCCGCCCTTCGCGGGCCTGGAACTTGGCGTCGGCCGCACGGACGCGGTCCAGCAGCGAATCGATCTGCCGGGCGACCGCCGGATCGACCGGTGCCGGGGCGGGCGGTGGGGGCGGCGGAGTGAATGTTCCCGTCACCCGTTCGATCGGCCGCCGCGCCAGCGAAGGGTATTCACCCGGCGTCGAAGCGCAGGCACTCAGCAGGAATGCAAGGGTCAGGCTGGCGGGCAGGCGATTCATTGCCCGTGCCATAGCACGCCCGGCGATCTGCGCCAGCGGCCAAGAATCCATGGCCCGGTTGGTTGACAGCGCGGGGACCTTGCACTAGTGGCGCACCTTCTTGTGGCCCCCCGCACCCGCGGGGCGGTTGCTATGCTTTATATACGGAATAGGTCACATGTTCGCTGTAGTGCGCACTGGCGGCAAGCAATACCGGGTTGCCGCCGGAGACAAGATCGCGGTTGAGAAGCTGGCTGGTGAAGCCGGTGAAACCATCACGCTGGGTGATGTCCTGCTGGCTGGTGATGGCGGCGAAGTGAAGGATGCCAAGGGCGTCGTCGTTTCGGCTGAAATCATCGCTCAGGCGAAGAGCGAGAAGGTGATCGTTTTCAAGAAGCGTCGCCGGCACAACTATCGCCGCAAGAACGGCCACCGCCAGCAGATGACCCTGCTGCGCATCGTGTCGGTCGGTGGCGAAGCCCCGGCTAAGAAGGCTGCCAAGAAGGCCGCCCCCAAGGCCGAAGCGGCCGCTGAATAAGAATCCGGAGTAGTTCGAGATGGCACACAAGAAAGCAGGCGGTTCGTCGCGTAACGGTCGTGATTCGGCCGGCCGTCGCCTTGGCGTGAAGAAGTTCGGTGGTCAGGAAGTGATCGGCGGCAACATCATCATCCGCCAGCGCGGTACCCGCGTGTACCCGGGCGCCAACGTGGGCATGGGCAAGGATCACACCCTGTTCGCGCTGACCGAAGGCCGCGTCCGATTCCACGATGGCAAGCTTGGTCGCAAGTACGTGTCGGTAGACATGGCGATTGCCGCCGAATAACCGGACAGTCGATCACGGGCTGTCCTGACGGGCAGCCCCGCCGAAGCAAGCTTCGGCCGAACGAGGGAGAGGGGCCCGCCCGTCTCCCTCTTTTTGCATCTCCCTCTGCCGCTTTCGGGAACATCCCGGAGCAGATGTAACTTGGCCGTCACGGGACCGCGCTAAAGCGGACTGGCGGGGCCGGACGAGTGGAGAGTTTGAATGTTTATGCGCAGCGAACGACTGTTCCTGCGGCCAGGCTGGCCGGAGGACTGGGAAGAACTGCACGCCCGTGTGGCCGACGAAGCGGTGGTGAAGAACCTCGCCAAGGCGCCCTGGCCCTATACCGCCGACGATGCCCGCTGGTTTGCCAGCCAGCCGCAGGATCAGCGGCTGCCGCACTTCTTCATCACCCTGCCGACCAGCGCCGAACCGGCGCGGCTGATCGGCTGCGTCGGCCTTGCCCAGGATGGCGACGCCGTTGAGCTGGGCTACTGGCTCGCGCGCGAGTACTGGGGCAGAGGCTATGCCAGCGAGGCTGCCAGCGCGGTGATCAGCGTGGCCCGCGTGCTCGGACACAAGCGGCTCGTCGCGGGCCATTTTGCCGATAACCCGGCTTCGGGCCGGGTGCTGCGAAAGGTTGGATTCCGCTCGACGGGTCGGGTTCGCCAGCGCTTCAGCCTGGCGCGCGGGACAGAAGTGACGTCGGTCGAGCACGAGCTTGATCTTGCTGAACCATGCCGCAGCGATGACGACGACCCGGCCATGAAGCGCGCCGCCTGAAAGCCAGACAAGAAAAACCTCCCCAGGCCAGGCTTGGGGAGGTTTTTCGCTTGAGCCAGTTTGATCAGGCCAGCACGGCGTCCTTGAACTCGCTGTCGTGCTTGCCGATCAGCGCGCGGTCGTCGTGGTTCCAGGGGTGGAAGCCCGGCAGGAAGTAGCTGAGCCAGGCCGGGAAGATCCGGCGCAGCACGCCCGGCGTGCCAACGAGGTACCAGGCCAGCTTGGCCTTGACCTTCCAGCCGCTCAGCCCGTCTTGCTTGAGCAGTTCCAGCGTATCCTGCCAGCGGTTGCGGATGAAGTTGGTGGTGACGATCAGCATCATCAGGCTCTTCACCTTCCAACGCTTGTAACGGGTCCAGTCCTTCGTGGCATGGAGCCAGGTGTCATAGGCGACGCCTTTGTGCTCGATCTCTTCGATTGCGTGCCAGCGCCACATCGCGGCGGTTTCGGGCTCGGCCCCGGCGAAGTGCTGCGGGTTGGCCAGGAACTCCTGCGCCATCATCGCGGTATAGTGTTCCAGCGCCATGGTGACGGCGAGGTTGAGGATCGCCGGACGGTCCTTGGTCAGTTCCAGGTTCGCAGCAACGCGCTGATCGATCGCATCAAGGTCATACCCGGCATCGACCGCCGCGCGGTTGAAGGCGATGTGTTCGCGGGTGTGATTGATTTCCTGCTTCACGAAAGCGCGGATCTCAGCCTCCAGCTTGGGGCCGGCGCCTTCGCGGTGGGCCTTCACGGCTTCGATGAAGAAGGCTTCACCGCGCGGGAAGGTGGCCGACAGGGCATTGTGCCAGCCCGTGGCGATCGGATCGTTGTTCAGCCACCAACGACCGGGCTTGTTCTGCCGGCCAAAACGCTGGTCGCGCACCGTGATGGTGAGGTCTGCGGGGGTAGGACCGGCCTTGCTCATCGTGGCGGCGGGTTCTACGTCGAGGGGGAACTTGGTGGGGGCGTTCATGGCGCCTTATTAGGATTAACTGACACTCATGTCAATAAGGAAACGCCTGAGCCAGGAAGAGAGCCGCACCGTGGCGCTGGAAGCCGCGCGCGCGCTGCTGATCGAACTGGGTCCGCAAGCAGTGACGCTTAAGGCTGTGGCGGCGCGAATCGGCCGCACCCATGCCAACCTGCTGCACCACTTCGGTTCGGCGGCGGGGCTGCAGAAGGCACTGGCCGAGCACTTGGCGATTACGATCTGCGCCACGATCGAGGAAGCGGTCCTCGCCAGCCGCAAGGGTGAAGGGAGCCCGCGCGACGTGGTCGATCTGACCTTCGATGCCTTCGACAAGGAAGGCGGCGGCGCGCTTGCCACCTGGATGTTGATGAACGGCAATGAAGATGCGCTTGATCCCTTGCTGGCAGTGATTCACGAGCTGGTCGATGATCTGGGCGAGCACGAGGGCGGCAAGATGCACGACGTCACGCATGCGCTGTGCCTGATGGCGCTGGGCGATGCCTTGATGGGCGGACCGCTGGCCGATTCGCTGGGCCTCAAGCGCACCGCCGCGCGCGACATTGCCGAGAAGATGCTGATTGACGGCGCCATCGCCGCCGGGATCGTGGTGCCGGATCAGCCTTCCAGCTGAAGCCAGTCGGGCAGGCGCTCGGCCGGAATATCCTCAACCCGGCGGTGATCGACCGCCAGGCCTAGCTCAGGATAGGCCGTGCGCTGCCGCGCCGGATCGCTTTCGGCCAGCGGCACCACCACCAGCCGGCGATTGACCTTCTGCCGCCAGTTCATCCGCGCGGTGTTTTCCTGCCCCACGTAGCAGCCCTTGGTGAACGACACGCCGTTGAGTTCGGCGGCGTTGCATTCTAGCCAGAGCAGATCGGCAAGTTCGGCTTGGCCCTCGGTCACGCCCAGTGACAAGCGATGCGCGCGCCATTGGGCCGAGACATCCTCACCATCGCGCGCGCCAAGCCAGCGCTGGCCCAGGTCCGGCAGGCGCGGGTCAGGCGATGTGCCACCTCCCGGCTGCCAGTGGACGCCCAATGCCGAATCGACGGCTATGCCGATCTTGCGGCGCAGACGGTAGATCGACAGCCGTTTGGCCAGCGCTTCGGCTTGATCAGCCTCGCAGTCGATCAGCAGATCATCGCCATTGGCCCAGACCACGAAATCGAACAGCACCTTGCCCTGCGGGCTCAGCAGCGCAGCCCAGGCTGGTAGGGCGTCCGAGACGTCATTGGTCACCAGGCCGTTGAGGAACCCGCGCAGGTCCTCGCCAGGTTCGGTGGCGCTGAGGCGGATCACGGCGCGGTCGGTGAGGAGTGTTGCAGTCATGCGTGACAGATAGGGCGGCGCTTGCCTAAGGGAAAGGGATGACCGACGCCCCGAATCGCCTGACCATCCGCCGCCCCGACGATTGGCACGTTCACCTGCGCGATGGCGCGGTGCTGGCAGGTGTGGCGAAGCACACAGCGCACCAGTTTGCCCGGGCGATCGTGATGCCCAACCTCTCGCCGCCAGTGACCACCGTGGAAGCAGCAGCGGCCTATCGCAATCGGATCGTTGCGGCAGCTGGCCCTGGCTTTACCCCGCTGATGACGGCCTATCTGACCGACACGATTGCCGCAGACGAAATTGCGCGTGGCTTTGCCGAGGGCGTATTCACCGCAGCCAAGCTCTATCCCGCGCACGCCACCACCGGATCGGCGCACGGGGTGACCGACGTCGCCAATATTCGCCCTGTGCTGGAGCGGATGGAGAAGATCGGCATGCCGCTGCTGATTCACGGCGAAGTGACCGATGCCCATGTCGACATCTTCGACCGCGAGGCCGTGTTCATCGAACGCACGCTTTCGGGTCTGGTCCGCGACCTGCCTGGGCTGAAGGTGGTGTTCGAACATATTACAACTGCAGATGCCGTGGCTTTCGTCGAAAGCGCAGGGCCGAACGTGGCGGCAACGATCACGCCGCAGCACCTGCACATCAACCGCAACGCGATGTTCACCGGCGGAATCCGCCCGCACATGTACTGCCTGCCGGTGGCCAAGCGCGAGGTCCATCGCCTCGCCCTGCGCAAGGCGGCGACTTCGGGCAGCGCCAAGTTCTTCCTGGGCACCGACAGCGCCCCGCATGCGGTTGGCGCCAAGGAAGCGGCCTGCGGCTGCGCCGGTATCTTCAACGCGCCCTATGCGCTGGAAAGCTATCTGGCGGTGTTCGAAGAGGAAGGCGCGATTGACAAGTTCGAAGGCTTTGCCAGCGAGCATGGACCGCGCTTCTATGGTCTGCCGCTTAACGAAGGCACAGTCACGCTGGAGCGGAGCGGGACACAGGTGCCCGACATGATCGATGCCAACGGCACCCCCATCGTACCGTTTCACGCGGGCGAGGAACTGGTCTGGCGCTACCTGGGCTAGGCGCGGCGGGTCCGCGCCAGCAGATCAATCACGAACAGTGCGATAGCTGCCCAGATCAGCGCGAAGCTGGCGAGCTGAGCTGTGCCCAGCGGCTTACCGAAGAACAGCAGGCCGACCAGAAAGACCATTGAAGGCGAGAGGAACTGGATCATCCCCATGGTCGAATAGGCCAGCCGCTGCGCCGCCATGGCAAACAGCACCAGCGGCGCGGCAGTGACCACGCCCGACAGCACGATCAACCCGGCATCCTTCCAACTCCACAGGATCGCGCTGCCCGCAGGCGACTGTGCGAACCAGCTGGCAATGGCGAGCGCCGGCAGCAGAAGGACAATCACTTCAACCGTCAGCCCGGTCAGCGCATTGACAGGTGCAAGCTTGCGAACGAAGCCATAGGCGGTCCACGAGAGGGCCAGTACGATGCTGATCCCCAGTGAGGCGAGTGCTTCCCAGGCCATCAGCAGGACGCCCAGGGTAGAGATGGCGACAGCCAACCATTGTCGCCGGGTCAGCTTCTCATTCAGAAACACGGTTCCGGCGAGCACACTGAACAGCGGCGTGACATAATAGCCAATACTGGCGGCATAGACCTCGCCCGCCTGGATCGCGGCGACATAGACCAGCCAGTTGATCCCGATTAGCACTGAAGAGGCCAGCAGCATCCAGCGGGTGCGCGGCTGAGCAAAGGCGGTCCGTACCTCGCCCAGTTGTCCGCGCCAGGCTAGGATTGCAAGGCACAGTGGCAGCGAGGAAATCACCCGCCATCCGACAAATTCCACCGCCGGAATATGCGCGACGAGCCACAGGTACAGCGGCAGCAGGCCCCAGATCAGGTGCGCGCCCAAGGCAAGCGGGAGCCCGCCGGAGCGTTGATGAGGGGCGGGCGTATGCATGGACGCCGGTTAGACCTGCAGCCGTACTCCGGCAAGCGCGCAGCGCGGCCTCAAAATAAATCTGTTCCTGACAGTCCGGTTGCGGCCCGTTCAGCTTTCTGGGCGTAAAGCTGAATGCAACGGATCAAGGAGACTGACCATGCCGAAGACCTTCAAGAGCGCTACCCTGGCCCTGCTGGCCCCGGTTATGGTGCTGACTGCCAGCCCGGCGCTGGCCGACCCGGACCACTATCGCGGCCATGACAATGGCTGGCACCATGGCGAACGCAAGCGTGATCGCTGGGAAGATCGCCGCGGTGACCGCTATCGCGATGGCTATCGCGGCGAATACCGGGGCGACTATCGCACCGAATACCGCAATGACTATCGCAATGGCGGCTACTATGGCGAACCGGTCTACCGCAACACCCGCACCTGGCGCGGTGACGACGGCCGCTACTACTGCCGCCGCAGCGACGGTACGACCGGCCTGATCGTTGGCGGTGTCGCCGGCGCGTTGATCGGCCGTGAAGTCGCCGGACGCCGCGGTGACCGCACGGTTGGCGCGATCCTGGGCGCTGCAGGCGGTGCCCTGCTGGGCCGGGCGATCGACAAGAACAGCAGCAACAACGGCTATCAGTGCCGCTAAAGTGACCTTAACCATCGCGCGGGTAACGCTACCCGCGCGATGGACCGTTTTCTGCCCCTGCTTGCGTTAAGCCTGCTCACCGCTTGCGGTGATGCGGCGGCGCCCGAGACGGCCCGCCTGCGCGATCCCGCCATTATGGGCGCTCTCTCCGAACCCTTGTTAAGCGATCCCGATCTGGTCGGCGCCAGCCGCAACGCCACTATGCTCTCGGGCGGCGGCCTGGCGGAAGGCGGGGTGCCGTTATTCGGCCCCGATGCCAATGAAGCGGCTCGGGCCCGCGATGAGGCTGCCGGTCTAATTGGCGGCAACATTCCCCCCGCGCCGAACGGTGCAAGTGGAGCAAAAGTCTCGTCCGTCGCCCGAGCGGTCACCGCTGGCGGCGTCGCGGCGGCGCTGCCCTTTGCGGCAAAATGCGCGGGTTCGCTTGACTATTCGTTTATCTGGGCAGCCCGGCTGCCCGCCACCTTGCCGGTTTACCCGCGAGCTCATGCGCAGGAAGCGGCCGGCAGCGACGCGGCCGGGTGCAGGCTGCGCGTGGTCAACTTTCGCACACCCGTGGCAGTCAGCGACGTCATCGATTTTTATCATGCCAGCGCCGCTCGGGCCGGGTTGTTGCCGCGGGTGGCGAGGATCGGCACGGACTTGGCGGTCAGCGGTGCGAACGGCAGCGTGTCTTTTGCGGTTCACGCCCGCAAGCTGGCCGACGGTGTCACCGAGGTGGACCTGGTCACCCAGGGTTGATCACGCCTCGCGCAGGCCTACCCCGATCATCGCGCGGGGCTGTTCCATCTCGTTGGAGGCGACCGGATAGGCGCAATAGTCTGCCGCATAGTAGGCGCTCGGACGGTGGTTGCCAGAAAGGCCAACCCCGCCAAACGGGGCGGCCGAACTGGCGCCGTTGGTGGGCCGGTTCCAGTTGATCACGCCAGCGCGGACATTGGCCCAGAAGCGGTTGTATTCCTGCGGGGTCCCGCCAATCAGCGAGGCCGAGAGGCCGAACCGCGTGTTGTTCGCCTCGGCAATTGCCTCATCAAGGTCGCTGGCCTGGCTGACTTGCAGCAGCGGTCCAAACAGTTCGAGATCGGGCTTGTCCTTGACCGCGCTGACATCGATGATCGCTGGGGACAGGAACGGCAGGTCATCGCGCAGGCGGATCAGGTGCTTGATCGCCTTGCCGCCGTTGCTCAGCAGATAGAGGAAGCTCTCGGTCAGACCATCGGCAGCCTGGTTGTCGATCACCGGTCCCATATAGGGCGCTGGTTCATCAAACGGCGCGCCAACGATGATCCGGTCGGCCAGCCGCTTCACTTCGGCCATCAGCGGCTCGTGCATAGAAGTCTTGACGATCAGCCGGCGTGCTGCGGTGCAACGCTGCCCGGCTGAGGTGAAGGCCGACTGCACTACCAGCGCAGCCGCATCGGAGATCTTCGGCGTGTCCCAGACCACCAGCGGGTTGTTGCCGCCCATCTCGAGCGCGACGATCTTGTCCGGACGGGTTGCCAGCTTGCGGTTGATCGCGATGCCGGTGTGGGCCGAGCCAGTGAACAGCACGCCATCGATCCCGTCGTGCGCGACCAGCGCCTGGCCCTCGGCCGGGCCGCCGATCAGCAGCTGGATCACCGCTGCCGAGATCCCGGCGCGGTGGAAGCACTGGACCAGCAGCTCGGCCGTTGCCGGGGTCTTCTCGCTGGGCTTGAAGACAACTGCGTTGCCGGCAATCAGTGCTGGGACAATGTGGCCATTGGGCAAGTGCGCGGGGAAGTTGTAGGGCCCCAAAACGGCCATCACCCCATGCGGCTTGTGACGCAGCGCGGCGGTGCCCTGCATGGCATTGTCGAGCTTGCGCTGTGCGGTCCGCTCAGCATAGGCGCGGATCGAAATCTCGACCTTGTTGACCACGCTTTCGACCTCGGTGCGCGCTTCCCACAGCGGCTTGCCGGTCTCGCGCGCGATCATCGTCGCCAGCTTTTCGGAATCCTTGCGAACCTCGTTGGCGAAGCGGCGGACCAGTTCCATCCGGGTCGAAAGCGGCTGCGCGGCCCAGGCTGGCCAGGCGCGGCGGGCGCGTCCGACGATCTCATCGACATCGCCATGCTTGCCTCGCCAGAGCTCGGCTCCCGTGGCTGGCTCGTAGGAAATCAGTTCTGCTGTGCTCACGCTTCCACCCCAATCGGCCCGCGACACGCCGATGCCGAGCGCCTTAGCCGAGCAGGCCCGCTCTGAAAAGCTTTGGCTTTCAGGTTAGCTATTTGAGCCTAAACGCGCGGTGGTGGACCCAGGGCCTCGCCCAGTCGGCGGATTGCAGCGATCGTCTCGCCCAGCGGAGCCCAGTCATCGCGCTGGTCGATCGCAGCCCAGATCGCCTCGACATTGTCGACCACCAGGCTCGGTGGCCGGTCTTCTTGCCACAGGTCGTGCTCGGTGCCGACCGGGTTGAAATCCCTGAGCAGCGTTGCAAATTCCCCCTCGGCTTGGCGGCCAAAGCGGTGGCGGTGGAAGAAGGCATCGGGCGAAAGCGCTTCTTCGCGCATGGTCTGCTCGGCCCGGGCGATCAGGGCATAGTCAGCATCGAACCCGCGCGACTGCACGCCCAGTCGCCATAGGAATTGGCGAGCAAGGGCAGTCTGGTAAAGCGGTCCAAACCGCTCCAGCGCAGCGATCAGCGGCGGTGCTTCGGCCACCAGCCGCAGCGCCACCGCCAGTTGTCCGCAGTTCCAGTGCAGCGCTTCGGGCTGGCGGCCGAAGGCGTAGAGCCCGGCATGGTCGAAATAGGCGGCAGTGAAGCTCGGGTCCCAGGCCGGCAGCCAGCGCCACGGACCATAGTCAAAACTTTCGCCTGAAATGTTCATGTTATCGGTGTTGAGCACGCCGTGGACGAAGCCCGCTGCCATCCATTCTGCCGCCAGCTGCGCCAGCCGTTCAACCACCTGGTGGAGCAGGATCACCGCCGGCTCGTGGCGTCCCGGGGCGTCCTCGGGCGGGGGTGGGCCGGGGAACTGCGCCAGGCAATAGTCGATCAGCGCGGCCATTTCGGCGCGGCTTTCGAGGTAGGCCAGTCGCTGGAACGTGCCGATGCGAATGTGTCCGTGACTAAGCCTGATCATCACCGCCGCGCGAGTGGGGGAGGGCTCGTCTGAACGGTAGAGATCTTCGCCGGTCTCGATCACCGAGAAGGTCTTGCTGGTGTTTACGCCCAACGCCTCGAGCATTTCGGTTGCCAGGATCTCGCGCACCGCGCCTTTCAGCGTAAGCCGTCCGTCGCCCTCGCGGCTCCACGGGGTTTGGCCCGAACCCTTGGTGCCAAGATCGAGCAGTCGGCCCGCGCCATCACGCATTTGCGCAAACAGGAAGCCGCGCCCGTCACCCAGGTCCGGGTTATACACGCGGAACTGGTGACCGTGATAACGCAGCGCGAGCGGCTGGGGCAGGTTGTCCGGCAGAGGGGCAAAGCGGGCGAAGTGCTCGACCCAGGCGTCGTCGGACAAGCCCGACAGACCAACCGCCCGATCCCAGCGGTGATTGCGAAAGCGTAAGACCGCCTTTGGAAAGTCGGCAGCCTTCACCGGATCGGCCAGCCATGGGGCGAGCTGGGCAATCGGCGTATCGGCACGATAGGGGGCGGCTTGCGGTTCGGCACGCATCCGGCAATAGTGGGACCAACCGCCGCGCGGCACAAGCGCTGCAAAGTGTACCGCTAAACATTACCCGAAGGTCCGGCCAGAAGATGACTGATTTTACTGACGGCTATTGGACCAGTCGCGATGGCCTGCAACTGCATTATCGCGACTATGCTGGCCGCGCCGACCGGCCCCCGGTGCTGTGTCTGCCCGGCCTCACCCGCAACGCCCGCGATTTCGAGGACCTGGCCCAGCGGCTGGCCGGCGAGTGGCGGGTGATCTGCGTCGAGCTGCGCGGCCGCGGTGACAGCGGTTATGCCAAGGATTCAGCCACCTACAATCCGCTGCAGTATCTTGAGGATCTGGGCGAGCTGTTCGCGCAGGCCAAGCTCAGCCAGGTGGTGGCGATCGGCACCTCGCTAGGCGGGCTGCTGACCATGCTGATCGCCGCGACCGGGCCAGAGCGCCTGGCCGGGGCGCTGCTGAACGATGTCGGGCCGGAAGTTGACCCCGCTGGGATCGAGCGGATCCGCGGTTATGTCGGCCAGGCGCGCAACTTCCCCACATGGATGCACGCCGCCCGGGCGCTGGCGGAATCGCAGGGGCCAACCTTCCCCGAGGCTTCGATCACCGACTGGCTGGCCATGGCCAAGCGCTGCATGGTGGTGGGCAGCAATGGGCGGATCCACTTCGACTATGACATGAAGATTGCAGAACCCTTCGCCACAGCGGATGGGGCCAGCAATGTCGACATGTGGCCGGCCTTCGAGGCACTGGCCGGCCGGCCGGTCACCCTGCTGCGCGGCGCGCTGTCTGATGTGCTGTCGGCCGCAACCTTCGAGCAGATGGCCAAGCGCTTGCCAGAGGCCGTAACAGTTACCGTACCCAAGGTCGGCCATGCGCCGACGTTGAGTGAGCCGGTGGCCGTGACAGCGATCGACCAGCTGCTGGCCCGGATCAAATGAAGAAGCGCACCCCGGTCCCGCGGCTGCGGGTGTTGCATCTCCATTCCAGTTTCGATCCCGGCGGCAAGGAAATGCGTGCCGTACAGCTGATAAACGCCTTCGGGCCGCAAGTGGCGCACAGCATCGTCTCGGCCGTGCCCGGGGCGTTGGGCGCAGCGCGGGCGATCGATCCAGCGATCCCGGTCGACTACCCCGAGTTCCCCGAGCTGACCGGCAAGCCATTCCCCCGCCGCCTGCAGGAGCTCGCCCGTGCGATGATCGGCTTTGACCTCGTGCTGACCTATAACTGGGGCGCGATGGACGCGGTGCTTGCCCACACTGCCTTTGCCGAGGTGCTGAAGCTGCCGCCGCTGATCCATCACGAAGACGGCTTCAACCAGGACGAGGCGGTGCGGCTGAAGTGGCACCGCAATCTCTTCCGCCGGATCGCGCTGTTCCGCGCCCAGAGGCTGGTCGTTCCGTCGCAGCGGCTGGAACACATCGCCCGTACCGCCTGGAAGCAGCCGGCGGCGATGGTGAAACGCATTCCCAACGGCATCGCGGTCTTCGCTTATGGCCGCAAGCCCAAGCCCGATGTCCTGCCGCGCGTGATCAAGCATCCGGGCGAACTGTGGCTGGGGACGTTGGCGGGCCTGCGCGCGGTCAAGAACCTGCCGCGGCTGGTCCGCGCCTTCGCGCCGTTGCCCGAAGCATGGCAGCTGGTGATCCTGGGCGAAGGGCCGGAGCGCGAGGCGATCCGCGCAGAGGCCGTTAGACTGGGGGTCGGGCACCGCGTGCACCTGCCCGGCCATGTCGCTCACCCGGCCCAGGCAATGGGGCTATTCGATCTGTTCGCGCTGTCTTCCGACAGTGAGCAGTTCCCGATCTCGGTGGTCGAGGCAATGGCCAGCGGCCTGGCCATTGCCGCACCGCGGGTGGGCGATATCGAGGCGATGGTAGCAGGCGAAAACTGCCGCTTCCTCTCCCCTCCAGGGGACGAAGCCGCCCTGTCTCAGGCACTTTTGGCCCTGGCCGAAGATGCCGATTTGCGTGCGTCCATCGGCAAGGCCAACCGCACCCGGGCCGAGGCCGAGTATGACGAAGCCAAGATGATCACCGCCTATCGCAACCTCTACGCCGGGGCCCTGGGCCGCACCGCCTTCCCCTGAATCGTCGTTCACCCGTGCTTCACGGGGGACAGCGCAGAGATCGGGCGTTGAAAAGGCCCGCCCATCAGCTAAACAGCGCGCACGTTTGACCCAGTTTCCGAGTGAAAGTCACCGCCTTGGCCTTGCCTCCGTCCGATCGTTCCGCACCGTCCAAGTCCGAAGAGCAGGCCGCCGCCCAGCAGGACGTGTTCCTGCGCGAAGTCGATGACGCGCTGCGTGAGGATGAGCTCAAGTCGATCCTGACCCGCTATGGCAAGCCGATCGGCGGGGCTATTGCCGTGGGGCTGCTGGCGCTGGCGGGCTATCTCTATTGGGATAACTCGACCAAGCAGGCCGCCGGCGAACGTAGTGAGCAGGCGATCATCGCGCTCGACAAGTTGGATGCCGGCAATACCGGTGCCGCGCTGGCCGATCTCGACCAGCTGACCAAAGATGGCAGCGATGGCAGCAAGGCGGCCGCAGCGATGACCCGCGCTGCGATCCTGGTCCAGCAGGGCAAGCCCGAGGATGCCGCCAAAGCCTTTGCCGCGATTTCCGCCGATACCGGCGTGCCGCAGGCCTATCGCGACCTGGCGACGATCCGAGAGGTTTCGCTGCGGTTCGATGCGATGCAGCCGCAGCAGGTGGTGGATAAGTTGAAGCCATTGGCCGTGCCGGGCAATCCCTGGTTCGGCAGCGCAGGCGAGCTGGTCGGCATGGCCTATCTCAAGATGGGTAAACCCGATCAGGCCGGCCCGCTATTTGCCGCGATCGGCAAGAATACCGAAGTGCCGGGTACACTCCGTACGCGGATGCGCCAGGTGGCCGGCCAGCTCGGCTATGATGCGGGCAGCGATGATGCCGTCAACCTCGTCACCGCGCAGCAGTAAGTTTAGTCAAGGATAGTCCATGCAAGCCAAACCGATTTCCCGCCGCCTGACTGCCTCGCTGGCGCTGGTCCTCGCCGTTTCGCTGGCCGGTTGCGGTGCATTCGGCGGCAAGGACAAGCCGAAGACCCCGACCTTGGGCAACCGCATTCCGATCCTTTCGCGCGTCGATACCGGGGCCAAGATCGATCCGCTGCTGGCGAGCATCTCGGTGATCGTTCCGCCCGCTGCCGCCAATCCGGACTGGCCGCAAGCCGGCGGGACGGCCAGCAAGTCTTACGGGAACCTCGAACTCGCCGCCAATCCGGGACGCTCGTGGACCGCGCAGGTCGCCGGGTCGGACAAGAAGCAGCGTCTGGCCGCTTCGCCGGTGGTCGGTGGCGGCCAGCTGTTCGTGATGGATACGGCCGGCACGGTCAGCGCCTTTGATGCCCAAACCGGTGCCAAGCGCTGGAGCACCAGCTTTTCGCTGAAGGGCGATGGTCAGACCTCGATCTATGGCGGCGGCGCCAGCTTTGCCGATGGGCGGGTCTATATCACCACCGGCCTGGGCGAAGTGGCCGCGCTTGATGCCAGCAACGGCTCGATCGTCTGGAAGGTCAAGCCCGCCGGCCCGCTGCGCGGATCGCCGACCATTGCCTTCAACTCCGTCTTCGTCATGACCATGGACAACCAGGTCTATTCGCTCAACGCAGCTGACGGCGCTGCGCTTTGGAACGAGGCAGCCTCAAGCGGCCAGACCGGCGTGTTTGGCGTGGCCGCTCCGGCCGCAGGACAGGGCACGATTGTCGCGGGCTTCAGCACCGGCGAACTAGTGGCCTTCCGCTATGAGAACGGCCGTCAGCTATGGTCCGATGCGCTGGCGCGTACTTCGCTTTCGACCACCGTGGGTGTGCTGACCGACATTGACGCTGATCCGATCATTGATCGCGGCCGGGTCTTCGCCCTGGGTCAGGGCGGGCGCATGGCGGCTTATGAACTGGTCACCGGCCAGCGCATCTGGGAACTCAACCTGGCGGGCATTTCCACCCCGGCAATTGCGGGCGACTGGATTTTCACCCTGACCGACGATGGCAAGCTGTTGTGCATCCAGCGCGCGACCGGCAAGGTCCGCTGGCTCACCCAGCTCGCCCGGTTCGAGAACGAGGAAAAGAAGAAGAACCCGATCTTCTGGACCGGCCCGGTGCTGGCCGGCGGCCGGCTGTGGTTCGCCAATTCGAACGGGCAGGTCTATTCGGCCGGGGTTGAGGACGGGGCGCCGGTGGCCTTCACCGATCTCAAGAATCCGGTGACCCTGGCCCCGATCGTGGCCGGCGGCTCGCTCTACATCCTCGATGACAGCGGCCGGATTTCTGCCTTCCGTTGATGTTACCGCGCCATTAACCCTTCGCTGCTAAGGCGAAGGCAATGAGCACGTCCCAGCCTCCGGTGCCGCAGCGGCCGGCCAGCGACGTCTCCGCTGCCGTGGGGCTGTGGGGTGTGGCCGGGCTGGCGGTGTGGATCTGCTTCTGCCATTTCTGGCCTGAAATCAGCGCAGCGCTAGGTTTGGCTGCGCCGCAAGAGCGCCTGTCTGGCCCCTATGCCGGGCTCGCCGGCTTGGTTGCCGCGGCCCTGCCGATGGTCGTGGTCTCGCTGGTCAAGGACAAGGTCCACCGTCGTCCTTCGACCGGGATCGACTGGAGCAAGCCGAGGCCGGTTGCCGCCATCGTCGATATCTCGATCACCAAGCTGGCTGGCCTCTGGGCCACCTGGGCGGCGATCGGCGCATTATACTGCGTCGCCCGGTGGTATTGGGACGAGCCATACCTGCTGTCCATGCAAGTGCTGGGGACCCTCGCCGGACCACTGTTTGTCGCTTCCATTCCCTATGTCATCTGGCTTGATCGCGTGCTGGTAGAGCCACGCGATGGAGCCTGGCATTTCGGGGCCCTGCTGATCGGGCGCGAGCCGTTCGATCCGGCACAGGTCTGGCATCACGCGCGCGCCTGGGCGGTGAAGGGCTTCTTCACCGCCTTCATGATCTCGATCGTGCCAGGCGGCTTCGGTATCCTGGTGCAGAATGACTGGGCGCCGCTGCTCCGCGATCCGGTCCAGCTGGCGGGTCTGCTGATAACGGCGATGTTCGTGCTCGACGCGCAGATTGGCACAGTGGGCTATATCATGACGATGAAGCCGCTGGACGCGCAGATCCGCAGCGCCAATCCGTTCCTCGCGGGCTGGCTGGCGGCGCTGATCTGCTATCCGCCGTTTCAACTGATGCAGGGCAACGGTCCGCTTTACTACCAGACCAATACCCAGAACTGGGCCTACTGGTTTGCCGGGCATGAGCTGGTGCTGTGGGCCTGGGCGGGCGTTCTCGTCATGCTCGCAGCGATCTATGCTTGGGCGACTGTTGCCTTTGGCCTGCGCTTCTCCAACCTGACTTATCGCGGCGTGCTGACGGGCGGCCCCTACCGCTTCACCAAGCATCCAGCCTATCTGGCCAAGAACACCTTCTGGTGGCTGGAGACTCTGCCGTTTCTGGTGGTCAGCCATTCGTTCACCGACATGGTGCGCAACACCTTTTTCCTGGCCTGTGTCAGCGCGATCTATTTCTGGCGCGCCAAGACTGAAGAAGCACACCTGCTGGCCGAGGATCCCAAGTACCGTGCCTATGCGGATTGGATGGCGCAGCACGGGCTGATTACGCGGCAGTTCCGCCGCCTTGGTCAGGCACTGCGCGGGCGGCGCCAGGTGCTGCACCCGGCGGAATGATCAGAGCGGTTCGCCGCGCTCCGCTGCGAACCCGGTGACCTGCCGGCTCGACAAGCCAAGGTCCGCTCGCTCCGCAATCCAGCGTTGCATGTGCGCCGATTTGAAGTGCGCGGCCAGGTGCTCACGGCTTTCCCAGATCTCGCTGACGCGAATCAGGCCGGGGTCGAGCAGGTCCTCGGCATAGTTGTATTCGATACAGCCAGCTTCCGCTCGGCTCGCCTGGATAACCGCGATCATCAGCGGGCGCGCCGCCGCCAGGTTCTCAACCGGTATGCGGAACTGGCCGACGATCGCGATCGGCATCAGAAGCTCAGCTCGTAAACGCGGCTGATATCGCCGCCCCATTCGCCGTGGAACTTGTCGAGCAGGCGCTGGGCCGGAACCTTGCCGCTCGAAACGATCTCGTCGAGCGGGTTGAGGAAGCCGGCTTCGGTATCGCCCATCGAATTGAGCCGGTTGCGGGCATTAAGGCCCGCGCGGCTGATCACCAGCACTTCGGCGGCAATGTCCTTCAGCTTGCCCCCGCCCGGCAGCGGGGCGTCCAGACCCAGCTTGGGCACTTCGGCGCGCAGCCGTTCGCGGCCTTCCATGTCCCAGTCCTTGACCAGGTCCCAGGCTGCGTCGAGCGCGGTCTGATCATAGAGCAAGCCGACCCAGAAAGCGGGCAGAGCGCAGATCTTGTTCCACGGCCCGCCATCGGCCCCGCGCATCTCGAGGAACGACTTCAGCCGCACTTCGGGGAAGGCGGTGGAGAGGTGATCGACCCAGTCGCTGGCCAGCGGACGCTCGCCGGGCAGGATCGACAGCTTGCCGTCCAGGAAATCGCGGAACGAGAGGCCGGCGGCATCGATGTACTTCCCGTCGCGGAACACGAAGTACATCGGCACGTCGAGCATGTATTCGACGTAGCGGTCATAGCCGAACCCATCCTCGAACACGAAGCTGGCCATGCCGGTGCGGGCCGGATCGGTATCGGTCCAGATGTGGCTGCGGTAAGAGAGGAAGCCGTTGGGCTTGCCTTCGGTAAAGGGCGAATTGGCGAACAGCGCCGTGGCCAGCGGTTGCAGCGCCAGACTGGTGCGGAACTTCTGTACCATGTCGGCCTCGCTCGAATAGTCGAGGTTGACCTGGATCGTGCAGGTCCGCAGCATCATGTCGAGGCCAAGGTTGCCGACGCGCGGCATGTGCCGCAGCATGATCGCATAGCGCCCCTTGGGCATGATCGGCAGTTCGGCGCGAGTCTTGTCGGGCCACATGCCCAGGCCCAGGAAGCCCTTGCCGGTCTTGCTACCGATCGCCTTGACCTGATCGAGATGGCGCCCGGTTTCGGCGCAGGTCTGGTGCAAGGTTTCCAGCGGCGCGCCCGACAGCTCAAGTTGCCCAGCCGGCTCCAGGCTGACCGCGCCGTCGCTGCCGGACAGGGCGATGATATTGCTCGCCCCAGAATCATCAGACTCTGTCACCGGCTCCCAGCCATAGTCCTGCATCGCGACCAGCAGATCGCGGATTCCGCCGGGCTCGTCATAGGACGGAGCGTGATGATCCTTGGTGCAATAGACCAGCTTCTCGTGCTCGGTCCCGATGCGCCAGCGCTCGCGCGGCTTCTCGCCCTTGATCATTGGGGCGAGCAATTGCTCGCGGCTTTCGATCACAGGATCGTTGCGATCTGAAACCTGTCTGGTGCTCATGGCGCGGAGTTAGTGCGAAGAATCGCGTCGCGCCAGCAAATTTATGCGGGGGCTGTCCAGTCGCCCCTTGTCCCCATCCATAGCGCGGTAGCGGCAATGACGGCGGTTTCGCCGCGCAAGATACGGGGGCCAAGGGTGATCGGGCGGGCCTGCGGCAGGGCGCGGATAGCGGTCCGCTCAGCCTCGTCAAAGCCGCCTTCGGGACCGGTCAGGAGTGCAGCGGGGCCGTTGTTCGCGGCAAAAGCGGAGGCAGCCGGGCCGCCGCCATTCTCGTCGGCGAAGAACAGGGTTCGATTGGCTTCCCAGTCCCTCAGCAGGGCATCGAGCTTCACCGGGGCGAGCAGCTCTGGCAAGGCAGTCCGCGCGCATTGCTCGGCCGCCTCGGTCAGGATGGCGCGCGCCCGCTCAAGGTTGAGCTTGTCGGCCACGCAGCGCCGGGTCAGCACCGGCTGGATCCGCGCGACGCCCAGTTCGCAGGCCTTCTCCAGCACCAGATCGAACCGGTCCTTCTTGAGCAGCGCGGCGCAGAGCGTGAAATCGGGCACCGCCTCGCGGGGGCGGAGCAAGGTTTCGGCGGTAAGCAGCACGTCGCGTTTGCCCGCATCCGCAACGCGTGCGGCCCATTCGCCGGTCGTATTGTCGCACAGGATCACCGCGTCGCCCGGCCCGACCCGCATCACCCGCGCCAGGTAATGCGCCTGCGGACCCTCGATGCTGATTTGCAGGCCTTCGCCCAGCATCTGCTCAACGAACAGGCGCGGCGCGGATTTGGGTGGCCAGGCGGGGGTGGCGGGCATGGCGCATGCTCTAGCGGATTTCGGCTGATTGGCTACAGGGTAAGCATGACCGCCGAAATCGTCCCCGATACCCAGCACCGCGGGCTGGTGGCCGCGCTGCCGCAGCCGCTGCGAGACCTGGCGCAGCTCGCCCGGTTTGATCGGCCGATCGGCTGGTGGCTCCTGTTCTGGCCCTGCGCCTGGGGGCTGCTGCTGGCGGGCGGGGAGAGCCGATGGGACCTGCTGCTGTGGTTCCTGCTCGGCTCGATCGCGATGCGCGGCGCGGGCTGCGTTTATAACGATATCGTCGATGCCGATCTGGACCGGCAGGTGGCGCGCACTGCGGCGCGGCCGGTGGCGAGTGGGCGGGTTAGCCAGGGAATGGCCTGGGCCTGGCTGCTGGCGCTGTGCGGGGTCGGGCTAATCGTGCTGCTGCAACTTCGCTGGCAAGCGCAGCTGGTCGCGCTGGGCAGCTTGGCGCTGGTCGCTGCCTATCCCTTCATGAAGCGGATCACCGGCTTTCCGCAGGCCTGGCTGGGGCTCGTCTTCACATGGGGCGCCCCGGTCGGCTGGATCGCTGTGAACGATGGGAACCTTGCGGCCATGACGGCGCTCTATGCCGGGGCGGTGCTGTGGTGCGTCGGATACGACACGATCTACGCCTGTCAGGATCGCGAGGACGATGCCATGGTCGGGATCGGTTCGAGCGCCTTGACGCTGGGTACGCATGTGAAGGCAGGCGTGGCTGTATTTTATGCCGGGGCAGTCTTGCTCTGGGCGCTGGCCTTCTGGCTGCTTCGGCCAGACTGGCTGGCGTTGCTGGCCCTAGCCCCGGCGGTGCTGCACCTTGCCTGGCAAGTGCTCACCCTGGATGACCGTGATGCCGACAATGCACTCGCCCGCTTCCGCGCCAACCGCACTGCCGGCTTGCTGGTCGCGCTGGCCTGCTGGGTGGTCGGTAACGCCTGATGTGCAATCTCTACCGGATGACCAAGGGCACGGCCGAAGTCGCCGCGCTGTTCGCGGTGGAGGACGCGGCGGCAGGCACCAATTTCGCGGCCGAGCTTTATCCCGGCTATCCGGGTCTGGTGGTCGAGGGTGGACGGCTGCGGGCAATGAACTGGGGCCTGCCGGTTGTGCTGACCGGCAAGCAGGGCCAGAAGCTCAAGCCCAAGCCGGTCACTAACGCCCGCGACGACAAGCTGCTGACCCCGTTCTGGCGCGACAGCTTCGCCCGCCGCCGCTGTCTGATCCCTGTAACCCAGTGGGCCGAGCCGCAGGGCCCGGCCGGGCGCATGACCCGCTCGTGGTACTCGCTGCCTGGCGTCGAGGTCATGGTGGTTGCCGGACTGTGGCGCCCGACGGCAGAGTGGGGCGATTGCTATGCCATGGTCATGGTCGACAGCTCGCCCGCCATGGCCGAGGTGCATGACCGGATGCCGGTAATCCTGGCCCCGGATAGCTGGGAGCAATGGACCAGTGGCTCGATCGATCATGCACTCGACCTCTGCCAGACCTGGCGAGGACCGCTGCTGGCCGACCACACCGGCGACCGCTGGGTGGACGGAAAACCCATCGGCACCCAGCCGCCGCTGCTTTAGCGGGTCAAAGCGGCCACTCCTGCTGCTGGATCACTACGCGGTAACCTTCCGGATCCTGATAGGTCTTGCCGAGCAGGTCCCAATAAGGGTTGAAGGAGGCTACCGGCGCATGGCCCGCCGCTTCCATCCGCGCGCAGGCGGCTTGCCATTCGGCGACGTCAGGCATGTAGAGCACCAGCAGGTGATCCTCGCTTGGTGCAGTCGGTGCAATGTGGCCTGGGGCGCGGGTGAACTCCAAGTGCCAGGGCGCGCCAGGTAGGCCTAACATGAGCCCGTCGAATCCGCCATGATCCGCGAAACTGGTCAGCACGGTCAGGCCCAGTCCGTCGCGATAGAACGATAAGAGGGCATCGATGTCGTTGGTCGGTCGTGCGACCCGCAACTTGAGAGCCGCCTCACGCATAGCTGACCACCTCGAACTCGATTCCGTCCCAGTCGAAGAAGTAGAAGCGGCGGCCGGGTTCGTAATCGGCATGGTTGAAGGGGACGAGGCCGGCCTCCTTGACCACCACTTCTGCGGCATCAAGATCGTCCACCACCAACCCGACATGGTTCAGCGGGGTGCCCTTGGCGAAGGGGCCGCCGCGGCCCTCGTTGGTGTAGATCGCCAGGTAATCGCGCTCGCTGCCGACATGGATTGTCCACCCGCCCAGCTGCGAAGGACCACGCCAGCGCTCGTGCCAGCCGCACAGGCGCTGGAGCAGGGCTGACGAGCGCTCGGGATCGCTGACCGTGATGTTGACATGCTCTAGAAATCCGTTGGCCATGATTCTTTATCCTTTTCAGCATCTTGATCCGCAAAGTGCGAATAAGGCTTTACCTAGATGCAACCTCAAGCTAACTTGAGGTCAAGCGAATTCGCTTGGAAAAGGCATTTGGCCATGGACAAGAACGACCTGCTCCCGATCGGCGAACTGGCGCGGCGCACGGGCCTCGCGGTTTCCGCAATCCGGTTCTACGAGGATAAGGGCCTGATCCAGGCGTTCCGAACCATGGGCAACCAGCGGCGCTTTTTGCGCAGCGATATCCGCCGGCTCAGCTTCATCCTGATCGCACAGAAACTGGGCCTCGGTCTGACCGAGATCGAAGCAGAACTCTCGCAGCTGCCGCAGGGCCGCACGCCCACCCTGTCAGACTGGCAGAAGCTCAGCCGCTCGGTCCGTGTCGCGCTCGATGCCAAGATCCAGCTGCTCACCCGCACCCGCGCCAAGCTCGATGAATGTATCGGCTGCGGCTGCCTTAGCCTCCAGCGCTGCCAGCTCTACAACAGGGATGATCGTGCGGGGGCAGGGGGCACGGGGCCGAGATATGTGCTGGAATAGCTACTCCGCCGCCAGCAGTTCTTCCGCGCCCTCAAGGTCGACGCTGACCAGGCGGCTCACCCCGCGCTCGACCATGGTCACGCCGAACAGGCGGTGCATGCGGCTCATCGTCACGGCGTTGTGGGTGACGATCAGGTAGCGAGTGTCGGTCTCCTTCACCATCGCGTCAAGCAAGTCGCAGAAGCGCTCGATATTGGCATCGTCTAGCGGCGCGTCGACTTCGTCGAGCACGCAGATCGGCGCCGGGTTGGTAAGGAACAGTGCGAAGATCAGCGCCACCGCCGTCAGAGCTTGTTCCCCGCCCGAGAGCAGGGTCAGCGAGGTCAGGCGCTTGCCCGGCGGCTGGGCGTAGATTTCGAGGCCAGCTTCAAGCGGATCGTCGCTGTCGACCAGTGCCAGGTGCGCCTGGCCGCCCTCGAACAGTTTGGAGAACAAGCGCTGGAAGTGGGTGTTGACCGCCTCGAAGGCGGCGCGCAACCGCTCGCGGCCCTCGCGGTTGAGGTTGCCGATCGAGCCGCGCAGGCGGTGCACCGCTTCGGTCAGTTCGGCCTGCTCGGCGATGCTGGAGGCGTGGCGCCCCTCAACTTCAGCGAGCTCTTCGGCCGCGACCAGGTTGACCGGGCCAAGCCGCTCGCGGTCTGCGACCAGCTTGTCATGCTCGGTGCTTTCCTGGCCTGAGGGGCCGACTTCGGCGGCGACGAATTCGAACCGTTCAGGCAGCAGCGGCGGCGGGCACTGGAAGCGCTCGCCAGAGATCGCGGCCATTTCCGCGCGGCGGCCTTCCTCGTTCTCGGCGCGGGCCGCTGCCCCGGCGCGGGCTTCGCGCGCGGAGGCGAGCGCTTCGTTGGCCTCGGCAAAGCGGTTCTCGATCCGGCGAGCGGCATCGCCCAGCTCGCTGACTTTGGCCTCGGCTGCAGCGAGTTCGCTGCCAAGGCGATTGCGCACTTCATCACCCGCTTCAATCTCGCGGATCAGGCTGGCGGGCTTCGCGGCCACGACGGCGCGTTCCTCGGCGATTTCCTCGGTGCGGCGGGTCATTTCGCTGAGGCGACTGGCGGCATCGCCGGCCCGGGTCTGCCAGCCCTTGATGTCGGCGCGCTGCGCATTGCAGCGTTCGCGCGCGACGGCCAAGCCCTGGTCATGCGAGGCCAGCGCAGCGGTGGCCGCCTGCAACCCCTGGCGCGATGCGTCATGGCGGGCCTGGGCCGCGGCAAGCTGGGCGCGGCCGGTGGCAGGATCAGGCAATTCGGCACGGCGCACTTCTGCGCCCGCCAGCTCGGCTTCGGCCTGCTTGCGTTGTTCGGCCAGATCGCCAGCCGCTTCGGCCAGTTCAGTGCGCCGCGCCTCGAGCCGGGCCCTGGCAGCCTCGGCCTGGTCGACGGCGCGCAGCGCGGCGCGCTCCTCTTCGGAAGCAGCGGCAAGAGCGCGTTCGGACGCAATCACCGCCAGTTGTAGCTCAGAGAGTTCAGCCTGTACCGCAGCAGCGCTGGTTTCGGCTGTCTCGACGGCAGCGCGCTTGTCGGGCAGTTCGGCCTCCAGCGCGGTCAGGCGGTTCTCGGCTTCCAGCCGCGCGGCCTCGGCGGCGCCTTCACCCTGGCTGACAAAGCCATCCCAGCGGCGGATCCGGCCGGCGCGGGTGACCAGCCATTCGCCGGGGCCCAGCGCGCGGCCATCGTCGCTTTCCGCCACATGGACCAGCGCAAGGCGGGCCTTGAGCTCGTCCGGGCACTGGGTGACGTGCGCGGCAAGGCTATCGGCGACCGGCTTGGGCGCGGCAGCGCCGGTCCAGAAGCGGCCATCCTCACCAGCGGGAGCCTGGCCCAGCGGCGCCTTGGCATCGCGGCCGAGCACGGCGGCAATCGCGCGCTCGTAACCCGGCGCGGCGCGCACCTGATCGAGCGCGACCGGCAGGCCGTGCTTGCCGCTGGCCTGCTTGGCGCGGGCATCGCGGTCACGCACCAGCGCCTGCCATTCGCGCTCTACCCCGGCAAGTTCGGCCTTGGCCGAGGCCACGGTCGATGATGCGGCATCGCGCGCGGACTGCAGCTCTGCCTTGCGTGCCTGCTGCCCTTCCAGCGCGGCGCGAGCGGCTACCAGCCGTTCGCCAGCCGCATCGCGTGCCCGTTCGGCTTCGGCCAGCGCGGCGAGCGGATCACCTTCGCGGGCGAGCGCGGCTTTCAGGTCTTCCTGCCGCCGCGCCTCGGCCTCAAGCCGCGACAGGCGCTGCTGGGCGGCGGCGACTTCGGCCTCGGCCACGCGCCATTCGGCCTCGACCCCTGCCTGGTCGGCGGTTGCCTTGGCCAGCGCGAGTTCGGCACCGCGCAGGTTGCGATCGGCATCGTCAAGCGCGGCGGCGATGAGCGGGCGGCGCCTTTCCTCAGCCTCGAGCCGCTCCTCACCCTCGGTCAGTTCGCGTTCCAGCCTGGCGAGGGCTTCGGCGGCATCGCGAGTCAGCCGGTCAGCATCGCCCTTGTCCGCTTCCAGCCGCGCTGCCTGCCGGTCGAGGTCGTTGAGTCGCTCTTCGGCCGCTTCAAGCTGGCTGGTCAGCGCGGCCATGCGGTGACCATGGGCCGTGGCGTCGTCGCGTCGGTCGGCCAGTTCATCGCGCGCTTCAGCAAGGGCAGAGGCTGCTTCGTGCTGGGCCTTCTGCGCCTCGGCCATGGCGGCCTGGGCGGCAGCAACGCGGGCTTCGGCAGCCTGGGCTTCGGCCCGGGCAGCTTCGGCCGCCGCTGCCGCATCGCGCCAGCGGGCATAGACCAGCCGCGCCTCGGCCAGCCGGATCTTGTCAGACAGCGCCTTGTAGCGTTCCGCCGCGCGGGCCTGGCGGCGCAAGGACCCGATCTGGGCGTCGAGCTGGCCCATCAGGTCTTCCAGCCGCGCCAGGTTTGCCTCGGTCGCGCGCAGCTTCTGCTCGGCATCCTTGCGGCGGACATGGAGACCGGCGATGCCCGCCGCCTCTTCCAGCATCATCCGCCGTTCGGCCGGCTTGGCGGCGATTACGGCAGCGATCTTGCCCTGGCTGACGAGGGCGGGGGAGTGGGCGCCGGTCGCCGCATCGGCGAAGACCAGCGCGACATCCTTGGCCCGCACGTCGCGGCCATTCACGCGGTAGGCGGAGCCGGCCCCGCGCTCGATCCGGCGGACAACTTCCAGATCGCTGTCATTGTCTCCGGCATCGGCGAGCAGCACGACTTCGGCGAAATCGCGTGGCGGGCGCTGGGCCGTGCCGGCGAAGATCACGTCTTCCATGCCCCCGCCGCGCATCGACTTGGGGCTGCTTTCGCCCATGACCCACCGGATCGCTTCGAGCAGGTTTGACTTGCCGCAGCCGTTGGGGCCGACCACGCCGGTCAGGCCCGGCTCGATATGCAGCTCAGCCGGCTCTACGAAGCTTTTGAAGCCCGACAGTTTAAGCCGCTTGATCCGCATCGTCTGGCCGGTCCCCCGCCTGGTCCCGGCTTAGCGGGCGCCAGCCTTTTCGAGCAGTACCTTCACGCCTTCCCAGGTGTTGGTGTCCAGCTTGGCGCCGTTGAGGAAGAAGGTCGGCGTGCCGGTGATGTTCAGCTCTTGGCCGGCCTTGTTGGTCGCCTCGACCAGCTTGGTGGCCTTCGCCGTGTCCGCCAGGCAGGCCTTGGCCTGATCGGCTGCAATCCCGCGCGAGGTGAAAAAGGTGTCCATGCCCCCAGCCTGGGCAATCGCGACAAAACGCTGCTCGGGTGGCAGCTGGCTGGCGGCCTGGAGCGCGGCTTCGTTCGATTGCAGGTTGGTGAACATGTTCTTCTGCCAGCCCCAGAACTGCTCGGCCAGCGGCAGGGTCGCCTCGGGCGAACCGCAAGTGGCGAGCAGGGTAGCCGGCACGTCGAGCGCGTTGAGCATGAAGAAGCGCACTTCATAGCTGACGCGCCCGCTGGCGATGAAATTGTCGCGCATTTCGGCGGCGCTCTTTTCGGCAAACTCGGCGCAGTGCGAGCAGCTCAGCGCGCCATATTCGACCAGCTTGATCGGGGCATCGGGATTGCCCATTCGGTAACCACCTTCGGGCGTCGCCGCATAGGTATCGGCCCAGCTGCCGCCGGCCGGCGGGGCAATCTTGGCAATTGCTTCGCCGCTGGTCGGCGCGGCGGCCGCGCCCTCTTCCTTCTTGCCGCAGGCGACCAGCGCCAGGGCCATGGTTGCAGCGACAAGTGCCTTGGGCGCGAAACCGAATTTTGCAGCAGTCATGATTCGCAAAAATCCTCTGGATTTGAGCCGCTAAAACTAGCCTAGCGGCCGGGGAGCGGGAAGGAGCGCCTGCATAGCCGACAGGCTTCTCCACAGGAGTCTCAGACAAAACCTTTCATCGCGCGGGCCAGCACTTCGCGGATCGCGGGCCAGGTGTTGACCGGCAGCAATTGCCCGTTGAGCTGGAAGGCCGGGGTGCCCTTGACCCCTTCGCTGTAAAAGGCGTTCTCGGTGCCCTTTTGCAGCTCTGCCACCAGCGCCTCATCGGCCAGGCACTTGTCAAGCTCGGGCCGCTTGTAGCCGCGCTTTTCCATCATCGCGTAAAGCCCAAGGTCTTCGGTCATGGCCTGGACGCGCTTGTTCCAGTCCGGGTCGGACCAGCGCTGCGCCTGGGCCCGGGTCGGGCTCCGTAGCCATTCGTGCTGGAACTTGAGCAGCTGAGTCGTGTTGCCGAAGAACTTCTCGGGCTTGCCGCAATAGGCGATCAGCGAGACCGTCTTGTCGATCTCGTTGAGGAAGAACGGGCGGATTTCATAGGCGACCGAGCCGGGCTTGATGAAGCGTTCGGTCAGTTCCTCGCCGCCCTGCATCTCGAAGATGCCGCAATGGGGGCAGGAGTAGGAGGCATATTCGATCAGCCGGATTGGCGCATGCGGATTGCCGCGAACGTGGTAGCCTTCCTTGCTGATCGTGACCGTGGCGGACCAGTCTGGTTCCTTCGGCTTGCTCGCGCCGGTCAGCAAGGTGGCGGCCGCAAGGGCAAGCAGGCCGGAGAACAAACCCCGCCGCCGCATTACATCCGCGCCTCGATCTGCGGCTGCAGCAGGCTCCAGCCATCGGTTCCGTAAAGCAACGCGCCGTCGATCGCGAAGCTGGGCGTGTGATCGACGCCCAGTTTCGAGGCGGCCTCGCTGCCAGCGGCCAGCCGCTGTGCCATGGCGCCATCGGCCAGGCAGCGATCAACCGTCACCCGGTCATAGCCGCGGGACGCCATGATCTCGTAGAAGCGGAAATCGGCGGCGATCGCGCGGGTCCGGGTAGGCAGTTCGCCGGTGGTCCAGCGCGCCTGCTGGGCCTTGCTGCTGCGGGCCAGGGTCTGGATCCACACCGGCTGGCTGCGCATGAAGGCGCTGTGGTTGAGCGGGAACCGGTCCTTCAGTCCGCAATTGGTTAGCATCGCCACGGTCAGGTCAATCGGATCGCGCACCACATGCTTTATCTCCACCGAAACCTTGCCGCTGCGGATGTATTTGAGCTTCAGCCCGGCATCGGATTCGAGTTCAAATTCGCGGCAATGCGGGCATGTATAGCTGACGAATGTGGTCAGCTTCACCTTGGCGGCCGGGTTGCCAAGGATCGTGCTTTGCTGCGGGGTCCGGGTCACGACCCGGTTCCAGTCCAGCGGCGGGCTGGCGCCCAGGGTCAGCGCGGCGGCGGTGAGCAGCAGGGCGGGGCGGAGCAGATGCTTCAAGATCACTTGTCCTCGTTGTTTTCACCCAGGCTGCGGGCCAGCGATTCGAGCACGGCGCGCAGTTCGGGATCGCCGATATCGCGCAAGGAATCGCCGAGTTCCATCGGAATCGGCTTGAGCGAGGGCGGCGCGGCGGGGCGGCGTTCTTCCGTTGGCGGCTTGACTATCCCCTGGCGCAGTTTGACCCGGGCAACCGCACTGTAGCCAAAGAAGCGGTTTACCCGATCGATGATCTCGGGCGTGACGTGGCTGATCAGCGGGGCGTGGGCGGGCAAGACCACCAGCTCAAGGATGCCGCTCGCCTTTTCGCCCGGCGGGAAGCGGATCGCTTCGGGGCTGCAGACCCGGGCGTGCTTGGCCCCGACGATTTCGGGCCAGCGGGTCACCACGCTCGACTGGACGAAGCCGAACCGGCGAAAGGCGGTGCGGCCCACTTCTGGCATCAGTTCGGAAACGCTGCGCGCCGCCCCGCCGCGGGGCCGTTCATAGGGGCGCGGCTTTGCTGCGGCCCCTTTTACGGGCTTTGTGCCTGGCTTCTTCGGGTCCCGTTCCATTGCATCGCTGGCAATGCCATAGCGCGGGAATGGATACCAGCACGGACACGATATCAGCCAGTCTATTGGCCTGGTATGAGGGCTTGGCGCGCGTGCTGCCTTGGCGCAGCCCGCCGGGCACGCCGCCGCCGGATCCGTATCGTGTCTGGCTGTCCGAAGTAATGCTACAGCAAACTACGGTTGCAGCAGTCGGTCCCTATTTCGCAAAGTTCCTGGCGCGCTGGCCAACTGTCAAGGAGCTTGCGGCCGCCGATGATGCCGAGGTGATGGCCGCCTGGGCAGGGCTGGGCTATTACGCCCGCGCCCGCAATCTGCTGGCCTGCGCCCGGGCCGTGGCGGCGCGCGGCGGCGCTTTTCCCGGCACCGAGGCGGAGCTGCGGGAACTGCCGGGGCTGGGCGCCTATACTGCTGCTGCTGTTGCCGCGATTGCGTTTGGGGAACGGGCCACAGTGGTGGATGCCAATGTCGAGCGGGTGGTGGCGCGGCTGTTTGCGATTGATGAACCGCTGCCCGCCGCGCGCAAGGCGATCCGGGCGCGGGCCGAGGAACTGACTCCGGCTGAGCGGCCCGGCGATTTCGCCCAGGCAATGATGGACCTCGGGGCAACGGTCTGCACCAACCGCAATCCGCGCTGCCTGCTTTGTCCGCTGGCCGCGAACTGCGCCGGGCGCCGCGCTGGTGCAGAGCGGTTTCCGGTCAAGCCAGCCAAGGCCGCCAAGGCGCAGCGCCGGGGCTGCGCCTTCTGGATCGAGCGGGGCGGTGCAGTCTGGCTTGTGCAGCGGCCGAACACGGGGATGCTGGGCGGGATGCGGGCCTTGCCTGATGATGGCTGGGCGGCCCGCAGCGATGGCTGCGGCGAAGGACCGTTGCCGGGGGAATGGCGCGCTGGCGGCGTGGTTCGGCACGCCTTCACCCATTTCGATCTCGATTTGCAATTGATGCTTTATTCGGGCGGCGATTTGGATAGGCTGGCGTCTGACAATGGCGAATGGTGGCCGCTGGACCGGATCGATGAAGCCGGCCTGCCCACCCTGTTCGCCAAGGCAGCGCGGCTGGCGCTGGCTGAACGAGAAACGGGAGAATGACCTTGCATCACCACGACGCCATCGCGCTTTCGCGCCGGAACCTGCTGCGCTCTAGCGTTCTGCTGGGGGCAGGAGCCGCCGTCGGTGCCCTGCCGTTCGGCAGCCAGCTGGCCCATGCCGCCGCGGCCGTGGGCTTTGAAACCCGCTGGCCCAAGGTTACGGCCATGCTCGACAAGTACGTCAGCCAAAAGAAGGTCGCGGGCATGGTCGCGGCGCTTGGCTGGGGGGAAAAGGACCCGGGCTTCATCGTGCGCGGCAAGGAGGCTTTCGACGATCCTGATAGCGCGGGCGAAAACAGCCTGTTCCGCGCCTATTCGCAGACCAAGCCGGTGACCGGCATGGCGGCAATGATGCTGATCGACGATCGCAAGCTGAAGCTGGACCAGCCGGTGGCAGACTTCATCCCCGAATTTGCCAATATGCGGGTGGCGATTGATCCGAAGAACAGCCTGGAATCGCGTCCGGCGCAGAACCAGATAACCGTCCGCCACCTGCTGACGCATACGGCCGGCCTGGGCTATGCCGGCGTTGGCAAGGAAAAGGTCAGCGCCGAGCTACTGCGCCTTGGCGTGACCCCGGCGGTGCTGACTCGGATGAAGATTCCCGGCCTGCCGGTCAGCCCGCCAACCCCGGGCCCGGACGAGTTCGTCAAGCTGGCCGCCACCGTGCCGCTGGTCTCCGAACCCGGCACTGAATGGCACTATTCGATGGGCCTCGACGTGCTGGGCGTGGTGATCCAGCGCGCTTCGGGGGCCAAGAGCTTCGAGGCTTTCCTGCAAGAGCGGATGTTCGATCCGATCGGCATGAAGAGCAGCTATTTCCAGGTGCCCGCGAGCGAAGTGCATCGCCTGACCGCCAATTACGGCCTGATGGGCGGTTTTCCGCTGCCGATCGATCTGAGCAAGAACTCGATCTACTTGGACCGCCCGGCCTTCGCTTTTGGTGGTTCGGGCCTGGTCTGCTCGCCGGCGGACTATGACCGCTTCCTCAAGATGATCGCCAATGGCGGTCTTGTCGGCACCCGGCGGGTGATGGGCGCGGCGTCGGTCGCGCTGGGCGTCAGCAATCTGCTGCCCGACGGGGTCGAGACCAAGGGCACCTTTATTGAAGGTGCGGGCAACGGCGCGGGTGGTCGTTCGGGCATGGGGCGCGATGCCGGGACTTTCGGCTGGGGCGGCGCGGCCGGGACAGTCGGCTTCGTCAATGTCCGGATGGGCCTGCGCGCCGGGGTCTATACCCAGTACATGCCGTCCGAAGCCCTGCCGATCCACGCCGAGTTCCCGCAGACGGTTCTGGCCGATCTGGCTGCGATGCGCGGCGCATGAAGGCGCCGATCGCCTTTGCCGGTTCACCGATCGACCGGGCCGACCACATCCGCGCCAATCCCGAAGAGCTGGCGGCCCTGACGAACTGGCGCGCGCGGCTGCTTAAGCTGGATGGCCTGGCGCCGGTCTATACCGATGAGGGCGCGCTGGAATGGGGCACGTTGGCGGATGCCGATCCGGACGCGGAACTGGTGTTCCTGGGGCTGATGGATGGCAAGGCCTGCTTCGCCGCCGTGCCCGATGAAGGCGCGACCGGGCCAGCCTATGCCAACCCTTCGATCTGGGCCGCCATGTCGGCGCTCGATCCGGGCGAACTGGCGCTTTATGGCGGCGCGCGCAGCCTGGTCGATTGGCACGCCCGGCACCGCTTCTGCGCACGGTGCGGCGGCGCGACCCAGGTCAGCAAGGGTGGCTGGCAGCGCAACTGCGACAGCTGCAAGGCCCAGCACTTCCCTCGCACCGATCCGGTCACGATCATGCTGATCGAACACAAGGGCCACCTGCTGATGGGCCGCCAGCCGCGCTTTCCGGCGCGGATCTATTCGGCGCTGGCGGGCTTTGTCGAACCCGGCGAAACGATCGAGGAAGCCGTGGCGCGTGAAAGCTTCGAAGAAGCCGGCGTGCGGGTGCGCGACGTGTCTTATGTCGCCAGCCAGCCGTGGCCGTTCCCCTCGCAGCTGATGATCGGGTGCCACGCCTTCACCGATGATCCGGAGCTGGCAGTTGACTTCACCGAGCTTGAAGAAGCGCGCTGGTTCACCCGCGAGGAACTGGAAGCCGCGCGTGCCGCCGGTCCTGATGGTACCGACACGCTGATCTTCCCGCGGCCCTTCGCCATTGCCCACAACCTGCTAGTCTGGTGGCTCGACAAATGACCCAGCCCGCTAAAGTCACGATCGACATCTGGTCTGATGTGATGTGCCCATGGTGCATCATCGGCTATTCACAGCTCAAGAAGGGCCTGGCAGCGCTGGAGGGCGAGGTTGAGGCCCAGGTCCGCTGGCATGCCTTCCAGCTCAATCCCGATATGCCGCCAGAGGGCGAGGAACAGCAGGCGCACCTTGCCCGCAAATATGGCCGCACGCCCGACCAGATGGCCGCAGCGCGCGGACAGATGAAGGAGATCGGCGCCCGGGCCGGCTATTCGTTCGACTATACGGGTGAGGGTGAGGCACCGCAGGCGCGGCTGTGGAACACGCTGCGCGCGCACCAGCTGCTGCTGTGGACGCTGGCGCAGCACGGGCCGGAAAAGCAGACCGAGCTGAAACTGGCGCTGTTCGATGCGCACTTCCAGCAGCGCCGCAATGTCTCTGACCCTGCCGTGCTGCTAGATGTGGCGGAAGCTGTCGGGATTGATCGAGACGCCGCTGCGGCCGCGCTCGACAACACGGTGCTGGCCCAGCAGGCGCAGGAAGAACAGCGCATGGCCTATGATATGAACGTCAGCGGCGTGCCGGCGATGCTGATCAACGGCAAGTTCCTGATCCCCGGCGCGCAGGAGCCCGAGACCTATGCCAATGCCCTGCGCCGCGTGGTCACGCGCGAGGCTGAGCTGGCGGCGCGGGCAGGATGATGCCCGACTATTCTGGCCAGGTCGCGGTGATCACCGGCGGGGCCGGGGGGATCGGCGGGGCCCTTGGCAAGGCGCTCGAAGCGGCAGGCGCGCAGGTCCTGCTGGCCGATCGTGAAGCGGCGGACGGAATCGTTGCCTGCGACGTAGCGAACCTGGAAGAGGTCGAAGCTTTGGCTGAGCTGGCCTGGCAGCGCTTTGGGCGGGTTGACCTGCTGGTCAACAACGCCGGGATTTCCGGCGGCGGTGGGCGCTTGTGGAAGGCCGACATTGCCGCCGCCCGCCGCGTGTTCGAGGTCAATTTCTGGGGCGTCTGGCACGGCTGCGCGGCCTTTGCCCCGCGCATGGCGGCGCAGGACCACCCCTCGGCGATCTACAACGTGGCTTCCGAAAACGCGCTGTTCTGCGCGGTCCCGCGTTCAGCCGCCTACATCGCCTCAAAGCACGCGGTGCTGGGCCTGACCGAAAGCCTGCGCGAGGACCTGCCCGAGCATGTTCATGCCGGCACGATCATCCCCGGCTGGGTCCTTTCCGGCCTGACCAGCGAGGGCGGGCGCGATCAGGCCATGCCGGCCGAGCGCTATGCCGAGATCATCCTGCCGCAGCTGGCCGCACGCGAGCGGTTCGTGGTCAGCCACGCCTACAACGTGGTGCCGATGACCGAGCGGACCGCTGCGCTGGAAGCGGCCTTTGCCCGTTATGCCCCGCGCTATGACGGCGATGAGGAGCACGACGTGCGCGCCTATATCGCCCGCCTGCGCGGCGGTTAGGTAAGCTCCAGGGCGGAAAATAGGCCCTCGGCCAGCCAGCTGGCAAACCACGCTCCGAATTGCGGAAGGCCGTCCGCACCAACGCGCGCAGCCACTTCGCCAAAGCTCTCCCCGCCCGCCAGAGCTACGAGCGCGGTACCTTCAGCCGGGTCAAGCAGCCGGTAGTGCGGCGACAGGTCCTGGCGCCAGACGATCAGCCAGCCTGATTCCGGCAGCCTTGCCGGGGCGCTCGCCGCCGCCTCGTCTCGCAGCAGCGGCCACAAGGTCACCACATCGAAGTTCACCTGGCGCGCCGCAAAGCCCGGCGCCGGGATGAAGCGCAGCCGCGCCCAATCGTCTTCGGACAAGCTGGCCTCGGCCAAGTCCGCAGCAGTCAGGACTGGCGCATTGCGGGCGGCAAACGCCTGTTGCAGCTGCCATTCGAGCCAGGCCAGCTCTGCCACTTCGGGATCTTCGGCAAACAGGGTTCCGAGCAGATCCGGAAAAGCTTCCCCAAACAGATCGAGCGTCCAGCGATGCGGCGGATTGGTCAGGATGTAATGGGCGGCGGCCTGTTCAAAGGCCTCCTCGCCGACCCAGCGTTTGGTCCGCTCGAAGCCCGATGCCAGCGCATCGCTCAACCGGCCGCGATAGGCGTTGCGGTAGATCGCCATGCCAGCGGACGAGGGCGGCAGCGCGTCATCGGCAGCAATCTCGGCCAGGAAGGCGCGTTGCAGGACTGCCAGGGTCATGCCGGCACGCGCTCCGCCAGACAGCGCGCCTGGGCGAGCTCGGCCAACAGGTCCGCCAGTGGCGGAACCTGGTCATCGCGTTCGATCATGGTCGCAACCGGACCAAGGTGGTCAACCGCAGAGGCATAGAGCTGCCAGACCGGGTCAGGCACGGGCGCATCGTGGGTGTCGATCAGCATGCCCTCTGGACCTTGGCTATGCCCGGCGAGGTGGATCTGGCGGACGCGGCCTGTCGGGATCCCGCTCAGGAATTCGAGCGGATCGAAGCCGTGGTTGACGCTGGAAACGAAGACGTTGTTCACGTCGAGCAGCAGGTAGCAGCCGGTTGAAGCGCTCAGTTCGGCCAAAAACTGCCATTCGGTAAGAGTGCTGTCCGGGAAGCGCACATAGCTTGACGGGTTCTCGATCAGCAGCGGCCGCTCCAGCGCGTCCTGCGCGATGGTCAGGTTGCGGATGCAGCGCGCCAGCGCTTCTGCGGTATAGGGGACCGGCAGCAGATCGTGCGAATTGTGGCCGCCAAACCCGGTCCAGCAGAGATGGTCGGAGACCCACAGCGGGTCGATCCGCCGGGCCAGCGTCTTGAGCTCGGCCAGATAGGCGCGGTCCGGCTCCTGGTCCGCGCCGAGCGACATCGAAACGCCGTGCAGGATCACCGGATAGCGTTCGCGCACGGCTTCCAGCGTGGCCAGCGGGCGGCCGCCACAGGCCATGAAATTCTCGGAAATGACCTCGACGAAGTCGACCGGCTGCGGCGCGGTCAGGAACGCTTCGTGGTGTTCCTTGCGCAGACCCAGGCCAAAGCCGGAGAAGGGCGGGATGGTGCCGGTCATCGCTGTTGAACCATTGCGCGAGGAAAGGGGTGGGCCCGGCCGGGAGGGGGGTGAGGGCAGCGGCCGGGCCCGGGGGAGGGATCAGCCCAGATCGCCGATCGTGCCGCCGCGCTTCAGGCATTCGCCGGCCTTCATGGCCTTGAAGCCGTGGCCCTTACAGCCGTTCATGCCCTTGCATTCGTGTTCGGTGGTCTTGCAGTCAGCCGTGCCCTTGCAGGTGTTGACGCCGTAGCAGTGGACGGTGTCAGCATCGGCGAGCGCCTTGCCCGAGCTGCCGGCCGGGGCGGGGGCAGCGTTGGCAGCGGCGGCGAGGACGAAAGCGGCGGCGAGCGAAGCAAGCGCCGAAGCGGTCTTGGCAGTGTGCATGTCGGGGAACTCCAATTGAGGGTCGTGCCAGGTCGGCATCTGGCCATTCGCCGCCGCTGCCGATCGGGTTACAGCCGGACGGCGCATTTTTCTTTTTAGGGCTGGCTGTAACCGCTCGGCGCGGGCTGCCGAATGGGGGAAGGACAACGCCAACCGGCGCTGCCCCGCATTACAGGAGTTGCCCCCATGAACCGCTCGACCGTCTCGATTTCCGCCCTGGCTGCCCTCGCCGTCCTCACCGCCACCAGCGCCGCGCAGGCGCAGAGCAAGCCCGCTAAGGCGACCGAAAAGTGCTACGGCGTAGCCAAGGCCGGCAAGAATGACTGCGCCGCCGGCCCCGGCACCAGCTGCGCCGGCACCTCGACCCGCGATTACCAGGGCAATGCCTGGAAGCTGGTTCCCAAGGGCACCTGCCTCAAGACGAAAACCCCCAAGGGCTTCGGTTCGCTGGAACCGCGTCCGTGACACTGCTGTCCGGGTTGATCCAGCGCTATGACAGCCTGACCGCGACGCTGGCCGGCAAGGTGCCCGATGGCGTGCTGCTGGCCTTCGTACGGGTCGTGCTGGCCGGGATCTTTTGGCGTTCCGGGCAGACCAAGGTAGAGGAGGGCACCTGGTTCCAGGTGACCGAGACGACCTATGAGCTGTTCCGGACCGAATATGCCGGCGTCCCGCTGCCGCCCGAATTCGCGGCGCTGGCCGCCACGGCGGCGGAGCATGTCTTTCCCGCCTTGCTGGTGGCCGGGCTATTCACGCGGCTGTCCGCGCTCGGCCTGCTGGGCATGACGCTGACGATCCAGTTCTTCGTCTATCCGGAGGCCTGGTGGCCGGTTCATTCACTGTGGGCCGCGCTCGCCCTGGTGCTGGTGCTGCGCGGCGGCGGCTGGCTCAGCCTTGATGCACTGCTGGCGCGAGGACGCTGTTGACGGCCGACGAAGCCACCCTGGCCCGGCTCGCCGCGCTGGCCCAGCACGGCGACCGGACGGCCTATGCCGCGCTGCTGCAGGCCGCGCGGGATTGGCTGCTGCGCTATTTGCGGCGGCGGGTGAACCCGTGCGAATTGGATGACCTTGTCCAGGAAACGCTGCTCAGCCTGCACCGCAAGCTGGCCAGCTACGATCCGGGACGTCCGTTCCTGCCCTGGCTGGCGGCGATTGCCCGCTACAAATTTGTCGACCACCTTCGCCTGGCCTACCGCCGCGCTGAGGACGAACTGAGCGACGAGCAGTTGCCCGCAGTCGATGCCGAACCGGCGATTACTGCCCGGATCAGCCTTGACCGGCTGTTCGAGGAATTGCCCCCGGCGCAGTGCCGGGCGATCGAACTGGTCAAGATCGAAGGCCGTTCGATCAGCGAGGCCAGCGCTGCCACGGGGCAGAGCGAATCGCTGATCAAGGTCAACATTCACCGCGGCCTCAAGCGGCTGGCTGCCCTGATCGAGAATTGAGAAGAACCATCATGACACGCAGTACTGATTCCCTGATCGAAGCGCTGGCGCAGGACCTGGCCCCGGTCCGTCCGCTCCGCCGCTGGCGTGGCATGGCCGGCGCCCTGCTCGGCCTGGCGGCAGGCGTCCTGCTGCTGCTGGGCCTGTTCGGGATCCGCTCTGACCTCCTCGCCGCGCGCCCCGATCCGGTCGGGGTGGTTTCGGCCGGCGTATTCCTGGTCCTGACCCTGGCCTCGGCCTGGGCGGCGATCGATTCGGCCCGACCTGCGGTCGGCGCAAGGCGCGATGGCTGGGCCTGGAGCCTCGCTGCCGCCGCAGTTCTGCCGTTAGGGGCGCTGTTCCTGATCGTGACCGGCCTGCTGCATGGCAACGCATCGCCGCTGCGCGACAATGGCCGCGATTGCATTACCTTTGGCCTGTTCGCCGGGCTGTTTACCGCCGCGATCCTGACGGCCTGGCTGCGCCGCGGCGCGCCGGTGCGGCTGGGCCAAGCCGGGTTGCTGACGGGATTGAGTGCGGGCAGCGCAGGTATCTTCGCGGTCTCGCTCTATTGCCCGCATACCGACATGGTCCACATCGGCATCTGGCACGGACTGGCGGTAGCGATCGCCGCCGTGCTGGGCCGGCTGATCGTGCCGCCGCTGCTGCGCTGGTAGGCTCTAGACGAGGCCCAGCCGGGCCAGATCGGCGGCGATGTGGCCTGGCAGGACCTCGCCGCTGTCTTCATCGCTGCCAAGATCGCGCGGGGCATCGGCGTCCTCAAGATAGCGCCAGCCCTGGTGGGCGCGCTTGGGACGCGGCAGCACGTCAATCAGCTTGGCGGCAATGACGATGTTGGTCCGCCCGCCCTCGGCCTCTTCAAACCGCAGTATCGGGCTGCGCATGACGAGCTGGTGCTTGAAGATCCAGAACAGCGAGCCGCCTGGCACGATTTCCTCGTGCCGCTTGGGCAGATAGCGCGTGGTCAGCCGCGCCTCGGCGCCGCGGGTTGCGAACCAGCTGCGCATTTCCTCAAGCGACTGCGCCCCGTAGGCCACTTTGGTCAGGTGAAGCGGCATGGCTCAGCCCACCAATCCTGAGGCCACCGCCAATCCCAGGAAGGCGAAGAAGCCCATCGAATCGGTGATCATGGTGACAAAGACCGAGCTTGCCACGGCCGGGTCCTGGCCCAGGCGGTCGAGCGTAACCGGCACGACCACCCCGGCGAGGCCCGCGGTGATGATGTTGACCACCACGGCCGTGCCGATCACGACACCAAGCAGCGGGTTCGAGAAGACCAGTGCGGTCGCGACGCCGATCAACGTGGCGACAGTCACCCCGTTGAGCACGGCGACGCGGAATTCGCGCAACAGGATGCGGGTGGTGTTCGTGCGGGTCAGCTGATTGGTTGCGAGCGCGCGGACGGCGACGGCCATCGTTTGCGTCCCGGCATTGCCACCGATCGAGGCCACCATCGGCGATAGTGCGGCGAGTGCGACCAGCTTTTCGATCGCCCCGCCGAAACTGCTGATGATCGTTGCGCCAAGCAGCGCGGTCGCGAGGTTGGCGATCAGCCAGCGGACGCGCGCGACATAGGAATCGCGGATCGGCTCGTTGATATCGCCTTCGCCGGCGCCAGACAGCAGCAGCACGTCTTCGCCGGCTTCTTCCTGGATGATGTGGACCACGTCATCGACCGTGATCTGGCCGACGAGGCGGCCATCGGCATCGACCACGGCGGCCGAGATCAGGGCATATTTCTGGAACCGCAGCGCCACCTCTTCCTGATCCATGGTCACCGGGATCAGGGTCTGGTCGCGCTGCATCACGTCGGTCAGCGCGATCGACCGGGGAGTGCGCAAGATCCAGCTCAAGGCGCAGGTACCGACCGGGTGGAACCGCGCGTCGACAATGAACACTTCCCAGAACTCGTTGGCCAGATCGCGTCCGTCGCGCAAGAAATCGATCAGGTCACCGACGGTCATGTGTTCGGGCACCGCGACGAAATCGCGGCTCATCAGGCGGCCGGCGGACTCTTCCGGATAGGACAGCGCGGTCTCGATCGCCGCGCGGTCCTCGGGCTCCATTTCGGCGAGGACAGCCTGCTGGTCTTCCTCGTCGAGGTCTTCCAGCATGGCGACGGCGTCGTCGGTGTCGAGCTGTTCGGCAATATCCGCGACGGTTTCGGCCGGAAGCTGTTCGACGATGTCCTCGCGGACATAGTCGTTCAGCTCGGCATAGACCTCGCTGCCCATCAGGTCGCTGATGGCAATGGCCAGCGCCGGGCGTTCGTCGGAATCGAGCAGTTCGAACAGGTCGGCGATGTCGGCCGGGTGGAGCCCTTCGACCAAGCCATAGACCGCGTCGTTCTCGCCCGCTTCCAGCCCGTCGCGGACGCGGCGGACGAATTCAGGCTTGAGTGTATTTTCGGCGTCCAGGCTGTCGCTTTCGTGCGCCGGCTCGGCCGCGGCAGCGGCGCCTTCGAGCAGGTCTGGGTCGAGCTTGTCCACGGTCATGACCGGGCCGGTCTAGGCGCGTTGCCGGCATTTGCAACCCGGCCTTCGGCTTGATGCGTGACTTTGTCCCAACCGGCCCTATATCGGCTGCGAAAACCTAATGGAGACTACCATGGCCGAAACCCTCACCCTGTCGCTCGATAGCGGCGATGTCGTCATCAAGCTGCGTCCGGACCTTGCGCCAGGCCACGTCGAACGGATCGTCGAGCTGGCCCAAGAAGGCTTCTATGACGGGGTGAAGTTTCACCGCGTGATCCCGGGCTTCATGGCCCAGGGCGGCTGCCCCAACGGAACCGGCATGGGCGGTTCGGATAAGCCGGACCTGCAGGCCGAATTCAATAATGAACCCCATGTGCGCGGCGTCTGCTCGATGGCCCGCACCAGCTATCCGCATTCGGCCAACAGCCAGTTCTTTATCTGCTTCGACGATGCGACCTTCCTCGACAAGCAGTACACCGTCTGGGGCCAGGTGATCGAAGGCATGGAACATGTCGACGCCCTGCCCAAGGGCGAACCGCCGGCCAATCCCGGCGTGATCCGCAAGGCGACTGTCGCCTAAGACGCGGGCTTTGGCGCCGGCGGGTCAGCGATCCGCCGCGCGCTGAGGATCTTTACCGGCGGCTCCAGCATCTGGCCCTTGAGCGGCCCCTCGCCCTTGATGGGTGAGAGCGGCGCATCCCAGATCTTGCGCACCACATCCATCCCCTGCGTGACCCGGCCAAAGGCGGCAAAACCGGCCTGGGCTTCAGGTTCGGCCGCCTTGGGATCGGCATCCAGGCTGGGCAGGTCCGACAGCAGGATCGACCAGTCGGCCGTTGCCGTGCCGGGCGCATGGCGCGCCATCGAGATTGTGCCGGCCTTGTGATTGATCCCGGTCAGGCTGGTCGGCTCATGCGCGATCGGTTTGAGCACCTTCAGCGGATGGCCCTGCAAGCCGCCCTGGATCAGGCCATTGGGCTGGTCGCCCCAAGGGAGCCGCATCGAGCGGTAAAACACGATCCCATCGAACTTCTTGAGATCGACATAGCGCACGAAGTTCTGCGTGGTGATCGGCGCACGCTTGTTATCGAGCTCTAGCTCGATCATGCCCAGTTCGGTCACCAGCGCGATCTTGACCGTGTCGCCCAGCGGCGGAGCCGGCTTGGCAGCGACGGGGCGCTTGGCCGGGGCCTTCTTGGGCGGCGCGGCGGCCGCCAGCACGAAGAGGGCAGGAATGGCGAGCAGGGCGAATCGACGGTTCATGGGCTGATGCTGCCTGATTACAGCCCGGTTTTCACCACCCAGTCGTGGAAGATCCGCACTGCCCGCACGTCCAGCGCGTGCGGCTTGCAGATGAACCAGTAGGAATAGGGGCTCTTGACCTCGATATCGTAGAGGTTGGCCAGGCGGCCATCCTGCGCGCGGTCGAAATGGGCATCATGCATGATCGCGATGCCCAGGCCTTGGGCCGCAGCCTCGAGGATCAGCTGTCCCGAATCGTAATGGTCGATCGCCGCCGGCTCCAGATCGGGCAGGCCGATCGCCTGCTTCCAGGCGATGAAGCTGTCGGGCAGCTCGTTGTGGATCAGGAAGGTCTGGCGCGACAGGGTTTCGCGATCGGGCACCGGTCCGATCTCGTCGGCCAGGACCTTGGAAGTGATCGCATAGACCTTATTGTGATCGAGCTGGACCGCATGGAACGAAGGGTCCGGCTGGGGCGACAGGATGAAGGCCGCATCGAGCGTGTCACCGACCCGGTGATCAAGATGCGGGCTGGTGTCGAAGTCGATATGCAGCCGCGGTTGGGCCTTGCGCAGTTCGGGCAGGCGCGGGAACAGCCGCTGGCTGCCGAACAGCGGCAGGACGCCTAGGCGCAGGCGCAGCACGCGGCTGTCCTCAACCTGGCCCTCGACTGCCGCCGCAAGTTCGTCGAACTTGGGTGCTACCGCGTTGTAGAAGGTGCTGCCATCGTCAGTCAGCTTCATCGCCTGGTGCTGGCGCGTGAACAGCCGCTTGCCGATAAAGTCTTCCAGGGCTGACACCCGGCGCGAGAGCGCCGAGGGGCTCAGGCCAAGCTCATCGGCCGCCGCGCGGGCAGAGCCAAGCCGGACGATCCGCACAAACGCTTCGATCGCGCGCAGAGGGGGCAGACGGCGAATGGCCAAGGGTTACTCTTCGGATTCGTCCTGGGGAGAGGGCGGATGCAGGCGCAGACGGGTAACATGCTTTTCATTGCCTGCAATCACTTCCAGCCGCCAACCGCTGGGATGCTCGAGGATTGACCCGACTGGCGGCACCGCCTCGGCCAGCAGGAAGGCAAGGCCGCCAAGCGTATCGACGTCTTCCTCAACCTCAGCCAGGCGGCGGTCGATCGCTGCGGCCACGTCTTCCAGCTCCGCCCGGGCATCAGCTTCCCACATGCCGTTTTCAAGCCGGGTCAGCAGTTCCTCGGGCGCGTCATCGTGTTCGTCCTCGATCTCGCCGACGATTTCTTCGACCAGGTCCTCGATGGTGATGATCCCGTCGGTGCCCGAGTATTCGTCGATCACCACGGCCAGGTGGACGCGGCTGGCGCGCATGTCGTTCAGCACGTCCAGCGCCCCGCGCGCCTGCGGGACATAAAGCGGCTGGCGCAGCAGGCTGGTCCAGTCTTTGGGCGGCTTGCCGCTGGCCAGATGCTTGAACACATCCTTGATCAGGACCATGCCGACGATCTCGTCCAGCGTGTCGCGATAAACAGGCATGCGCGAATGGCCATGGTCGGCAAAGGCCGCAACAACGTCTTCCCAGCTGGCGGTTTCAGGTACGGCGACGATCTCGCCGCGCGGAATCGCGACATCGTCAGCATCGTGCTCGCTGAAGTGGAGCAGATTGCGGAGCATCTCGCGCTCCAGCGCGGAGAGGTCGCCGTTGCGGACCGAGCCGCCGTCGTCCTCGTGCTCGTCGATCGCTTCTTCCAGCTGGGCGCGCAGCGATTGCTCGCCGCCGCCGTCAACCCGCTCAAACCAGCGCTTGATCGCGCGCCAGGTGGAGCGCCTAGACTCCCCTTCTCCGGATGGGCCCTCGGCCATGGTACCTGTCAGTCCCCTTTTGGCGATCCGGTCACTGGATCGCGATCGCCATATGGGTCGGCAATGCCCATCAACGCAAGAGCCTTGATTTCCAGTGCTTCCATCGCCGCGGCGTCTTCGTCGGAGTGAACATGGTCGTGGCCCGCCAGATGGAGCAGGCCATGAACAACCAGATGGGCGGCATGGTGTTCCAGCGGCACGCCCTTGTCCGCGGCCTCGCGCGCGCAGGTTTCGAGCGCCAGGGCGATGTCGCCCAGCAGTTCGGGCGGGCCTTCAGGGCTGAGCGCCAGCAGGCCTTCGCGCTCCAGCATGGGGAAGGACAGCACGTTGGTCGGCTTGTCCTTGCCGCGCCATTCGCGGTTGAGTTCGTGCACTTCGGCATCGTCGGAGAACAGCAAGCTGGCGGACAGGCGCGGGTTGGCCAGTTCGGGAGCCACCTGGCTCAGCGCGGCAAGGGCGCGCCCGGCCACGGCTTCCCAGTTCGGGGGTGTGGGCCAACCGGCTTCGATCGCGATTTCCAGTTCCAAACCAGTCTCCGTCACCCCGGACCTGATCCGGGGTCCCGCTTTTCAAGCCCGACATCAAGGGGAAGCGGGACCCCGGGTCAAGCCCGGGGTGACGAGGAACGGCCGACTGACCTACCCATGCTGCCCCTCATAGGCATCGACAATCCGCCCGACGATCGGGTGGCGGACCACGTCGGCGCTGGTGAAGCGGGTAACGGCTATCCCTTCGATGCCCTCCAGCCGGGCGACGGCGTCGTTAAGGCCGCTCATCTGCGGTCCGCCGGGGATATCGACCTGGTTGGGGTCGCCGCAGATCACCATGCGGCTGTTCTGGCCGAAGCGGGTGAGGAACATCTTCATCTGCGCGGGCGTCGTGTTCTGCGCCTCGTCAAGGATGATGAAGCTTTCGGCCAGGGTTCGCCCGCGCATGAAGGCGATCGGCGCGATTTCGATCTCGCCCGAGGCGAGCCGGCGCTCGACCTGCTCGGGCGGCATGCAATCGTAAAGCGCGTCATAGAGCGGGCGCAGATAAGGATCGACCTTGTCCTTCATGTCGCCCGGCAGGAAACCTAGCCGTTCCCCTGCTTCCACCGCCGGCCGGCTCAGGATCAGGCGCTGGACGGAACCAGTGATCAACTGGGAGACCGCCTGAGCCACCGCGACATAGGTCTTGCCGGTACCGGCCGGCCCGAGTGCGAAGATCACGTCGCGGCTGGCCAGCGCCTTCATGTATTCGATCTGGGTCGCGCTGCGCGGGACGATCGTTTTCTTGCGGGTGCGGATCATCACTGAGGGGGCGCCGGTATCGCCCGAGACGATTCCTTCCAGCGTCGGTTCAGCCGACATCATGATGATCGATTCGACCGCACCGGGATCAAGCTCCTGCCCGTTCATCAGCCGCTGGTGCATGGTCTTCAGCACGTCGCGCGCACGGGCCACGCTTTCTTCCGGTCCTTCGATCTGGGCACGATTGCCGCGCGCAGAGATGAACACGCCGAGCCGGTTTTCGATCTGCACCAGGTTGGCGTCGAACTGCCCGAACAGCGCCCCCAGGATCGTGGCTTCGTCAAATTCCATCTCCGTCCGGGCACGGCGGGGCTGGATGCGGGTTTGCCCGAAGACATCGCGGTCATCGTGGGCGCGGGCAGGTTTGCGAGCCATAAAGTGGGCGGGGCGCTCCTTTCAGTGCAGCCGGACTGGCTGATTCGAAGCTTAGGCGCAGGCGTGCCGCGCGCAAGCGACACTGGGGTTACAGTCGGTGGAAAACCGGTCAGACGGTGGCAGGTTCCAGCAACCGGGCCGACAGCGAATTCGGCCCTGCTTCGGTCAATTCCACCTCGACCAGGTCGCCGATCGCGGCATCGCCCGTAAAGTGGACCGACTGCAGCCAGGGGGATTTGCCAAGCCACTGGCCGGCGTGGCGGCCCTGCCGTTCGACCAACACGGTGCAGCGTTTGCCCAGCGAAGCCTGGTTGAAGGCCAGTTGGCTGGCGTTGACCGCGGCCTGGAGGCGCTGGAGCCGCTCGTCCATTACTGCGGCGGGAACCTGTCCGTCCATCGTCGCGGCGGGCGTGCCAGGGCGGGCCGAATACTTGAAGCTGAAGCACTGGGCATAGCCGACCTGTTCGACCAGTCGCAGCGTGTCTTCGAACTCGGCATCGGTCTCGCCCGGGAAGCCGACAATGAAATCGCCCGACAGGGCAATGTCGGGCCGCGCGGCGCGAACCTGGTCAAGCACGCGCAGATAGCTCTCGGTTGTGTGGCTGCGGTTCATGGCCTTGAGCACCCGGTCATTCCCGGCCTGGACCGGCAGGTGCAGGAACGGCATCAACTGCGGCACGTCGCGGTGGGCGGCAATCAGCCCGTCGGTCATGTCGTTGGGGTGGCTGGTGGTATAGCGGATCCGGGCAAGGCCGGGGATCACCGCCAGCACTTCGATCAGCTTTTCCAGCCCGCGGCCATCCGCGTCGCGCCAGGCATTCACGTTCTGGCCCAGCAGGGTCAGTTCGCGCGCACCGGCCTCGACCAGCTTTTTCGCTTCTTCGACCAGATCGGTGAACGGGCGCGAAACTTCGGCGCCGCGGGTATAGGGCACCACGCAATAGGTGCAGAACTTGTCGCAGCCTTCCTGTACGGTCAGGAAAGCGCTGGGGCCAACCTTGCGACGCGCCGGCAGGGCATCGAACTTGGTCTCGGCCGGCATGTCGGTATCGACCGCGCGGCGGCCCTCGACCGCTTCGGCGATCATCGCCGGCAGGCGGTGATAAGCCTGGGGCCCCACCACCATGCTGACGGCGGGCGCGCGCTTCATGATTTCCTCGCCCTCAGCCTGGGCGACGCAGCCGGCCACCGCGATCAGCGGGCTGGTGCCGTCCTCGCGGCGCAAGCGGCCAATGTCGGAATAGACCTTCTCGGCCGCCTTCTCGCGGATGTGGCAGGTGTTAAGTACGACGAGATCGGCCTCCTCCCCCTCGGGCGCGGGGGTGATGCCCTGCTCGCCCAGCAGTTCGGCCATGCGTTCGCCATCATAGACGTTCATCTGGCAGCCGAAGCTCTTGACCCGATAGGTCCTGGGGGGCGGAGTGGGGCGCATGGGCCGCGCCGATACGCCAATTGGCGCAGCTTTTGAAGCGCTATCCGCTTAGCCGCGCCAGCATCGCGTCGCGCGCGGCCTGGGCGATGGTCTTGCGGCTGGCCAGCTCTGCCCCGCTCAACACCGGCAGGAAGTGCACGGTCAGCTCAATCGGGCGGCGGCGGGCGAGCAGCCGGAGGAAATTGTCGACGCCGTGCTCTTCGCCGACCCAGGCAATGTCTGCGGCTTCCGGGCCGAAGTGGAGCAGCACCGGCTGGACCGCGATGCCATCGGGTAGCGGTTCCAGCGCAGAGAGCAGCGAGCTCTTGAACGGCAGCAGGCCCGTGCCGTCGCTGGTGGTGCCTTCCGGGAAGATCGTCAGCGCCCCGGTATCGCGGATCGCGGTGCGCACATCCTCGACCTGGCGAGCAACGCTCTTGCGGTCGTGCCGGGCCACGAAGACCGTGTCGTTCATCTTGCACAGCCACTTGAGCAGCGGCATCGCAGCCAGGCCATCGTGGCCAACAAAGGCGCTGCCGGTGGTGGCCGCCAGCGCCGGGATATCAAGCCAGGAAACATGATTGGCCAGCAGGAAGGCCCCGCGATGGACCTTCTCCCCCCGCGTTTGTAGCCGCATCCCGGCAATCGCGCCGATTCCAGCCAGGAAGAAACGCGGCACCGGATTGTGGCTCATGAAGGGCTTGGCAAGGTAATAGAGTGGCAGGCAGGCCAACAGGAGCAGCAGCATCGCCGCCAGCCGCAGCGTAACCCTAACCCAGCCTAGCAGCGGTAGGCGGCGCGGCCGGCTGAGCGCGATCGCCACGGGTGGTTACTGGCCTTCCCGGCCAAGACGGACGCCGTAAAGCTCCATCCTGTGGTCAACCAGCCGGTAGCCCAACTTTTCGGCGATCTGGCGCTGCAGCGCCTCAAGCTCAGGGTCGACGAATTCGATCACCTTGCCGGTTTCGACATCGATCAGGTGGTCGTGGTGGGCTTCGGGCGCGGCTTCATAGCGGGCGCGGCCATCGCCGAAATCGTGACGATCAAGGATGCCAGCCTCTTCGAACAGGCGCACGGTGCGATAGACCGTGGCGATCGAGATGCGCGAATCGACGGCGACCGCGCGCTCGTGCAGCTTTTCCACGTCCGGATGGTCAGTGCTTTCGGACAGCACCTTGGCAATTACACGGCGCTGCTCCGTGATGCGGAGGCCGCGCTCGGCGCAAAGGGCTTCGATGTCGATCTGCTGGTGCACTGGCTGTCCGTCAATGAAACGTCCCGCCGGATATGAACCCGGCGGGACGATTCTTCAACCGCGTGTGGCGGACTTATCCGGCCTCAGGCCTTGGCAGCCTTGGGCTTGCGGCCACGCTTCTGACCCGGCTTGCGGCCCAGGCCGATCTTCTTGGCCAGTTCGCGACGCTTTTCGGCATAGTCCGGGGCAACCATAGGATAGTCGGCGGGCAGGTTCCAGCGCGCGCGATACTGTTCCGGGGTCATGCTGTAGTGCGTCATCAGGTGGCGCTTCAGCATCTTCAGCTTCACGCCGTCTTCCAGGCAGACGATGTGATCGGGCTTGACCGAGGCGCGGATCGAAACCGCCGGCTTCGGCGCTTCTTCCACGATCGGAGCGGCAACCTGGCCCAGACCGGCGAGCGCCCCATAGACCTTGCTGATCAGCGGAGCGACATCATCGACCGAGACGGGGTTGTTGCTGACATGTGCGGCAACAATATCGGACGTCAGTGTAATAAGCATCTCATTCAAGTCGGACTGCGGAGTTTCCATGACCCGCTACCTTTCGTTCTAAGCGACCACTTTGTTTTTTTGTTTCGCAGCGAGTCCTGAAACCTGCCGCATTGTTCGCCTATGCCGGTTAAGCAGCTATCGCAAGCCAAATGATGCTAAATTTGCTGAAAAGGATCGACTTTGTACGAACGGCGTTAACTATAGTGAGCAGCGAAAAGTAATCGCGTCAAGTCGATCTCCACCAGGGGTGCGGTAGTAGTTGGTGCGGGTGCCGATCTGTACGAAGCCATTCTGCCGATAGAGGTGGACTGCCGGATTGTCGCTCCGCATCTCCAGCAAAAGCTGCCTTGCCCCGCGCAGGCGGGCATCATCTTTGCATTGCTGCAACAATTGGTTACCAATCCGGCGGCGACGAAAATCAGGCGAAACTGCGATGAGAAGCAGTTCTTCTTCCTCGAACCCATAGCGTGACAAAGTAAAGCCGGCGGGTTCGCCCAGGACCTCGGCGATCCGGTAGTGACAATTGCCGACCAGCAGTGCGTCTTCCACCTGGCGGCGGGTCCAGGCCTCGCCATAGACCGGATCAAAGGCGGCCTGCATCACCGCCATGATCCGATCGATATCGTCAGCCGGCGGCATCATGCTGCGGGCAGGCGGGCGTCCGGGGCCCGGCCATAGAGCGGCTGATCGGCCGGTCCGATCAGGACAGCAGGGAGCAACCCGAAAGAGCGGGCGTCGGGATGCAAGGGCAGCGCCTGTCCAGAGCCGCGTCGTGTTACCAGTGCTTCGGCCTGGGTGCCGGCGACAAGATCGATACTGCTGGACGCAGCTGCTGCATCCGGATTCAGCGAGGCGAGTTCACCAAGCGGAAGACCGTCTGCCGCGAACGATTGAACGAACCACTCGCCATGCCCGCCAGTCATCGCCACGGTGCAGGGCTGCGTGCCCGCCTGGTCCTGCGCCATGGCTGCAACCAGGGCGAGAGAGGGATAGCCGACCAGCTCGCAATGCCAGGCCAGCGCCAGCGCCCGTGCGGCGGCAAGTCCGACCCGCACGCCAGTAAAGCTGCCCGGGCCAAGCGCGACAGCGATGCGATCTGCTCTTCCCTTGTCAGGCAGCGCGCCGATCATCGGCACCAGTGCTTCGGCATGGCCGCGCCCCAGCAGGCGGTAGTCGCCCGCCAGCACGTCATAGCCCTGCAGCAAGGCAACCGAGCAGGCCTCGGTCGCGCTATCGATTACCAGCGTCTTCATTACGCGCCTGTTAGCGCGTCAGGCTTTTTTGGCAAAGTGCGGCTGCGGACGGATGTCCGCCGTGCACTCAGGCAATCCTGTTGAAGGTATCGAAATCAGGGCGTGGGCTGCGCTCAAAGATCGTCGCGGGATCGCCGTAGCCAAGGGTCGAGATGAAGTTCGACTTCACCCGCGGCGTTTCGGCGAAAAAGGCTGCGTCAACGGCGTCGTTTGAAAAGCCCGACATCGCCCCCGTATCCAGCCCCAAAGCGCGCGCGGCGAGGATGAAATAGGCGCCCTGGAGCGAGGAATTGCGCATTGCCGAAACCTCGCGCAGCGGTTCGTTGCCATCGAACCAGGCCTTGGCGTCGGTGTGCGGGAACAGCCAGGGGAGCTGTTCATGATAATCGATGTCCATGCCGATGATCACGGTAACCGGGGCCTTGAGCACCTTTTCGGCATTGGCCGGCAGGCAGCAGGCGGCGAGCTTGGCCTTGGCCTCGTCCGTGGTGCACCAGACCAGCCGCGCGGGCAGCATGTTGGCGCTGGTTGGGCCGAACTTCATCAGGTCCCAGATCGCATGAAGCTGTTCGGTGCTGACCGGCTTGTCGAGGTAGCCGTTATAGGTCCGCGCCGTGCGGAACAGCTGATCGAGCGCAGCATCGCTGAGCGGCTGAGACATGTGTAACTCCCCTGTTTGTGCGGTGCAGATCAGGCCGCGCGAACTTCGCTCACCTCTGGCACGTAGTGCTTAAGCAGGCTCTCGATCCCGTGCTTGAGCGTTGCGGTCGAGGACGGACAGCCCGAGCAGGCGCCCTGCATCGAAAGGTAGACCACGCCCTCGCGGAAGCCGCGATAGGCGATGTCGCCACCATCATTGGCGACGGCCGGACGGATCCGGGTTTCGAGCAGTTCCTTGATCTGGGCGACCACGTCGGCGTCGGCCGGATCGTCGCCGTAGTCGGCGTCTTCTTCAGCCGGGACAGCAATGCCATTGCCACTGGCCGCATGGAACAGCGGGGCCTGGCTGACGAAGTGATCGAGCAGGATCGCCACAACCTGGGGCTTCAAAGCCGACCAGTCCGCGCCCTCACCAGCAGTGACCGAAACGAAGTTGAAACCGAAGAATACGCCAGTCACGTCGCCCAGGCTGAACAGCGCTTCGGCCAGAGGAGAGGCGGCAGCCTCGGTCTCGTCGCGGAAGTCGCGGGTGCCGGACGGCATAACTTCCTGCCCGGGCAGGAACTTCAGCGTGGCCGGATTCGGGGTGGTTTCGGTCTCAATAAACATGAGGCCGATGTAGGCCTTTACCGGGCGGGTTCAACCGCCAAAATCACAGCTCGCGAAGGGCCTGCGCCGGCTTGGCCCGCAGCAGCGGCAGCGAGCCGGCCAGCGCGAAGGCAACGGTCATTCCCAGGCCAGCGCCCAGCACGGCCAGCACCTGCGGCCAGTTGGGCAGCCAGTCGAACTTGAACAGCTGCACGATCACCAGCCAGCCGATCGCCGAACCCAGGACCAGCGCCACGCCGGCAAGCAGCAGTGCCAGCAAGCCATATTCGGCCAGCTGCAGCAGCAGCAATTGCCGCCGGCTGGCGCCAAGGACGCGCAGCACCACGTTATCGTAAAGCCGACTGGCCCGCGCTGCGGCAATCGCGCCGAGCAGTACGGCTATCCCGGCCAGTACCGCGACCGAGGCCGCAGCAAGGATGGCGGTTGAGACCTGCGTCAGCAGTTCGCGCGCTTGCTTGAGCACGCCGCCGACCTCGATCACCGAACTCGCCGGGAAGGCCTTGAGCAGTTGCGGGAGCAACTGGGTGCGGTCGGCGCCAGCGGGCAGGTCGATCGTCGCTGCAAGGTTGTGCGGGGCATCGGCCAGCGTGTTAGGCGAGAAAACGAGGACGTAGTTGAAGCCCATCGAATCCCAGTCGATCCGCCGGAACGAGGCGATCCGCGCGCTGCGCTCTACGCCCAGCACACCGATGGTGATCTTGTCGCCCAGCTTCAGATCGATCGCCTTGGCCAGTTCCTCGTCAACCGAGACCAGCGGCTCGCCGGAATAGTCCTTGGGCCACCACTGGCCGGCAGTGAGCGAATTGCCTTCGGGCAGGGTGGCAGAATAGGTCAGTCCGCGCTCACCGCGCAGTGGCCAGGCTTCCTCGGGAATTTCCTTGAGGTCTGCCACCCGGGTCATCGCGTTCTCCGGGCCATAGGCCAGGATCGCCCCGCGCAGTGCGGGAACCTGGCGGACCTTGGCCTGCGGCGCGGCGGCCAGGACGATCCGCTCCATCTCTGCGGCGCGGTCGCGCGGCAGATCAAGCATGAAGTAGTCCGGCGCGCGCTGCGGGACGCGGCTGGCGATATTGGCCGAAAGGCTGGTCTGGACGACAGCAAGCAGGACGAACGCCGAAAGGCCGAAGCCCAGCGCGGTCACCAGCGATCCCGTCTGCGCGCCCGGGCGGTGGAGATTGGAGAGCGCCAGGCGCAGCAAGGGCCGCTGCGGTCGCGGCAGGCGCGCTGCCAGTTTGCGCAAGGCCCAACCAAGCAGGCCAAGCAGGCCGAGTACGACAATGGCGCCCGCCAGAAATCCGGCGGTTACGGGCAACTGCGCCGCGCTTGCCAAAGTCAAGCCGATGATTGCGGCAAAGCCCAGGCCGACGGGCCAAACCGCTTCACGCCACTGACCCGAAAGGGGCGAGACCCGTGCGCGCATTAGCGCCAGCGCCGGGAAACGCCGCGCGGCAAGTAGCGGCGGGGCGGCAAAGACCAGCCCGACCAGCAAGCCATAGGCGGTGGCCCGAGCAAGCGCCGCCCAGTCGAAAACGATACCGGGGGCAACCGGCAATAGTGCCCCAAGCGCCTTGCCAAGGGCAGGCATGACCAGGATGCCCGCCAGCAAGCCTGCAAGGCTGCCAACCACGGCGGCGGCCAGCAGTTGCAGCAGGTAGATCCGGGTGATGTCGCGGCTGGTCGCGCCAAGCACCTTCAGCGTGGCGATGCTGTTGCGCCGTGCCTCAAGATAGGAGGATACTCCGCCGCCGATCCCGATCCCGGCAATTGCCATCGCCGTCAGGCCGACGAGGACCAGGAACTCACCCATCCGCGATACGAACCGGTCCGCCCCCGGCGCGGCCCGATCGCGCTGGCGATAGGTAAAGCCCGAGGTTGGGAACTTCGCCTTCAATTCGTCAATCGTCGCCACCGGATCGCGCTGCGCTGGCAGCAGCAGACGGTACTTGCTGCGGTACATCGCGCCAGGGGCGGTCAGGCCGGCGGCTTCGGGAAAGCCATCAGCAACGATCACCGTCGGGCCGAGCGCAAAGCCCTCGCTCAGGCGGTCGGGTTCATCGGCAATAACGCCGGCGATCTTCAGCGTCTGACCCGCCAGCGAGAACGTGCCGCCATTCTGTTGTTCCAGCCGCGCCAGTGCATCGGGTGAGACCCAGGCCGTACCGGGTGCCGGCGCGCCAACCTTGCGGCCATCGCTCAGCGTCAGCCGGCCGACCAAGGGCCATGCCTGGTCCACGGCCTTCAGCTCGATCGGCACCACGGTTTCGTCGCTTGAGGCCATGGCCTGCAGTCGCACGCCGCCCGAAAGTTTCCCGAACTTCTCAAGCTCGGCGCGTTCGGCCGGGGTGGCACCGCGCTGCCAGACCTCGATCTGGACGTCCCCGCCAAGGATCGTTTGCCCGCGCGACTTCAGCTCGTCCTCGATCGCCCCGGTCAGCGTGCCGATCGCCGCCAGCGCGCCGACCCCCAGGAACAGGCAGGCCAGCAGCAGCCGCAGGCCGCGGAACCGCGCCGACAGGTCGCGCCGGGCAATCGTCCAGGCGGTGGACCAGGAAAGGGCGGTCTCACTCACGCGGCGGTATCGCTCGCAATGCGGCCATCGGCGAGCGTCACCACCCGTTCACAGCGTTCGGCCAGGCCTGCATCGTGCGTGATGATCACCAGCGTGGCCCCGGCGTCGGCGCGGCGCGCGAACAGCAGGTCAACGATCGAACTGCCAGTAGCGGCGTCGAGGTTGCCGGTCGGCTCGTCGGCAAAGACCAGCGCGGGGCGCGGGGCGAGCGCGCGGGCGATGGCAACGCGCTGCTGTTCGCCGCCCGAAAGCTGGGAGGGATAGTGGTGCAACCGGTGGCCAAGGCCAACGGCGGCCAGTTCCGCTTCTGCGCGGGGGCGGGCATCGTCCATCCCGGCCAGCTCCATCGGCGTCATGACGTTTTCCAGCGCTGTCATAGTCGGCAGCAGGTGGAATGCCTGCAGCACGATCCCGATCCGCCCCCGGCGCGCGGCGGCAAGCGCATCCTCGTCGAGCGCGGCAAAGTTCTCGCCGGCAACATCCAGCGCCCCGCCGCTTGCCCGCTCAAGGCCTGACAGAACCGCCATCAGCGAGCTCTTGCCCGATCCCGAAGGGCCAAGCAGCGCCAGGGTCTGCCCCTGCGGCACGGCCAGGTCGATCCCGCGCAGGATCTCGACCGCCGCCTCGCCAGAGCCAAGGGTAAGTGTCAGGTTCGTGGCGGTGATCGCCATCTGGGGGCTTGTCACGTCAGCGAATGGCCATAGCTAGGGGGAAACGAACTGAAGGAACCTTCCGGCATGAAATGGAAATCGGCAGCGCGACTTGCAAGCCCCAGCGGGCTAATCTTGGCGCTGGTCTTTGTGCTGGGTGCCTGCGGATCGGAGCAGCCGGCCACGCCTGCGCCTGCGCAGAGCGCCAGCGCGGTGCCGGACCTGCCGGTGATGGGCGATGAACTGCGGATCGTTGCACTGGGGGACAGCCTGTTCGCTGGTTACGGGCTGGAACCCGGCCAATCCTATCCCGCGCGGTTGGAAGCGGCGCTGCGCGCGCGCGGGCTGAACGCGCGGATCACCAATGCCGGGGTTTCCGGCGATACCACGGCGGGCGGTTTGGGCCGCCTCGATTTCACGCTCAACAGCATGGAAAAGCCGCCGGCGCTGGTGGTGATCAGCCTGGGCGGCAACGACATGCTGCGCGGCCTGCCACCTGAAGCGACCCGCAAGAACCTTGACGAGATGCTGGGCAAGCTCAAGGCGCGCGGCATTCCCGTGGTGCTGATGGGCATGCTTGCCGCCCCGAACCTGGGAGCGGACTATCGCGGCAAGTTCGATCCGATCTATCCGGCGCTGGCGAAGAAGTACGACGCGGCGCTGGTGCCGTTCTTCCTTCAGCCCCTGCTGGGGCGGCCCGACCTGGTTCAGGCTGACCGGATTCATCCAACCCTGGCGGGGATCGACCTGATGGTCGAAGCGACGGTGGATCAGGTGGCCGGGGCCCTGCCGAAGGTAACTAACCCAGCCGCTCCGCCTGCCCGTCCCTGACACGCCAGATTGCCGCTTCGTCGGCAATCGCCGCGAACGGGGCCAATTCTGTCCCCGTCAGCCAGACCTGGGCACGACCAGTGCGCAACCGGTCGAACAGCGCGGTGCGGCGCACCGGGTCAAGGTGAGCGGCGACCTCGTCCAGCAACAGCAGTGCCGGGCGGCTGTCTTGCAAAAGATCGGCATGGGCCAGGGTGATCGCGATCAGCAGCGCCTTCTGCTCACCGGTCGAGCAGGCGCTGGCGGGCTGGTCCTTGCCCGCCATGGTCACGGCCAGATCGTCGCGGTGCGGCCCGGTCAGGGTGCGCTGCGCGGCGCGGTCGCGGCGGCGGGTGGATGCAAGCTCGGCGGCCAGCGCGGCAGCATCGCGCGGCCCGCCCGGCTGATAAGAAAGTATTGGCCGGGCAAAAGGCGTTTCGGGCAGGAGCGCCAGCCGCTCGGCCAGCGCGGCCACCAGCCGCGCCCGCGCCTCGGCGACGAGCGACCCGGCTTCGGCCAGCTGGCTTTCGAGAGCCTCAAGCCAGGCCGGATCGGGTTCCGCTACCTCGCTCAACAGCCGGTTGCGTTCGCGCAGGGCATTCTCCATCCGCGCTGCGTTCCGCGCATGGCCGGGTTCGAGCGCGAGGACCAGCCGGTCGAGAAAGCGCCGCCGCGCGCCGGCCCCTTCGCTGAACAGCCGGTCCATCGCCGGGGTCAGCCAGCCGATCGACAGCCATTCAGACAGGCCCAGTGCAGGAATCTCGGCGCCGTTCGCGCGCGCCACCCGTCGCCCCGGTCGGTCCGGCTTGATGCCCGTGCCAAGCTGCACCCCGCCTTCGAGCTCGGCACTGACAGCGCAGCCACCGTCGCCGCCCTGGCTCGGCAGTTCGGCCAGGGCGGCGCGGCGTAGCCCGCGGCCCGGAGCGAGCAGCGAAAGCGCCTCGAGCACATTGGTCTTGCCGGCCCCGTTCTCTCCCACCAGCAGATTGAACCGCGCTGTCCCTGAGAGGCGCGTCTCGGGGTGATTGCGAAAATCGGTCAGGGTGATGCGGTCCAGCGCCATTGGCGTGGCGATAGAGCGCTGCCCATGCCCTGTCACCCCACAGCACTGATCCACACAGTTGGTGAATTTTCCCAAAACGTGGCATTCATCCTGCGGAAAGTTCCTCGGAAAAATTCGAAAATCACGAAATTCAGCCGTTTTTCAAAACTGGCACGGTGTCTGCAATCATTGTGGCATCCGCAGGAATGGTCCGGCGGACGGAAAATTGGATAGGGAAATGACAATGTTTGGCTTCTCGCAACTGCCCGCTCGCTTCACCGCCGCAGTGTCGGCCTTTGCTCTCTCGCTTGCCCTGATTGGCGCCACTGTCTCGATGCCGAGCCAGGCCCAGGCCCAGACCTCGGGTGCCTATGTCGGAGTTGTCGCGTAATGGGCTCGATCGATCGCTCGCGCTCTGATAGCGCCCCCGCCGCCGGCTTCCGGCTCGACAAGGTCAACGGCAAGTTCATGGGCGTCAGCGCCGGAATTGCCAATCACTTCAACGTCGATGTGACGCTGGTCCGCCTGGGCTGGGTTGTCGGCACGGTCCTGGGCTTCGGCTCGCTGGTCCTGATCTACCTCGCAATCGGCCTCATCGCCGATTGACCATCGCCGGTGAGGCCCCGTCCAACCAGGGACGGGGCCGCCCACCGGAACGTTTTAGACCGAATTCGCCTTGGCAAAGGGCGAGAAGTCGGTCCCCTCGTCAAAGACCTCCACCCCCTCGCGGCGCTTGAGCCAGCCGACCACCGCATAGGTCACCGGGGTGAGCAGCGCTTCCCACAGCACCTTCAGCAGCCAGTTGGTGACCATCACGGTCAGCACCTGTTCGGTCGTCCAGATCCCGAGGAAGGCGATCGGATAGAAGATCAGGCTGTCCACTGCCTGGCCGAAAAAGGTTGAACCGATTGTGCGGCTCCACAAGGCCTTGCCCTTGGTCCAGATCTTCATCTTGGCAAGGACGAAGCTGTTGACGAACTCCCCCGCCCAGAAGGCGATCACCGAGGCGGCAACGATCCGCCAGGTGCTGCCGAACACGCTTTCATAGGCGGCCTGGCCGTCCCAGCCCTCGGCCGGCGGCATGGCCACCACGACATAGCTCATGAAGGCCATGAACAGCATCGCGGCAAAGCCCATCCACACGCAGCGGCGAGCATTGGCATAGCCGTAAACCTCGGTCAGCACGTCGCCGATCACGTAAGACACCGGGAAGAACAGGATCCCCGCGCCAAAGGTAAAGCCGCCCAGTGTCGCCAGCTTGCTCGCCCCGATCAGGTTGGACAGCAGCAGGATCGCGACGAAGGCCGCCATGACATAGTCGAAATAGCGGAAATGGCGGCGTGCGCCGGCCACTCCGTCCAGCTGGGCTAGGTTCGTGCTCATGCCCCTGCCTAACCCGGTTTGCGCGCCGCGCAAACCCCGCCTATGGGATGCACGGCGCGCGCCCGTAGCTCAGCTGGATAGAGCACGTGACTTCTAATCTCGAGGCCGCAGGTTCGACTCCTGCCGGGCGCGCCAGCTTTCCCCGGGTTGCGGCAGCAGCCAAGGTAGCCAGTTCATTCCCAGGCCAGAGCAAGCGCGCCAGCCGTTGATGGGAGAGCTGCGCCGAATGTGCGGGTTCGGGAACATCGGGCCCACACGTACGGCCAGGAAGGTCACGAAGCGCAAGTGCTAATCCACGGTCAGGACATAGGGTCACGGCTGAATGGACCTACGGCCACGACCCCTATACACTTACCGGCCAGGCTTGAGTGGCTTAAGCGGGATCGCCCGGATCGATCCCCCTCACCGGACGACTTTCGCCAAAGCGCGGGTCGTTTGATTGCAGTGGAATTACTGCGACAGGTGCTTAACCCTCCCATTGTGGCGCACCGATGCACTAGACACGGCCCGGCAGATCGTCCGGCGGGAGGAGCGACGCGATAGCAGGCGGTCGAGGTCGGACCCGCTGAGGTCCATTTCTGCTTCGGCGGCGATGCGCTAGGGATCATCGGGGCTGAGGCTTGAGGACTTGACGAAGTGAACGTTATCATTTAGGTGAACGTTCACATTTGGAATAGTGTGCGCCTTAAAGCACGCATTTCTGGGGAGGAAGCGCTGATGAATGATTCGCGGAAGATCGCGTCGAGGCACCTGCTGATCGGTGCATCGCTGCTGGCACTGGGGCTGACTAGCCAGGTCGCCCAGGCCCAGGAAGCTGCGCCCGAATCCGGTGCTGAGGATGAGATCGTCGTTTCCGGGATCCGCGCCAGTTTGAAGGCCTCGATGGACCTCAAGCGCGACGCCCAGGGGGTGGTCGATGCGATCTCGGCTGAAGACATCGGCAAGTTCCCCGATACGAACCTGGCGGAATCGCTGCAGCGCATCACCGGCGTTTCGATCGATCGCAACAGCGGTGAAGGGTCCAAGGTCACGGTCCGCGGCTTCGGGCCAGACTTTAACCTGGTGCTGCTCAATGGCCGCCAGATGCCGGCCTCGGGCCTGGGCAGCTGCTGCGAAGCCCCGGCCTCGCGCAGCTTCGATTTCGCCAACCTGGCCGCCGAAGGCATTGCCGCAGTCGAAGTCTACAAGTCGGGCCGCGCTTCGCTGCCTACCGGCGGTATCGGCTCGGTCATCAACATCCGGACCCCGCGTCCGCTCGATCGGCCCGGCTTCCAGGGCAGCGTTGCGGTCAAGGGTGTCTATGACCACACCTTCGAAGGCACCGAGATCACCCCGGAAGTCTCGGGCATCGTCAGCCAGACCTTCGCCGACGACAAGATCGGCATTCTGCTGAGCGGTTCCTACCAGAAGCGCAAGGCCAGCCTGGCCCAGTTCAACGCCGGCTGGCGCGAAGGCTATCTGGGCAACGAAAACAACTGGGGCTCGCTCCCGGTTGACGCCAACGACTGGCGCGGCAACTTCGCCCAGACCCAGAACCGCCCGAACGCGACGACCGTCTACCAGGTCACCCAGAACGCCGGTTACGATTTCACGGATATCGAGCGCGAGCGCATCAACGGCCAGGTCGTGTTGCAGGTGAAGCCCAGCGATACGCTATCGGCCGTGATCGATTACACCTACTCGCAGAACACGATCGATGCCCGCACCAACAGCATCGGCGTATGGTTCAACCACAATCAGACTTCGAGCAGCTGGACCAACGGCCCGGCCGCCGGCCCGAACTTCTACGCCGAATCGTTCGGCGCGGGCGAAGGCAAGGACCTGGCGATCACCGGTGCGCTGGCCGCCAACCGGTCAACCAACCACTCGATCGGCGGCAACCTCAAGTGGGATGGCCCGGGCGGGCTGCGGCTTGAGCTCGACGGCCACCACTCGACCGCCGAAAGCAAGCCGACCTCGCCCTATGGCAGCAACATTGCCATCGGTAGCGCGATCTTCGGCGTGCGCGACCAGCGGGTCGATTTCACCACCGAAATGCCGGTGATCTCGGTCAACATGTACCCGGGATCGGAAATCGCTGCGTCGAACATCCGGCCGGCCGGCAACGCCATGCGTAACGCCTACATGAAGGACACGATCAACGAAGTGTCCTTCCGCGGCGGCTGGGATTTCGATGCCTCGCTGATCGACAGCCTCGATTTCGGGGTCACCTACACCGAGAACAAGGTGGTCTCGCAGTACGGCTTCCTGCAGAGCGACAGCTGGGGTGGAACGCTGAGCGCGGCGCAGACCCCGGATGACATCTACACGCTGACCGGCCTGCCGAGCCGCCTGGCCGGCATGGACGGGTCGAACGGTGCCGGGATCATCCAGAACTATTTCCAGATCGATACCGCGCGCCTGATCACCCTGCTTGACCAGCAGGTCGGCATCTGCCGCACGCCCTGGACCGGAACTCCGATCCCGGGCACCTGTTTGGCACAGTACACCACCGATCGCCGCATCCAGGAAAAGACCTGGTCGCCGTTCATCCAGTCGAAGCACAGCTTCGATCTGGGGACTGCCCGCGCCAACCTGCGGCTTGGGGTGCGGTATGAGAAGACCAAGATCTCGTCTTCGGCGCTGGTGCCCGTGCCAACTGGCACGAGCTGGGTTGCTGACAACGAAATCGGCCTGATCTTCGGTGCCCAGTCGGACTTCACCACCCTGACCGGTGAGTATGACAACTGGCTGCCTGCCTTCGACTTCGATGTCGGCATCGGTTCGAACATCAAGCTGCGCGCATCGTACAGCCACACGATCACGCGGCCCGACTATGCCAGCATGCAGGGCGGGATCACGGTCAACCAGCCGCTCCGTCCGGGTGGTGGCAGCACCGCCGGCAGCGGCAACCCTGGCCTGATCCCGTACAAGTCGAAGAACATCGATCTCTCGGCCGAGTGGTACTATGGCGATACGAGCTACATTTCGGTTGGCTACTTCAACAAGAAGGTCAGCAACTTCATTGCCAATACCACGGTCCAGGGACCGCTGTTCAACCTGACCAACCCCGCCACCGGTGCCGCAGTCCAGGCCGCCCGGACGGCGCTGGGCGGGAACCCGGGCTTTGCCGCGATCCTCGCTTATCTGGCGGTCAACAACCCCAGCGTGGTTGAATTCAGCAACGGCACGCCGCGCGGCGTGCTTGGCCGGCCGACCGACCCGGCGGTGCAGTTCACCATCACCCAGCCGGGCAACAGCACCCAGGTGGCGAAGCTCAGCGGCTGGGAGTTCGCGATCCAGCACAGCTTCTGGGAAACCGGTTTCGGCGCACAGCTGAACTATACGATCGTCAACAGCGATACGAAGTTCGACAACACGCTGCGCTACACCGCCACCCAGTTCGCGGTGAATGGGGTTTCGGACAGTGCCAACGCCGTGCTCTACTATGACAAGAACGGCTTCCAGGCCCGCGTTGCCTACAACTGGCGCGATGGGTTCCTGAGCGGCTATGGCTTCGATCCCTATTACATCGACGCCTATGGCCAGTTCGATGTCAGCGCGAGCTGGGAGTTCAAGAAGGGCCTGACCGCCTTCGTCGAGGGGATCAACATCACCAAGGCGGATCGTCGCGGCCACATGCGCAACGACCAGACGGTGTTCTTCGCGGCACCGGGTTACGCCCGCTACTCGGCGGGTCTGCGCTACACCTTCTGATGACAGGCGGATAGAACCGCCTGGCTGAAACGAAGAGAGCCGCACTGCTTGCCGGTGCGGCTCTCTTTCGTCATGGTCTGGCCGGCAGAACAACGGTGCGCAGGGAATGGAAAGTCCGATCCGGCAAGTGGTGATCGTGGGTGGCGGTACGGCCGGCTGGCTCTCCGCTTGCCTGCTGGCTGCGCGGCTGCCGGAACTGACGGTCACCCTGGTCGAGAGCCCCAACATCCCGACCATCGGGGTGGGCGAGGGGACCTGGCCGACCATGCGCGAGACGCTGGCTTCGATCGGCATCCCCGAGGCCGAGTTTCTGCGCGAATGCGATGCCGCCTTCAAGCAAGGTTCGCGCTTTGATGGTTGGGTCACCGGCGCCGGAGATGACACCTATCTCCACCCCTTCACTTTGCCGCCGCTGGGCGATCTGCGCGAATTGCTGGCGGCCTGGCAGCAGGTCGCGCCGGATCAGCCCTTTGCCCAGGCAATGACGCCGCAGGGCGCGGTCTGCGCGGCGGGGCTCGCGCCGCGTCAGCGGGCGATGCCGGACTTTGCCGGGGCGCTGAACTATGCCTATCACCTTGATGCCGGAAAGTTCGCCGCACTGCTGATGCGCCATGCGACCGGGCGGCTGGGCGTCCGCCATGTCAGTGCCGAAGTCTGCGGGACACGCGCGGCTGCGAACGGCGATATTGCCGCCGTACTGCTGCGCGATGCCGGAGAGCTCGCGGGTGACCTGTTCCTCGATTGCACCGGCCAGGCGGCGCTGCTGATCGGCGGGCATTGCCAGGTTGACTGGATCGACCGTTCTGACGTCTCGTTCAACGATCGCGCGCTGGCGGCGCAGGTGCCGGTCGAGCCGGGCAGTCCGATTGCCGCGCAGACGGTCGGCACCGCACACCGCGCTGGCTGGATCTGGGACATTGCTCTGCCGACACGGCGCGGGATCGGCTGCGTCTATGCCTCGCGCTTTCTCGATGATGATGCTGCCGAAGCGGTCCTGCGAGACTATATTGCTGCCAAGGTTCCGGGTGCCGATGCCGCCACGATCCAGCCGCGCCGGCTGGCCTTCCAGACCGGCCACCGCGCCCGCTTCTGGCAAGGCAATTGCCTTGCCGTCGGTCTCTCAGCCGGTTTCATCGAGCCGCTTGAGGCATCAGCGATTGTCCTGATCGAGCTGTCGCTGCGGCGGCTGATCGAAGCCTTCCCGGCGGATCGCGCAGCGATGGAGCCCTTATCGCGCCGCTTCAACGACTTGTTCCGCCAACGCTGGGACCGGATCGTCGAGTTCCTCAAGCTGCACTATGTCCTGAGCCGGCGGACCGAACCCTATTGGCTAGCGCAGCGCGATCCGGCGACGATCCCCGAGCGGCTAACGGAAAGCCTGGAGCTCTGGCGCCACCTGCCGCCGTCGCCGCGCGATTTCCCCGATTTTGAGGAAATCTTCCCGGCCGCCAGCCAGCAGTACGTGCTCTATGGCATGGGCTTCCCGCTGCCATCGCGTCTGCCGCAGCCCAGCGGCCAGGCGCTGGCCCGCATCTCCGAGGTGCGCGACCGGGCCCGCGCCATGCAGGCCGGCCTGCCCGAAAATCGCAGCTATTTCGCGGCGCTTGCCGCTTCCGCGCCAGAAAGGCCCGCCGCCGCATCATGAGCAATCACCAGATCTTGAACCCGACCGATCACGGCGCCCTGCGCGTCCGGGCCGACGCGGCGCCCGAGCTTGGCGATGGCGTGATGTCGTGTCTGGTGGTGCCAAGTGAGTTCCGCCGGCTGGCCTGCGAATATCCGATCTTCTTCCGGTTTGATGGCGAAAGCCGCAGCTTTGCCGCGCTGGCACTGTTTGGATTTGAAGGCGGGGAGAACCTGTTCCTTGAAGACGGCCGGTGGGACGCGGCCAGCCGGCCCTTCGCCATGGCGGTTCAACCGTTCCTGGTCGGTCGGCCGCAAGGCGGCCAGGGCGCGGGGCAGGTGCACATCGACATGGACCACCCGCGCGTGGTGCTGGCCGGGGGCGAGGGCGTGCGCGTGTTCGACGATGCCGGCCAGCCCAGCCCCTGGCTGGAAGAGGTTGCGGGTATGCTGGGTGCGCTCGATGAAGGCTACCGTGCCAGCGGCGAATTCTATGCCGCGCTGGATCGGCACGATTTGCTCGAGCCGTTCTCGATGGACGTGACGCTGGACAACGGCGCCAGCCACCGCTTGGTCGGCTATCACCTGATCAACGAGGAAAAGCTCCGCGCGCTCGATGCAGCTGCACTGGCCGGACTGCATGACGCTGGCCACCTCGAGCCGATCTTCATGGCGCTCGCTTCGCTCGGCAATCTGGGCAAGCTGGTGCGGCGCAAGAACCGGCGGGCCGATGGCTGAAACGGCCGACATCCTGGCCGATCTGCCGCGCGTGGCCGAGGAGATGCTTGCCCCCGCGGCGCTCGACGCGCGATTGGCCGAGGCGGACCAGCCCTTTGTGGTGCGCGGGCTGGCGGCGGACTGGCCGCTGGTGCAGGCAGGGCTGGAAAGCGCCGATGCCGCGCGGGCCTATCTCGTCTCGCTTGGCCGCGAAGCCAAACTGACCGGGACGATCGGTGAACCCGGCGGCGGCGAGCGGCTGTTCTACAACGCCGCGATGGGGATGAACTTCCGCTCGGCCCAAGGCCCACTCGACGGTTTCCTCAAGCTGATGGCGCGCGACGAGAGCGATCCCGCAGCGCAGACGATCTACCTCTCCTCGATCGACATGCGGACCTATTTCAACGGTCTGGTTGAGGCCAACAATCTGCCGCTCGGTGATCGCCGGCCGCTCGAATCGATCTGGATCGGCACGCGCACCCGGATCGCCGCGCATAACGACGTGCCGGATAACCTGGCCGTCTGTGCGGTCGGTAAGCGGCGCTTCACGCTGTTTCCGCCCGAGCAGTTCGCCAACCTCTATCTGGGTCCGCTGGAGAATACGCCGGCGGGCCGTCCAGTCTCGATGGTTGACCTGCTTCGGCCCGATTTCGAAACCTATCCGCACTTCCGCGAGGCGCTGGCGCAGGCGCAGGTGGCCGAGCTGGAGCCGGGTGACGCCGTGTTCATCCCCTCGCTGTGGTGGCACCATGTCGAAGGGCTGGCACCGTTCAACGTGCTGGTGAACTACTGGTGGCGCGATGCCCCGCACTTCCTGGGCAAGCCCGAGGATGCCCTGTTCCACGCGATCCTGGCGCTGCGCGATCTGCCCGAGGCGGACAAGGCGCGCTGGCGCGACCTGTTCGATCACTATGTCTTTATGGGTGGAGCAGCTGTGACCCAGCACCTGCCACCCGAGGCGCGCGGCATTCTGGCGCCGCTGACTGCTGAAACTGCCGGCCAGATCAAGGCCCACCTCTTGCGGAGTCTCTCGCGATGAACCCCACCAAGAAACTGCGCGTCGTTGTTGCCGGCGGCGGCACGGCCGGTTGGATGACCGCCGCTGCGCTCGCTGGAACGCTGGGCGATTGCATCGAGCTGACGCTGGTCGAATCCGATGCGATCGGCACGATCGGCGTCGGCGAAAGCACGATCCCGCCGATCGTGCTGTTCAACCGTCTGCTCGGGATCGGGGAGGCAGAGTTCATGGCCGCGACCCAGGCGACCTTCAAGCTGGGGATCAAGTTCGAGAACTGGAAGGACGTGGGCGAGACCTATTTCCACTCCTTCGGCACCACCGGCAAGGATCACTGGTCGGCGGGCTTCCAGCACTTCTGGCTGCACGGGCTGAGCCAGGGGATCGAGCACAGCTATGATGACTACTGCCTGGAACTGAAGGCGGCCTTGGAAGGCAAGTTCGCGCACCTGCCCGATGACAAGATGAACTATGCCTACCAGCTCGATTCCGGGCTCTACGCCGCCTTCCTGCGCAAGCGTGCCGAAGGGGACGGGGCGGTTCGGATCGAAGGCAAAATCGCCGAAGTCGAGCTGGACGGCGAAAGCGGCAATATCGCCGCGCTGCGGCTGGATTGCGACCGGCGGATCGCGGGTGATCTGTTCATAGATTGCACCGGCTTCCGCGCCTTGCTGATCGAAGGCGCGCTCCACGCCGGGTTCGATGACTGGACCCATTACCTGCCGTGCGATTCCGCCATTGCCGTGCAGACCGCCAGTGTCCGCCCGCCGGTGCCCTATACCCGCGCGATTGCCCATGATGCCGGCTGGCAGTGGCGCATTCCGCTGCAGCACCGCCAGGGCAACGGGATCGTCTATTGCAGCCGCTATCTCGACAAGGATGCGGCGCTGGAGCGGCTGCTCGGCACGGTCGAGGGGCAGGTCCTGACCCAGCCCAATTTCATCCGCTATACCACCGGCGCGCGGCGCAAGCAGTGGCACCGCAACTGCGTGGCGATCGGTCTGTCGGGCGGGTTCATGGAGCCGCTGGAATCGACCTCGATCCACCTGATCCAGCGCGCCGTGCTGCGGCTGATCCGGATGCTGCCTGGCGGCCCAGTGAGCGAGCGCGACATCGCCGAGTTCAACGACCAGCAACTGACCGACATGGATCAGATCAGAGACTTCCTGATCCTGCACTACAAGGTCACCGAGCGGCGCGATTCCCCGTTCTGGCGGCACTGCGCGGCCCTGCCGATGCCCGATAGTCTGGCCCAGAAGATCGAACTGTTCCGCGAAACCGGCCGCGTCTTCCGCAAGAACGAGGAGTTGTTTGTCGAGAACAGCTGGGTTCAGGTGATGATGGGGCAGGGCATCATGCCCGAAAGCTATCACCCGATCGCCACCAAGCTGCGCGCCGACGAGCTCGACAAGTTCCTGGCCATGCTGCGCGATTCAGTCGCCAAGACTGTCGCCGGCCTGCCCGACCACCAGACCTATATCGCCCGCTATTGCGCGGCGCAGGATGCACGGGCGGCATGAAGCGCGCGGCGGTTCTTGCTCTGGCCCTGCTGGCGGCGCCTGCTGCGGCGGCTGACAATTGGACCATGGTCTGGTCGGACGAGTTCGATGGCGACAAGATCGACCGTTCCAAGTGGGGCTTCGATGTCGATTGCTGGGGCGGCGGCAACGACGAGCACCAGTGCTATACCAAGAGCCCGCGCAATGCCACGATCGAGGATGGCAAGCTGGTCATCACCGCGCGGTATGAGCGCGTTACCGGCCCGGCGCTGCCCGAGCATCTGCGCCGCACCTCGGCCACGCCCGAGGCCGAAGCGACCCGCGACATCAGCTCGGCCCGGCTCTCCACTCGCGGCAAGGCTTCGTGGCGCTATGGCAAGGTTGAGGTGCGGGCCAAGCTGCCGCAAGGACAGGGGACCTGGCCAGCGATCTGGATGCTGCCGGAAAAGGACCGTTACGGCACCTGGGCTGCATCGGGCGAGATCGATATTCTTGAGGCCGTGAACCTGGGCGTGCCCTGCGCCAAATGCCCTGGTGGGCGCGAGAACACGATCCTTGGCACGCTCCACTTCGGCGGCAAGTGGCCGAACAACAAGCACAAGGGCGAGGAAGTGCCCTTCCCCGAAGTTCTCGACGGCGGCTTCCACACCTATGCGATCGAATGGGGGCCGGAACGGATCACCTGGCAGGTTGATGGCAAGACCTATGCCGTGCGCACGGCCGATGAATGGTCGACCACCGGCTCCAAGGTTCGCGGCGCGCCATTCGATCAGCCGTTCCACCTGATCCTCAACCTTGCAATCGGCGGCAAGCTGGCCGAAACGCGCGGGCTTGGCGGGGTGCGACTTGACAGCTATCCCAAGCGGATGGAGATCGATTGGGTTCGCGTCTGGCAAGTGCCCGAGGCGAAAGGGATCTCCGCCGAGACTGGCTCGGCGCAAGGGGGCAAGTAATCGATGGCGCGACGCCGCCAGGCTGTAACGATCAAGCACGTGGCTGCCGATGCAGGGGTTTCGCTGCAGACGGTCAGCCGCGTCATCAACAATGAGCCCAACGTCCGTCCGGAAATGAAGGAGCGGGTCCAGGCTTCGATCGACAAGCTGGGCTATGTTCCATCGATCGCTGCCCAGCGGCTGAGCGGATCACGCTCTTACCTGATCCTCGCCATCAACGACCGCGACCGCACGATCGCTGACTGGCAGGCCCGCCAGGGGACCGACTGGGTCGATCAGATGCTGCTGGGCGGCATGCTGAAGTGCGCCGAGCACGGCTACCGGATGATCTTCGAACTGGTCGATACGCACTCCGACCATGTCGAGCGCGAACTGCTCGGTGCCATTGCCGCGCTGCAGCCCGACGGGATCATCCTGACGCCGCCGCACTCCGACAATCCTCAGATCGTCAGTTTCCTCGCTGAACAGAAGATTCCCTTCGTGCGGATCGGCTCGATCCAGAACGGCGCGGGCATCCCGGTCTCGATGGATGATGAGGGCTCGGCCTATCAGGCGACGGAGCACTTGCTGGAACGCGGCCATCGCCGGATCGGCTTTATTTCTGGCTCAAGCGAATATGCCCTCAGCGGCTGGCGCGTCGATGGCTGGCGGCGCGCGATGACGGAGGCGGGGCTGCCTTGCGACGGGCTGCTGGCCGAAGGTGACTTCAGCTTTGCCTCAGGCGTCGAAGCGGCCGGCAAGCTGCTGTCCGGTCCCCAGCGGCCAAGCGCAATCATCGCCAGCAATGACCAGATGGCGCTCGCCACGCTGGAGGTTGCGCGGCTGATGGGGCTGACGGTGCCGCGGGACCTGTCGCTGATCAGCTTTGACAACACGCCGCTGGTCCACTTCACCCAGCCGCCGCTGACCGCTGTCGATCAGCCGATTGCCGCGACCACATCGCGGGCGGTCGAGTTGCTGATCGCCGCCCAGAAGGGGCAGCCTGCGCCCAAGGAACTGACTGTCGAGCGCGCCAGCATCTTCGTGCGCGAATCCGTTGCCCCGCTTGCAGACGCACCGGGTGCTTGATCCGCGCGCACCGGTTGACCGGTTCATCCTGCTCTATGCACTGGCCTGGGCGGGCGGAACGATTGGCTATGTCCCGCTGCTTTCGATCCTGCTGCCGGTTCAGGTCGCAGGCCTGGCCGGCAAGACTACCGGGGTGGATTGGCTGGCCTATATCGCGCTGATCGGCGCGATCGCGGCGAGCCTGGCGGGCATTCTGTTCGGCTTCCTCAGCGACATCACCCATAACCGCCGCGGCTGGATCGCCGCCGGGCTGGCGCTGTCCTGCACCCTGTTGCTGGTGATCGGACGGATGACCAGCCTGCCCGGAATTGTCGCCGCGATTGTCGCCTGGCAGCTCGGGCTCAACATGATGCTTGGGCCGCTGGCCGCATGGGCCGGTGACCTGGTCCCTGATGACCGCAAGGGCCTGCTTGGCGGACTGATGGCCTTTGCGCCGGGGTTGGGGGCGCTGTCGGGGGCGCTGGTCACCATTCCCGGATTGGCGGATGGGCAGGCGCGGCTGGGCCTAGTTGCCCTGTTGGTGGCTGTCTGCGTGCTGCCGGTTGTGCTGAACAACGCACCGCCCCTGCTCGAACGCCCTCAGGCGCCGTCTGAACAGCATCGTGCGCGCGGTTTGGCGCTGCGGATGTGGCTGGCGCGGCTGGCAGTCCAAGTGGCCGAAGCGACGCTGTTCGCTTACCTGTTCTTCTGGCTGCTCAGCCTGGACCCCACAGTCAGCGATAACCAGACCGCACGGCTCTTCAGCCTGATCATGCTGGTTTCGGTGCCGTTAGCCCTGCTGGTCGGTCGATGGTCAGACCGTACCGACCGGCCGATTGCCCCGCTCCAGATTTGCGCGCTGGTCTCGGCGTTGGGGCTGCTGGGCATGGCCCTTGCGCCTGGCGTGACTGGAGCGATGCTGGCCTATGGCCTGTTCGGCGTGTCGAGCGCGGTGTTTCTTGCGCTGCATTCGGCCCAGACCCTGCGGATCCTGCCCCGGCCCGACCGGCGCGGGCGCGATCTGGGATTGTTCAATCTTGCCAACACGGTTCCGTCACTGGTCATGCCGTGGTTGACCATCGCGATTGTCCCCGTGGCGGGCTATCCGGCCTTGTTCGGCCTGCTGGCCCTGCTGGCAGCGAGCGCCGGACTGCTGCTGCAGAAGGTCTCACCCGCCCGCTAAGCCAGCAACTTGACTTTCCCCCTTTCCTCATGCGAATGAGAACGTTCACAAAATACCGGGGTGAGAGAGTTCAATGCGCATCGGGATGCTGACGGTCGCAAGCGTCATGTTGGTGGCAGGCTGCGCGCAGGGGCCCGCCGTTTCGACCGCGCCGGTCGCGCTGGCTCAAGCAGCGCCGCAAAGTGAAGACGCGCGGATTGCCGACCTGCTGGCTCGGATGAGCCTGGAGCGCAAGGTCGCCCAGCTGATCCAGCCGCAGATCAACTCGTTCACCGCCGCCGACATGGAGCGCTACCGCTTTGGCAGCTACCTCAACGGCGGCAACGGCGGCCCCTATGGCGACGAGTTTGCACCGGCTTCCCAGTGGCTCAAGCTGGCGGACGAAATGTGGGAAGCCTCGACCGAGCCGCTGCCGAACGGCGAACCGGCGATCCCGGCGATCTGGGGAACGGACGCCGTCCACGGGCACACCAACGTAATTGGCGCGACGATCTTCCCGCACAACGTTGGCCTTGGCGCCACCCGCGATGCCGGTCTGGTGCGGCGGATCGGCGCGGCGACCGCGCTGGAAATGCGCGCAACCGGCATCGAGTGGGATTTCTCACCGACCATCGCTGTGGCGCGCGATCGGCGTTGGGGACGCTCCTATGAAAGCTATTCCCAAGACCCGGATATCGTCGCGCCGCTGGGTGCCGCGCTGATCGAGGGGCTGCAAGGCAAGGTCGGCACGCCGGAACACCTCAGCGGTGACCGGGTCATCGCCACGGCCAAGCACTTCTTCGCCGATGGCGGCACGACCCAGGGGGTCGATCAGGGCGATGTCAGCGGCGATATCGCCGAATTGAAGGCGATCCATGCCAAGCCCTATCCCGCCGCGATTGCCGCGGGCGTGGAAAGCATCATGGCCAGCTTCAACTCGGTCAACGGGGTGAAGATGCACGGCAACCGCGATCTGCTGACCGGCGTGCTGCGCGATGAATTCGGCTTCAAGGGCATGGTCGTGGGGGACTGGAACGCCCATGGCCAGATTCCCGGCTGCAAGGTGGACGATTGCACCCAGTCGCTACTCGCCGGGCTCGACATGTACATGGTGCCTGACGACTGGCGCGCGCTCCACGCCAATCTGATGCGCGACGTGCAGAACGGCACGATCCCCATGGCGCGGCTGGACGAAGCCGTGGCCCGCGTGCTGCGCATGAAGCTGCGGCTGGGTCTGCTGGAGCCGACTGCGGTCAAGCCATCGCTGCGACCCAATGGCGGCAATTTTGCGCTGCTCGGCGCGGCCCAGCACCGCGCCGTTGCGCGCGAGGCTGTCGCCAAGTCGCAGGTCCTGCTCAAGAACGATGGCGTCCTGCCGCTGGCCGCTGGTGCCAAGATTCTGGTAACCGGCCGCGGGGCGGACAGCGTCGCCCAGGCCTCCGGTGGCTGGACGCTGACCTGGCAGGGCGGGCTCGAGCTGACCAACGAGAAGTATTTCCCTGGCGCCACCTCGATCTGGACCGGCCTCAAGCAAGCGGCCGAAGCGGCGGGCGGATCGGCCACGCTGTCGGTTGACGGCAGCTATGCCGCCAAGCCCGATGTCGCCGTGGTGGTCTTCGGCGAGGAGCCTTACGCCGAATTCGAAGGTGACCGGAAGAACGCCGTCTTCACCGATGAGGAAGGCCTGAACCTGCTGCGCAAGTTCAAGGCGGCCGGCGTGCGCACCGTGGCCGTATTCCTTTCGGGCCGGCCACTATGGATGAACCGCGAGATCAACGCTGCCGACGCCTTTGTCGCCGCCTGGCTGCCGGGCAGCGAAGGCGCCGGCGTGGCCGACGTGCTCTATGGCAAGCGCCCCGCTACCGGCCGGCTCTCATTCAGCTGGCCGGCCCACTGCGATGGCAAGCCGGTCAACGGGCCGGAAGGCGCGCTGTTCAACCTCGGTTACGGTCTGAGCCTGGGTGAGCGCAGCACGGTCGGCAAGCTCGATGAAACCTGCGCCTACCTCAACGCCGGCCCGGCAGCTGACTGGTTTGTCGATGGCAAGCTGGCGCCCGGAACCATGATCACCGGCGATGGCGCACCGCTGCCGGGCCTGCGCGGCCAGGCCGGCGGCATCGCCGCGCGCGGGGTTGATCGCAAACGCCAGGAAGATGCGCGTGAGATCACTTTCGCTCCGGGTGCGACCCTGTCCTTCGCCCATCGCCAGTCCGGTTCGGGAGCGTTCCGGATCAGCTATTTCCTGCCCGATCAGCCGCAGGCGCCGGTCAAGCTGACGCTAGGCAAGAACAATGTCGACATCACCCGCCAGCTTGCGCTGAGCGCGGGGAAGGGCTGGCGCGAGATGATCATCACCGATGCCTGCGCGCCGGGGCTTGGCCAGTCGCTGGCGATTACCTCCAGCGGGCCGCTCAAGCTGCAGATCGCAGCCGTATCGCGCCAGGCCATGCCGGCGGGGGCGGACTGCTCGTTCTGACGCTCAGAGCGTCTTGATGATGCCAGAGAAGTCCACGCCGCCGTTCCCGGCAGCCGCGAAGGCTTCGTAAAGCTCTTCGGCGCGGGTGCCCATCGGGACATTCGCGCCAACGCTCTGCGCAGCTTCGAGCGCGAGCTTGAGGTCCTTGAGCATCAGCGCGGCAGCGAACCCGCCCTGGTAGCCATTGTCGGCGGGCGATTGCGGGCCAACGCCGGGGACCGGGCAATAGGAGGTCATCGACCAGGACTGGCCCGAGGCCTTCGACGAGATATCGAAGAAGGTCTGGAGGTCCAGCCCGAGCTTCTCGGCCAGCGCAAAGGCTTCGCAGGTGGCGATCATCGTCGCGCCCAGGATCATGTTGTTGCAGATCTTGGCGGCCTGGCCCGCGCCGCTGGCACCGGCGTGGATCACGGCCTTGCCCATGGCGGCCAGGATCGGTTCGGCGCGCTTGAAGGCGTCCTCGGTGCCGCCGACCATGAAGGTCAGCGTACCGCCATTGGCCGCAGCGATCCCGCCCGAAACCGGGGCATCGACCATCGCATAGCCAGCGGCTTCGGCGGCAGATGCAACCTTGCGCGCCGTATCGACGTCAATGGTCGAGCAATCGAGCAGCAGCGCGCCAGCCGGAGCCTGGCCGATCACGTCGGCGGTGTAGACGCTCTCGACGATCTTGCCGTTGGGCAGCATCGAAACCACCGCATCGACGCCCTGCACGGCCTCACGGACGGTCGGGAAGACCGCGCAGCCGTTGCCCGTGGCGCGCTCGGTCGCCTCGGCGCTGAGATCGAAGGCATGAACCGTGTGCCCGGCCTTAACCAGGTTCGCGGCCATCCCGCCGCCCATGTTGCCGAGGCCGATGAAAGCGATCTTCATAACACACCCAACTCCGAGAGAAATCCAAAGCCGCCAATGAAGATCATCACCGGGCCGAAAAGCGACATCATCACCAATTGGAAACGCTGAAGCCACCGATCGAAACCCGTCACTGGTAGAGGCTCAGCGCCAGTGACCTTCAAAATACCCGCCTCAAGAATGCTGATGTTGTCGTGTTTGAGGTTGCGCCAGCCGCCCACCGCAGACCATGTGAAAAACACGCCTGCACCAAACATGACCACTGAAATGATTAGCGCCCGGTCCATACGCCCGGCCGCTTCTCGATGAAGGCGCCCATGCCTTCGACCTTGTCCTCGGTCGCGGTCAGGACCTGGAAGATCCGGCGCTCCATGATCAGGCCCTGCTCCAGCGTCATTTCGAAAGCGGCGTTGACCGCTTCCTTGTTGGCGATGACGGCGAGCGGGGGCATGGCGGCGATCTCGGCGGCGAGCTTGACCGCCTCGTCGACCAGGCTGGCAAGCGGGACAACGCGTGAGACCAGGCCCGAGCGCTCGGCTTCCTCGGCGCCCATCATCCGCCCGGTCAGGCACATTTCCATCGCCTTGGACTTGCCGATGGCCCGGGTCAGCCGCTGGCTGCCGCCCATGCCCGGGCCGACGCCCAGCTTGATTTCGGGCTGGCCGAACTTGGCGTTCTCAGATGCGATAATGATGTCGGCCATCATCGCCAGCTCACACCCGCCGCCCAGGGCAAAGCCGTTGACTGCGGCGATCCAGGGCTTGCGCGTGGTCTTGACCAGGTGGCTGGTCCAGCGGCTGAAGAAGTCCTGCGCAAAGAATTCGGCGGCCGGCTTTTCAAACATTTCCTTGATGTCGGCGCCGGCAGCAAAAGCCTTTTCGCCCGCCCCGGTGAGGACCGCGCAGCCCTTCGAGGCATCGGCCTCGAACTTCGCGAAGGCGTCGATCAGCTCTTCCAGCACCGTTGAGTTGAGCGCATTGAGCGCCTGCGGCCGGTTAAGCGTGACCAGCGTCACCGCGCCGCGCTGTTCGACCAGGATGTTTTCATAGCTCATAGGGGTTTCCATTCCTCATCGGCGGGGAGGGGGGCGAAGATGCTGTCGATCAGCGCATCGCTCACGCCCTCGGGGGTGGCGGGGTCCCACTTGGGGGCATTGTCCTTGTCGACGATCACCGCACGGACGCCTTCGGCAAAGTCGGGGCGGGTCAGGACACGCGAGGCGATGCGGTATTCCATCACCATGTTGGCGGCAAAGTCGGCGCAGTTGAGGCTGTCATGGAGCTGGCGCAGCGCGACCTTGCAGGTCTGGGGTGACTTGGTGCGCAGCGCGGCGAGTTCCTTCGCGGCCCACTCGCTGTCGTCGGCCGCCAGGCTGGCGAGGACGTCCTCATAGCGGTCCGAAGCAAAGTGCTTGGCGATCGCGGCCGCATTGGCCTCGATCTTCGCCGGCGGCGGGGTGACTGCCAAGGCGGAGAGGACCTGGCCCGGCTCGTGGCCGTGGGCAATCCGCTCCTTGGCCTCGGCCAGCACATTGTGCGGGAGGTAGTGGGTGGCAAGGCCGGCCCACTTGCACTCGGCTCCATCGAGCCGCGCGCCGGTCAGCGCCAGGAACTGGCCGATCCGGCCGGGCAGGCGCGAGAGGTACCAGCCGCCGCCGACATCGGGGAACAGGCCGATCCCGGTTTCGGGCATGGCGTAGCGGGTGTTCTCGGTCGCGACGTGGAACCGGGCGGGCTGCGAAATGCCGACCCCGCCACCCATGGTGATCCCGTCCATGAAGGCCACCACCGGCTTCTCGTAAGTGAAGATCAGGTGGTTGAGCTGGTACTCGTCATGGAAGAACTTGCGGCCCGAAGTGCCGCCATCGTTCAGCGCTGAATTGCGCAGAAAGGCGATATCGCCGCCGGAGCAGAACCCGCGGCCTTCGGCGTGATCGATGATCACGGCCTTGACCTCTGGATCGTCGCGCCATTCAAGCAGCGCCGCCGTCATGGCGTGGACCATCGGCAGGGTCAGCGCATGGATCGCACCGGGGCGGTTGAGCGAGAGGAAGCCGGCGGCCCCTTCGCGGCGAATGATTACTTCGTCGGTCATTGGCGGAGGAGGTCCCGGCCGACGATCATCCGCATGACCTGATTGGTCCCTTCAAGGATCGAATGGACGCGCAGATCGCGCCAGAAGCGTTCGATCGGATAGTCCTTGAGATAGCCATAGCCACCGAACAGCTGCAGTGCGTCGTTGACGATCTTGCTGCCGTTGTCGGTCGCCAGGCGCTTGGCCATGGCCGAAAAGCGGCTCTTGTCGGGCGCATTGGCGGCAACCTTGCAGGCGGCAAGATAGAGCAGCGCGCGCGCGGCTTCGAGGTCGGTGGCCATGTCGGCCAGCATGAACTGGGTGTTCTGGAAATCGGCCACGGGCTGGCCGAACTGCTGGCGCTCCTTGGTGTACTTGATCGCCTCATCCAGGCAGCGCTGCGCCCCGCCAAGCGAGCAGGCGCCGATGTTGAGGCGGCCACCATCGAGGCCGGCCATGGCAAAGCGGAAGCCTTCGCCCTCCGCCCCGACGCGGTTGGCGACGGGCACGCGGCAATCCTCGAAGATCACCTGCGCGGTGGGGGAGGCATTCCAGCCGAGCTTCTTTTCCGGCGCACCGAAGGAGAGCCCCGGTGTATCCTTCTCGACCACCAGGCAGGAGATGCCCTTGGCACCATTGTCGCTGGTGCGGACCATGCAGACGTAGATATCGTTCACCCCGCCGCCGGAGATAAACTGCTTGGTGCCGTTGAGGACGTAGTGATCCCCGTCGAGCCGCGCCGTGGTCTTGAGCGCCGCCGCGTCAGAGCCCGAGCCCGGTTCGGTCAGGCAGTAGGAGGCGATCTGCTCCATGGAGACCAGCCCCGGCAGGTACCGCGCCTTGAGCTCGGCTGAGCCGAAGCAATCGATCATCCAGGCGGCCATGTTGTGGATCGAGATATATGCGCTGGTCGCCGGGCAGCCATAGGCCATGGCTTCCATGATCAGCGCTGCTTCCAGCCGGCCAAGGCCGATCCCGCCGCTCTCTTCCGAAACATAGATCGCGCCAAAGCCCAGCTCACCGGCGGCTTTCCACACGTCGACCGGATAGTGATGCTCCTCGTCCCACTGGGCGGCGAACGGCGTGATCCGGTCAGCCGTGAACTTTTGCGCCATGTCCTGGATGGCGAGCTGGTCTTCGGTAAGGGCAAATTGGTCGGTCATTGAACTCACTTAGCCTGGCAACGGGTGTATTTGAACGGTTCGGGCGCCGCATCCTGTCCGGCTTCGCGGCGGATAAGGGTGCCGTCCTGAAGCTCAAGCGTTTCTTCGCGCTGCCAGGTCATGCCTTCACCGGTGAAGTCGAAGCTGGCGCGGATCCGCGTGTCGCTTGCTTCAGTGATCGCACCCAGCTTGCCGAGCGATTCATAGAACTTCAGCGTGGTCGCATCGATCAAGAGCAGGCCCTTGGCGTCGCCCTTGGTCGATGTGCAGTCCGCCGGGACCAAGCCCCAGGCGCCGCGCAGCTGCTCGGGAATGGCATCGATCTGCACTGCGGCCGGAGTGGTAGCGCCAGGTGTCGCCGCCTCACTGGAATCGGGCGCCGGTGCCTTCTCGCTTGAGCATGCGGCCAGCGCGCATAGCAGTACGGCCGCGGAAAGTCGGGTCATCATACGTAACTCCTCCTTTGCCGGGGCCACGCCGCTGCAGCGGCCTTCACCCCATGGTCGGAATGACGAAGGCATTGCCGCCATCGGGCGAGCCATCGGGCCAGCGGGCGGTGACGGTCTTGACCTTGGTCCAGAACTTCACGCCTTCCATACCGTGCTGGTTGGTATCGCCAAAGGCGCTGCGCTTCCACCCGCCAAATGTGTGGTAGGCGACCGGCACCGGGATCGGCACGTTGATGCCGACCATGCCGACGTTCACGCGGGCGGCAAATTCGCGGGCGGCGTGGCCGTTGCGGGTGAAAATGGCGACGCCGTTGCCATACTGGTGCTTGCTCGGCAGGCTCAGCGCTTCCTCGAAGTCCTTGGCGCGGACCATCTGCAGGACCGGGCCGAAGATCTCGTTGTGGTAGCTGCTCATGCCCGGGGTCACGCGGTCGAACAGCGTTGGGCCAACGAAAAAGCCGTTCTCATGCCCCTGCAGCGTGAAGCCGCGGCCATCGACCACCAGTTCGCCGCCTTCGTCAACGCAGGTCTGGATCCAGCGTTCGATGTTTGCCTTGTGCTGCGCGGTGACGACCGGGCCGTAATGCGCCTCGGGATCGGTTGAGATGCCGATCTTGAGCGCTTCGATCGCCGGGATCAGCTTGGCCTTGAGGCGCTCGGCGGTGTCATCGCCCACCGGCACGACGACTGGCAGCGCCATGCAGCGCTCGCCCGCCGAGCCGAAAGCGGCACCGGCGAGGTCGTTGACCACCTGATCGAGGTCCGCATCCGGCATGACGATGCCATGGTTCTTGGCCCCGCCCATCGCCTGGACGCGCTTACCGGCGGCGACGCCGCGGTTGTAGACATAGTGGGCGATGTCCGACGAGCCGACGAAGCTGACCGCGCTGATGGCCGGGTGGTCGAGGATCGCGTCGACCATTTCCTTGTCACCGTGGACAACCTGGAAGATACCCTCGGGCAGGCCTGCTTCCAACCAAAGCTCGGCAAGGCGCACCGGCAGCGAAGGGTCGCGCTCAGAGGGCTTCAGGATAAAGGCATTGCCGGTCGCCATCGCCACCGCGCCCATCCACAGCGGGATCATCGCCGGGAAGTTGAACGGGGTGATGCCTGCGCCGATGCCCAGCGGCTGGCGCATCGAGTAAACATCGATCCCAGGGCCGGCACCTTGGGTATATTCGCCCTTCAGCGCGTGGGGGATGCCGCAGCAAAATTCGACCACTTCCAGCCCGCGCTGGATATCGCCCTTGGCATCGGCGATGACCTTGCCGTGTTCGATGCTAAGCATCAGTGCCAACTCGTCCATCTTCGCCTCGACCAGGGCCTTGAAGTTGAACATCACGCGGGCACGGCGCTGGGGGTTGGTGGCGGCCCAGGCGGGCTGGGCGGCCTGGGCAGCGGCAACCGCGCGGTCCAGCGCGTCCTGGCTGCCGAGTACGACTTCGGCCTGCACGTCGCCGCTGTTGGGGTCATAGACCGGCGCCTTGCGGGCGGCGGCAAGGCCACCGGTACCACCGGCGATGAAATGGTCGATCTGGCGCATGATTGGTGATCCCTCTCGAATCTTTGTGGCGCTGCCATGCGCCCCGACTTCGATGCAGACAACACCCAATTTTGCGGATAGAACCTGCGAATATGCAGGGCATGGACTGGAGCGACTTGCAGGTATTCCTGGCGATCGCCCGGGCGGGCCAGATGGGCCGCGCGGGGGCGGCGCTGGGCGTGGACCCGACCACCACCAGCCGCCGCCTCCGCCGCCTTGAAGCCGCCTTGGGCGAGACCCTGTTCGAGCAGACCCGCGAAGGTCAGGTGCTGACCGAAGCGGGCGAACGGCTGCTCGCCAAGGTCGAAGCGATGGCCCAAGCTGCGACCGCGATCCGCGAGGGTGGCCCCGCCAGCGCGAGCGGGCTGCTTTCCGGCACGCTCCGGATCAGCGCCTCGGAAGGCTTCGGTTCGTGGTTCCTGGCGGCCCACGTGCCCGATTTCGTTCGCGCCCACCCGGCGCTGACGCTGGACCTGGTTGCCAACAGCGGTTTCCTCAGCCTGTCAAAGCGCGAGGCGGACATCGCGGTCATGCTCTCGCGGCCCAAGGCCGGGCCAGTGATTGCCCGCAAGCTCAGCGATTACAGCCTGAGGCTCTATGCCGGCCAGGCCTACCTCGACCATGCCGGCGCGCCGCACAGCCCGGCCGACCTGCTCAAGGGCCACAGCCTGGTCGGCTATATCCCCGACCTGCTCTATGCTCCGGAACTGCGCTATCTTGATGAGCTCCAGACTGGCCTTGCCCCGGCGCTGCGTTCTTCCAGCATAAACGCCCAGCACCACCTGATCGCTGCTGGCGCCGGGATCGGCGTGCTGCCGTGTTTCATGGGCGATGCGGATCCGGCGCTAGTGCCGGTCTTACCAGAGCGGCGGATCACCCGCTCGTTCTGGCTGGTGACTCACAAGGACACCCACCAACTCGCCCGGGTGCGGGCGGGGCGTGACTGGATACTGGGGGTGGTGCAGCGTCACCGGGGCCAGCTATTGCCGGAGTAGCCCAAGCTGTGCGGGTCAAGCCTGCACCGGCGGTATGGTCTTAAGGCATTTCGAAGGTCGGATGGGTCTTGCTCAAGTGGTCGACAATGGCCGAATGCATCGGACGCTCAAAGTAGACACCAGCCACGTTCTCTCTGATCCACCGAACGTAGCCGACCCAGATTTCGAGCGTTTCGAGCTTGATGATGACCCTGTGACCGGGCTTGACCGACCCATCGAACAGCTCGATCTTGCAACCCTGCTCAGAGATATCGACCAGTCGGCCGCCGATCTGCCCTTTAACTGCGCTTCGGACGCTGGCCTTGGCCTTCAGCGGGCGCCGCTGGCTTTCCCGCTCGATAGTGAATTTGGGGAAGCGATTTTCGATCGGCGACATGGTGAACTCACTGTGGCGGCACGCGATCCACACTATCCGCCGCGTGTTAAGGGTTTGCTAAAAGACCCGTCGCTGGCTTCTGAAAAACGAGCTCTGCAATCAGTTCTGGCGGAAAAGGTCTCCAACCGGGACAGTGAAGGCGGCGGTCAGGCCTTCCGGTTCCCAGGTCTGGGTAATTGTTCCGTAAAGCTGATCGCGTGCCGTGGTTTCGATCAGCGCGAGACCGAAGCCGGGTGTGGTTGGCGGAGAAACAGGTGGGCCGCCGCTCTCGCGCCATTGCAGGGTAAGGCGCTGGTCAGGGCCGGGGGTGCCGGCTTGCCAGCTGACAGCCACGGAGCCGCCAGAGACCGACAACGCACCGTGCTTAAGTGCGTTGGTGATCAGCTCGTGGACGATCAGCGCGATCGACTGGGCAGTGAGCGGTCGCAGCCGGACCTTCGGACCGTTGATCGTGACGCGTTCGGCCTGGGCACCCTGGCGCGGGATATAGGGGGACAGTTCCTCCTCGATCAGATCGCGCAGCTCGGCTCCGTCCCAGCGGTTCTGTGCGAGCAGGGTGTGAGTGCGTGCCAGGCTGCCAATGCGCCCGCTGATCGCCTTGCGGAATGCGATGATATCTGATGCTTCGGTAAGCTGCACGATCGCCTGGATCACCGCCATGATGTTTTTCGCGCGGTGATCGACCTCGCGCGAGAGCAGATGCTCGCGCGATTGCGCAGCCTTGCGCTCAGTGATGTCGATAAAGGCCGCAACCGCGCCGCGCAGCGTGCCATCGGGGGCATAGAGCGGGGTGGCATTGCCCAACAGGTCGCGCAAGGTGCCGTTGGCAAAGGCAATCCGCTCTTCAAAGTCGCGCACCAACTCGCCGCGGGCGGCGCGCTGGACCGGCAATTCCGACGGAGCAAGTTCGTGGCCGGTACTATCGAGCACCTTGAAGTGGGCCACCGCAGGGTTGTCATCGCTGGACTTCGACATGTTGTCGGTCACATCGGGCAACTGGAGCAACTCGGCAGCGAAACGGTTGCCTGTGATCTGGGTGCATGCGGAATCGCGCGCCACCCAAATTGCCGCCGGGACCGCGTCGAGCAGGACCTGAAGCTCTTCTGCGCGGGCGCGGGCCACCTCTTCGGCTTGGCGCAGCAGGCGCCCCTGTTCGGCCAGGGCGTTTTTGGCGCGGCGCTCGTTGGCGACGACGGCAAGGACCAGGATTGTCACCGCCGTCACGGCAATGAACTGCTGCACCAGCGAAACTTGCGGACCGCCAGTATAGGCAAGTGCGGTCATCGGGCCGAGACCGTGATCCGTGGCCCAAACCGCGAGGGTGGCCAGAATTGTCACCGCCAGCGATGCGCCGCGCAGCTCAAAGGCTAGTGCAGCCCAGACGAGCACCGGGAAGACGTGCCAGGTGCGAAGGAAGGCCTGGTCCGGGGGAAGCAGAAACAGGCAGGCAAAGGCGGTCGTCACCAGCATCACGGTGGCAAAGTGAAGCCAGCCCAGCGCGCTAAGCCGCGGGGCGGGTCGGGACCACGAGAGCACCAACGGACCGATCAGTATCGCGCCGACGAAATAGGCGACAACCCAGTTGGAAAAGACCTGGACCATAATGGCAAAGGGATAACCCGTGACACTTGCCATGATTGCAGTTCCGAGCGTTGCTGCGACAAGCGCGCCCGCCAGGCCGCCCCACACGAAGTAGCGCAGCAGCTCCGGCAAATCGGGCAGGGTACAATCGATCCCGCCCCGGCGCCGGACCAGCAACAAGGGCACAACCACGGCGACCGTGTTGGCCAGGGCCAGGGCCAGTTCGACCCACAAGGGTAGCTGCGATCCAGCCAGCCAGCCTGCGGCCAGCCTGCCCAGAAAGATCGCAGGCCACAGCCGCAATCCGCCCAGGAGCAAACCGGCGACGGCCACACCGGACGCCGGCCAGACCGGGCTCGCCGCGCCAAAAATCGTCGACCATTGCAGCCCCAAACAGGCCAGCGCGACATAGGTCAGGAACAAGGCCAGGAAGGTTACGACTGGATTGTCGGCGAACTTCCAGTTGCGCACTCCATTCGGCGGCATTGACATCCCCGGTTGGCCCAATTCGTTAAAGCTAACAGATCGTGTGCAGAAGTGACACCTGTATGGACTCGGTCCGTCGCAAGGTTTGGTCCCGCTTGTGGATAGTGCAGCGCTTGATCGATCCGCTGCATCCAGCCAGTGTGGGGCAAAGGCATCCGGGGGCAATAATGATACGACAGGTACTATCGGCGACTGCGCTGCTCGCGGCGATCGGCGCACCTGCTGCAGGAGGCAGCGCTTATGCGTCGATAGCCTTGAGCGAGACAGAGGCCGCGAGCCCCACGCTTCCGCAGCTACTCTCAGCTCGCGAGCGCGCCGAAACGGAAAATCGCCTGCTTGCCGCGCGGCTTGATAGGGTCATCCCGGCGATCATGCGAGAGCAGGGGATCGACCTGTGGCTGCTGGTGGCACGCGAGTATTTCGAGGAGCCGGTCGTCGCCTCGATGCTCGATGCCGAGAACATGCATGCCCGGCGCCGGACGATCCTGATCTTCTACGATCCTGGCCAGGGCAAGCCGGTCGAACGGCTGACGGTCAGCCGCTATGGCCTGGGCGGCCTGTTCGCGCCAGCCTGGGATCCGGCCAAGCAGCCGGACCAGTGGCAGGCAGTGGCCGAGCTGATCGCCGCGCGTAATCCAGCGAAGATCGCGATCAACACGTCAGACCTCTACCAGTTCGCCGATGGCATGACGGTGAGCCAGTATGACAAGTTCACCGCCGCATTGCCCGCGCCGCTGCGCGCGCGGATCGTCAGCGGCGAAGGGCTGGCGATCCGCTGGCTGGAAACCCGCACGCCGGCGGAAATCGAGCTTTATCCCACGATCCTGCGCACGGCCCATGCGGTTATCGCCGAGGCCTTTTCGCGCAAGGTCATTACCCCTGGCGTGACGACGGCCGAGCAGGTTCAGTGGTGGTACCGTGATCGGCTGCTGGAATTGGGGCTGACGCCCTGGTTCCATCCCTCGGTCGCGATCCAGCGCCAGGGCGCCAAGGGCATGCTCGACGGGGCTGAAGTCATTCGCCCGGGTGACCTGTTGTGGACTGATTTCGGTATCACCTACCTGCGGCTCAACACCGATACCCAGCACCTGGCCTATGTGCTGAAGCCGGGCGAAACTGCGGCACCGGCCGGATTGCGCCAGGGGCTGGCGAACAGCAATCGCTTGCAGGATATCCTGCGCCGCCACTTCGCAATTGGGCGCAGCGGCAACGAAGTGCTCGCGCTGGCGCGGGCTGAGGCGATCGCTGCTGGGCTTGAGCCCTCGATCTATTCGCACCCGATCGGCCTTCACGGCCATGGGGCTGGACCTTCAATCGGCTTCTGGGACAATCAGAATGCCGATCCGCGCGGCAGCGGCGTGATCAACGCCAATACCGCCTGGTCGATTGAGCTGACAACCTATGCCGCCGTCCCCGAATGGGGCGGCCAACGTGTCGATTTTCGGGCGGAGGAGAACGCTTTCTTCGATGGAAATAGCGTCCGTTTCATCGATGGCCGCCAGACTGAGCTGACGTTGATCCCTTGAGCAGTAGAGATCCGTTGAACTGCGGATCGCCGGATTAGCGGGGCAATTAGCCTTACTGTTTACCTTGATTGGAATTCCCGTCCCGCTGGGGTTTTATGAGAACGCTCATGAATACGACAGTAACTGCCGCTAGTTCACCCGCACCGATTTCTCCCGCCAGCGCGGCAGGCCGGTCGATGGCGCAGCTCGCCTTGTATTCTGGCATCAGGGCACGGCGCTATGGCCTTCCGGCGCAGTACATTCGAAATGCCGGCCGAACCGAACATATGCCTCGTTTTTCAGGCGATTGCTTGCATCTGGCAGGAACTCGGAAGGGGTCCCGCGATGGGTAAGCAGGAGACGCAATCCGAGTTGGCGGCTAACTTGGATAAGCTGCTGGTGGAATGCCTGCGGATGGCTGATGAAGCCGGATTTGGCATGACCGCCATTCACATCGCCACAGCCCGCGATGCTCTCGCCAAAGAAGATCTGATCAAGGTGCAAGATACGCGGCTGCGCAGGGAGCCTGGCAACGAGAATGAACTTGCACCCAGGTCATGAGCGGCCTCTCGGCGCAATGAACGGCGCTGCCTAGAACAATCGGCATTCAAACAACGCGGCCTCCTGGCGTTTCAGTCTCCAGTGCCAGTTAATGTGATTCAGACGATCAAAGCATAAGGCTGATAGGGCTCAATCAGCTTCGGTCAAAGTATCCAACGCCATCTGCACATATGCCGCCGCCAGGGGCTTCTTTAGCTTATCGAGCAACAGGAGCGCCTTGGAGAGCTGATCTCGCAGTTCGGATATCGTCGCTGTGCTGTCGTCCGCGCCTGCCTGCGACTTGAGGCTGCTGTCTGCTGGCATCTCTGAACATCCCGACCCTTGTTAAGGCCCGTTATATCAAGCAAAAAAATACGTGCAAACGCATATATTCATCGGCCTGGGCTGCCGCAGCCCATTGGCAAGGCGCCCAAGCAAGGGTGCATTCGACCATAAATTTGCCAGGTAGCGTGAAGAGCGGATTGACAGCCTAAGTGTCTATGTGATTCTTCATGGCACACCGTCAGAGCGCTGCTCCAAAGAAGGGGCAGAGAGCAGAAGGTGAAGGCCAGTGATTGGGGGGCTTTTGACGGCATAACGGGGTGCTAAAGCAAATGAAAGTTCAGGTCGAAGAGAACAATCTACAGGAGCAACTGCGGGACCTTGGTGCCTATCTGTTGCAACTTGCCGATGGTCGGGCCGCTCCTCGGCCTAACTCGGAAGTAGTCTCGCTTGAAGATCGCTCGGCCAGGCCGGACGGCGCCCCGATTGATGACAGTATACGACTTCGGAACATAGCGCGCGAAGAGTATCGCCGGCGCCGTTCACGTGGCGATTACTTCGATGAATATCTATTTGCCGAACCGGCTTGGGATATTCTGCTTGATCTCTACGTGGCCCATGTTGATGAGATCAGAATTTCAGTAACTTCGGCTTGCTTGGCTTCCTCATCGCCCAGCACAACCGCCTTGCGGTGGGTTGCCATTCTTGAAGGACAGGGCCTGGTTAAGCGGACTGGCGACAAGGCCGATCAGCGTCGGACCTGGGTCGCGCTGACTGATCTCGGGGTCCAGAAGATGACGAACTATCTCCGCGGCAAGTTAGCCTCTGCCAGACCGAACCGCTCCAAGTACGCTTAGGCGCCAAAGGTCGCAGCTGCGCAAGGCGCTTCGATAACCGGATTTGGCGGCGCCGGCGCAATGCTTGGCACGCTTGAGCGGGCCTCGCGCTCTTGCGTCACTGGCTAGTTGTGCGGTCTGGGCAAACTTGGCCCCCGCAGGACATCCAGTGCCAGTTGGACATGGGCTGCGGCCAGGCTGAGCTTTGCTTCATCCAACTGGAGGAGCAAATCTTCGGTTGCTTGGATAATGTCGCGCTGCACGAGTCCTGCGTCGCGTCCGTGTCCAATATGATCGCTATGCGGCGTTGCCACTCAAAATCCTCCAGAAAGTGTCGACGCGCTAAGCTTCAAGCCTTTGCCCAACAACCTGAAAAAAATTACTGGTCCACCCAGATGCTGGCTCGTCGACGGTTTCTTTCTTCAAGTTTCTCCCACCAGGTCGGCGGCATCACGCGCGCTGCAGACGCGCTGATTCCGGATAAACCATCGATCTCGCTATTCGGTTCCACCTCAGCGACATCGCAAGACAATAATTGTGAAGATGGGGTCCCAGCCGATCGCAAACGGGCCATCAATTGCGTTCAGCCGCTTTCGGACATGAAGTTTGCCGGCCTTTAACTGTTCGCGTTAACTGGTGTTAACGAGCCAGTCCGCTACGCCGAACGCGATGGTGCTGGGGAGTGCGCGATGGTTCAAAGTGCCGGACGAGCAGCTGCGCTGGGAACGATCCGTGACCAACTAGATGGAGCGATCGAAGTTCAGCACACCCAGTCTGGTCAAATGGGGATATCGGTTTGAACTGCCGTCAAACATCCGGTCCTGGCAGTCGCTGAGATACCGACGAGCTTGTTATGTCAAAGGACAATTGGGGCTCTGACCAGTTTGAAGTCTTGTTATTCGGATCTCGCCGGCAGTATAAAGCCCGAGTGGGATATCTTATATCGAACTGATTTAAACAACTCATACTTAAGAAACATTATTATTCAATAATACGGAATAATTTTGAAAATATATATATAAGATATTGGAAATCATTATGTGTTCGGCGCGTAGCGGATGGAATTTTTGATCTACGAGTAGTTCTTATGATAAATTCGGTTTGATGATAATTTTTTGCATATTAGATATGAAAAAGTAATTATAAAATTGCTTTGGGGATCATAAATTTGAAATTTATTTACAGCCCGACTTGCATAATCGCCTCAGTTAGTCGAAGAGGGATCGTCGCGAAGCAAGTGTGCTCATCATCTAGGGAGACAGCTCCGTGAGCGATCGTCAATCTTTGCCGCGTGTGCAAGAGCAGACTGTTTTCCAGAAAGCCGCTGGCGAAGTGCTCGCCCAGCGGATCGAAGCTCTGGCCCTGGAACTGCGAAGCGTTAGTAATCCTGAAGCAGGCGCATTTGCGAGCAATGAAACCCTGAGCGTACTCGCTGCGACGCTCCGCATCGTTCTGAAAAAGATTGACGAGATATTCGAGTTCGAAGGGTTCGTCTTTACGCCAGCGTGCGTCATCCTGCTCGAACTGTTCCAGGCACGGGCAAGGGGCAGCGTCCTCTCGATCTCTGCCCTATGTCAACCGATGAGCTCATTGGCAGTGGGTCTGCGCTGGATAGAGGTGCTGGAGAGCTGGCAGCTAGTCGAAAAGCTCGACGCCGGCTCTGACGAACCGAAAGTGGTCTTGACGGAAAGGGGTTACCTCCGAACAGCACAAGCTCTTCAGTTGCTGTTGTGATGCGCTATGATCCACCACATTCGCGGGTGGCTTGTCATCGCCTGAGAGCGACCGGAAGCTACTGGTGTTCAAGCAGTCCTTCAAAGCAATCCATCGCTTCAGCCCGAAGCAATATCAGCGCGTGCTCGACGTAAGCCGCCGGGATCCGGTTGTGGGCCCGGTCCAACGCATCAAGTGCCGCCTCTAGCAGCGCAATTGCACCTTGGAGGTCGGAAGCGTTTTCGAACGCAATTTGCAACAATTCTGCTTTCACTCTGAAGTTCCTTCCCAGAAACCGCGCGCCTATGACAGCGCACCGCGCGCATAACCCTGAATGTGGCCGTCAGGTTCCATTCATGAAGCGGCTGAGCAACAAAGGCCGCATCGCGGTCATTCCGCTTCTGATTCAGCAGATACCGCTGGGACGGCGTCAGCCAGCGCCCGGTCGACTTCCAGCAAAGCTTGCTTGAGATGCGCTACCGCTTTCTCGATTTCCGGTTCAGGGTGTCCCTGATGCGCCTGCAAGCTTAAGATTACATTCGCCAGCTCGGCGCGAACAGACTGCAACAGAGCATTGGAATCGGCGGTTGTAAGCATGGCGGTCCCCTTCCGCTCTGGCTCCCGCCGGCGACCATCTCGTGTCGCGGTGAGGTTGGCCCTCCCGCGGCATTTGATGGGGCAGCGGGAGTCGCCTGAGCTGGCGCAGTTAGCCACGCCTGCGCCTGGAAGCACGTGATCTTGATCACGCCCCACCAAAGCCGTGCCATACACTAGAGCCCGGCACTTGCTTATCCGGTGAATTGCGGATGGCGGGGTTTCTGGGCCGCTCACCATCCTGCCCTATCGCTGTCGTCACCGGCCTTTGACTGGTAATCGAGGAGAAGCTCATGAATATGGCTGTATCTGGTGCTGTTGGACGCGGTCATGCCGCTCATGCGCGCCCGGCCAATTTCGGCCAACTCAACTCTGCGATCGCGCGCGGCGACCTTGCTGTCGCGCAGAGCGCATTTACCGCGCTCAATGAATCGACTGCACCTGCCGCAATGGCTGCGAAGGCTCGCGGCTCGATGGAAGCCGTTGGCGCTGCCATCGCCTCGGGCGATGTCGAGGCAGCCAGAAAATCGCTGGCGGATTTCCGTGCAGGCCGCCGCACCGAACCTGCACCTTCGGCCGAGCCCGCGCCGGTTGAAGCACCGGCCCTTTCGCCAGCGCCAGAACCTGGGGCTAGTGCACTCCCCACCCAAGTTTCCACGACGGAACAGATCATCGCAATGCTTGCAGGCACGGATTCAGCCGCCAAGACTCCGGCCTAGGCCAAAGGCAGAAAAGCAAGACCGGCAGGCATCGGCTGCCGCCGCACCAAAGTTAGGGACATCCCAAGGGTCGCAATGGGCCGCCCGTTTTCAAACGGGCGGCCCATCATCGCGGCCGATGATATTGCCGCCCTCAATGGTACTAACCTAGCCGTGCGAACCGACCATTCGCTCATCCGGTTGGCGATTTCGCCGGGCTCTGCGCGACCAGGCGGTAGCCAACACCAGGTTCGTTGAGGATAAGCTTTGGCCGGGCTGGATCACATTCCAGCTTCTTGCGCAGGGCTCCCACCGCAACGCGCAGGTAGTCGACATGGTCCTGCTGCGCCGGTCCCCAGACGGCGCGAAGAAGCTGGGTGTGGGTCAGCACGCGGCCTGTGTGCTTGGCAAGCTCGGCAAGGACAGCGAACTCCTTCGGCGTCAGGCGCACCGCTTCGCCGCCTCGCAAAACCTTGCGGCGGTGCAGATCGATTGAGAGCTCGCCAAGTTCAATCGCCTCATACTGCTCGGCCGGACCGACATCGACGAGGTTGTCGATATGCCGTTCGACCCGGGTAACCTCGGCATCAAGTTGCGTTACCAGCGCCTTGTTGGCGCTGCCTTCGCGGCGCAGCGCACGGACGGCGCCTTGGATCGCCTTCAGACTGGGCTTCACATCATCGCCGATCGAGGTGAGGAGCGCAGAGCGGATCTTGTCGCGCAGGCGTAATGCCGCACTCTCGCGCGCCTCGCCATCAAGCCGCGCGCGGTCGAGCGCGAGGGCCATCTGGTCAGTCAAGCTTTCAAACAAGAGCAGTCCATCATCGCGCACGGGCGGAGTGCCATCGGTTCGCGCGAGACCGACCACAGCGACAACCTGGCCGTCCGCCGTGACGACGTGGAACTGCCAGTCGGCCTGCGGTGCGCGCTTTTCCCCGCGTCCGGAGCGCTCGCCCGACTGGAGCGTAAACGATGCCGCAGCGAGATCACTTGGGCTGAGCGCCGCTTCAGCTGACGACTGCGCGAGCAGCTCACCATCGTCATTCTGACCCAGCACGACGACATGGCAATCAAACAATTCTGCGAGCCGAAGTGCGCTCGCTTCGGCAACCTGCGTCTCACTGCGCGCGGAAAGCAGGCGGCGGGCGAAGCCAGCAATCATGGCATTGCGCGCCGCATGCTGGGAAGCCAGTTGCGCCTGCCGCCGGACCGATGACGCCAGCTGGCTACAGACCACGGCGACAAGGAACAACACGACCACGGTCACCACATCGGCCGCAGCATGAATCTCGAACGTATGCAGGGGCTCGGTGAACCAGTAATTATAGGCCAGCGCTGAGGCCACCGCCGCGACCAGCCCCGGGCCTAGCCCGCCGTAAATCGCCGCCCCCAGCACGGGCAGCAGGTACAGCATCACTACCGGCGAATTCCCCCAGCGGGAGGCGAGGTAGAGCCCGAAAGCAGTCGAAAGAACGACAAGCAACAAGGCGCCGCAATATGCAGCGAGCTTCATGCCGATTGAGCGGTCGAGGTCCGACACGACGGTTGGGGCGTCTCTCATGGCGCGAAGATGCAACCAAGGTTCTGCGGCGTCGAGCAATTATGCCATGTACCCACGAAATCCACATGGAATCTTTATGCCGCGAGCGCCCACAATGAAGACATGTCACACAGCACTTCGGCCCGCGTTCGCGCAGCTAACCAAGCCCCCTCACCCCAGCCGCAGAAGGACAGCTTTCCCGTTCTCATGCTCGGCGCCATCGGCGTCGTATTCGGCGATATTGGCACCTCCCCGCTTTACGCGATGAAGGAAAGTTTCATCGGCCCGCACCCGCTGGCTGTCGATCGGGTGCATATCTTTGGCGTGCTCAGCCTCGTGTTCTGGTCACTGATGCTGATCGTTACGGTCAAATATGTCTTCGTCGCCATGCGGGCCGACAACCGGGGTGAGGGCGGCTCCTTCGCGCTGCTGGCACTGATCTCGAGCCACCTCGATGACCGGCGCAAGGCGTTGCTCATGGTACTGGGCGTGGCTGCTGCCGCCCTGTTTTATGGCGACGCCATGCTGACCCCGGCAATCTCGGTGCTCTCCGCTGTCGAGGGGCTGACTATCGTCGAGGCGCGGCTTGAGCCTTTGGTCTTGCCGATTGCCGTGCTGATCCTGCTGGGACTGTTTTTCATCCAGTCCCGCGGCACGGCAAAGGTGGGCGCGCTGTTCGGTCCTATTGTGCTGGTCTATTTCGGGACGCTCGCCACGCTTGGCGTGGTCAATATTGCTGCGCGGCCGGAAATCCTGGCCATCTTCAACCCAGTATGGGCGCTTGAATTCTTCCAGAAGGATCCCCGCCTCGCCTTCCTCGCGATGGGATCCGTTTTCCTTGCCGTAACGGGTGCGGAGACGCTCTATGCCGACATGGGCCATTTCGGCCGCAAGGCAATCGGGGCGAGTTGGCTAGTCCTGGTTTTCCCTTGCCTGATGCTCAACTACATGGGCCAGGGGGCGCTGCTGCTTGCCAATCCGGCGGCGGTGGAGAACCCGTTCTATCTGATGGCCCCTGATTGGGCACGCCTGCCGCTGATCATCCTTGCGACCTTGGCAACGATCATCGCCAGTCAGGCAGTGATCTCAGGCGCTTTCTCGGTCACGCACCAGGCGATCCAGCTTGGGTTTCTGCCGCGCTTCAAGATCCTCCACACCAGTGAGAAATCCGCTGGGCAGATCTACATGCCTGCTATCAATTGGGGCCTGTTGGTCATGGTGCTTGTGCTGGTGCTGGGCTTCCAGGAATCCACACGGCTGGCCTCGGCCTATGGCATCTCGGTGGTCGGCACCATGCTGATAACCACGGCCATGCTTGCTTTCCTGCTGTTCAAGGTATGGCGCTGGAAGCCGTGGGCAGCGGCAGCAACGATTGGGCTGTTTGCCCTCGTGGACGTATCGTTCTTCCTGTCCAACATCGCCAAGATCGCCGACGGCGGTTGGGTGCCCTTGCTGGTCGCGGGCGTTATCTTCACTGTGCTGACGACCTGGGCCAAGGGGCGAAGTGTGCTTCGCCATCACTTGCTAGCCGATGCCATACCGCTTGAGGTTTTCGTCAAGTCCACCGCTGCCTCGGTCCACCGGGTCAAGGGCACCTCGGTGTTCCTTTCTGCCGCAAGGGAGGGCGTTCCTGCAGCGCTGCTGCACAACCTCAAGCATAACCAGGTCCTGCATGAAAATGTCGTGCTGTTGACCGTGGCGGTAGAGGAAACTCCGCGAGTTGAGGCGGAAAAGCGGTTGGAGATGCGCAGCGTGGGCCACGGCTTCACGCGGGTGATCCTGCACTATGGCTTTACCGAGGAAATTGACATTCCGCGTGACTTGGCACCCATCAGCCAACACGGCATCGGTCTCGAGCCCATGCGGACCAGCTATTTCCTTGGGCGGCAAAAGCTGATCGCCGCAAAAGAAGTGGCCGGCATGGCATTGTGGCGCGAACACCTGTTCGCCTGGCTGCTCAAGGTTTCGGAGTCGGCGATGGATTACTACCGCCTGCCCGCCAACCGTGTTGTCGAGCTTGGTAGCCAACTTAGGATCTAGGTTTCACACAATCCGCCGCGATCATTGCGATGACTGCGCACGCCGAGCACACGAGTCATTGCGTGCTGATCTGGCACTCCACGAAGCAGGCGGTCGTCCAGGTGCGCCGATCTGCAACCCCCGGTGGTTTGTGGACGTAGACCTGCTAGGTCTGGCAGCATGACCAAGATCCACAAGCTTTCCGGTATCGTCGACGTCGACGGGTTTCAATACGAGTGGGAGCTGCGCAGCGAGCCGCAGTGGGGCGAGTCTGAAGGCTGGAAAGGCATGACTGTCGCTTTGCTGCGCAGGCACACACAGCGCGGCGCCTTGCTGGAATTCCCCCCGCCGAAGCGCTTGCTGAAGGGCATGCAGCGCGGCCGGCTTCAGGTCAGTGACGCGGTCATAATCAGGGGCATCCAAGCAGCCTTGCAGGCCGGTTGGGAGCCCGCTTCGCGGGGAAAGCCGATCGTTTTCGTGGTCGATGCTGATGGCAACTAGCTGCACGCCAGCCTTCGTTTAGCTTAGTCGTTCAGCCAATCCGCCGTGATCTCGCCCCGGTGCCCCTCGGGCGCCAGCGCGGCGCGCAGGGCTTCCAACAGCGGCGGCAGCGCCTGCGAAAAGGCGTAGGGCGGGTTCACGATAAAGAGACCGGCGCCGTTATAGCTGCCCGGCTGATCGCTGTCGTAAAGCCAATGTTCCACGCACAGGAACTTGGGGATTCCGAGCCGGCGCAGCTGCTGCTTCCACCGCGATTGCGTGGCGCGGTCTTTCAGCGGATACCAGATCACCGTCACGCCATGTGCCCATTTGCGGTGTGCCGCGGCGAGCGTGGCCGTGATGCGAGCGCGTTCGTCCGTCTGCTCGTACGGCGGGTCAACCACAACCACACCGCGAGGGGATCGGGTCGGCAGCATCGCCAGCCAGAATTCGTAAGCGTCGCGCGCATGCACGGCGGCAGATGTGCCGCGCATTGCGCTGCGCAGAGTATCGACATCCTGAGGATGCTTTTCATTCAGAATCAGGAAGTCCTGCGGGCGCAGAAGCTGCGCCAGAATCCGCGGCGAGCCGGGGTAGAGGCGCGGTGCTGCTCCCCCGGTATCTCCGTCATTCACCGCCTCTACGGCGGCACGGTATTCGCCCAGCAAGGGGTTCGGATCGGCAAAGGCCCGCAGCACGCCCTGTGCGGCCTCGCCGGTGCGGCCTGCCTCCTCGCCAGCAAGATCGTACAGCCCGCAGCCGGCATGGGTATCGATCAGGGTCAATGCGCTCTGCTTGTGCTGCAAGGCCCGCACGAGTGCGATCAGCAGGCTGTGCTTCACGACATCGGCGCTGTTGCCGGCATGGAAAGAATGGCGATAATTCACTGCGATTCAGAGTCCTGGCGTTTTGCCTTTATATGAGTTGTTGGCTGCAGCCGGAGTGCCGCCAAGAGTCTCTGGCTTCAACCCTATTAGGCCCAGCCCTTAAACCGCGCGGAACTGCGCCGTTCTTCGGGCATGCGATGCCCGAAGGCCAAACTCGGTTACCTTGTGAGACTGATTGGTGCGGTCGAGAAGACTCGAACTTCCACGGGCTTTCGCCCACAACGACCTCAACGTTGCGCGTCTACCAATTCCGCCACGACCGCTAAATCAACGGGGCGAAGCTTGTCGCCCCGGGGGGGTAGGAGCGGGCCATTAGCAAAGGGTTCCGGGGGGTGCAAGCGCGGAAAGGGCGCGGCACCTTACACGTACTGTGCCGGGCCGGGACGTCCCGTTCTGAACGATTGCGGTTATGGTAAATTCGCCGTTTACCTATGGCGATGATTGCTCCCCTGCTCCTGCTGACCGTTGCCGCAGGCGCTTCTGCGCCGGCACCCGAAGCGCCGCGCGGCGGGGTTCAGGCTGTGGCCTTGGCGACGGTCGAGATCGTTTCGGCAGCGCGAGCGACGATTGATCCCGGCCCGCAGGAGCCACACCGCCAGGTCCGGCGCAATGGCACCGGGCAGGCGCTGATCGAGTTCGAATAGCCTAGTTTGGCTTCCAGCCGAATTCAGCCCGCACGCCGGACTTGGGTACCGGTACCAGGGCCTCGCGAATGTCGGCGCTTTCACCTGGCGCCAGGACGCGCTTGGGTGAGCGGACTTCGGCGCTATAGACGATCCGCCCGCCTTTTTCGCGCAGCACGATCAGGATCCCCGGCACCGAACGCGGGCTTTGCGAGGTGTTGGTGACCGTGCCGTTGGCGCCGAAATACCAGGTGCCGTTGGGCAGTTGATAGCGGTCCTGCTGGCGCGGCGGAAATTCCAGCTTCAGCCCCGGCTGCTCTTTGGCGAAAACCGGCTTGGCGAAGGGCATCCAGTCCGGCAGGCCGTACCAGGCCGTTGCGCCGACTGCCCCGATCGAGATCGCGGCGAACAGCACGGCGGCCATCATCCACATCCGGGCCGGATTGCGCCGCGGTGCCAGCAGCGGCTGGTGGTCGAACTGCGAAGCCTCGTCATAGTCGCCATAGGGACTTTGATAGATCGGTTCGGAATAGACCGGCGGGACGGGAACCTCGTCTACCGGCGGTGCGGCATCCAGCCGGTGGCTGGCCGGAGCAGGTTCCTGTTCCGGTTCAGGTGCCGGCTGCGGTTCGGGCTCAGTCGGTGCTTCGGACTCAGGCTTTGAAGCAGCATCGGCCGGTTCGGCTGCCGGTTCCGCCGGTTCCGACCAGTTCCAGCCCGAAGTGGGCGGCGCGGCTTCGGCTTCGGCCTTGGGCGGCTCAGCAGCTTCCGGCTCGGGCGTTGGCGGCGGCGGTGGCACTGGTGCCGGCGCGGGTGGCGGCGCGATCTGCGGGCCTTCCTGGAACCAGTTGTGCTTGCACTTGGCACAGCGCACGGTCCGCCCGTCGACGCCGATCGCACTGTCGGGCACGACATAACGGGTGGCACAGGCGGGGCACGCGATGATCATCGTGCCACCGTTAAGCATGGTGTGCCGCAAGGGAGCAAGCGCAAGGACGGTGAAGCTGCGCTGCATTGCCCTTTTTTCCACATTGATTGGTCGCTATAGCCGCCCGCGAAGAACCCTCTTGCCGGATTGACCTTGCCCGCGATGACCCCCGGAACTCCAGGATGACCACAGCCGGCCCCGGGGAGATCGTGCATTTCGACAATGTCGGGCTGCGCTATGGCACCGATCGCGAGGTGCTGAGCGATGTTTCGTTCACGCTTTTCCCGGGCAGCTTCTATTTCCTGACCGGGGCGAGTGGTGCCGGCAAGACCTCGCTGCTCAAGCTGCTCTATCTCGCCCAGCGCCCGTCGCGCGGGATGATCCGGATGTTCGGCACCGATGCGATCACCCTGCCGCGCGATCGCCTGCCGGGCTTCCGCCGCCGGTTGGGCGTGGTGTTCCAGAACTTCCGGCTGGTCGAGCATCTCTCGGCCTATGACAACGTTGCGCTGCCCTTGCGGGTGGCCGGGGTAGCCGAGCGCGAGCTGACGAAGCCCGTCACCGACATGCTTGAATGGGTTGGCCTGGCTGACCGGATGCAGGCCCGCCCGGCCCAGCTTTCGGGCGGAGAGCAGCAACGCGTGGCGATCGCCCGGGCCGTGATCGGCCGACCCGAACTGCTGGTCGCCGACGAGCCGACCGGTAACGTCGATCCTGACATGGCGGTCAAACTGCTGCGGTTGTTCGAAGCACTCAACCGGCTGGGAACGACCGTGGTTGTCGCGACCCACGATGTCCACCTGCTCAAGAAGGTGCCGGATTCGCTGATTATGCGGCTCGACAAGGGGCGGCTGTCCGATCCAACCGGTGCGCTGCGCTATCCGCCGCGCCCGCGGTCGATGCAGGGCTGAGCGGCATGGCGATCAAACTTCCCCCGGTACCGGGCAGTTCGCTGATGCGCGGATTGCGGTCGCTCTCGGGCCTCAACGATACCGAGCTGGTTCCGCAGTCACGCCTGGCCGGGCCGATGCCCTGGGTGATCGCGATCATGGTCGCGCTGACGGTCATCGCCGCTGCTGCTGGTCTTGCCGCCAGCAATGTTGCGCGCAATGCCGCCGATACCTTGGCTGGCGGGGTGACAGTCCAGATCGTCGAAGCGGATCCCACGGCGCGGTTGCGCCAGGCCGAAGCTGCTGCAAAGCGGCTTAACGCCGTGCCGGGGATCGATGCGGCAACCGTGGTCAGCCAGGAAGAGGTTGAGCAGTTGATCGAGCCATGGCTTGGCGGGCTGGTGATCGAGGGACAGGAAATCCCTGTCCCGGCGATCGTCGACGTGCGGCTGCGCGAAGAGGTGACGGGCGAAAAGCTTGGTTCGCTGCGGCGCCTGCTGCGCGAAGTGACACCCAATGCGCGCGTGGATGCCCAGTCGACCTGGCTGCGGCCGGTCTTTGGCGCGATCGATTCGCTACGGCTGCTGGCCCTGGCCCTCGTCGGCCTGCTGGCAGCGGCGCTGGCGGCGGTGGTGCTGCTGGCGGTGCGCAATGCGCTTGGCACCAATCGCGAGACGATCGAGATCGTCCATCTGCTGGGCGGCACCGATCAACAGATCGCGCGACTGTTCCAGCGTTCGGTTGGCTTCGATGCGGCTGGAGGCGGGGCAATCGGCCTGGGGCTTGGCCTGGTGGCCGTGCTGCTGCTGGGACAGCAGTTTGCCGGGCTCGACGCCGGATTGGTCAATGGCGGTGCGCTGGGCTGGGTTGATTGGCTGCTGCTGGCGCTGGTCCCGGTCGGCGGGGTGGGTCTCGCCATGTTGACCGCGCGCTGGACCGTGCTGCGCGCGCTGCGGCGGATGCTTTGATCATGGCTCGCACGCTTGGCCGGTTCTTCGGTTTCATTGTTCTGATCTGGGCGCTGGGCTTTGTGCTGTTCGCCGTAAATCTGCCGCAACCGGCGGGTGAGGAGCGCACCGATGGCGTGGTCGTGCTGACGGGCGGGGCCGGGCGAATTGAGCGCGGACTTGAAGCGGTCAAGCGCGGCTGGTCGCGGCGGCTCCTGGTCTCGGGCGTGGATCGCAGCGTCAAGCCATACGAGTTTGCGATCGAGTATCGCGTGCGCCCCGCGCGGATGGCTTGCTGTGTTACGCTGGGATATCAGGCGATGGACACCCAGTCGAATGCGCTGGAAACCGCCGAATGGCTAAGGCGTCAGCGGGTTGAGAGCGTGCGCCTGGTGACCAGTGACTGGCATATGCGCCGCGCCCGGTTGGAACTGGACCGGTTGGCCCCGCCTGGCGTCACCATTGTTGCCGATGCCGTGCCGACGCGCCCGAGCCTGTCGACCCTGTTTCGCGAATACAACAAGTATCTGGCGCGCAGCCTTGCTGCTGCGCTACGGCCGCAGTGACCCGTCATGATCCTGCTGCGCAACTTCCTTTTCTACATGGCCTTCTATCTGGGCAGCCCGGCCTATGTGCTGCTGGCTGCGGCACAGTATGCCTTGGGGATGGACCGGGCCTTCCGACTGACGGTGGAGCGCTGGTCGCGCTTTCATGCGGCGATCGCGCGGAACCTGTTGGGCATCAAACTGGTAGTAGAGGGTGAGATCCCCAAGGGCCCAATCCTGATCGCGATGAAACACCAGTCATTCTACGAGGCGATCTACGTCCCCGGCTTCTTTGATCGCCCGGTGGTTTTCGCCAAGGCGGAACTGATGCGCATTCCGGTCTGGGGCAAGGTCGGCCAGCGCTATGGCCTGATCGCGGTCCAGCGTGACCAGGGTGCTTCGGCGCTGCGCAAGATGCTGAGCGCGGCGCGCGCCTATAGCGCTGAGGGCCGGCCGCTGGTGATCTTCCCGGAAGGCACCCGTGTGCCCTTTGGCCAGCGCGGCGAGTTGCAGGCCGGGTTTGCCGGGCTTTACAAGCTGCTTGGCCTGCCTGTCGTGCCGGTCGCGGCCAACAGCGGGCCGCTTTACCACCGCTGGCTCAAGCAGTCCGGGACAGTGACTTACCGGATCGGCGAAACGATTCCGCCGGGCCTCCCGCGCGAGGAAATCGAGGCGCGGGTCCAGGATGCGATCAACGCCCTGAACGGCCCCGCCGCGTGAGCGACCAGGCCCGGCGCTCCCCGCTCGACGTGCTGGGGCCAGGGCTGGTTACGGGCGCGGCGGATGACGATCCCTCGGGCGTCGGCACTTACAGCCAGGTCGGCGCGCAGTTCGGCTATGGCATGGGCTGGACGCTAGTCTTCGGCTTTCCGCTCCTCGCCGCGATCCAGGCGATCTGCGCGCGGATCGGCGCGACGACTGGACGCGGCATCGCCCAGAACCTGCGGCGGCACTATTCGCCCGCCTTGCTGCGCGTGGTGGTGATCCTGCTGCTGGTGGCCAATGTCATCAACCTCGGCGCGGACCTTGGCGCGATGGGCGCGGCGGTCGCGCTGCTGATCCCCGGGCCGGTGCTGGCCTATACCGTCGGTTTCGGGGTGGTCAGCGTGCTGCTGGAAGTGTTCCTGAGCTACAACAGCTACGCCCGCGTGCTGAAGTGGGCCACGCTGTCACTGTTTGCCTATGTCGGCGTGGTGCTGGTGGCCAATGTGCCACTGGGTGAGGCTGCGCGCGGCCTGCTGGTGCCGCAATTCAGCTTCGATCGCGATCACGCGATGGCCCTGGTGGCGATCTTCGGGACCACGATCAGCCCCTACCTGTTCTTCTGGCAGGCCGGGCAGGAGGTGGAGGAACAGCACCGCCGCCACACCAAGCCGCTCCACATCAGCCCGCGGGATGCCGGGCCGGAACTGCGCCGGATCCGGCTCGATACGCTGGTCGGCATGGGCTTCTCGCACCTGGTCGCGCTGTGCATCGTGATCGCCACCGCGGCGACGCTGCACGCCAATGGCGTGCGCGAGATCGAAAGCGCGGCCCAGGCGGCCGAGGCGCTGCGCCCGATTGCCGGAAATCTGGCCTTCGCGCTGTTTGCGGTCGGGATCATCGGCACCGGCCTGCTGGCCGTGCCGGTCCTGGCCGGGAGCGCTGCCTATGCGGTGAGCGAAACCTTCGGCTGGACTGAAGGTTTGAACCGCAAGCCCAAGGAAGCAAAGGCTTTCTACGGCGTGATCGTGTTGGCAACAGCGGGCGGGATCGCGCTCAATTTCATCGGCATCGATCCGATGAAGGCGCTCTACTGGGCGGCCGTGGTCAACGGCCTGCTCGCTCCGCCGCTGATGACCGTCACCATGTTCATCGCGACCAATCCCAAGGTCATGGGCAAGCTGGTGCTGTCGCGGCGGTTGAAGGCCGTGGGCTGGCTGGCGACCGCCGTGATGTGGGTAATCGCCGCAGTCTTCCTGCTGGTCTAACCCATCCCGCTTAACCGGCGTGATCGCTGCGGCCGAAGTCGGGCCGCGCATCGTCCTGGCCTTCGGCGATGATCGAGCGGCGGATCGCGCGGGTGCGGGTGAACAGGTCGAACAGCGTATCGCCATCGCCCCACCGGATCGCCCGCTGCAGCGCGGTCAGATCCTCGCTGAAGCGCTGGAGCATTTCGAGCACGGCGTCCTTGTTGGTCAGGAACACGTCGCGCCACATTGTCGGGTCGGAGGCGGCGATACGGGTGAAGTCGCGGAAACCGCCGGCCGAGTACTTGATGACCTCGCTCTGCGTCACGCCCTCAAGATCGGAGGCCGTGCCGACGATGGTATAGGCGATCAGGTGCGGGAGGTGGCTGGTGACGGCCAGAACCAGGTCATGATGCTGGGCATCCATCAGCTCGACCTTGGCGCCCAGGCCCTCCCAGAAAGCAGACAGCGCCGCGACCTTGGCCGCATCCGCGCCCTCGGGCGGGGTGACGATGCACCAGCGGCCCAGGAACAGGCTGGCAAAGCCCGCATCCGGCCCGGAACGCTCGGTCCCCGCCACCGGGTGGGCCGGGATGACGGTGTGACCTGGCAAGGCCTTCGCCAGCGCCTCTGCCACGCTCTGCTTGGATGAGCCGACGTCGCTGATCACGGCTCCGGCGGGAATGGCGCTGGCCAGTTCGCCTGCCACTTCGCCAATCGCGCCAACGGGCACGCAGAAGATCACCAGGTCAGCCTGCGCGACGGCTTCGGCCCCGGTTTCGCAGACCGTACCGACCAGGCCGCGCTCGGCGGCGCGGGCGCGGGTGGCGGGATCGCGGTCCCAGCCGGTGGTGGCGACGCCAGGCAGGCGATCCTGCACCGCCAGGCCGATCGAACCGCCCAGCAGGCCGAGGCCGATGATCGCGACGCGCTCAAAACTCATCGGGCCGCCTCCGCCATTTCGCGCAGCGCGGCGGCAATGGCGTCCATCTGCTCCGCCGTGCCAATCGTGATGCGCAGTGCATGGCCCAGGCCCTGGTTGGGCAGCCAGCGGACGATATAGCCGCGCTCGGCCAGCCCGTTGTAGGCCGCCTCGGCGCTCAGTGCGCCTTCGAACAGCACCAGCAGGAAATTCGCCTCGCTCGGCACGGCGCGCAGGCCGTGATTGCCCAAGGCCTCGATCGCGGCGGCAAAGCGCGCCCGCTCGGCCCGGTTATGCTCGCGCGATGCGGTCACGAAGGCCTGGTCGGCCACTGCCGCCAGCGCCATGGCCTGGCCGCTGTTGGTCACGTTGAACGGCCCGCGGATCCGGTTGAGCGTATCGATCAGCCCCGGCGCCCCGGTGGCCCAGCCAATCCGCTCACCCGCCAGGCCATAGATCTTGGAGAAGGTGCGGGTGACGAGCACGTTGGCGTGGGCCGCCGCCAGCTCAAGGCCGTGGTCGTCCTGCTCGGGCGTCAGATACTCGGCATAGGCCTGGTCGAGCACGAACAGCACGTCGGCGGGCAGCCCGCCATGGAGCCGCGCCACCTCGCTCGCCGGCAGGTAGGTCCCGGTCGGGTTGTTCGGATTGGCCAGGAATACCACCCGTGTCCGCTCGGTCACGGCGGCCAGCAGGGCATCGACATCGCTGCCATAGTCCTTGTCCGGTGCCTCGATCGGCACGGCCCCGCAGCGCCGCGCGGCGATGTCGTAAACCGCAAAGCTGAAGCGTGAGAACAGCACCTCGTCGCCCTGGCCGGCATAGCCCTGCGCGGCCAGGTTCAGCAGTTCGTCCGAACCGGTGCCCAGCACGATCCGCGCCGGGTCGATCCCGTGCAGCGCGCCCAGGGCTTCGCGCAAATCGCTGCTGCCCGGATCGGGATAGAGGCTGGGAACCTGCGCAGCGGCCCGCGCTGCCAGGGCCGCCGCGCTGGTGCCCAGCGGGTTCTCGTTGGCCGAAAGCTTGACCAGCGGCCGCCCGTCCGCACCGCTCGCCTTGCCGGGAACATAGGCGTGGATGGCATTGATCCAGGGCTTGGGGGCAGGGGCGTTAGTCATGATGGACGGGCCCTTAGCAGGCTTGCGGGCAATTGACAGCCTGCTCGCGCTCCCCCAATCCCGCGCCCATGGCCGACGCCGAAGCCTTGCTGGCCCAAAGCCACGTGCTGGAGCACGCTGCGCCGCTTGCCCTTGATGGCGGGCAGGCGCTGACCGGCGTGCGCGTGGCCTATGAGACTTACGGCACGCTCAATGCCGACAAGTCCAACGCGGTCATCATCTTTCATGCCCTGACGGGGGACCAATGCGTCGCCAGCCCGCATCCGATCACCGGCAAGCCGGGTTGGTGGGTGCGGATGGTCGGCCCGGGCAAGCCGATCGATACCGACCGCTTCTTCATCATCTGCGCCAATGTGCTGGGCGGCTGCTATGGCACGACCGGGCCGGCCAGCCTTGGCCCGGATGGCCAGCCCTATGCCATGCGCTTCCCGGTCATCACGATCCGCGACATGGTCCGCGCCCAGGTCGGCATTCTCGACGCGCTGGGGATCGAGCAGCTCCATGCCGTGGTCGGCGGGTCAATGGGCGGGATGCAGGCGCTGTCCTTTGCCGCCAACTGGCCCGAGCGGACCCGCGCCGCACTGGTGATCGCCAGCACCGCGCGCCACACGGCGCAGAACATCGCCTTTCACGAAGTCGGGCGGCAGGCGATCATGGCCGATCCCAAATGGAAGGGCGGCGACTATTACGCCGGCGGCAAGGGCCCGGACAAGGGTCTCGCCGTCGCCCGCATGGCCGCGCACATCACCTACCTCTCCGAAGAGGGGATGCATGAGAAGTTCGGGCGCAAGCTGCAGGACCGGACCGAGAAGACTTTTGGCTTCGATGCCGATTTCCAGGTCGAAAGCTACCTGCGCCACCAGGGGCTGAGCTTCACCGACCGGTTCGATGCCAACTCCTATCTCTATATCACCCGGGCAATGGACTATTTCGACCTGGCCGAGGAAGTTGCCGGTGGTGAGGGGGGCGGCCGCCTGGCCGACGCCTTCCGCGCCAGCAAGGCCCGGTTCTGCCTGGTCAGCTTCGATACCGACTGGCTCTATCCCACGGCGGAAAGCCGGACGATCGCCCACGCCCTCAATGCCGCCGGCGCGCCGGTCAGCTTTGTCGAACTGTCGGCGCCATTCGGGCATGACAGCTTCCTGCTCGATGTCCCCGCGCTTGACCGGGTGATTGCCGGGTTTCTCAAGCAATGACTGCACTGCGCCCCGATCTGGCGGTGATTGCCGCCAATGTCGCGCCGGGCAGCCGCGTGCTCGATATCGGCTGCGGCGATGGCGCGCTGATGGCGGCGCTGCGCGACGGCAAGCAGGTCGATGCGCGCGGGATGGAGCTTGATCCGCACGACGTCGCCGAATGCGTCGCCAAGGGGCTGTCGGTGATGCAGGGCGATGCCGATAGCGACCTGATCGACTATCCTGACGCCGCTTTCGACTATGCTATCCTGTCCCAGACGCTGCAGACCACCAAGCGGCCGGACAAGGTGCTGGACGAACTGCTGCGCGTTGGGCGCCAGGCCTTTGTCAGCTTCCCCAATTTCGGCCACTGGCGGGTGCGAGCCAGCCTGCTTTGGAATGGACGGATGCCGGTGACACGGCTGCTGCCGATCGCCTGGTACGAGACGCCCAATATTCACCACGTGACGGTCAGCGATTTCCGCGATCTCGTGGAAGCCAAGCATCTGACCGTGGAGGGCGCCTGGTTCCTCTCCGGCGACAAGCGGATCAGCGACGCGGCCGCCAGCTGGCGCGCCGAGCACGCGGTGTTCCTGCTCTCGCGCTAGCAGACCTGCAGCACGCTATCCTCGCGGGCTAGTGCCCACAGGCTGAGCCCGGCGCTTGTCGCCCGCTGGACCGCCAGCGAGGTCGGCAGCGAAATGCAGACCAGGGTGGTGGCCCCGCCGCGCACGGCCTTCTCGACAATCTCGTAACTGCACCGCGCGGTCGAAAGGACGAAACCGGGCGCGACTGCCTGGCCGGTGCGAGCCATGGCGCCGATCAGCTTGTCGAGCGCATTGTGGCGGCCGACATCCTCGCGCAGGGCGGTGACGGTGCCATCCGGCCGGCAATGGGCGGCGGCGTGGGCTGCGCCGGTCGCCGCGCCCAGCGGCTGGCGATCGCGCAGGGCCGCAAGGGCGGCAAAGATCGCGGCCGGTTCGATCGGATCGTGCAGAGCGACCGGGGGCAGGGGCCGGGCCACTTCGGCCAGGTTCTCGATCCCGCACAGCCCGCAGCTCGATTCCGCGACACGGCGCCGGACGCGGTCTTCCAGCTTGTCGATACCAAGTCCGGCCAGCTGGGCGCGAACGATCCAGCCCAGTTCGACTTCGGCAATCGCAATGTCGGAAAGGTCGGTTGCCCGGGCGGCCAGCCCTTCGCTGAGGGCAAAGCCGGTGGTGAAATCTTCGAGGTCCTGCGGGCTCGCCATCATCACCGCATAGGACAGGCCGTTGAATTCCAGCGCAACGGGCGCTTCCGGCACCCAGGCGCGCGTGATTGCGCGCCGGGTGCCGTCAGGCTTTACTTCGGTTACATCCGGTGCAGCGCGCACAGCTTGTTGCCATCGGGATCGCGCAGGTAAGCCAGGTACAGCTTCATCCCGCCGTCGCGCACGCCCGGCGGGTCTTCGATCGCCTTGCCGCCCGCGGCAACGCCGGCAGCGTGCCAGGTGTCGCACTCTTCCGGGGAGTTCATCGCAAAGCCGATGGTCATGCCGTTGCCAGGGGTCGCCGCCTCGCCGTCGATCGGCTTGGTGACAAGGAACATGCCGCCATTGTGCATGTAGATGATCCGGCCCTTCGGATCGACAATGCCGGGCTTGCCGCCCACTGACACGAAGAGCGCGTCGTAAAATGCCTTCGAACGATCGATGTCGTTCGAGCCTACCATCATATGGCTGTACATGGCCCTGGTTCCTCTCCTTGGGTTGCGGGAAGCAACCTGTTTAAGCGCGCGATTAAGGACGTCAATCGTTTCACGCGCCCGGTCGTGCCAGCGCGGCAAAGCGCACGGCATTGGCAAAGGCGGCGGCGCGGCGGGCGCGGCGTTCCTCGGCCTCGGCATCGCGGCCCCATTGCTCGGCCTGCCATTCCTCTTCGAGTTCGGCCGCGATCCACAGCGCCCCGGCATCGGCACCAGGCTCCAGCGCGGCGAGGCCGATTACCAGCGAGGCAGCCAGCGACGTGAGGGTATTGAGCGCGGCTAGTGCCAGCGGATCAACGCCCTCCAGCCGCTGCGCCAGCCGGGCCAGCGTTTCGGGCGGCTGGGCACGGTGGATGACCCCGCTGATCCGCTCGAATCGGACGCCGTAACCCGCCTCGGCAGCAGCCAGCAAAGGCTCCCACCGCTCAAGCTGGCGCCGGTAGAGCGCTTCGCCCGGATCGGCGCGGTAGCAGAGCGTATCGGTCTCGGCGAAGCCCAGCAGGGTGGTGCGCACCGCCGCAGCGTCGGTTGCGACCACGTCGATCGCATAGTCGGCCATGTCGCGCAGCACGAAGCTGGCGGGCACAATGGTCTCTTCCTGCGCAGCCCATTCGGCGGCGAGGGCGGCGGCAAGGGCCTCGCTCGGCACGACCTGCTGGTTGCCGCCCGCCGTTTTCACTCCGCGCCCGTCAAGCTGGACCTGCCAGCCGCCGGCAACCGCAGCGGCTTTTGCATCCTTGTAGAACCGCTTCATTCGGACGGGGTCTTCCACTTGCGCGAGAGCAGCAGCGGCGCGAGCAGCGCCTCGAACAGGCCGGCGGCGGCCAGGACGAAGCCGGCCTCGCGCGGCCAGTCGATCCGCCCGGTCATCACCAGCAGGCCAACCAGGACCATCGCCACGCCGCTCAGCCGCACGATCTGGATGACGATAAAGCGGTTGCGGGCCTGGGTATCGTTATCGCTCATGACAGCAGCTCCAGCAGATGGCGGGGATCGCGGGCGACGGCTTCGGCCCCGGCTTCGGCCAGCTCGTCAGGGGTATGGTAGCCCCAGTCGACTCCCAGCGCGCGAACCCGGGCGTTGACCGCCATGACCATGTCATAGGCCGTATCGCCGATCATCACGGCGTGCTGCGGCAGAGCGCCAGCCTCGAACAGCGCGGCATCGAGCATGGCCGGGTGCGGTTTCGAGGGGTGCCGGTCGGCCGTCTGCAACGTCACGAAATGGCGGCTGAGCCCGTGGGTGGCGAGGCAATGTTCAAGCCCCCGGTCTGACTTGCCCGTGGCGACACCCAGCAGCCAGCCATCATCGCGCAGCGCATCAAGCAGTTCGCGCACCCCGGCATAGAGCGGCTCAACCAGCTGTCCGGCCTCGCGCGCCGTGCGGAAGGCGTGGCGATAGGCAAGATCGATCCCCTGCCGCAGCTCTTCATCGGCATCAGGCACCAGCGCCCGCACTGCCTGCGGCAAGCTGAGGCCGACGCTGCGACGCACCAGGTGCCGGTCGGGCGCGGGCAGGCCGTGCGCCGCAAAGGCCGTGTCCATCGCCTCGCAGACTGCCGCCTGGCCATCGACCAGGGTGCCATCGCAATCGAATACGGCGAGGCGGGTCGTCATCCGGCCAGGTTCCGCATCAGCGCGGCAATCGCGGCCGAACCGCTGGCCTCCAGCCCGGCGGCAACCCGCTCGCGCTCTTCGGCTGGCTTGTTCTGGCTAAGCTTCAGCGTCTCGCGCCAGCCCAGGATCTCCAGCTCGAAGCCAATGATCCCGGCCATCAGCCGGCGGATATAGTCAGGCGGGCTCTTGTCCATGGTCCAGGGCTCACCCGCCAGGCGGGCTTCCTCGCGCGCCGAGAGTGCCTCGAGGTGGCCCAGCAGCCCGTCGCTATCCATCCGCCGAACCCGTCCTTCGAGTTCGAGCGACACATAGTTCCAGGTCGGCACCTGGCCCTGGTCGGCATACCAGCGCGGGCTGACATAGCCGTCCGGGCCGTTGATCACCGCCAGCACGGTCGCGCCGTCAAGATGCTTGGCCAGGCCATTGCCGCGCGCGATGTGGAATTGCAGCGCGCCGTCCCCGGTCGAGACCAGCGGCGTATGCGCCAAGCGCGGCCCATCGGGCGTGGCGGCGAAGACCATGCCAAAGCCGATCTCCTCGATCAGCGTTTCCAGCAGCGCGCGGTCATCGTGGCGGAACTGCGGGTTGGGGTGCATCAGTAACCTCCCCTCCCGCTTGCGGGAGGGGCCGGGGGTGGGCCCTTGCGCGAGCGGTGATTGGTTGCGGGCCCACCCCAAACCCCTCCCGCAAGCGGGAGGGGCTTATCGGCAGCACTGCGAACCGGACGGTTCATTTCTTCCTACCCGTCGGCTTCGGACTGCCCTTGCCCTTGGTTGGGCCGCGCTTGGCCAAGGCCTTCGTCACGGGCTTTCTGGTCGCCACCCGGCCATCAGCGCGGCCGCGCCGTTCGCCGCGGCGCTCCTTGCGGACCTGCTTGGCATGGGCCTTGGCGGCCTGTTTTTCATCCGCCTTGCCGGGCTTGTAGGGCTCGGGCAGGGCGTCGCCGTCGTCCTCGTCAAAGCCCAGGCTGGCCATGGTATTGGCGAAATGCTCGGGCAGCTCCGCCCTCACGTCGATCACATCGCCATCGGGATGGTCGATGATCAGGCGGCGGGCGTGCAGGTGCATCTTGCGGCTGATCGAGCCAGACAGGAACGCCTCCGGCCCGCCATACTTGCCATCGCCCACGATCGGGTGGCCGATCGCCGCCATGTGGACGCGCAGCTGGTGGGTGCGGCCGGTCAGCGGTTGCAGTTCGACCCAGGCGGCGCGGTTGCCCGCCCGGTCCAGCACGCGGTAGCGGGTGCGGGCAGACTGCCCTTCGCCGCTCTTATCGACCATCATCTTCTCACCGCCGGTGCCCGGCTGCTTGGCCAGCGGCAGCTCGATCAGGCCATCGGCGATGTCCGGCACGCCGGTGATGATCGCCCAATAGATCTTGCGGGCGGTGCGGCCCGAGAAGCGCTTGGAGAAATAGGCTGCGCTGCCCGGCGTGCGGGCAATCAGCAGGACACCCGAGGTGTCCTTGTCGAGCCGGTGGACCAGCCGCGGGCGCGGCGCGCTTTTGGTGCCCTCTAGCCCGCCCCCAACGAAAGCATCGAGCAGCCCGTCGACATGCTCCTTCATGCCCGATCCGCCCTGCGTCGCCAGGCCGGGCGGCTTGTTGAGCACGATCGCGGCGCGGTCCTGGGTGATGACCATGGCTTCGGCCCGGGCGATCTCTTCCTCGGACAGCTCGCGGCGCGGCTTGGCGCCGCCCTTGGCCGGGGCATCGCCGCCGGGCGGCACGCGTACAACCTGGCCGGCGGAGAGCCGGTCGGCCGGATCGGCGCGCTTGCCATCGACGCGGATCTGCCCGGTGCGGGCCCAGCGGCTGATCATGGCAAAGCCGATCTGCGGCAGGTGGCGCTTGAACCAGCGGTCCAGCCGCACGCCATCGTCGTCGTGCTGGACCGTGAACTGGCGAACTTCGCTACTCATGCAATTCCTCGCGCCAGGGCCAGCCCGGCAAACAGTCCGCCCACACCCAAGGCCAGCGACAGGCCGACATACAGCGCTGCCTGGCCGAGCGCACCGCGCTCCAGCAGCAGCGCGATCTCCAGGCTGAAGGCGGAAAAAGTGGTAAAGCCGCCCAGCACGCCCACGCCCAGCAGCAGGCGCCACTGCTCGCCGCCGGTGCCATTGCGGGCCAGCCAGCCGGCTAGCAGGCCCATTGCCAGGCTGCCCAGTACGTTGACGGTCAGCGTAGCATAGGGAAACGGATGCGCCCCGATCAGCCGCCCCGCCGCAAAGCGTAGCCATGCCCCGACCGCGCCGCCAGCGGCGACGGACAGCGATGCGGCCATGAAGGAAGGCTGGGCAGTCATTGCCGGTGCCTTAGCCGGGGTTTGGGAAAACCGCCACCCTTGCGCATTAGCGGGCGAGCCAACCTGCCTTGTCACCCCGGACCTGTTCCGGGGCAGTGCTTTTCTTCGGCGACGCTAGCCAAGATCCGGTGCTCCGCAGGAAGGCAGCACCGCCCCGGAACAAGTCCGGGGTGACTATTATGGGTGGGGGCGCGCTTTCCCCGGCGCCGCCAGACAGACCAGCGCCGCCACCACCGTCCCCAGGCACAGGTGCCACGGAAAGGCCACGCCCTTCAGCGCGAGCGGGAGGCCCAGTGCGTCGATCACATAGGGCTGGAAGGCCAGCACGGTCAGGAACCCCGCGGCAAAGGCGGCCAGCACGCTGGCGGAAGACCCGCGGCGCGAAAACAGCGCCACGCCGTAAACCCCCAGCAGCCCGGAATAGGCAAAGGCCATCACCCCCAGCACGAAGTCCAGCAGCGCCGTATCGGCATAACGCTGCCAGTAATAGGACAGCACCGCCATGGCGAACAGCGCGAGGCCCAGCGCCACCGTGGCAATCCGCCCCATCCGCACGAAATGGGCCTCGCTCTTGTCGCCCGCAAAGGGCCGGTAGAGGTCATTGACCAGCACCGCCGACATCGAGATCAGCCCCGAATTGATCGCCGCCGCCGCGATCACGCCGACGGTGACGAGGCCGCGTAGCCCCGGCGGCAGCTCGGTCAGGATGTAATGCATGAACACGGTGACCCTCTCACCGTTGTAAGTGCCAGCGGCCGCGCCTTGATAATGCAACCACAGCAGCGCGCCGATAGTCAGGAACAGCAGGATCACCGGCAATGAGGCCCAGGCCGAAACGAACAGCGCCCGCGTGCCTTGCCTGGCATCGCGGCAGGCCAGCACGCGCTGGGTGGTATCCTGGTCCAGCCCGGCATTGGCGAAGTTCAGCAGCACCACCCCGGTCAGCACCGCCCACAGGCCGAACGGTGCGGACAGGCTGGGGGAGGGGTCGATCAGCGCCAGCTTGTCGGTGCCATCGGGGGCATGGCGAAGTGCGTCGATCGCCTGGGGCAGGGTCAGCGGCAGGCTGGTCCACAGGAACCAAGCCACCACCAGCGCCGCGCCGACATAGAGCACCACCTGCACCAGGTCGCTCCAGATCACCGAATTGAGCCCGCCCATGAAGGTAAAGGCCAGGCCAAACACCAGCAGGATCAGCATGGCCACCAGCATGTGGCCGGGTGCGACATCGAGGAACAGGATCATCGAGACGGCGATGGCGGCCAGGTACAGCCGCGCCCCGCTGGCGAGGATCCGGCCGACCAGGTACATCCCCGCCGCCGCCCGCCGCGCGGTCGCATCGAACCGCGTCTCCAGCAGCTCATAAACCGTGGTCACCCCGGCGGCATAGAACTTCGGCATCAGCCAATGCCCCACCAGCCAGGCCGCCACCAGCGTCGAGAAGACCCCGCCGATATAGGTAAAGTTGCCGCGATAGGCGAAGTCCGGCACGCCCAGGAACGTCGCCGCCGATTGCACGGTGGACAGCACCGAAATCGCCACCAGCCAGGTCGGCGCATGATGCCCGGCCAGGAAATAGTCCTCGCTCTTCATGCCTCGCCGCGTGGTCAGCCACCCGGCAGCAGCCAGCAGCACCACGTAGAGGCCGAGCACGGCCCAGTCGGGCAAGGTGAAAGTGGTGTTCATGCGTCCCCCTGGGGCGGGGTGTAGCGCCACTTACCCTTCCGCGTCACCCCGCACTTGATGCGGAGTCCCGCCTGCACTGGCGAGCGAGAGGAGGCGGCAGGGAAAAAACCCGGCCCCGGATCAAGTCCGGGGCGACGGAGAAGGGAAAGCGCTTACATCTCCTCCCGCGCAGACCAGGCAAGGAAAAAGCCTGGCAGGACCAGCGCGGTCGTGAACATCAGCAGCATGAAGTTCTTCATGACGCCGACCGACAACTCAAAGCCGATCACTTTGGCCAGGAACTCGGGCACCATGCCGCCCAGCACAGTCATCGCGACGATATACTTGAAGGCAGAGAAATAGGCGCGGTTGCGATCGGCCAGCTCGCGTTCGTCCAGCATGGCATCGGGGGCATTGGCCATGACGCCGTAGGTGCCGATAAAGAACACGATGCTGGCGATCATGCCGGTGAGGGCGGCAAAGCCCACGATTGCTTCGACCGAACCGTCAGCCGAAGGCAGACCCAGCTTGGCCAGGAACCAGCTGTGCATCGCGATCAGCGAATAGCTGCCAAGGATCCGGGCAGTGCGCGGGCTCTGGTTGATGCGGGTGATACGGGGGGCTTCAGTCTGTACCATTGCGGTTCTCCTCGGCAGCCTTGCGATCAAGCTGCGCAGCAAGGGATGGGAAGGGTTCGAGCGCGAACAGCGTTTCCACGCTCACGCCAAAGGCCTGGGCCAGTTTCAGGGCGAGTTCTACCGTCGGCCGGTAATCCCCCCGCTCAAGATAGCCGATGGTTTGCGGGTTCACCGCAACCAGTTCTGCCAGCTCCTTGCGAGAGAGGCCCTTTTCCTGCCGAAAGAGATTGATGCGATTGAAGAGCATGCGCGCCATCTAATCGAGTCGTTGTATATATACAACAGAAAAATTTCATTTCTGCATTTTTGAATGAAATTCCGACGAGACCATGGATTTTCCTACACCGCCACCGCCTGCTAAAGTCGCGCCGGCTCTTTCTTATCGTCGATCCCCCCGCTTCGCCGGCCAGCGCGCTGACCCGCTGCGCGCAGCGGCCCATTTTCTTATTCTCCAACCGGCGCATCCCCGCCAAAAACGGCCCGAAGCCCAGCAAATCCGCCAGTTCCAGCCTGTTGGAAGAAGCGGACTCGGTGTCAACTGTGTCAAGTCCAACGTAACGCTGCCCGAATCCCGATGGCTTTGGCGTGGGGCGGCACGTCCGGCCGCAGGAGCGTGCAAAAGCTTGCCTTTGCGGCGACTCCTTGCTAACGGCCCCCCACTTCGAGCCGGTCCTGTTCGGATTCGGCACGGTTTTTCGTTGCTTTTCGTAGGGCGCAACCCCGCTGAACAGATTCGCGTGGGGCTCTGTGCTTTCGTTTGTGAGGTGTGTCGGTTTATGCAAATTCTCGTCCGCGACAACAATGTCGAACAGGCTCTGCGCGCGCTTAAGAAGAAGCTGCAGCGTGAGGGCGTGTACCGCGAGATGAAGCTGCGCCGTCACTTCGAAAAGCCTTCGGAAAAGCGCGCCCGTGAAAAGGCCGCCGCTGTCCGCCGCGCCCGCAAGATGGAGCGCAAGCGGATGGAGCGTGACGGCGTCAAGTAAGCTTGCGCGCGTTTTGCCGATAAGCCATGAGGGCGCGGAGCAATCCGCGCCCTTCGCTTTTGGCGCATAGCAGGAAGAGAATTCATGACCGAGATCACCCGCGTTCCGCTGCAACCGATCGCCAAGGGCGCGCTGGGCAAGCTGTGGCTGGGCGTGGCCGCGGCGGCGCTGGCGGCTGGCGGCCTGGCCTGGGCCACCCTGCCCAAGGGCGTCGATGTCGATGTGATCAAGGCCGGCACCGGCCCTTCGCCGACCGTCGCCGATGTGGTCCAGATCAACTACAAGGGCATGCTGGAAAACGGCAAGGTCTTCGACCAGGCCGAACGCGCGGTCTTTCCGGTGGAAGGCGTGATCCCCGGCTTCACCCAGGCGCTCGAAAAGATGCAGAAGGGCGGCAAGTACAAGGTCGAGATCCCGGCCGAGCTGGCCTATGGCGCTCAGGCGCAGCGCAACCCGCAGACCGGCGCGGTCGAGATTCCGGCCAATTCGGATCTGGTGTTCGAGATCGAACTGCTCGATTTCAAGAGCCGGGCCGAGGTTGAGGCCCAGATGCGGATGATGCAGCAGCTGCAGCAGCAGATGCAGGCCCAGGGCGGCGGCGCGGCCAAGGGCGGAATGCCCAAGGGCGGCATGCCGCCCCAGCCGCAATAAGCACCTGCCTTGAAGCGCGCGCTGGCCGATGCTAGCGCGCTGGCAACCAATTCTAACCTAAGGGAACGCCATGTCGGTCGATACCGCTACCGTGGCCAAGATCGCCGCGCTGGCCCGGATCAAGCTGTCCGAGGGTGAAGTTGCGGCGATGGTGCCGGAACTGAACGGGATCCTCGCCTGGGTCGAGCAGCTCGGTGAAGTCGATGTCACCGGCGTCGAGCCGATGACCGCCGTGATCGAGAACAAGCTCCGCCTGCGCGATGACGTGGTCAACGCCGATCCGCTGACCGGCGGTGACAACCGCGATGCCATCCTCGCCAACGCCCCTGCGGCCGAACACGGCTTCTTCGGCGTGCCCAAGGTGATCGAATAGCATGACCGACCTGACCGAACTGGGCGTCGCGGCGATCCGCGACGGTGTCGCCAAGGGTGATTTCACCGCGGTTGAAGTGGCCGAAGCGTTCAACGCCAATGTCGCCGCCGCGCAGAGCGCGCTGAACGCCTTCATCGTCGCCACGCCGGAGAAGGCGCTGGAAGCGGCGCGGGCCACCGATGCCAAGCGCGCCAAGGGTGAGCCGCTCGGCAAAATGGGCGGCGTGCCGATCGGCATGAAGGACCTGTTCGCCACCAAGGGCGTCCAGACCACTGCCGCCAGCCACATCCTCGAAGGCTTCACGCCCGAATACGAAAGCACCGTCAGCCAGAAGCTGTGGGATGCCGGCGCGGGCATGCTGGGCAAGCTGAACCTTGACCAGTTTGCGATGGGTTCGTCGAACGAGACGAGCTACTTCGGCAATGTCATCTCGCCCTGGCGGCGCAACGATGGCGGCAATGCGGCGCTGGCGCCCGGCGGGTCTTCGGGCGGCAGCTCGGCGGCAGTCTCGGCCCGGCTTGCCCCTGCTGCGACCGGCACCGACACCGGCGGCTCGATCCGCCAGCCCGCCGCCTTTACCGGCATTTCGGGTATCAAGCCGACTTACGGCCGCTGCTCGCGCTGGGGCATCGTCGCCTTTGCTTCGTCGCTCGACCAGGCTGGGCCGATGGCCCGCGACGTGCGCGATTGCGCGATCATGCTGGAAGCCATGGCCGGGTTCGATCCGAAGGATTCGACCAGCCTCGACCTGCCGGTGCCCGCATGGGAAGCCGGCCTCTCGGGCGACCTCAAGGGCAAGAAGGTCGGCATCCCGCGTGAATACCGCATGGACGGGATGGACGCCGATGTTGCCGCCAGCTGGGATGCCGGGATTGCCTGGCTGAAGGACGCGGGCGCCGAGATCGTCGACGTGTCGCTGCCGCACACCAAGTACGCCCTGCCGGCCTATTACATCATCGCACCGGCCGAAGCCTCGTCCAACCTCGCCCGCTATGATGGTGTCCGCTACGGCCTGCGCGACCTGCCCGATGGGGCCGGCCTGCAGGACATGTACGCCGCCACCCGCGCGGCGGGGTTCGGGGCAGAGGTCAAGCGCCGCATCCTGATCGGCACTTATGTGCTCTCGGCCGGCTTCTATGACGCCTATTACACCCAGGCGCAGAAGGTCCGCACCCTGATCGCGCAGGACTTCAAGAACGCCTTCACCCTGTGCGACGTGATCCTGGCACCCACCGCGCCGACCGCCGCCTTCGGCCTGGGCGAGAAGAGCGACGATCCATTGAGCATGTACCTCAACGACGTCTTCGCCGTCCCGGCGAGCCTCGCTGGCCTGCCAGCCATGTCGGTCCCCGCTGGACTCAACCGCGAGGGACTGCCGCTGGGCCTGCAGATCGTCGGCAGGCCGTTTGACGAGCAGGGTGTCCTCAACGCCGGCCTCGCGATCGAAAGCCGCGCTCAGTTCTCGGCCAAGCCGGAAAAGTGGTGGTAAGATGAGCAACTATCGCATTCAGGGCGCCACGGGCGAATGGGAAGTGGTGATCGGGTTGGAAGTCCACGCCCAGGTTTCCACTCAGGCCAAGCTGTTCTCCGGCGCCGCTACGGCCTTTGGCGCGGAGCCCAACAGCCAGGTCAGCCTGGTCGACGCGGCCATGCCCGGCATGCTGCCGGTGCCGAACCGTGAGTGCATTCGCCAGGCAGTGCGCACCGGGATGGCGATCAACGCGCAGATCAACAAGTGGTCGCGGTTTGATCGCAAGAACTACTTCTATGCCGATCTGCCGCAGGGCTATCAGATCAGCCAGCTCTACCACCCGATCGTGGGTGAGGGCGCGATCGAGGTGATCCTGGACGAAAAGGACCCGGAAGGTTCGACCAAGACCATCGGGATCGAGCGGATCCACGTTGAACAGGACGCCGGCAAGCTGATGCACGATCAGCACCCGACCATGTCCTATGTCGATCTCAATCGCTCGGGCGTGGCGCTCATGGAGATCGTCAGCCGCCCCGACATGCGCTCACCGGCCGAGGCTGGGGCTTATGTCGCCAAGCTGCGGCAGATCCTGCGCTATGTCGGGTCCTGCGATGGCAACATGGACCAGGGCTCGATGCGCGCCGACGTCAACGTTTCGGTCCGCCGTCCGGGCGAGCCCTTCGGCACCCGCACCGAGACCAAGAACGTCAACTCGGTCCGCTTCGTGATGGCTGTGGTCGAGCAGGAGGCGATGCGCCAGGTTGGCGTGATCGAGGACGGCGGCACGGTTGTCCAGGAAACCCGGCTCTACGATCCGGACAAGAACGAGACCCGCTCGATGCGCAGCAAGGAAGATGCGCACGACTATCGCTATTTCCCCGATCCTGACCTGCTGCCGCTGGAACTGGACGATGCCTTCCTTGAGGAATGCCGCGCCAGCCTGCCCGAGCTGCCCGATGCCAAGCGTCACCGCTATGAGACTGCGCTGGGTCTTTCGCCCTATGATGCGGCGCAGCTGACGCTAGAGGTCGAAACCTACCAGCAGTTTGAGGAAATGCTGGCCGCCGTGGTCAAGGCCAGCGGCAAGGGCGAGCGTGACCTTGCCAAGCGGGTCGCCAACTGGCTGTTGTCTGAGCGGGCCGGTGTGCTGAAGTCGATCCCGGAAGGGGCGGCGCACCCCAAGAACACGGTTGCGGCCAATACCGCGTTGATCGTCGCGGCGAGCGAAGGCACGATCTCGGGCAGTAAGGCCAAGGAAATCTTCGCCGCCTACCTCACCAGCGACATCGACCTTGCGGCTGAAATCGACGCCAACAAGCAGACCAGCGACACCGGCGCGATTGAAGCGGCGATCGCGCAGATCCTGGCCGACAATGCCGACAAGTTGGCCGAGTACAAGGGCGGCAAGGAAGCGCTGTTCGGGTTCTTCGTCGGCCAGACGATGAAGGCGATGCAGGGCAAGGCCAACCCGCAGGTTGTCAACGAACTCTTGCGCAAGGCGCTTGCCAACTAGCTGACGGTAACGCAGAAACCTCCCAATTGATGTCCGGGGGAGGGGTCCAGAATGCGGAGTGTTTCGCTGGTTACGGCTGTTGCCGTGGCCTTCGCGTCGATGCCGGTGGGGGCGCAGGAGCAGGCCGCGCCGCAGATCGTGCCCTATGAGCTGCCCGATCCGGCCACGCTGGCCATGCCCAAGCTGGACTTCACCCCGACCCCGGCGGACGAGGCCGACTTCGACAAGTACTTCTATTTCCACCGCGAAGGCACCGGCTTTGCTGAAGCCTATTCGGACATTCGCGAATGTGACGCCCTCGCGAGCGGCTCAAGCATCTATCTTGATGGCAGTGCGGCGATGGCCGGCGCCATGGCGAACTATGGCGTCTTGGCCGCCGGGATCGGCTCGGCAGTTGGCGGCCTGATCGCCGATGCGATCTTCGGTTCGGCCGCGCGCCGCCAGCAGCGCCGGATCAATCTGCGCAACTGCATGGGTTTCAAGGGCTATCAGCGCTACGGCATTTCCGGAGAGCTGTGGAAGGACTTCAACTTCGAGGAAGGTCACGGCCGCAAGAAGGAGGGCGAGCGCGACGACGCGCTTGAGATCCAGGCACTGGTGGCATCGGGGCCTAAGCCCGAGACGAAGGAGTTGGGGCTGTGATCCGCGCACTTAAACTGATCCTGGCGGCCAGCGCGCTGGTTGCTCCATCACTGGTCCTGGCCCAGGCGGTCGAGGAGAAAAACCTTGTTTCGGGCAAGCAGAAGCTCGATCCGGCATCAGGCTATATCTTCATCCAGGCTAACTACCGCACTTTCGGGACTTTCCTGCGCGTGCCGGATGACAGCACCCGCGCCGAACACAAGAAGGACTGGGACGAAGCCTTCGCCAAGGCGCAGAAGAAGTACCCCAGCAAGGTCAAAGACTGGGAAGCCGAAGTTGCCATCGCCAAGCAGACCCGCAAGGCGCCACCCGAACCCCCGGTCGAGCCAACGCCCGAGAACTTCTCGATCGATCCGATCGAATTGCGCGATACCGTGTCGTTCGGGCCGATGTTCATCTATAACAAGGATGAAGTCGCAAGTCGCTTCAACTACCTCACTGCAGTTAAACCAGGCACCTACATCTATTATGGTCCGGTGCTGATGCAGCCGGGCGGGATCACCGGCGGACAGTGCTTCTGCATGGGAACAGTCCGGTTCGAAGTGAAGCCAGGCGTGATCACCGATCTGGGCAACTTCCTGATCGCTGCGCCCGATGCTGTGAAGGACTGGGATGTCGCGAGCGCCGACGCCTGGCGGCGGGCAGAGGAGAAGGCGGCAAAGAAGGGCGAACCGGTTGACATGCCTGGTGCCGGACGGCCCAAGCTGGCCTATGGCGTGCCGGACAGCCTCAAGGCATTGCCCGCGGTGCAGGCCGAGTTCCACGCCCACGGCAAGCTCAACAACTACTACGCGCTGATGTTCACGCGGATTCCCCCGATCCAAGGCGTGCTGGCCTATCGCCGCGATACGGTTATCGATCTGCGTACCGGACAAGATGTGCCCAACCCGGTCATCAAGACCCAGGTCAAGATCAAGAAGTAAGCCTTGCGGGCAAAAGAAGGGGCGCCGGAAGCACTGCCTCCGGCGCCCTTGCTGTTCGGTTCGCCGAGATCAGCCCTTGCGGGTGCCGCTCATCGGGAAAGTGCCGAATGCGCCGGCCTTTACGCCGCCGGTGATCGTGTCGCCATCGACGGTTGCTTCGCCTTCCAGCGTCATCGGCATCGGGACGGTCATCTTCATTGACCAGGTCAGCTTGTTGCCGTCGATCTTGCCGTTTTCAAGGTCCATCGAACCCATCGCCCCGGCGTTCTTGCCGGTGAAGGTGTCACCATCAACCACGATCGTGAACTCGCTCTTCTGATCGCCCATCGGGGTCTTGGTCACGCATTCATAAGTGCCTGCAATCGACATCGATTCTCTCCTCAACTTACAGCGGGGTAAGTAAGTTCTTCCTTGCTCGCCCGCGCGCCGCTGTCAATCGGGCAGCGCGCGGGCCAGAGCAGGGTCACTTGGCGGCTGGAATTACCTCTACCGGAAGGCCGAGCTGCTTAAGCTGCGGTTCGACCACCTTGGCATCGCCGACCACGACATAGACCAGACCTTCGCCCAGTTTCATCTCGCGCGCCTTGGCGTCGAGCTCGGCTGCGGTCATCGTCTTGTAGCGATCGGCCAGGGTCTCGTACCAGGTGTCCGGCCGCTTGAAGTTGACGATGTTGACCAGGCCGCCCAGCACGTCACCCGAGGTTTCGAATGAGCCGGGGAGTTCGCGCGCGCTGCCGGTGGTTGACCAGCCCAGCTCCTCGGCGCTCACGCCGTTGGTTGTGAGGAAGCTGGTCAGTTCCTTGCGGATCTCGGCGATCGAATCCCCGGTACGGTCAGCCTGGACCGGTGCCTGGACGCGGAATGTGACCCGGTCCTGGGTGTTGCCCACGCCGCTGCCGGCGCCATAGGACCAGCCCTTGGTCTCGCGCAGGTTCATGTTGATGCGCGAGAGGAAGTTGCCGCCCAGGATATCGTTGGCCGAGCGCAGCGTCAGCAGATCATCGGTGCCCTTCACCGGCAGGACCTTGCCCGCCAGGATCAGCGACTGCGGCGAGGCCGGACGGTCGACCAGCACGATCCGTTCCGACTGGACCGGGATGGGCACGTTGAAGTTCTTGGTCGGTGCAGGGCCGGCCGGGCCCTTCCAGTCGGCGAAGCTGGCTTCGAGCAGCTTGGTCACTTCGGCCAGCGAGGTATTGCCGCTGACGAAGACCTTGGCGGTTTCTGGGCGGAACCACTGGTCGTGGAAGTCCTTGAGCTGCTCACGGGTCAGCTTTTCGACCACGGCCGGATCACCCGTGCCCGACGGCGCGATGCCATAGGGGTGGTCTTTGCCGTAGAGCAGTGGCTGAAGCACGCGGCTGGCGATTGGGCCAGGATTCTTCAGCTCGGCGCGGATCGCGGCAAGCTGCTGGACGCGGACCCGCTCCAGTTCGGCCGGGGCCAGCGCCGGGCGGCGGATGAAGTCCGAGAACAGCTTGAGTGACGGCGCCAGGTTGGGCGTTACCGTATCGAGCTGGAACGAGGTGGTGTCGGTATCGGCAAAGCCGCGGATGTTGGCGCCAAGGCGCTCGCGGGCGCGGGCCAGCTCGGTCGAATCGAGCTTTTCCGTGCCTTCGTTCATCAGCCGCAGCAGCAGCGCCTGGGTGCCGAGCGCCGACTTGGGATCGGCGGCAAAGCCGGCATCAAACGAGACGCGGACCGAGACCACCGGCACAGCTGCGCGCCGGGTGAAGTAGACCTGCATCCCGTTGGAGAGCTTGGCCCGTTCGATCGTCGGGAAATCAAGCGGGGTCAGTTCGCCCACCTCGGGCAGCTTGGAGCGGTCTGCCTGGGTTGCCGTGGCTGCACCGCCAGCCCCGGCGACCGGGAACAGCGGATCGCGGAAGAAGGCCGGGCGCGCGCCCAGGCCGTCGGGCGAGACGACATAGCCGCCGCGGTTCTCACCGCCTTCGGTGCGGGTGCCAGGCTCAACTGTCAGCGAGAAGACCGGGCGCGAAAGCCACTTCTGCATCGCGGTGCGGACCGCCGCCGGGGTCAGCTTGGCCATCCGGTCGAGCGCGATCCGGTAGTGGCCCGGCGTGCCGTTGTAGAGCAGGCCTTCCGCCAGCGTGGGGGCCTTGCCGCTGAATCCGCCGACCGATTCGAGCCCGCGGATCTCGTTGGTGGCATAGGTCGTGCTGGCCCGGCGCAGTTCGTCAGGGGTCGGGCCTTCACGCAGGAACTTTGCCACTTCGCCATCGAGCGCGGCACCAACCTTGGCCGGGTCTTCTCCCGGCTTGACGTCGGCATAGATCACGAACTGGCCGCCCTGGGCAAAGATCTGGGCATCGGCGGTGACGCCAACAGCGACCTTCTGCTGGCGGACCAGCGCGTCATCGAGACGCGAGCTGGCGAGGCCGCCCAGCACCGAAGCGCCGGCTTCCAGCGCGAGGTAATCAGGATTGTCGAGGCCGGGGATCGCCCACATGCGGTAGATCCGCGTGGTCGCCACCTGGTCTTTGATGGTCTTGGCCAGCGGCGCCGGCAGATCGGGCACCGGTACACTCACCGGCTTGATCTTGGGACCAGCCGGGATCGCGCCAAACCACTTGGTCACCTTGGCCTGAGCGGTCGGCAGGTCGATGTCACCGGCCAGCACCAGGATCGCATTGTTGGGGCCGTAGTTGTCGCGGAACCACTGCTTCACGTCTTCAAGGCTGGCACCGCTGAGGTCTGCCATCGAGCCGATGGTCGAGTGGTGGTAAGGGTGGCCCGAGGGATAGAGGTTCTCCAGCTGCTCATATTCGACCAGACCATAGGGCTGGTTGTCACCCTGGCGCTTTTCATTCTGGACCACGCCGATCTGGTTGGTCAGCTTTTCCTGGGTCACCGCGCCGAGCAGATAGCCCATCCGGTCGCTTTCCAGCATCAGCGCCCGGTCGAGCGCGCCGGTCGGCACGGTTTGGAAATAGTTGGTGCGATCAAACCAGGTGGTGCCGTTGAAATCGGTCGCGCCGACTTCCTGCAGCGGCTTGAAGAAATCGCCCGGGGAGTTTTCCGAGCCGTTGAACATCAGGTGTTCGAACAGGTGCGCAAATCCGGTTTTGCCCTTGGGCTCATGCTTGGAACCGACCCCGTACCAGACCGAAACGGCGACGACCGGTGCCTTGCGATCAGTGTGGACCAGGACCTGCAGACCATTGGGCAGGGTGAACTGCTGGTAGGGAATATTGACCGACTTCACGAGCGCCGAAAGCGGTGCCGGTTGCGGGTCCTTAGCAGTGTCCTTGGCCAGGGCCGGGGTCCCGGCAATGGCAAGTGCGATGATCGATGCAGTAAAGAATCGTGGCATAACAGGCCCCTTTTGCGACGTCGCGCCTTAGCTAGCAGAGCGGGACGCAGGCGCCAGCGCATGCGCCGTCTTTTCGACCAACTGCAAACGCGGCTGGACCTGCGGTTTTAGTCACCGGCCTAGTCACCGGGCTGGCGCACCTCGGTGCTGCGATAGCGGACCTGCTGCTCGCTGTTGGCGGGCACGGCCAGCACCAGCACCTGCTTGCCGGGCTTGCGCTCGGTTCGCCCGGAAAGCCGCGAAAAACGCATGTCGCTGCCGGTCGGAAACTCCAGCTCGAAGCGGATCGGAAAGGGGTTGGCGTTCTTGACCGTGACCAGGTGATCGGCCCACTTGCCCTTTAGATCGCTGGCCTCTTCCTCGTGCTCAAGCGTCACCTCCTCGCTATTGCCGATCTCAAGTTCGACCTCCTCGTCGACTGCCTTGTCCGGCAGAGTGCTTTCGCCCATCACCATCGTGCCGTTTTCGCCATCCTGGTAGAACACCAGGCGACCAGCCGGGAGCGGCTTGCCCAGGCCCTCCTTCTCACTATTCTTGAAGCGGAACAGGATCTGCGGATCGCTCGGTTCGTTCCACTCCACCTTTGAGCGATAGGCCAGCACGCCCTTGATCTCGTCCTTGGCCAGAAAGGCAACCTGCTTCTGCGACTGGGCCGCGACGGTGACCGGTATCGGCACGCGATAGAGCTTGAGATCGCCCAGGCCCTCCATCACGGCAGTGACCGCGACAGGTGCCGACATCAGCGAGGCTTCGCGCCGCATGCCCGTGACGATGATCTCAGCTGAATCGGCCATTGCCATCATCATCGGCGGTGGCGCGGGCGGGGGTGGCGGTGGCGGCGAACGGAGCCCGCTGGAAGTCGTGCCAGCCGGCCAGCAGCCCCAACTTCGGTTAAGCGAACTGGCGGCCCAGCGGGCGTCTTCGCCGGTGTCGTCGCTGGTCGCGTCCGAGCGCTGGATGCGGCCCGCCACGGCGGCGAGCGTAGCTTCGGGAAAGGTCGTTTCGTCGCCGCTTGCCATGGTCAGCCAGCCCAGCAGGCCGACTGACTGGCCATCTGGAGCGATCGTAACGACGTAGTTCGCGTCCCAATCGAACCCGGTAGCCAAATAGGCTAGGGTGATCGTTACCGTGCCGCCCGGCTGGTCACGCGTGGTCATCGACAGCACCGGCTTGGCCGAGAGCGTTGCTGGAACGTTAGGGTAGAGAACGGTCTGGTTGAGGCCCGAACAATAGAGCGCCTCGATCCCGCGCGGTGTGGTCACCACCAGTCGGTCGGCGGCGGAACGGATCGTCGCGCTTTCCTCCACCGTCTTGCCGGTGGCCGGATCGGTGTGGCGCAGGGTCACGCGCTGGCCGGTGAAGGCATCGACCAGCCCGCCGTGTGAGAGCAATGCAGCGTCGCGGTTGCGTTCGCGCGGTGCGGCGTTGAACATGATTGCGGTCTGGGGGACAATCCCGCCAGCGACGCCTTCAAACCGTACCGTTGCCACTCCGGCGGGCAGGGTGACAGTACGGGTTTCGACGATCAGCGCCAGCGAAGACGGGTCATCCGCATCAATCGGGTCCTCGCCCCGGTCGGGATCGCGATAGAGCGTCACCGCAACCTTTTCTGGCACGGCCGAGATGACGACTGGCGCGCGCTCTTGCGCAGCCAGCGGCGCGGCGATCAACAGCAGCAGGGCGGCGAAGCGGCGCAAGCGCTTACCAGGGCGTGAGGAAGGTGACGGTCAGTTCAACCTTGCCGTTGGCCGGCACCGGCACCTCCCAGCGGCGCTCGTCGGCGTTCTCCTGCATGCCTTTGATGCTCTCCTGCGGCACACGGACATCGCGCCACCACCACCATTGGCCAAGGCCGCCCTGGACCACGTCGACCGTCACCGGTTCGGGCTTGGCGTTGGTGACGATGTATTTCATCTGGGTGCGCCAGAACTGCTTGGGCCGCTCGACCGCGGTTTCGCGCACCGAGCCATCGGGCATGGTCACCCGCCAGCGTTCGAACTTCTCCCACTCGTCGGTGGTGATGCTCTCACGCTTCTCGACCACCGGCTGGACCTTCACGTCAAAGGCATCACCGGTGCGCAGTGCCAATGACGAGCCGGCCGGGGTGTGCGGAATGTCGCTCTCCCCAATGAACTGCGCCTGGCCGCGGCTGTCGCGCATGTAGACACGGACGACCCCCGCTGGCAGCGCCTCGCCGATCCCGCCCTGGCGAGCGGAAGAGAACTTGAGGATCGAGGCTGCGCTTTCAGCCTGGTCCGCGCTGGCCAGCCAGCCGCTGCGAAACTCATATCCGCGCCGCGCCGGCACGCCTACGGCATCAAGGAAGCTGACCTGCTTGGTCTGGGCATTGGCGATCGTGGTGCGACCCTCGATCGGGTAGACGTGAAAATCGCCCAGCCGCTGGCTGGTCCCACTCTCCGTTCCGGCGACATTGCCGCGCGGACGGCTGCCGGCACCGCGGTAATAGGCCGGTGACTGGTTGATCCGCCCGACGCTGCCCGCCACCAGCAAGGCCCGGGCATTGCTGAAGGTGGTGCCGGTGCTGTTGGTCAGGGTGATCCAGCCCTGGACATCTATTTTCCCGGCTTTGTCGTCGAACAGCGCGACATAGTCCGCCTTCCAGCCCAGGCCCGGGGTCAGGTAGCTGAGCGACATCGGGCGCGGGCCAGCCTTGGCAGCATCGACAGTCACGCTCAGCGTCGGGCGGGCGCGCAGGCCGGGCGGGATGGCATCGAAGATCACCCGCACCGGCAGGCCATCGTCGCGCAGCACCTCGATCCGCTCGCCGATCCGCAGGACCACACCGCCGTTGACCGCCAGCACCGTTGCCCGCTCGCGGGTTTCGGCACCGGTCGCCGGATTTGTGTGCAGCAGGGTGACCGTCTGTCCCACGGCCTTCTCCATCAGCGCAGCGGGGGAGAGCAGGTCATAGTCAAAGTTCTGCTCGACAATCCCGAAGCCTTCGCCGCCCAGTGTCACCGTTTCGGAGCGGATCTGGGCCGAGACATCGGGAAACTCCTGCCGTGACTTGCCGGCGGGCAGATTGACCTGCCGCACATCCTGCACCAGCGCCTGGCCATTGTTGTAGATCGTGACCGACAGATCGCCCTGCGCCGACCGCTCCTGCGCCAGTCCACTGCCCGCCAGCATGGCCAGACCGGCCCCTGTTATGATCCGCCGCATCGCCAAGGCTCCTCTTCCCGTGTCCTGCAAAGACTAGGCCGTTTCAGCACTTTGTCACCAGCCTGCAACAGATGGGCATGCAAGTGCCGTCAGCCCCTTGCGAATCGTGCCGAGCCGATTACGCTTTGCTGAACGCCTGCTATCCTGTGGGCCTGGAGGGCGGGGTTTGCTCAAATTTTCCATGCGGTTGCTGGCCATTGCGCTGGCTGCGGTCGGGGTAGTGCTGCTGGCGCCGACCGTTCCGCTGCTGGCACAAGGCGCGCCGATCCCTTCGGTTCTGGAAGAGCTCAAGACGGTTACCGCTGATGAAGGGCAGGCCGGCTTTATCGCCCGCTTTTCTCCGCAGGAGCCCAGGGTCGAACCGCTCAACTCCAATCCGGAAAGTCCCGCCCTGATTATCCGCAACACGTTGCGGGTGAATTCGATCCCGGTCCGTAGCGTGCAGAAAGGACTGGTCCGCATGGTCTCTTTTGAGACGCGCGGTGCCGATCTGGTCATCCGCTTCGATACGGTAAGGCCTGCGACGGCTTCGATCGAACCGGCTGGTCCGGCAACGATCCAGATCAAGATCCGGCCTGTCAGTGAAGAAGAGGCGACAGGTAGCCGTCCGCTTGGTTCGCAGAGCGAGCCGGTGGCGAAAGCCAGCGAGCTTAGCCCGCGAGCGGCTCTAAATCCGGGCGATCGGTATGAACTGGTGCCGCTTAAATATGCCGATGTCAGCGAAGTGATCGGCCTCTTGGGCGATGGCACCACTATCGAGCCGAACAACGTGTTCATTCGCCGCGAGCCCGGCTTTGGTTCACCTGCTGCGGGCAATCAGCCGAGTTACTATCAGAGCCAGAGCGCCGCGCAGGCTCAGCCTAAGCCGCTCGGCCAGGCGTTTGGCAACGGCTTGGGGATCGACCGACGGCTCAATGCGATCTGGATCACGGGCAGCGCCGAATACATCGAGCGGATCAAGGATCAGATCGAACTGATCGACGTGCCAGTGGACAGTGTCATCCTCGAAACACAGTTTGTCGAACTGACCGAATCCGGCGCAAAGAACCTGGGCATCGATTTCAATAATGGCGCTGGGCAGATTGCAGCCGGACGGCTTGAAACAGGCTCTTTCCTGCCAAACAGCATCAGCCTCAATCCGCGCGACGTACTGCCATCCGGCGTGCTTCAGGCGGCGATCTATGCGCAGATCGAGAAGGGTGAAGGGCGCATCCTCTCGCGTCCGCGCATCGCGGCCCAATCGGGTTCCACCGCAAAGATCATTACCGGGGATGCCCTGCCAATCCTGACCTCAATTGCGCTCTCCGGGGTCAACGCTGTCTCGCAGCAGGTGCAGTATGTGAATGTCGGGGTGACCTTGCAGATCGCGCCGCGGGTCAGCCCGGATGGCTATGTCACCTCCCAGATTTATGGCGTGGTTTCCTCGGTTACCGGCTTTTCGCAGGGCTACCCCACGATCAGCCAGCGCGAGGCCGAGACTTCTGCTTCGGTGCGGGATGGGGAGACTTTCGTGATCGGCGGCCTAACGCAGGAAAACGTCCTGCGCCGCAAGGGCAAGGTGCCGATCCTTGGTGACATCCCGCTGGCGGGCGAATTGTTCAAGATCGAGCGATCGACCCGCTCGAAGACCGAGCTCTACATTGTCATTACACCGCACATCGTGCGTCATCGCCGCTTTGAAGAGAGCGCGACGGGCGCTGCACCACCATCTGGTGGAGCAACTGCCGGCTCGCAAGATACGAAGAATTGAGCGTCACTTCGCCTGGGTGGGAGGCGGTGAAACAATCTTTCCCAAGGCGTAGTTGGCTAACAACAAATATTTGTTAAACTGTGTAGAATTGGGAAATTCCGGCACTAGACTAATGCTGTTTGTGCGTTAGTCTCAGCCATCGCTCCGTGTTCTTACGGGGACGGTCGCACTGATGTGAATCTCATGGGAGAACGGGGATTATGACCAAGACGATCCGATTGGCGCTTGCCGCACTGCCGTTTGCCGCACTGGCCGTGCCGGCCCAGGCTCAGGTGGCGGGAGAGAAGATCCCGAACGCCTATATTTGCGTGTTCAAGGCCGGCGCGGTTGGACGCGGCCAGGCAGAGGCTGAGGCGCGCGGTGCCGTCCAGGCCCATGGTGGGCAGATGGGTCATGTCTACCGCAACACCATCCGCGGCTTTTCGGCCAACATGCCGGCCGCCGCGATCGAACGCATGAAGGCCGCCAATCCAAACATTGCCTATTGCGAGCAAGACCAGTTCATGGCGACCCCGCCGATCCGGATCGAAGCACGGCCCGGCGGTGGCGGCACCCAGCCGCCGCAGGAAACCCCGTGGGGCATCGCTCGCGTGAATGGCGGGGCTGCTGGCACCTTTGGCACCGCCTGGGTGATCGATACCGGGATCGATCAGACCCATCCCGATCTCAATGTCGATACGGCGCGCAGCCGCAGCTTCCTCGGCGGCACGACGCTGCCCTGGGATGAGAACGGCCACGGCACGCACGTTGCCGGCACGATTGCGGCACTGAATAATACGATTGGCGTGATCGGCGTGGCACCGGGTGCGCCCGTGGTAGCCGTCCGCGTGCTCAATCGTCGTGGCAGCGGAACCAATTCGGGCGTCATCGCCGGGGTCGACTATGTCGGCAGCGCGGGCCGGGCAGGCGATGTTGCCAACATGAGCCTGGGCGGCGGCGTCAGCCAGGCCCTTGACGATGCGGTGATTGCCGCGGCTGCTGGCGGCGTAAAGTTCGCGCTCGCGGCAGGTAACGAATCCGATAATGCCAACAACCACTCGCCGGCTCGTGCGAATGGTCCAAACGTCTTCACAGTATCGGCCTTCGCCAACGGCGATGTCTGGGCCAGCTTCTCGAACTATGGCAACCCCCCGATCGACTATGCGGAACCGGGCGTGTCGATCAAGTCGACCTGGCTGAGCGGTGGCTACAACACCATCAGCGGCACTTCGATGGCGACGCCGCACCTGGCCGGCATCCTTCTGGCGCGGGCAACGCCGGCCAATGGCGGCACCGTCAGTGGCGACCCGGCTGCTCCAGCGGACACGATCGGCACCCGCTGATCATCCAGTTCGAACCAAGCGAAGGGGTCCGGGCAACCGGGCCCCTTTTCGTTTGGCTTCAGTTGGTCACCACCTCGCGGCTGCGGGCATGGGCGAGGATGCTGGGACGATCGAAGTAGACCGGCTTGAACCGCTTGGCGGCGAACAGCGGTGCCTGGTCGGCATAGTGCGGGCTGTTCGGGCGGGTGGTTGCTGCGCCATAGGGCTGGATCGACTCCGAGCGGACCTGGCCGGCCTTGTCCCATTCGATCAGCATGACAAAGCTGTCACCGTGTTTGACCGAAAGCCTGCCGTCGGGATCGACATCCCAGTCGGTCGCGGCGCGCAGGGTATCGCCGCCGCCGTCCATCGGCAGGTCGACCTTGCCCTGGCGAATGCGCAGCACCTCACCTAGCGGCGGGTCGATCCGGCCGAAGTGCTGCTTCAGGTGCGCGACGCTTTCTGCCAGCACGGACCCTGGGTCCGGGGGGCTTTTCAGGCCGTAGCTGGCCTTCATTGCCGGTTCGAGCACCATGACCGCCAGGGCATCGGCGCCATTGCCGCGCCCATCGGCGGTCATGTCCCACCCGGCGAGCAGGCGCTGGGCCGCGGCTAGCTCACCTGACAGCTTCAGCTTCGCGATCCCGTCGAGCATCCAGGCCACATAGCCGGCGCGTTCATATCCGGTGTCGAACTTGATCCGCAGCAGTTCCTCTCGGCCGATCCGGGGTGTTTCGGCCAGCAACTTGGCGGCGCGCAGGGTGCGATTGGTCAGATCGGTTTCGACCCCCCAGATCGCCGGAACCTTGGCCGGATCCAGTTCGCTGCCCGGACCCGCAGCCAGGAACGGCGTGTTGTTTGAATTAAAGACATAGCCGGAAGCCGGATTGACCACCTTGGGCACCAGGCGCCAGGCGATCGGGCCTTGCCAGATCAGGTCGGAGCGATCGCCCGGCACCACGCTGCGCCAGTTGGGGCCCGCCTTCCGGTCGGGCAGGGCGGCATTGTACCAATAGGCGATATTGCCGGCCTTGTCTGCGTAGATGAAATTGGTGGCGGGCACGGCCTGCATGGCCATCGCTGCCTGCCATTGCCCAAAGTCCTGGGCTTTGGTGATGCGGTAATACTGCGTCACGCTGTCGATCCGGCCCATTCCGGCATAGCGCACCGCAAAGGCTCCGCGCGCATTTATCAGCGCCGGGCCGTGGGCGGTGCGCCAGACGGTGCGCGGTATCGGCAATACGAAGGGGCCGAACCGCACCGGCAACCACACGCGCTTGCCCGCTAGTTTCTGCCATTTGCCATCAAGGCGATAGCGGGTGCCGATCTTGTCGAGCTCCAGCCGGTAGATGTCGATCAGGTCGGGCCGGTTGACCGTGTTGGTCCAGCCCAGGTTGGCATTGTGGCCCATGAACGGGAAGGGTGAGCCGGGGAAGGTTGCCCCGGCAAAGTTCCAGCCCTGCTGGCTCGAAATGCGCAGCTCGTACCAGGCGACCCCACCGCGCCAGGGCTGATGGCTGTTGGAAAACAGACGGGTTACCCCATCGCCAGAGCGTTTGGGAGCGATGGCAAAGGCGTTGGATCCGGCGTTCTCAACCGTCTCGCCAATCGGCAAGGGCATCGGCCGCGAGGTGACAAGCTGATCGCCGCCGCCCTCACCGAACAGCGGTGCCGGCTTGCCATCCAGCCGCGGGCCGTGCTCCGGACGGAATTCTGTCCCCTCGCTCAGCGGCCTCAGCACCCGGTCCAGCCCAAAGAAAAAGGGCAGTCGCAAGGCGAAGCCGGTGGCGATATCCTTGCCGTTGACCGGGAATAGCCGCGTCAGGCGGATCTCGCTGCGGTGCTGGGCAGCATAGCGGTTGAGGCCCGCGGCATAGGCTTCCAGCACGGCGCGGACATCGGCCGGCAGCTGATCATAGTCGCGATTAGCCGCATCGCGCGCGCCCACGAAGTGATAGGCGAAGTCGACACCCGCCCCGTCCATCCCGGCGATCGCGCCATAGCGGCCGCGGGTCATGGCCACGACTTCCTGCAGCGTCTTGAAATCGTCCTCGGCATGGGCCCAGGCCGTGCCGAAGGCGACATCGGCGTCGGTCTTGCCGATGATGTGCGGTACGCCCCATTCGTCGCGGAGCACCTCGGCGCGATAGTCGCGCCGCGGGGGCGGGGGGCCAGGTTGCTCGGCAAGATAGGGTTCCCATGAAGCGAGCGTAACGGCGGCAATCGCTGTCACAACGATCAGGCCGCCAAGCCCCTTGCCCATCCAACCCATGATTCTCCCCTTCAGATTTTCGTTTTGGCTGCTGTGGCCCACCTTGAAATGCTCGGCAAAGATGGTCAATTGCGCGGCAACGGGCTGGGGGGCTTGTCTTGGGAGAAAATCACCATGCGCCTCTTCCTGGCCGCTACCTGCCTTGCTGCCTTCGTTTTGCCTACCGCTCCGGCCCAGGCTCAGACCGTGATAGGTTCGGGCGTTCCCGCTTCGACCGCGAAGAACAGCGCCGAACGCCCGATCGGCTTTGCCGCTGCTGCGCCCGCGGATGCGGCTCTGGTCGTCCTGACCGCTGACAAGGCGATCCCCGCCGATGCGCCGCTTTCGGCAGACGAGCGCAGGGCGGTCGAGGCCGCGCTGGCCGCTGGCGGCTTTGCGGCCAAGGCCAATGAAGCCCTCTCTCTGCGCGGAATCGGCGCGCGTCCGCGCATTCTGATGATGGGTCTCGGCAAGGACGGCGGCAGCAAGGCGGTAATGGAGGCCGCTGGGAAGGCCGCGCAGGAACTGCGTAGCGAGAAGGCCCCTATCGCCATCGCTGGGGCCGGTAGCGGCGCGCTGATGGCCGATGCGGCCTTAGGCTATGCGCTGGGGCAGTACCGCTTTGACCGCTACAAAACCACGACCGGCGCGGCTCCTTCGACCGCAGCCGTAACGATCCTCGGCAGCGACACGGCGACGGCTCAGGCTGCCTGGAGCGGCCGCCACGCCGCGACCGCCGAAGCTGTGCGGTTCAGCCGCGACCTGTCGAACGAGCCGGCTTCGACGATCTACCCAGACAGTTTCATTGCCCGCACGCGTGAAGCCTTTGCCGGGGTTCCCGGCGTTTCGATCGAAGTGTTGGACGAGGCTGCGATGCGCAAGCTCAACATGGGCTCAATCCTGGGCGTCGGGCAGGGCAGCCCGCGCGGTTCGCGGCTGCTGCTGGTGACCTACAAGGGCAGCGATGCCGCCCCGCTGGCGATGGTCGGCAAGGGCATCACCTTTGACAGCGGTGGCGTTTCGATCAAGCCGGGTGCGGGCATGTGGCGGATGAAGGCTGACATGTCGGGCGCGGGCGCCGTGGTAGGCGCTGCGCTGAGCCTCGCCAAGAGCAAGGCACCGGTTCACGTTGTTGCGGTCGCCGCGTTGGCTGAGAATATGCCGGACGGAAACGCGCAGCGGCCCGGCGATGTCGTCCGCACGATGAGCGGCAAGACCGCCGAGATCTTCAGCACCGATGCGGAGGGCCGGATGGTTCTGGTCGATGGGATCGAGTATGTGGCGGCCACCCGCAAGCCCGCCGCCATTGTCGATGTCGCGACCCTGACCGGGGCCAAGGTCACGGCGCTGGGCGATGAGTATGCCGGGCTGTTCGGCCGTCACGACGGACTGGTTGCTGCGGTCCAGGCGGCGGGCGAGACGACGGGCGAGGCCGTCTGGCGTCTGCCGCTGCACCCCAACTACGCCGAGGATCTCAAGTCCGATGTGGCCGATATCAAGCACGGCACCGAGGGTGTGCCGCCCGGTGCCGGCCACGGTGCGCACTTTATCGGCTATTTTGTCGATCCGGCCACGCCCTGGGCTCACATTGATATTGCCGGCAATGAAATGAGCGATACAGCCAAACCCTTGTCCCCCAAGGGGGCGACCGGCTTTGGCGTGCGGCTGCTCGATGAACTGGCGCGGACCTGGAAGCCGTAACCTGATCTTTTCTCGTATCACCCTCTTGTGTTGCCGATAAGCAACACTACTTTCGGTGTCACAGGAGGGTGATACACCGATGAACCTCGAAAAATTTACCGACCGCGCCAAAGGCTTCCTGCAGTCCGCGCAGACCGTGGCGATCCGGCTAAACCATCAGCGGATCACGCCGGAACACATCCTGAAGGCGCTGCTCGAAGACAACGAAGGCATGGCTGCCGGTCTGATCCAGCGCGCGGGCGGCAATGTCGGCATAGCCCAGGCCAAGGTGGACGAAGCGCTGGGCAAGATCCCGGCCGTTTCGGGCAGCGGCGCGCAAGCGGCACCGGGGCTGGAAAATGATTCCGTCCGCCTGCTTGACGCCGCCGAACAGCTTTCGAGCAAGGCCGGGGACAGCTTCGTCTCGGTCCAACGGATGCTCCAGGCGCTCGCGCTGGGTACGACCAATCCGGCTGGGCAGGCGCTGAAGGCGGCCGGCGTTGATGCACAGAAGCTGGAGGTTGCGATTCAGGAGCTCACTGGCGGGCGCACTGCTGACAACGCCAGTGCCGAGAACGCCTATGACGCGATGAAGAAGTATGCCCGCGACCTGACCCAGGCCGCGCGCGACGGTAAGCTCGATCCCGTGATTGGCCGCGACGAGGAAATTCGGCGCACGATCCAGATTCTGGCCCGGCGGACCAAGAACAATCCCGCGCTGATCGGCGAGCCTGGAGTCGGCAAGACTGCGATTGCCGAGGGCCTTGCCTTGCGCATCGCCAATGGCGACGTGCCCGACAGCCTCAAGGATCGCCGACTGATGTCGCTCGACATGGGCAGCCTGATCGCGGGCGCCAAATACCGTGGCGAGTTCGAAGAACGTCTCAAAGCTGTGCTTGACGAGGTCAAGGGCGCCGAAGGCGAGATCATCCTGTTCATCGACGAGATGCACACCCTGATCGGGGCGGGCAAGGGCGAGGGGGCGATGGACGCCTCCAACCTGCTCAAGCCCGCGCTGGCCCGCGGCGAACTGCACTGCATCGGCGCGACCACGCTCGACGAGTATCAGAAGTACGTTGAGAAGGACCCTGCGCTGCAGCGGCGCTTCCAGCCGGTCTTTGTGGGCGAACCAACGGTCGAGGACACGATTTCGATCCTGCGCGGTCTCAAAGAAAAGTATGAGCTGCACCACGGCGTGCGGATCGCTGACAATGCGATCGTCGCCGCGGCAACGCTATCCAACCGCTACATTGCCGACCGCTTCCTGCCCGACAAGGCAATCGACCTGATGGACGAGGCGGCTTCCCGCATCCGCATGGAAGTGGAGAGCAAGCCCGAGGAAATCGAAGTGCTCGACCGGCGGATCATCCAGCTGAAGATCGAGGAACTGGCGCTCGCCAAGGAGAGCGACCAGCCTTCGAAGGATCGTCTTGCGGCACTGAAGGAAGAGCTGGCCAACCTTGAGCAGCAGTCCGCCGAGCTGACCACGCGCTGGCAGAACGAGCGCGACAAGATCGCTGCTGAAGGCAAGATCAAGGAGCAACTAGATCACGCCCGGCTCGAGTTGGAGCAGGCCCAGCGCAATGGTGACCTCGCGAAGGCGGGTGAGCTTTCGTACGGCCGCATCCCCGAGCTCGAAAAGCAGCTGGCCGATGCGCAGGGCGCTTCGGAAAACGCATTGCTGCGCGAAGAGGTGACCGCTGACGACATCGCCGCCGTGGTCAGCCGCTGGACCGGGATCCCGGTCGACCGGATGATGGAAGGCGAGCGCGAAAAGCTGCTCAAGATGGAAGAGGCAATCGGTCAGCGCGTGATCGGCCAGCAGGATGCGGTGGTCGCCGTGTCAAAGGCGGTGCGGCGTGCCCGCGCCGGGCTGCAGGACCCGAACCGGCCCTTGGGCTCGTTCCTGTTCCTGGGCCCCACGGGCGTCGGCAAGACCGAGCTGACCAAGGCACTCGCCGGGTTTCTGTTCGATGACGATACCGCAATGGTCCGCATCGACATGTCGGAGTTCATGGAGAAGCATTCGGTCGCCCGCCTGATCGGCGCGCCTCCGGGCTATGTCGGCTATGAGGAAGGCGGCGTGCTGACCGAAGCGGTGCGGCGCCGGCCCTACCAGGTCGTGCTGTTCGACGAGGTTGAGAAGGCCCACAGCGACGTGTTCAACGTCCTGCTGCAGGTGCTCGACGATGGCCGCCTGACCGATGGGCAGGGCCGCCAGGTCGATTTCACCAACACGCTGATCATCCTGACCAGCAACCTGGGCAGCCAGTATCTGGCGAACCTGGAAGACGGGCAGGACGTTGAAAGCGTCGAGCCGCAAGTGATGGAAGTCGTGCGCGGGCATTTCCGCCCCGAGTTCCTCAACCGGCTGGACGAGATCATCCTGTTCCACCGCCTGGGCGTGGAGCACATGGCGCCGATCGTCGAGATCCAGGTTGGCCGGGTGGCCAAGCTGCTGAAGGACCGCAAGATCGTGCTCGAGCTGACCGACGCCGCCAAGCGCTGGCTGGGCCGGGTCGGTTACGATCCGGTCTATGGCGCGCGGCCGTTGAAGCGGGCGGTGCAGCGCTATCTGCAGGACCCGCTGGCCGAGAAGCTGCTGGGCGGGGAGATCCCCGATGGCAGCACGGTCAAGATCGACGAGGGCGATGGCGCGCTGACGATCACGGTCTGATACAGCCAGCCACGGACACAAAGAAAGGGGGCCGGAACTTGCGTTCCGGCCCCCGATCTTTTGCCTTGCGGCCCGTGCCTTAGAAGTTGGCGCGGAAACCGGCGTAGAAGAACCGGCCGAAGGTTTCGTACGGGTCACCACCGGCAGTGCCCAGCAGGCCGAGCGGCGGCTTGCGGTCGGTGAAGTTGTCGACGCCCATGTAGAAGCTGTACTTCTTGTCGGCGGTTTCAAAGTTCACGCGGGCATTGTGGTAGATCACACCCGGGTAATAGACCTGCGGGAACTGATCGAGGTTCTGCGGGTCCAGGGTGGTCAGCGTGTTCGGCGTGCAGGTGCGGCCGGTGTAACCGGTCGAGCCGCTGGTCGGGCAGATCCCCTGGTAGGGGTTCTGGGCTTCCCAGGTACCGATGGTCTGCTTGCCGATGTAACGCAGGTTGTAGGACACATCGACCGGACCGAAGTCATAGTTGATGTTGAAGTTGGCCGCCCAGCTCGGGTCGCCCAGCTCGTCCTTGATGCGGTTCGGTTCCTGCGGGAACAGCGGGTTGGTGAAGTTTTCACGCTTCAGCACCCGGGTCGCGATCCCGCGCAGCGACAGACGGTGACCGTTGTCGAAGGTCTTGCGATACGACAGGTCGATGTCGATACCGTCGGCCTTCAGCGCCGCGAAGTTGATGCCGCCCGCGATCACGGCCGGATCCACGAACAGACCGGTCGAGGCATTGCGGTTGACGGTGGCGCAGTACGGGTTGGAGATCCCGCCAGCGGTGTCATAGCAGAGGTTTACGATCTGCTGGGCACCAAGGGCCGAAATCACGTTCTCAACCTTGATCCGATAGTAGTCGATCGTCAGGTTGAGGCCCGGGATGAACCGCGGTTCGATCACCACACCCAGGGTAAGGCTCTTGCCCTTTTCCGAGTTCAGGGTCGGGTTACCGCCCGAGAGGAATGGCGTGCTCGAGGTGAGCGCGGTGCAGTTCCGCCAGGGCGAACCAACCGCGCCGTTGAACGCGGTGGTGGCGCAAGCCGCGGCCGAAGCAGCATTGTGCACCGTCGGAACGCCGGCCGCGGCGCAGTTTGCAGCGCGGTTCGGGTTGCCGGTGATGTTGTTGCTGTCGCAGGGGTCGGCGATGAAGGCGAAGTTCTGCGAACCGGCCGCGAACAGGTCGCTCTGCGTCGGCGCGCGGACCGAAACCGCGTAAGCCGCACGGAAGCGGATGTCCTCGATCGGCGCCCAGATGCCGTCAACGTTCCACGCCCAGACAGTGCCGGCGCGGGTGTTGTAGTCCGACACGCGAGCAGCGCCGCGGACCGACAGTTCCTTGGCGAACGGCATGTCCTTCAGCAGCGGCACGTCGAGCTCACCGAAGGCTTCCTTCACGGTAACCTTGGGCGGAGTGAACGGCGCCAGAGCGTTCAGGAAGGTCGAACCGCTGGCGGTGAAATCGTCCCACACGCTCGAGGCAGTGTCTTCACGGTATTCGCCGCCCAGCACGAAGCCGATCGGGCCGCCAGGCAGTTCGAACAGCTGCGAGCTGTCACCCGAAACACTGGCCAGGAAGTTCAGCGATTCTGCGCGCTCGGTGCGGATGCCATCCGAATGGATGAAGTCCAGAGCGGCCTGGCTGGACTTGCCGAAACCAAACAGGTTGACGGGGACGCAGTCGGGACGAACGTTGGTGGTGGCGTTGATCGCGCAGATCACGCGCTGACCCGACGAATTGGTCGCAAAGTTCGAACCGCTGAAACCAGCCGGAGCCACGACCGCTTGAGTTGCCAGCAAGAAGCCGTCGTCATTGCCGGCCAGATCGAACAGCAGCAGGTTGTTCTTCGCAGCAACATCGGCTTCGAAGCGCCCGTAGTTGACGGAAACTTCGTAGTTCCAGTCATCGTTGAACGTGCCTTCAATCCCGCCGACGATGCGGAAGGTCTTGCGGTTGTGGTCTTCGCTACGACCACCAAAGTCGACGTTGAAGCGCGACATGGTGAAAACGCCGGTCGGCGAAAGGCAACGGCCGGTCGCCTGCAGCTGGGTCAGGTTCTGCGCCGATAGGAAGCCGTTGGAGCAGCTCAGTTCCGCACCACCGCCGAAGAAGCCCGGGATCGAGCCCTGGAAGAAGCTCGGCTGGCCTTCGCCAAAAGCATCGACATGGACATACTTGGCTTCGACATAGGGACGGAACGCATCGCTGATGTCATAGTGCGCAAGCAGGTTGAACGCGAAGCGCTGGGTGCCAGCGGCCATCACGCCGGTGTTGCGCAGGGTCGAGCCATTTCCGCCGATCTGGTTGCCTGAACCGACCGGAGCATAGGACAGCGTCGGGGTGTCGGCATAGAGCGTGCCATCGTTGGCAAAGCGCAGGTAGCGACGGGTCGGGCTAGTCGACGGATCAAGCGCGCCGATGGTGCCGGCATCCGAGATCGCCGCGTTGCGCACGCCGCAGACAAAGGCGTTGTCGTAGATGCCATCGGTACCGCCCGGTTCGCCGCCGGTCGGCTCAACGACCTGGAACTGGCAGCGGCCAGTGAGGGCACCGGTGATATCGTCACGCTGATAGAAGAACAGCGGTTCCGCCTTGGCATATTCGGCGGCGATGGCGATGTTGCCACGACCGTCGGCGAAGTTCTTGCCCCAGGTGCCCGAGACGAAGTAGTTGCCACGGTCGCCGCGCGACGAGATCGCGCCCTGACCGCGGAAGGCGAGGCCTTCGTAATTGCGCTTCAGCACGAAGTTCACAACCCCGGCAACGGCGTCCGAACCGTAAACGGCCGAGTTACCGCCGGTCACGATGTCAACGCGCTCAAGCAGGTCAACCGGGATGGTGTTCACGTCAACCAGGTAGTCACCCGGCGAGGCTGTGATGTGGCGCTTGCCGTTGACCAGCACCAGGGTGCGGGGCGTGCCGAGACCACGAAGGTCAAGGATGTTGAGGCCGGCGGTGCCGATGAAGCGCGACGAGTTGCCAGCGCTGAAGGTCGAACGCAGCGAAGGAAGGTCGTTCAGTGCATCACCCAGCGAGACGTCGCCGGTTTCGGTGAGTTCACCGACCGAGACCGAGGTCAGGGGAACGGGCGAGCTGAGCGTCGGGCGAGCGATACGCGAGCCGGTAACGACGATCTGACCGCCTTCTTCCGAATCGCAGACGCCGTTGGCGTTTTCATCGGCGCATTCGGCGGTCTGGCTGGCCTGCGGCGCAGCATCCTGCGCGAAGGCCGGCGTAGCGACACTTGCCACACCCAGCATAGCAACCGCGATGGCGGCGCTTTCCAGGCTGGTCGCGCGGTAAAGCGCGGACTTGCTGAAGAACTTCATGTGTTAGCCCCTTGATCATGACCCGGCACAATAACCGGATCGGCGCGAAGTCAGGTGCCCTTTGGAGAGGGAATCACCCTTCTGGTCCCCTGCGGGACCGGATGGGGCTTCCTGAAATAACCGGTACTGCGATGCAATTTGGAATTAAGGTCAGGTACAGGTTTCGGTCGTGCTGTTGTCATTTTACAACAGGCACAAGCAACCTGCGGTCCGCAGGAAACGATTCATCGCGCGATGCACGCTTGACGCTCCGCCGGGGTCACCTTAATCGATCGATTAAACACGTTTCGCAGGAAAGGAATCGGTTCGATGGCTACCGCCTATATCGTAGATGCAGTCCGCACCGCCGGCGGCCGCCGCGGCGGACGCTTGGCCGGAGTTCACCCGGTCGATCTTGCCGCCGCCACGCTTGATGCGCTGGTTGCGCGCACCGGGATTGATCCGAACGCGGTTGACGATGTCGTGATGGGCTGCGTTAGCCAGGGCGGCCAGCAGGCCGGGCAGGTCGGCCGCAATGCTGTGCTCGCCTCGAAGCTGTTGCCGCAATCGACCCCGGCGGTGACGATTGACCGCCAGTGCGGTTCCTCGCAGCAGGCGATCCAGTTTGCGGCGCAAGCAGTGATGAGCGGCACCCAGGACGTGGTGATCGCCGCCGGCATCGAAAGCATGACCCGCGTGCCGATGGGCTCCACCGCGATCTTCCACATGAAGGAGGGCCTGGGGAACTACAAGTCGCCCGGTCTGGAAGAGAAGTATCCCGGCGTTTCCTGGTCGCAGTTCATGGGCGCCGAGATGATCGTCAAGAAGCACGGCTTCACCAAGGACCAGCTCGACCAGTTCGCGCTTACCAGCCACCTGCGCGCCAAGGCTGCAACCGAGGCCGGGGCCTTCAAGAACGAGATCGTGCCGATCGAGATCGAAACCCCCGAAGGCAAGCAGTGGCACACCATTGACGAAGGCATCCGCATGGACGCCACGCTGGAAGGCATCGCCGGGGTCAAGCTGCTGCAGGAAGGCGGCGCACTGACCGCCGCGACCTCCAGCCAGATCTGCGATGGCGCTTCGGCTGCACTCGTCGTCTCGGAAGAAGCGCTCAAGCGCTACAACCTGACCCCGCTGGCCCGGATCCACACCCTGACCGTGACCGCCGGCGATCCGGTGATTATGCTGGAAGAACCGCTGTTCGCGACTGACAAGGCGCTGGCCAAGGCTGGTTTGAAGATCGGCGACATCGACCTTTACGAAGTCAACGAAGCCTTCGCCTCGGTGCCGATGGCCTGGCTCAAGCATACCGGCGCCGATCCGGACAAGCTCAACGTCAATGGCGGCGCGATTGCGCTGGGCCACCCGCTCGGCGCTTCGGGCACCAAGCTGATGTCGACGCTGCTCAACGCGCTCAAGGCGCGCGGCGGCAAGTATGGTCTGCAGACAATGTGCGAAGGCGGCGGCGTCGCCAACGTAACGATTGTGGAAATGGTTTAAGCTTCAAGGGAGCAATCTGAAATGAAACTCGACAACACTGTTGCCGCGGTCGTTACCGGCGGTGCTTCGGGCCTTGGTGCTGCCACCGCCCGGGCGCTGGCCGCCAAGGGCGTCAAGGTCGCGATCTTCGACCTGCAGGAAGAGAAGGGCAAGGCTATCGCCGACGAGATCGGCGGCGTGTTCTGCGAATGCAACGTGACCGACGATGCCTCGGTCGATGCCGCCTTCGCCAAGGCCCGTGAAGCCCATGGGCAGGAGCGGATCCTGGTCAACTGCGCCGGCACCGGCAATGCGATCAAAACTGCCAGCCGCAGCAAGGAAGATGGCAGCATCAAGCACTTCCCGATGGATGCCTTCAACTGGATCATCCAGATCAACCTGGTCGGTACCTTCCGCTGCATCGCCAAGTCGGCGGCCGGCATGATGACGCTGGAGCCGCAGGAAGACGGTGATCGCGGCGCGATCGTCAACACCGCTTCGGTCGCGGCTGAAGACGGCCAGATGGGCCAGGCGGCCTATTCGGCCTCGAAGGGCGGCGTGGTTGGCATGACCCTGCCGATTGCTCGCGACCTTGCGAGCGAGAAGATCCGCGTCAACACCATCCTGCCGGGCATCTTCGATACCCCGCTGCTGGCCGGTGCGCCGCAGAACGTGCGCGACGCGCTGGGCGCCTCGGTGCTTAACCCCAAGCGCCTGGGCAACCCGGATGAATATGCCAATCTCGCCATGTGCATGATCGAGAACGGCTACTTCAATGGCGAGGATGTCCGGCTTGACGGCGGCATCCGCATGGCGCCCCGTTAAGCAACAGGAACCTGGCCGGGCGTCATAGGTTGACGTCCGGCCGCACCCTCCCCGGGAGAGAGACATGGGCTATTCGCAGATTGACCTTCATATTGGCGAAGGCATCGCCACCCTGACGCTCAACCGGCCGGAGAAGATGAATGCCTTCACCCGCACGATGATGGACGAGATCATCGATGCGATGGACCGCACCGACGCCGATGATTCGGTCCGGGCGGTGATCTTTACCGGGGCAGGCGACCGTGCCTTTTGCGCCGGGGCTGACCTGACGCCCGATGATGGCCGCGCGGTCTTTTCGGACTCGACGCCGGTCGAGGACCTGTCCGATCCGCGCGTCCGCGATGGTGGCGGGCTGCTGACGCTCCGCCTGTTTCAATCGAAGAAGCCGCTGATCTCGGCCTGCAACGGCGCGGCGGTGGGTGTAGGCGTGACCATGCAGCTGCCGATGGATATCCGCCTCGCCAGCGACAACGCCCGCTATGGCTTTGTCTTCGCGCGGCGCGGGATCGTGCCCGAAGCGTGCTCCAGCTGGTTCCTGCCGAAAATCGTCGGGATCAATCAGGCGCTCGAATGGTGCATGACTGGCCGGATTTTCGGTGCCGAGGAAGCGCTCAAGGGCGGACTGGTCCGCTCCGTCCACGCGCCGGGCGAATTGATTGATGCAGCGCGCGGCCTGGCGCGTGAAATTGCCGACAACACCTCAGCCGTTTCGGTCGCGATGACCCGCGCCATGCTCTGGCGGATCCCTTCGGGCGCGCACCCGATGGAGGCGCACAAGGTCGATAGCCGGGCGATCTACCGCCTGTCGAAGGGGGCCGATGCGAAGGAAGGTGTGCAAAGCTTCCTCGAAAAGCGCCCGCCCGCCTTTCCGCTACGGGTTTCGAGCGATATGCCAGACTTCTATCCTTGGTGGGGAGAGGAGCCGCCCTTCGCATGAGCCAGCTGGCTGTTGATCAGAACGAAGCCCCCGAGGGCGCACGCGAACTGCTGCTGCACACCGCTTCGACGATCATGCGCGAAGGCGATATCGTCGATATCTCGCTGTCCGAACTGTCGCTGCGCTCAGGGCTCAACTCGGCGTTGGTGAAGTATTATTTCGGCAACAAGGCCGGATTGATGAAGGCCCTGCTTGATCGCGACATGCAGGGGATCGTCCACGCGGTCGACGCGTTGATGTCGAAGGAGTGGGATCCCGAAGCACGGCTGCGCCATCACATCGGCAAGATGGTCGAAACCTATTACGAGACGCCTTACCTCAACCGCCTGCTGATGCGGCTAGTGCGCGAAAGCGATCCCGAAGAAGCGCACCGGATCGCCGATTCCTATCTCAGCCCATTGAGCCGCGCCTATGATCGGCTGATCAAGGACGGGGTCAAGCAAGGCGTTTTCCGCAAGGTCGATCCCCAGCTGTTCTACTTCACGGCGACCGGAGCCTGCGACCGGTTCTTCTCCTCGCGCCTGGTACTGAAGCACTGCTATGATACCGAGGCGCTAACCGCGGAACTGCGCGATCGCTATCGCGAACACTGCATCGATTTCATCATGGCGGGGATCCTCGCGCACAACTGAGCTGAGGATTGGCATGAGTGAGTGGCATATCGGCGTGATCGGCGGCTCGGGCCTGGCCGGTGGCGTCGGGCTTGAGAACGCCCAGGAAATCGCAGTCGAAAGCCCATTCGGTGAACCGTCTTCGGCGGTAACTACCGGCACACTCGCAGGCGTTCGCGTTACCTTTCTGCCGCGCCACGGGATTGGCCATGCCATTCCACCGGCTTCGGTCAATTTTCGTGCCAATATCGACGTGCTGAAGCGCTGCGGGGTAACTGATGTCATCGCGCTTTCGGCCATCGGTTCGCTGCGCGCGGACATGGCACCGGGGCAGATGGTGGTGGTCAATCAGTTCCTTGATCGCACCGTCAGCCGTCCGGCCAGCTTCTTCGGTCCTGGCCTGGTTGCCCATGTCAGCTTGGCCGATCCGGTTTGCCCGCGGCTGTCAGAGGGACTGGCCGATGCCGTTGCGGCTGAGGGTGCTGTTGTCCATCGCGGCGGCACCTATGTAGCGATCGAAGGCCCGCAGTTTTCGACCCGCGCAGAAAGCCTGCTCTATCGCAAGTGGGGCGGGGACGTGATTGGCATGACCGCAATGCCCGAAGCTCGCCTCGCCCGCGAGGCAGAGCTGCCCTATGCTCTGCTTGGCATGGTGACCGACTATGACGCCTGGCGAACCCACGAGGCTGGGGTCGAGGCTGGCGATGTGCTGGCGGTGATGCAGGCCAATGCTGCGCTGGCCGGCCAGGTGCTGCGCCGCTTCCTTGCCAGCCTGCCCGAGACGCGGCCCGCTAGCCCGATTGACCGCGCGCTCGATCATGCGATCATGACCGCCAAGGCCCAGCGCGACCCGATGCTAGTCGCCAAACTGGGCGCCGTTGCCGGAAGGGTGCTGGGATGAGCGAGCTGGTCCTGTACGATTACTGGCGCTCCTCTGCTGCCTACCGCGTGCGGATCGCGATGAACTTGAAGGGTCTGTCCTGGACCTCGCACACGGTCGATCTGGCGGCGGGTGAGCAAAGCGGGGCAGAGCACATCGCCCGCAATCCCCTTGGGCTGGTGCCGGTGCTTGAGGTGGATGGCGAGGCGATTGCCCAGTCGCTGGCGATCATCGATTATCTCGATGCCCGCTGGCCCGAACCGCGTCTCTTGCCGGCCGACCCGATGGCCCGCGCCCATGTCCTCGGCCGGGCGATGACGATCATTTCGGAAGTACACCCTTTGCAGAATCTGCGGGTCCAGAACTTCCTGCGCGACGAACTTGGGGCGGATGTGGCGGGCGTTACCCGCTGGCTGCATCGTTGGCTGGGCGATGGCCTGGCCGCGCTTGAGGCCGATGCGCCCGAGCATGGGCTGTTCGGCGGCGATCGGCCCAACCTGATCGATATCTGCCTGGTCCCGCAGATGTACAGCGCTCGTCGATTTGCCGTCCCACTTGAGCGCTTGCCCAGGCTGGTGCGCATCGACGAGGCGCTCCGGGCGATCCCAGCAATCGCGGCTTCTGCCCCCGAAGCGGTGAAGCCGGCGTGACGGCGCTTGGCGCGGCAAACCGGTTGCACTAGAAACCGATTCGATGGCCAAAGACAGCTCACGCCTGGCGGATTTCCTGCCCTATCTGATGTCGGTCACCACCAACGCGGTGAGTGACATGATCGCGGGCGAATATCGCGCCCGCTTTGGCCTCAAGATCCCTGAATGGCGGGTCATGGCGGTGCTGGGCGATGCCGGGGCCCAGACCCAGCGCAGCCTGGTTGGTGCGACCCGGATGGACAAGGTCGCAGTCAACCGCGCCTGCAAGGTGCTGGAGGATCGCGGCCTCGTGGCGCGCAGCCCGAATGCGGATGATGGCCGCTCCCACCACATCGAGCTGACCGCCGCCGGCAAGGCGATGCACGGCGAGATCATGCCGCTGGCGCTTGATATGGAGCGGCGGCTGTTCGCATCGCTTTCGGCCGCCGAACTGAAAGATTTCAAGGTGCTGCTGGCGCGGATCACCAACCGGGTGGCCGAACTCGAAGGCGCCGATCCAACCAAGGAATTGTCCCGATGAAATTCGCCACCCTTCCCGGAGGGCGCGACGGGCGCCTCGCCGTGGTCAGCACCGATCTGGCCTGGTACGCAGATGCATCGCACCTAGTGCCGACGCTGCAAGCGCTACTTGATGACTGGGATCGGCATTTTCCGGTGCTCCAGGCCCTGGCGACCGAGCTGGAACATGGCGCGATCCCGCGCGAACGGTTCCATGAACGCGAGGCGCTGGCCCCCTTGCCGCGCGCCTATCAGTGGGCTGACGGTTCGGCCTACGTCAATCACGTCGAACTTGTCCGCAAGGCGCGCGGGGCCGAACTGCCCGAGAGCTTCTGGCACGATCCGCTGATGTACCAGGGCGGCAGCGACGATCTGCGCGGTGCCCGGGCTCCCATCATTCTGGCCGACGAGGGCTGGGGCTGCGATATGGAAGCCGAGATCTGCGTCGTGACCGGCGACGTGTCGCAGGGTGTCTCGCCTGCGGCGGCGCTCGATCACATCCGGCTGGTCGGCTTGGTCAACGACGTTTCCTTGCGCAATCTGATCCCGGACGAGCTGGCCAAGGGCTTTGGCTTCGTCCAGTCGAAACCCGCCAGCCATTTCTCCCCGGTCTTCGTGACGCCTGATGAACTGGGCGATGCCTGGACCGGCGGCCGGCTCAATCTGGTGCTGCGGGTCGACCTGAACGGCGAGGCCTTTGGCCGGGCCGAGGCGGGTGAGGAATGCACTTTCGATTTCGGCACGCTGATCGCACACCTCGCCAAAACCCGGCGGGTCATGGCCGGATCGATCATCGGTTCAGGGACGGTCTCCAACCGCGATCCCGATGGTTCGCCCGGTCGCCCGTGCAAGGATGGCGGGCGCGGCTATTCCTGCATCGCCGAACAGCGGATGATCGAAACGATTGCCTCTGGCAAGCCGGCCACGCCGTTCCTGCGCTATGGCGACAGCGTGCGGATCGAGATGCGCGACCGCGCCGGCCACTCGATCTTCGGCGCGATCGATCACACTGTGGTCAAGCCCTAGACCCTAAAACGAAACCGGGCCGGAACTCCTTTCGGAGAACCGGCCCGGAACGGGTACCCCACCCTTGAGTGGAAGTTCTAGCCGCCGCCCTTGACTGGGCCGTTGCTCGAGAAGGCGTCGGCGATCGAGCAGGCTGCCGGGCCAAGAATGACGACGAACAGCACCGGCAGAATGAACAGGATCAGCGGTACGGTCATGATCGCCGGCAGACGCGCCGCCTTTTCTTCGGCCCGCATCATGCGTTCATTGCGGAATTCGGCCGAAAGCACGCGCAGCGCCGAGGCCAGCGGCGTACCATAGCGTTCGGTCTGGACCATGGTGGTGGTCACACCCTTGACCGCCTCCAGGTTCACACGCCAGGCGAGGTTTTCGAAAGCCTGGCGGCGCTCGCTGAGGAACGACAGTTCGATCGCGGTGAGGGCGAACTCGTCCCCCAGTTCCGGATAGGCGCGGCCCAGTTCGCGCGCCACGCGGTTGAACGCAGCGTCGACGGTCAGACCGGCTTCGGCGCAGATCACCAGCAAATCGAGCGCATCGGGCAGGCCCTTGCGGATCGCGTCGGTGCGCTTTGAGATCAGGTTGCCGATGTAAAGCTCGGGACCCTTGTAGCCCAGACCAACCGCCGCAGCGAAGGCCATCAGCTTCTTCATCCCGCCCCATTCGGGGAAGACGTTCATGCCATAGATCGCGATCCCGGCTATACCGCCCAGCACGATCGGCAGGACCATGCGCGCAAAGATCACGACAATGCCGAGTTCCTTCTTGCGGATCCCGGCCTGGGCCAGTTTCTGCTGGATGGCCTCGACCTGGCTCTGCTGCAGCACCTTCAGTGCCGACAGCGTGTCCTTCATCTTGTCGGCCGTCTCGTTCTTGCGGACGAGCGAGGCGCGCTTCTTGGCGGTCTGAGTAATGATGCCGCTCTTCAGCTGGTCGCGCCGCTCGTTGAGCGACTTGACCCGCTTTGCCATTGGATCGCGGATCGTCACAGCCGTGTAGATCGCGAACAGCACCGCCGTGGCTGCAAGGCCGGCCAGGATCGAGCCGACCCAGATTACGTCGACGCCGAGCAGCGTGGGACCGGGAGGTGTATTCAACATGTCCTGTTCCTGTCCCTGCTCAGATTTCGAAGCTGACCATCTTGGCCATGATGAAGGCCCCGATCGACATCCAGGTAAGGCCGCCCAAACCGGTCACGATCAGGCGATCGTCGGTCCAGAAGCCGGCGAGATACTTCGGGTTGATCATGTAGATCATGATGAAGACGATGAACGGCAGTGCGCCCACGATATAGGCCGAGGCTTTGGATTCTGAGCTCATCGCCTTGATTTTGAGCTTCATCTGGGCGCGTTTGCGCAGCACGTCGGCCAGGTTCGAAAGCGTTTCGGCCAGATTGCCGCCGGTTTCCCGCTGGATCGCCAGCGTGATGCAGAAGAAGCTGAATTCAGGAGTGTTCAGGCGGTCGGCGGTTTCCTGGAGGGCGTCTTCCATGGTCTTGCCGATCTTGATCCGTTCGGTCACCAGCTTGAATTCCTCGCCCACCGGACCCGGAACTTCGGTCGAAACCACGCCCAGCGTTTCGGTCACCGGCAGGCCCGAGCGCAGGCCGCGAACCAGCAGCTCGATCGCGTCTGGGAACTTGGCGGTAAAGGCGTTGGTGCGCCGGCCGATGAAGAAGCTGACCACGAAGTGCGGCAGGCCGGCACCGACCACCAGGCCAATGCCCAGCGACAGCGCGGCAGCACCCGTCTTGATGAACAGCAACAGCGCCACGACCAGGGCGAGGCCGCCCGAGGCGTAGACATACTGACTCAGTGTCCAGCCCTTGCCGGTGCGGTGGAGCCGCATCATGAGCGCCGCGACACGACTTTCCGAACCTGCGATCTGGTGCAGTTTGGGCTTGCGCGCAGCCACAGCTTTCTTGAGCTGCGCCTCAACCTTGTCGACCGTGCTGTCCGAGTGGCGATAGCGCAGCCCCTGGAGCCGGCGCGATGCTTCCTTCGCCGGCGAAGGTCCGGCAAAGCCCATATAGCCCAGCACCATGAATGCCATCATGCCCACGGCGATCAGCAGCAGTTGGGTGATGTCCATTGACTGATCAGGCCTTCTTCAAAAAGGGATGATACGGGTTCCGGGCCAGGCTTAGGCCCGGGCCGGTTCCGTGGCGGTCTTCTTGGGCAGCAGCGCCTTGAGATCGAACTTGCCAAGCAGCGACGACTTGGGCTTGATCGCATCGTCGACAGCTTCGCCATCACCCACGCCGTGGACCGACTTGGCGATCTCGCGGATCACGCTGCCGGCCTTGGTCGAGCGGTTGGCATCGGCAAAGGTCTGTCCCAGCTTGGCGGCATTGGCCGCAGCCTTGGCGTCATAGGGAATGGTGAAGCCGATCTTGCGCTCGATCGAGGCCTCGAAATCGGCCTTGCTGATCTCGCCCGTGCCGGGCAGCACCTTGTTGGCCACGACGATCGTTTGCACGTGCGGTGCGTTACTTTTCATCCAGGACAGGACGCGGATCGCGTCGCGCGCCCCTGCCAGGGTCATTTCCGTGACCAGCAGCACGACGTTCACGTCGTTCAGCAGGTGCGGGAAGTTGATCAGCATGTTGCGCGGCAGGTCGATCACCGTCATCTCGAAAGCCTGCCGGAATTCTTCCTGCAGCTGGATGAAGGCGGCACCGTCAGTCATCAGCGGCGAGTTGATCGGCGCTTCGGCCGAAAGGATCGCCAGATGATCGTTGGCGCGGATCATCGCGCGTTCGATAAACAGGCCGTCGATGCGGCTGGGGTTTTCGATCGCATCGGTCAGACCGCGGCCCGGTTCGAGGTCGAGTGCCAGGGCACCGGTGCCGAAATGGATATCCAGATCGAGCAGCGCGGTCGGCTGCTTTTCATCACCGCTGAAGAGCCAGGCGAGCGAAGTCGCGATGGTTGAGGCGCCGACGCCGCCGCGGGTGCCGAGCACGGCGACCGAGACATGCTTCTTGGCCGCAGCCGGATCATGCGCCTTGGGCGTGGCAAAGACCGTCTGAGCATTGATCAGCGCATCGCGGACCTGACCGGGCGAGAGCGGTTTCAGAAGGTAATCCTGAATCCCGCTGCCAAGCAGGTCGCGATAGAGGCGCACGTCGTTGACCTGGCCAATCGCGATCACCACCGTGCCGGGTTCGCAGACCTCGGCCAGGGCGTTGATATCGCTCAACGGGTCGCCGCTTTCCGACAGGTCGACCATCAGGATGTTCGGGCTGGCCGAGATAGACAGCGACTGGACCGCGTTGCGCAGGCCACCCTTGTTGCACTTCTCGGGCTGCCAGCCCATCTCGATCACGACCGGACGCAGGACATCAAGCGCGGCATCGTCGCAGATATAGGCACTGAAGGCGTCACGATTGCCGGACGCGCCGGGCTTCCAGGGAGCATTCATGGCTTACTGGCCTTTCTTCTGGGTATTATTTTCCTTGAGGCCGTCTTCGCCCGTGGGCTTGGCGTCTCGATAGGATTCAATGGCCTTGTTGCTGCTCATCACGACAGTGCGGCCGGTCGTGTTGGCGCCTTTCAACAGATGCTCAGGATCAGCCACCATCGCCGCCAGGTTGGCATTCGAGGCGCAGCCATAGTTGGTGCTGGTGGCGTTCTTGAAGTTTGTGTCCGACTTGGCCGACCAGTCCGGGCAACCCGGAACCGTAGCCGAAGCTCGGGTCACGATCACCCGCGCAGTGCCTGCGCTGACAGCGCCAGGGGTAACCGGTGCCGTATCGCCGACCAGCAGGCCAAAGCGTCCGGCTACAGCTTCCACGGCTGCGCGGGTCGCACCGCTGGACAGCGGATCGTCGATCGAGATCCGGTCACCGTAACGCAGGTCCATCGCTTCGAACCAGCCAGCCAGTCGGCGGGATTCGGGGAGCGAGAGGCCACCCGGATTGGTCGTCACGTCAAACGTGTAATTGGTGCGGCTGACAACCGGCTGGTGGACACTTTCCAGCTGGGTGTTCTGGGCCATGCCACCACAGCCGGCAAGCATGGTGCTCAGCGAGAGAGCGATGGCGGCGCCAAGCGCCTTGCGGTTCTGGTTGCTACGCATGGTCATCACCTCTCTCAGTTCATGCTGAAGCCGGGCGCGGCGGCTTCGGCAGCAGCAGTGCGCGACTTCTTCTTCGAACGCTTGTCATCCACCGGAACAGCAGCCGGCGGCGTATCGAGTTCACCCACCTTGGGGGCAGGCGCGCCGTCCGGGGCGGCAGTCGGCACCGGGCGGGTACCGCCCGACTTGCCGTTGTTTTCCATGTTCCCGAACACCCGCTGGATGTCGGTAGGGTTCTGGTAGCCGTCGGTCGGCAGCTTGATGTCGTTGGCATCGACCGGGTTGACCAGATAAGGGGTCACCACGATCACCAGTTCGGTCTCGCCGCGCTGGAAATTGGTTGAACGGAACAGCGAACCCAGGATCGGCAGGTCGCCGGCGCCGGGCATCTTCTTCACGGTGTTCTGGGCATTGTTGCCCATCAGTCCGGCGATCATGAAGCTTTGGCCGGAACCCAGCTCGATCGTGGTTTCAGCACGGCGCACGGTCAGCGCAGGGACGTTGAAGCCGTTGAGCTGGATTGAGCCCTGGCTCGACAGTTCCGACACTTCCGGGCGGACCCGCAGCGAGATCCGGCCATTGGCCAGGACCGTAGGAGTATAGGCCAGGCTGACACCGAAGCGCTTGTATTCGACCGAGGTCGAACCCAGGCCCTGGCTGATCGGGATCGGATATTCGCCCCCTGCCAGGAAGTCGGCCGTTTCGCCTGATAGCGCAGTCAGGTTGGGTTCTGACAGGCTGGTGACGAGGCCAAGGGTTTCACCCAGGTCCAGCGCGCCCAGCACGTCCATGCCAAACAGGCGACCAGCGGCAGCAATGGTGGTGCCGTTCGCAGCCTGGTTGACGATGTTATAGCCATCGCCCTTGTAGTTGTTGCCCACGGCCAAGGGACCCATCGGCTGGCGCAGCCCGGTCACCGGATCGACGAACGAAGGGGCTACCTGCTTGAACGCAGGGCCTTGGCCGATGCCGAACTTGAACCCGCCCGAATCGTCGACCGAGGTCAGGCTGGCGCCGATCTGCTTGACCAGCGAGCGGCTGACTTCGGCAAATTTGACGCGCAGGTTGACCTGCAGCGGCGTCGCGGTCTTCAGCCGGGTGATGACATTGGCTTCCTTGCCGACAAAGGCTTCGACCAGCCGCTTGGCTTCCGAGGCGTCTTCGGGCGAGGCAATTGTGCCGGTCAGCAGGAAGGTGTTGGTCCCCATCGTCGAGACGGCCACCTTGGCATCGGGCATGGCCATCCGCAGCATCTGGTCGACGCTGTCGATGTTCGAGCCGACGCGGACATTGGCTGACCAGATGACGTCGCCGGCAGCGTTGCTGGCATAGACGGTGGTTTCACCACCGGCCTTGCCGAAGACATAGAGCTGGCGCTGCGACTTCACCTGGACATCGGCAACCGAGTCATTGGCGACGAACACATCGGCCATGTTGCCGCCGATGGTGACCAACTGACCCTTGCCAATCGACAGCACGACATCGTTTGCCGGGCGGGTCATTGACTGGGCATGGGCTGCCGGAGCGGAAGCCAGGGCCAGCGGGGCCAGCATGCAGCTGGCGCTCAGCAGGGTGGTAACAAGGCGCTTCATCGGATTGCCTTTCTTCAGGGCGGTCGCGGCGTGGTTGGCGTTACGGATCATCTCAGCGCCTCCCGACCTGTTCGACAGAGGTGTTCTTGCCGCGGGTCACCCGGACCACCGGGCCCTGCGGAGCAGCAGCAATGACCGAGGCACCAGCGGACGAGGGGGCAGAAGCGGCGACCGCACGCGGCGCGATCGACGCCGGGGCGAGGGTGCGGCGCTGGAAGCGCGAGACGTCACCACCGGTCACGAAAGAGGTCGCGCCGTCGATCGGGCGGTTCATCGCCTGGCCGAGCAGCTTCTCTTCCTGTTCCTTGGTCGCGCCGGCCGGCACCTTTACAGTGCCGCTGGCGATCGCCTGATCGAGCTCAGTCTGGTTGTCGGCCAGGCTGCGCAGCGCCAGGCTGATCGTGCCGATGGTCTGCGCAACGGCAACCTTCTCGGCAATTTTCGGCGTCACTTCGACCGTGATCGAGCGGAACCCGCGGACGACAGTCTTGCCTTCGACGATTTCGGTTTCGGTTGACTGGTCTGTGGCAAGAACGCGAACGTTGCGGAGGATGGTTTCGGCGGCCTTGAGGGCTCCGCTGCTGCCACCGTCATCGCCGCGAACTGTCTGGGTCAGCACCAGGTCGACGTGGTCACCCGGGAAAACGAAGCCAGCCACGCCGGTCTTCTGGGAGACCGGGATCGTCACGGCGCGCATGCCCGGGCCAAGCGCCGCAGCCAGGAAACCGCGGTCGCCAGGCGAGACAAGCGCACCCTGGGTCACCGGCTGACCGGCGGTCACAGGATAGCGGACCACGGTGCCAAGCAGCTTGTTCATGTCGGCTTCGCCGTCGATGAAATAGGCGTCCTGCACCATTTCTTTTGGCCAGGCTTGGAACGAGATCGAATCCGCCGTGATGATCGTGCCGACGGGGAGCGCACGCTGCGCGACTAGAACCTTCGGACCTTGCGGGACCTGCGCTGCCTCGGCCTGGGGGGCCGAGGCCCCGGCAAACAGGGTTCGGGCGGCCATGGCCGTGCCGATCGCAACGACCAGCGCGCCAAGCAGCAACATCAGCTTCTTCTTATCCATGGCTTTGCAAGCCCCCTAGAAAAACACCAAGATCGGAAGGGTTATCGGTGCGAAATGGTTAAAATCCGGTTCCACCCACTGCGCCGCTGGCGACAGCTGTCTGCGCAGCCGGAAGGAACTGGCTGGCCAAGGCCCAAAGCCCGGCAGTCGAAATCGCGACGCCATAAGGAATTGCCAGGCGTTCGCGGCGGCCGCGCATGCTGTGCCAGACGGCCAGCACTACGGTCAGCACGCCGCCCAGCAGCGCCATCATGATCACTAGTTTCAGGAACCAGGATGGTGCGATCCACAGCGCCAGCGCCGAAAGCAGCTTCACATCGCCGCCGCCCATGGCGCGCAATGCAAACAGACCGGCGCAGACGGCGAAGGTCACCACTGCAATGCCCAGCTGCCAGGCCACGTCCGGCCACAGGCTTAGCCCGCTGGCCCACCAGTAGAGCGGCGCACCCAGCGCGATCGCTGCGTTGAGCCAGTTGTCGATCTGGCGGCGGCGGATGTCGGTAAAGGCGGCAACCACCAGCGCGATTGCCAAGGCCCCCAGCAGTACGTATTGAAATTCGACGTTCGGCATTGCCCGCCCCCTGGTATCGGGAGCATGGATACAGGGCAGGGCTTACCAAAAAGTAACCAAGGTAAAGAGGCTCGAATTAGCCACATGTCCGCCGCGTTCGATCGCCGGGTCATTCCTGCCGAAGCCGCTGAAAGCCGCTGGATTGCGCCCGATGGCCAGGCCATCCGCCGGATCGACTGGGCGCACCCCAATCCGCGCGGGGCGATCCTGTTCATGAGTGGGCGCGGTGACTTCTATGAGAAGTACCTTGAGGCCTTGTCCTACTGGAATACCCAGGGCTGGTCAGTAACCGCCTTCGACTGGCGCGGTCAGGGCGGATCGGGGCGGCTGGGCAGCGATCCCTATACCGGCCATATCGACGATTATGGCACCTGGGTGGCGGACCTCAGGGCCTTCTGGCGCGAGTGGTCGGCCACGGTCGGCGGCCCGCGCGTAGCGATCGGTCATTCGATGGGCGGCCACCTGACGCTGCGCGCCGCGGCGGAGCAGGCGATCGATCCCGCCGCGCTGGTGCTCTGCGCGCCGATGCTGGGCCTGCGCGATGGCAATATGCCCGACTGGCTGATGCACCTGGTGGCGCGCATGATGTGCCGTCTGGGTGATCCGGCGCGGCCGGCCTGGAAGTGGAGCGAGAAGCCCGGACAGCCGCCGGACAGCCGGGGTGATCTGCTGACCCACGATCCCGACCGCTATGCTGACGAGCTGTGGTGGCGTGACGCCCGGCCCGAGGTGGTCATGGGACCCGGTTCGTGGCGCTGGGTTGAGCGGGCCTATGCCTCGATGCGCTGGCTGGCCCGGCCCGAGGTGCTGGCCCGGGTCAAGCAGCCCGTGCTGTTGCTGGCAACTGACCGGGATGCGCTGGTCAGTTTCAAGGCCAGCGCCCGAGCTGCGGCGCACTTGCCGATCTGCGAGCTGGTCAATCTTGGCGAGCGCGCAAGACACGAAATCCTGCGTGAGACTGACCCGGTGCGACTGGAGGCTCTGGCGCGGATCGATGCCTTTCTGGCAAGGGCCGCGGCATGAGCGAGAAGTTCGATTTTGCGGTAATCGGGGCGGGGATCGCCGGCGCGTCGGTCGCCGCAGGCCTTGCCCCGCATGCCCGCGTGCTGCTTTTGGAAGCGGAGGACCGGCCCGGCTATCATTCCACAGGCCGCTCTGCCGCTTTCTGGACGGAGAGCTATGGCGGGCCGCAGGTTCAGCCGCTGACGACAGCATCGGGGCCGTTCCTGCACGAGCATGGCTTCCTCAGCCCGCGCGGTGCCTTGACACTGGCCCGGCAAGCGGAACTGGCCGAACTCGCTGCCTTTGCGGCGGAGTTCCGAGACCTTGGCGTGCGGGTCGACGATCTTGACCGCGCTGCGCTGGAAGCCCGTTTGCCAGGTTTGCGGGCCGAGTGGGTCGCCGGAGCCTATGAGCCTGATTGTTGCGACATCGATGTCGCCGGTTTGCATCAGCACTGGCTTACCGGTGCACGGCAAGGCGGGGCAGAGCTGTGGACTCGCTCTGAACTGGCGCAGGCTGAACGGCGCGGCTGCGCCTGGTCGCTGACCCTGACGGATGGGCGCACGGCTGAGGCCGAAGTGCTGGTCAATGCTGCGGGAGCCTGGGCCGATCCGGTGGCGGAGCGGGCGGGGGTGCGGGCGCTTGGCGTACAGCCCTACCGCCGCACTGTGGCGCAGTTGCGGCTTACGGACGGACCACCTGCTGACCTGCCACTGGTGCTCGGCATCGATGGTCTGTTCTATTTCAAGCCCGAGGCTGGGCGGCTGTGGCTGAGCCCGCATGACGAGACCCTGAGCCCGCCCTGCGATGCTGCGCCCGAGGAGCTGGATGTGGCCCTGGCGATCGATCGGTTCGAGCACGTAGTGGACTGGCCGATTGCCCGGATCGAGCACCGCTGGGCGGGGCTGCGCTCTTTCGCGCCCGATCGGCTGCCGGTCTATGGCTTCGAGCCCGGTCAGCCCGGGTTCTTCTGGTTTGTGGGGCAAGGCGGCTTTGGCATCCAGACCGCGCCGGCCGCCGCCGACCTGGCCTGCGCGCTGCTGCTGGGTCAGACGCCGGCCGCAGTAGATCCGGCGCCCTATGATCCGCAGCGGTTTCGCTAGCGAATCACAGTTTTGACGCTAGGCTGGGCGAGTCGTCGCAATCCTGGGAGGTATCCCGACATGGCTCACCGTTTCGAAATCCGTCAGAACAAGGCTGGCGAGTTCGTCGCCTATTTCTGCTACAACGCGGAAACGATCTTCTGGACCGAAGGCTACAGCAGCAAGGCCAGCGCCAAGAACGCGATCGAATCGATCCTCAAAAACGGCCCCGGCGCCGAAGTGGTCGATACGACCGCCGGCTAACCCACCTTGCCTGAGAGGGCCGCATCGCTCGCCAGGCGGTCGGCCCGCTCGTTCTCTGGATGGCCATCGTGGCCCTTGACCCAGATCCAGTCGATCCGGTGCCTTCGGCGCGATTCGAGTAGCTGTTGCCACAGGTCGGCATTCAGCACCGGCTTCTTCTGCGAATTGATCCAGCCGTTCTTTTGCCAGCCGAAGATCCACTTGGTGATCCCGTCGATCACATAGCGGCTGTCAGTATGCAGCGCGACGTGGCACGGCTCCTTCAGCGCATCGAGCGCGCGGATCACCGCGGTCAGTTCCATCCGGTTGTTGGTGGTATGGGCTTCGTGGCCCGACATTTCCCGCTCATGCTGCCCCATCCGCAGCACCACGCCCCAGCCGCCAGGGCCGGGGTTGCCCTTGCAGGCGCCGTCGGTGTAGGCTTCAATCCGCTTCATGTGGCGGCAAAGACGGTGGCATTGGCGGGATCGGCGTAGAATTCCAGGCGCCGGGCAAAAGCCACTGGGTCCTTGCGGGTGACCAGGGCATCGGCGGGGGTGTTAACCCAGTCCCAGGCCCGCGTCAGGGCAAAGCGCAAGGCGGCCCCGCGCGCCAGCAAGGGCAGGGCGCTGCGCTCAGCGTCCGAAAGCGGGCGGACCTCCTCGTAACCGGCGATCAATGCTGAAGACAGCGCCGGATCGAAGTGCTTGCCATCATTGGAAAAACACCAGGCGGCGTGCGTCACCGCCAGGTCATAGGCAAACAGGTCGGTACATGCGAAATAGAAGTCGATCAGCCCGGTCACCTGGGCGCCCAGCATTAGCACGTTGTCCGGGAACAGGTCGGCATGAATGGTCCCGCGCGGCAGGCCTTCGGGCCAGCCAGCCAGCACAGCAGGGAGTTCGCGTGACACCAGTTCGGCAAAGCCTGGGTCGATCTCGGCCAGCCCGTCCGGCCCGCATTCCTGCGCCAGCCGCTGCCATTCGGCCCGGCCCATCGCATTCTCCCGCACGCCGGCAAAATCAGCAGCAGCCAGCTGCATCTGCGCCAGCGCGCGGCCTACCGCCTGGGCCTGCCCCGGCGTTGGCGCGCTCACCGAGACGCCCGGCAGAAATTCGATCAGCGCCACAGCCTTGCCATCGAGCAGGCGATAGAGGTTGCCCTGGCGGTCATGGATCGTGCGCGGCACCGGGCAGCCGCGCGCGGAGAGGTGATCGAGCAGAGAGAGGAAGAACGGCAGGTCGCCCACTTCGATCCGGTATTCGTACATGGTCAGGATGAAGCGTGCACCGGCTCCGTCCTTGCCAGTGGTTTCGACGAGCCAATTGCTGTTGGAGATCCCCTCGGCGATGCCCTTGACCGAAGTTAGCTCACCAACATCGAATTCCGCTACCAGCCCGGCCAGCACTTCGGCGCCAAGGTGCGTATAGACCGCCACGCCTCGAACCTAGTCCGCGAGCTGCCGGGGCAGCTTGAAGATGATCTTTTCCTCGGCCGTGACGACCTGCTCAACCGCGACCGTCCGGAACTCGCCGATCCGGTCGATGACTTCCTGAACCAGCGTTTCGGGCGCAGAAGCCCCGGCGGTCAGGCCCATGGTCTCAACCCCGTCAAACCAGGCTTCGTCGATTTCGCTGCCGCGCTGAATGAGGTGCGCCGTCGCACCGCAGCGCTGGGCAACCTCGACCAATCGCAGTGAATTGGAACTGTTGGGCGCACCGATCACCAGCACCAGCTGGCATTCCTCGGCGATTGCCTTGACCGCGGCCTGGCGGTTGGACGTGGCATAGCAGATGTCCTCTGCCTTGGGGCCGGCGATCCCGGGATAGCGGGCGCGCAGGGCTGCAACGATTTCTGCCGTGTCATCCACCGAAAGGGTGGTCTGGGTTAGGAACGAGAGCGCAGCGTCGGCGGGAAAGTCCAACGCGGCGACATCTTCCAGCGTTTCGACCAGGGTGATCGTGCCTTCTGGCACCTGGCCGAACGTACCGATCACTTCCGGGTGGCCCTTGTGGCCGATGAACAGGATGTGCCGCCCTGCCTCGATCTGGCGTTCGGCCTGGCGGTGCACCTTGCTGACCAGCGGACAGGTGGCATCAAGCCAGTCGAGACCGCGTTCAGTAGCATTGGCGGGGACCGACTTGGGCACGCCATGGGCGCTGAATACCACCGGCGCGCCATCGGGCACTTCGTCCAGTTCCTCAACGAAGATCGCCCCCTTGTCGCGCAGGCCATCGACCACGAAACGGTTATGCACGATCTCATGCCGGACATAGACCGGCGCGCCATAGCGGCTCAGGGCGCGCTCGACGATCTCGATCGCGCGGTCGACCCCGGCGCAGAAGCCGCGCGGGGCGGCGAGCAGAAGGCGAAGGGCCGGTTTGCCCGGCTGCGGAAAGGGCGCGTTCATGTTCGCCCCCCTAGCGTTTTGGCATTGACGCCGCTAGGGCAAGTTCTGCCCAAGGACAGGAACCTGCCAGAATGACGCCTCGTACCCGCCTCTATGCCGCCGTAACCATTGCTGCTGCCCTGGCCGGGTGCCGCGGGACCGGGGACCTGGTGGTCGATGAAGGCGTTGGCATCACCGCCGTGCGCAGCGCCTGCCCCGCCGTCGGCGTGCCCGACTACACTGGCGACGTAACCCTATTCCGCACCCCCGGCGTGGCCACGGCCGACAATATTGACCTGGTCGCCGCGCTGACCAATGTCCGGTCGACCTGCAACGAGACGGGTGAGCGGGTCTATACCGCCGCCACCTTTGACGTGCTGGCTCGCCGCACCGACGTGCGCGGTGCCCGCACCGTCACATTGCCCTATTTCGTCACCGTCCTGCGCGGCGGCAGCGCGGTGATTTCGAAGCGGGTCGGCTCGGTCACCATCAACTTCGCCGATGGCCAAGAACGCGCCCAGGTCAGCGGCTCGGCCAGCGCCTATGTCGACAAGGCTGAAGCCAGCCTTCCGGCCGATATTCGCGAACAGATCACCCGCAAGCGTAAGGCTGGCGATGCGGATGCGGCAGTAGATCCGCTCTCGCGGCCCGAGGTCAAGGCGGCCGTCGCCCGCGCGACTTTTGAAGTGCTGGTTGGCTTCCAGCTCAGCCAGGACCAGCTGAGCTACAACGCCACGCGCTGATCGCAGGCCCTCCCGCTGCGGGAAGGTTTCATTTCCAGCCCAAACCGTCTAACCGGCGCGCCATGACTGCTGCCTTGACCATTCACGCCGCCTTTGTCGGCCATATTGCCGCTGCGCTTGATGCGCTTGAAGCCGCCGGTACCCTGCCGGGCGGGCTTAACCGCGCTGCTGTGGCGGTGGAGCCGCCCCGCGATCCGAGCCACGGCGACCTGGCGACCAACGCGGCAATGGTGCTGGCGAAGCCCGCTGGCCTCAACCCCCGCGCCCTGGCCGAACTGCTGGTGGCAGAACTGACCAAGGTGCCGGGCGTGGCCAGTGCCGAAATCGCCGGTCCCGGCTTCATCAACCTGCGCGTCGATGCCGCGGCCTGGATTGCCGAACTGCGGGCGATTGCGGCGCTTGGTGGCGATTATGGCCGGTCGACCATGGGGCAGGGCAGCACGGTCAACGTCGAATATGTCTCGGCCAACCCTACCGGGCCCATGCACATGGGCCACTGCCGCGGTGCGGTGGTCGGCGATGCGCTGGCAACGCTGCTGGAATTCGCCGGGCACAAGGTGATCCGCGAATACTACGTCAACGATGCGGGTGCGCAGGTCGATGTCCTCGCTCGCTCAGTCCACGTCCGCTACCGCGAAGCGCTTGGCGAGGCTGTCGGTGACATTCCCGAGGGACTCTATCCGGGTGAGTACCTGATCCCGGTCGGCCAGGCACTCGCCGCCGAATTTGGCGACAAGTACGCCAAGGCACCCGAGGCTGACTGGCTCATCCCGTTCCGCACCCGCGCCGTTGCGGCCATGCTTGAGATGATCAAGGCCGACCTGGCCTTGCTTGGCATCCATCACGACCTGTTCTCCTCTGAGGCAGAGCTGCAAGCCGCCGGCAAGCCGGACGAGGCCGAAAAGTGGCTGCGCGCGCACGACCTGGTTTACGACGGCCAGCTTGAAGCGCCCAAGGGCAAGACGCCCGAGGACTGGGAGCCGGTCGAGCTGCCGCTGTTCCGCTCGACCAAGTTCGGCGATGATCAGGACCGTCCGATCAAGAAAAGCTCGGGCGAATGGACCTATTTCGGTGCCGATCTCGCCTATCACTTCCAGAAGGCGCAGAGCGCTGACGCGCTGGTCGATATCTGGGGCGCGGACCATGCCGGCACGGTAAAGCGGATCAAGGCTGCCGTCGCTGCCATGACCGGGGCCGAGGGCAAGCCCACGCCGTTCGAGGTCAAGCTGGTCCAGATGGTCCAGCTGATGAAGGGCGGCCAGCCCTTCAAGATGTCAAAGCGGGCGGGCAACTTTGTGACGCTGGCTGACGTGGTCGAGATGGTCGGCAAGGACGTGGTCCGCTTTACCATGCTGACCCGCAAGCCCGATGCGCAGATGGACTTCGATTTCGACAAAGTGGTCGAAGCCTCGAAGGACAACCCGGTGTTCTACGTCCAGTACGCCCACGCCCGAATCCGATCGACCCTGCGCAAAGCAGCAGCCGAAGGCTTTGCGCCAGGAGATGCCGCGCTCGAACTGCTGGGCGAAGAGGAGCTTGGCCTGATCAAGCTCGCTGCTCAGTTCCCGCGGCTGGTCGAAGCGGCGGCCGTAGCGCGTGAACCCCACCGCGTCGCCTTTTTTCTCCAGGACCTTGCTGCAGCATTCCACGGTTACTGGAATGTCGGGAATGACCGGCCTGAAAAGCGCTTCATCGTGGCACAGGACGCCGCGATCACCTCCGCAAGGCTTTATCTTGCCACGCAAATCGGGCAACTTGTCCGCAATGGCCTGGCGCTCCTCGGCGTTGAGGCGGTGGAGGAAATGTGATGGTGGGGGCCATGGACGATCGCCGCGACGAGCATGACTGGGACCAGCATGACGACGATCGGCTGGAAACCGAGCAACTTGAGCTTGATGCTCCGGAAGATCGCCTGCCGTGGCTGGAAAGCGCCGAAGATGACGACGAGTACGAAGGCTACGACACCAGTCGGCTCCTCGTGATTTTTCTGGGCGGGCTGGCTGTCCTGGTCGCCGTGGTCGGCGGGATCTGGTGGTTCACCAACCGTGGCCCCGATCCCGAGCTGGTTGCCGATGGCAGCGTGGTTGCGGCACCGACTGAACCTTACAAGACTGCCCCGGCCAACCCCGGCGGCAAGACGTTTGATGGCACCGGCGATGTCAGCTTCGCGGCCTCCGAAGGGCAAGCGCGTCCGCCGGTGATGGCCGGTCCGGCCGATGCCGGTACTCCAACGACCGCTCCTGCACCGACTCCAGCGGCTACTGCTGCATCAACTCCCGCCGCTGCTTCAGTCGGGGTCGGTGTCCAAGTCGGCGCGTACTCTTCGCAGGCCACAGCCGAAGCCGGCTGGGCCAAGCTGGTGGCGCAGGCCAATGGCGCCTTGGCGGGTGTGTCGCACCGCGTGATCGCCGGCACGGCTGACAACGGCACGATCTATCGCCTTCAGGCCGTTGCTTCTGACCGCGCGAGTGCCACGGCGCTGTGCGGCCAACTCAAGGCTGCCGGCATTTCCTGCCAGGTGAAGTAAGCCGGTAATCCACACGCATCGGGGCTGGCCTGCTTGCGCGGCGGCGCACTTAGTGCGAACGTTGGCTGTCATGACTCCCGCCATTTTCGGCCTTTCCGGACTGACCCTGACCGCCACGGAGCGGGCCTTTTTCCGTGAGGCCAACCCGGCGGGCTATATCCTGTTCGGCCGCAATATCGAAAGCCGCGAACAGGTGCGGGCGCTGACCGATGATCTGCGGGCGATCCACGGCCGCGAAAAGCTGCTGATCACCATCGACCAGGAAGGTGGCCGGGTCGCCCGGATGAAGCCGCCAGTCTGGCCAGTCTATCCAGCGGGTGCCGTGTTTGACCGTTTGTTCGACCTAGCCCCCGCATCGGCCATCGAAGCCGCGCGTGCCAATGCCGAGGCGCTGGGGCATGATCTGCACGAGGCCGGCATTACCTGTACCCACGCGCCAGTGCTGGATGTCCGCCAGCACGGTGCGCACGATGTGATCGGTGACCGTGCTTACGGGTTTGAGCCGCTGCGGGTTGCTGCCATAGGCCGTGCGGTGCTCGATGGCCTGGCTCGCGCCGGGGTGGTCGGGACCATCAAGCATATGCCGGGACATGGCCGCTCAATGGTCGATACCCACAAGGAGCTGCCGACCGTCTCGGCCAGCGCGGCCGAGCTGGAAAGTGATATCGCCCCGTTCAAAGCCCTGTCCCAGGCGCCCATCGCCATGACCGGGCACCTGGTCTTCACCGCCTGGGATGCCGACCATCCGGCGACGCAATCACCCTTTGTGATCGAGCGGATCATCCGCGGGAAGATTGGCTTCGATGGACTGCTGCTGACCGATGACCTCGATATGGAGGCGCTGTCCGGCACTGTGCCTGACCGTGCCGAAGCTGCGATCCAGGCCGGGTGCGACATTGCGCTCAACTGCTGGGCGAAAATGGACGACATGACTGGCATCTGCGAGCGGCTTGGCTCCATGTCCGAAGCAACCGCCGCGCGCCTCGCCCGCGCGCTCAGCGCGATCCGCGCGCCGCAGCCAACGGCCGAGCAGGCCGAGCTTGCGGCCAAGCGCGATGCCCTGCTGGCGCTGCTTGAAACCGCGGAGGTGCGAGCATGAGCGAGCTCGATGACGCCCCGGCGATCACCCTGCCCGAGGATGAATGGGCCGGACCCGGCGCGGCGGCGACCGAGGATGCTGCGCTCTACCTTGAACTCGATGGCTGGGAAGGGCCGCTCGACCTGCTGCTCGACCTTGCCCGGCGGCAGAAGGTCGATCTGCGCAAGATTTCGATCCTGGCGCTGGTGGACCAGTACCTGACCTATATCGAGCGGGCCGAGGCACTGCGGCTGGAACTGGCCGCCGATTACCTGGTGATGGCGGCCTGGCTGGCCTACCTCAAGTCCGCCCTGCTGCTGCCGCGCGACGAGCAGGAAGACCCGAGCCCCGAAGAGCTGGCGCTGCGCCTGCAACTGCGGCTGCAGCGGCTGGCGGCGATGCGCGATGCGGCGGCGCGGCTGATGGGGCGTGACCGGCTGGGCCGCGACGTGTTCCTGCGCGGCGCGCCGGAAGGTCTGCGGGTCGATCGCAAGTCTCTATGGCAGTGTGACTGGTTCGCGCTGGTCCAGGCCTATGGCCAGGTCAAGGCGCGGACCCAGCCGGTGGTGCACATGGTGCGCGACCGGATGGTGATGACGCTCGACAGCGCTTTGTCGCGGGTCTCGGCCATGCTCGGCGTCAATCTCGACTGGATGGAGCTTCGCGATTTCCTGCCGCCGCACGCCGATCCCAAGCTGCGCCGCTCGGCCATGGCTTCCAGCTTCGTCGCCGCGCTGGAACTCGCCCGGCTGGGTAAGGCGGAATTGCAGCAGGAACAGACCTTTGGTCCGCTCATGCTGCGCGGGATCAAAGCATGACCCGTCCGGACGATCTGGTCCGCGCGGTCGAGGCGACGTTGTTCGCGGCCGAAGAGCCGATGACGGTCGAGGCGATTTCTACCCACCTCGGCGGGGCCGACGTGAAGGCTGCGCTGGCCGAACTGGCCGCGACCTACAAGGATCGCGGCGTTCAGCTGGTCGAGCGGGCCAGGCGCTGGCATTTTCAAACCGCGCCGGATCTTGCCCACTTGCTCCGGCGCGAGCGCGAGGAGGTGCGGCGGCTGTCGCGCGCCGCCACGGAAGTCCTCGCGATCGTTGCCTATCACGAACCGGTTAGCCGCGCCGAGATCGAAGCGATCCGCGGCGTCCAGACCGCCAAGGGCACGCTTGACGTGCTGATGGAGGCGGGCTGGGTGCGGATCGTTGGGCGCCGTGAAGTTCCTGGCCGTCCAGTGATTTATGCCACCACGCCTGAGTTCCTGACGCACTTCGGGCTGGAGAGTCGGCGCGACCTGCCCGGGCTGGACGAACTCAAAGCCGCCGGTTTGCTCGATCCGGTCGACGATGCCCTGGCCGATGCGATGGAAACAGCCGATCAGCGGAGAGAAGCCGCTGAGGCTGAAGCCGGACTGGCAAGCGAGGACGAAAGCGCCTAGATAGGCGGAGACGGGGGCCGGAACCTCGAATTGGAGTCGATAAAATGGGCGGTTTTTCAATCTGGCACTGGCTGATCGTGCTGCTGGTCGTGCTGGTCCTGTTCGGGCGCGGCCGCGTGTCGGAAATCATGGGTGATTTCGGCAAGGGCATCAAAAGCTTCAAGCAGGGCATGGCTGACGAAGAGACCAAGCCTGCGGCGCCGCCGGCCCAGATTCCCGCGCCGGGCGAGACCACTGCCGCCACCGAGGCGAGCAAGACTGAACAGAAGTAAGCAGGCAGGACCAGGCGCGTGTTTGATATCGGCGCCTCCGAGCTGCTGCTGATCGTGATCGTCGCGGTGGTGGTGATCGGTCCGAAGGACCTGCCGCTGGCGTTGCGCACGGCCGGGCGTTGGATCGGCAAGATCCGGCGGGTGTCCGGTCATTTCCGGGCGGGCGTAGAGACGATGATCCGCGAGGCGGAACTCGCCGAAATGGAAAAGAAGTGGCGCGAGCAGAACGAAGCGATCATGCGTGAGCATCCGCCCGAAAGCGCCAGCGCCGAAGCCGCGCTGATCGGGCAAGACCCGGGCACAGTGAAGGCGGAGGAGCCGGCGACCGCCAGCCCGGAAGCCGCCCCTGCCAAGCCGAAACGCGCCAAGGCGAAGCCCAAACCGGATCAGGCCGCCTGACATGGTGCTGAAGATCAAGGACATCGACGAGACGCAGGCACCGCTGCTCGACCACCTGATCGAACTGCGCGCGCGGCTGATGCGGATAATCCTGGCGCTGGTGGTCGCTTTCTTCGTCTGCTTCTATTTCGCCAACGACATCTTCGGCTTCCTGGTTCGCCCGCTGACCAATGCCTTCCCGCCGGGGCAGGGCAAGCTGATCTACACGCAGCTTTACGGAGCGTTCTTCGTCAACGTGAAGGTAGCGCTGTTCGCCGCATTTCTGGTCTGCTTCCCGATCATCGCCAACCAGCTTTGGGCCTTTGTTGCGCCGGGGCTTTATGCCAAGGAAAAGAAGGCCTTCCTGCCGTTCCTGCTGGCCACGCCGATCCTGTTTACCGCCGGCGCGGCGCTGGCCTATTTCGTGGTCATGCCGACCGCGTTCCACTTCTTCCTGGGGTTTGAGGGTGAGCGCGGTGGCCTTTCGCTTGAGGCCTTGCCCGAGACTGGTGCCTATCTCAGCCTGGTCATGCAGTTCATCATGGCTTTCGGGATCAGCTTCCTGCTGCCGGTTTTGCTGCTGCTGCTCAACCGCGCCGGCATCATCAGTCGCGACGATCTGGTGCGGGCGCGGCGCTATGTGATAGTCGGCATCACGATCATTGCCGCGGTGATCACGCCGCCCGACGTGATCTCGCAGCTGATGCTCGCGATCCCGCTGTGGCTGCTTTACGAAAGCGCGCTGGCCATCATGTGGTTTACCGATCGCAAGAAGGCAGCAGCGACCGGGACCGAACTGGCCCCCACCCCGGGCGAGACGATTTCCTGAACGTCAGTTGCCGTGCTGGTGCACCGGCCGGCCGCCAACCCAGACCTGCATTACCTGCGTCGCGCGGATCTCAGCGGGTGAAGCCAGCATCGGATCCCGGTCGATCAGCAGGAAGTCGGCGCGTTCGCCGCGCTGCAGCCGGCCAAAGCGGCCTTCGGCAAAGCCGGCATAGGCACCACCCGATGTGTAGGCGGCCAGGGCCAGCTCACGGCTGACGCGTTCCTGCGGCTGCCAGCCGCCAAACGGCTGCCCGTCCGGTCCGGTGCGGCTGATTGCGGCGGCGAAGCCTGCCCAGGGATCGGCCAGTTCGACCGGTACATCCGAGCCGAAGGCCAGCCTGGCCCCGCTCGCCGCAAGGCTGGCCCAGGCATAAGCCCCGGCCAGACGGTTCGGTCCAAGCCGCGCTTCGGCCATCAGCCGGTCGGAAGTCTGGTGGACCGGCTGCATCGAGGCAATCACCCCGGCCTTGGCAAAGCGTGGAATGTCAGCCGGATCGACGACCTGGGCATGCTCGATCCGCCAGCGCCGATCACCGGTGTAGGTCTGGTTCATGTCCTCTATCGCGGTGAGCGCAGCGGCATTGGCCTCGTCGCCAATCGCATGGATCGCAACCTGGAACCGATCGAGCGCGGCGCGGCTCATGAAGTTCTTGAGCTGGGTATCGCCTGTCACCCGCAGACCCTTGACGGTCGGCGCATCACTGTAGGGTGCCTTCAGGCTCGCCCCGCGCGAACCGAGCGCACCATCGGCATAGAGCTTCACCCCGTTGAGGCGCAGTTTGTCGTCATAAAGCCAGGGCGAGGGGCCGGGGCCGCCGATCAGCGCCATGTTGTCGGTCCCCATGGCATAGGCCATGATCCGAACGCGCAGCGAGCCATTGTCGCCGGCGCGGCGGAAAGACTGCCAGTCTTCAACGGTTGTACCCATGTCGGCAATGGCAGTCACACCCCGCGCCAGCAGGATTTCCTGCGCCTTGGCAAGAGCCAGGTCACGATCCTCAGGGCGCGGTGCGGGTACCGCCTTGGCGACCAGTTCGGTCGCATTGTCGACCAGCACCCCGGCAGGCTTGCCGCCAGGCAGCCGCTCGATCGAGCCGCCGGCCGGGGCCTTGGTAAGTGCCGTGACGCCCGCAGCGGCCAAGGCCTTGCTATTGGCCCATCCGGCATGGCCGTCGACGCGCTCAAGCCAGACCGGGCGATCACCGATCACCGCATCAAGCTCGGCAGCGGTGGGGAAGCGCTTTTCCGGCCACAGCTCCTGGTTCCAACCGCGGCCGAGGATCCACGGGCGGTCCGGGTTGACCTTTGCATAGGCGGCAACCTTGGCCAATGCCTCTGCCAGCGATTTCGTGTCGGTCAGATCAAGGGTCAGGGCGGAGAAGCCCAGGCTCATCACGTGCCCGTGGCTGTCGATCATGCCCGGCACCATGACCTGGCCCTGGCCATCGACGAAGTAATCGACCTTGCCGGGGCGCTTGTCGCCGCGATGGAGGACCTGCACGATCCGGCCATCGTCGCCGATGAGAAGGCCGGTGAAGCGTTCAACCCCGCCGGTCGCGTCAATGGTCAGGCCGTCAACATTGTCGACCAGCGTATCGGCAAGGGCAGGAGCGGAAAGGGCGAGGGCAGCCGTTGCCGCCAGCAGTGCGCGGATCATGCGCCACCCCGCTTGGGCAGTCGGCGGATCAACGAGGAGGTATCCTGCCGGCCGCCGCCCAGCGCCTGTACCTCAGCATAGAACTGGTCGATCAAGGCGGTGACCGCCAGCGGCACGCCAAGCGAGCGGCCTTCTTCCAGCGTCAGGCCCAGGTCCTTGCGCATCCAGTCCACCGCGAAGCCAAAGTCGAATTCGTCTTTGGCCATTGTGTGCCAGCGATTGTCCATCTGCCAGCTTTGCGAAGCCCCCCCAGAAATCGCGTCATAGACCTTGTCGAGATCGAGGTGCGCGGCCTGGGCAAAGCGCATCGCTTCAGAGAGGCTGGCCAGCACGCCGGCAAAGGCGATCTGGTTGACCATCTTGGTGGTCTGCCCGGCGCCGGCCTTGCCGACATGGACGATCCGCTTGGTATAGGCTTCCATGATCGGGCGCGCGGCTTCGATTGCTTCGTCGCGGCCGCCGCACATCACGGTCAGCGTGCCGTTCTCCGCCCCGGCTTGGCCGCCCGTGACCGGCGCATCAACGCAGTGGACCTGCAGGTCGCGCGCCTCCACCGCGATCTGGCGAGCGATCCGGGCCGATACGGTGGTATGGTCGATAAACACGGCACCCTTGCGCAGCGTCGCGAAGACCCCGGTCGGGCCGAGCACGACGTCGGCCAGGTCATCGTCGTTGCCTACGCAGGTCAGCACCACCTGCGCGCCTTCGGCCGCTTCGGCGGGGGTTTGCGCGATGCGGACGGCGAGACCGGGATTGGCTGCCTGCCATTTCTCCAGTCGCTGCGGGCTGCGATTGTAGATGGTCAGCTTGTGACCGGCGTTGCCGATGTGCCGCGCAATCGCGCCGCCCATCACGCCCAGGCCCAGGAAGGATACGTGTTTTGGTTCGCTCATCCCCCGGTCATAGCGGCTTGAGCAGGCTTTTCCAGACGGGCTTGATTGTATTCCAGATTGAGGGTGAAATCGCCCGAGCAGATTCCCGGCGCTTGCCTGGCATTCTCGCATTGCAGGTCTTGCGCAGGAATGCGCATCATCGACATCCCATTACGGTGCAACCCGGACAGGCCAGCCGCAGCCGGGCGGTTCCCTCCGCGGCCCCAAGTGGGATGGTCAACCCGGTGTCGAAGCGGGCTTTGGAACGGCAGCGCATTTCTTGCCTGCCTGCGGTTTGCATGGGGCGGCGCTTTCCGTTACGGCCCGCGCATCATGACCAGCCTTGTTGAAACGCCCGCCCTCCTGACCCTCGACGATGTTCGGGCAGCGGCGATGCGTATTAGCGGCGCGGTCGTGCGGACGGACATCGATCACTCCCAGACCCTGAGCGACATTACCGGCGCGCAGGTCTGGCTGAAGTTCGAGAACCTGCAGTTCACGGCGGCATACAAGGAACGCGGCGCGCTTAACGCGATGCTGCTGATGGACCCGGAAAAGCGCGCTCGCGGGGTGATCGCGGCTTCTGCCGGCAATCATGCCCAGGGCCTGTCCTATCACGGCACCAAGCTGGGCGTGCCGGTCACCATCGTCATGCCGCGCCCGACGCCATCGGTGAAGGTGATGCAGACCGAGGCGGTCGGCGGCAAGGTTGTGCTGCATGGCGAGACTTTTGACGAGGCCTATGCCCATGCCCGCCTGCTTGAAGCGGAGCTGGGGCTGACCTTTGTCCACCCGTTCGACGATCCCCATGTTGCAGCAGGTCAGGGCACGGTTGCTCTCGAGATGCTTGAGGACGTGCCCGAGCTCGATACGCTGGTGATCCCGATTGGTGGCGGTGGCCTCGCCTCGGGGATGAGCGTAGCTGCCCGCGCCATCAAGCCGGACATCCGGATCATCGGCGTCGAGGCTGAACTGTTCCCTTCGATGTACAATCGGCTGAAGGGCGCCAACCTGCCCTGCGCCGGCGACACTCTGGCCGAAGGCATTGCAGTCAAGGAACCGGGCGCTTTCACCAGCAAGGTCCTGGCCGATCAGCTCGATGATCTGGTGCTCGTCAGCGAAGGCCAGATGGAAAGCGCACTGGCCCTGCTGGTGCAGATCGAAAAAACCGTGGTCGAAGGTGCCGGGGCTGCCGGCCTTGCTGCAGTGATGGCCTATCCGGAGCTGTTCAAAGGCCGCAAGGTGGGGATCGTGCTGACCGGCGGCAATATCGATACCCGCCTGCTCGCCAACGTGCTGCTGCGCGATCTTGCCCGGTCGGGCCGTCTCGCTCGCCTGCGGCTGACATTGCAGGATCGGCCCGGCGCACTGTTCAAGGTGATGCGCGAGTTTGACAAGCACTCGGTCAACATCATCGAGATCTATCACCAGCGGATCTTCACTACCCTTCCGGCCAAGGGCCTGATCACCGATATCGAGTGCGAGGCGCGCGATGCCGATCAGCTCGATGCGCTCGTCGCCTCGCTGCGCGAAGCGGGCTATTCGGTGACGCAGGTGGAACTGGGCTGAGCCCGATTTCTGCCTTCCGCCGCATGGCTGTGCAAAATAACGGTTCGTTTACCCTGTTTCGTGGTTAAAACTCTTTCAACGCCACCCTAGCGCGGGCATAGTGCCAGACGTTAACCCGGAAGAGGATTCCAACAGCCCGTGAACGCCCCTGTGCGCTTTCCCCGGTTTTTCGTGACCAGCCCGGCGCCGTGTCCCTATTTGCCGGGGCGCAGCGAACGCAAGGTATTCACGGAACTTAAGGGTCCGCATGCGGACGCCCTGAACGATGCGCTGGGCCGGATTGGCTTCCGTCGCAGCCAGACCGTGGCCTATCGCCCCTCGTGCATTGACTGCAACGCCTGCGTCTCGGTCCGGGTCGTAGCGGACGAGTTCAAGGCCTCCTCCACCCAGCGCCGCAACCTAAAGCGCAACCGGGACCTGGTAACCACGTTCTGCCGGCCATGGTCGACTGCCGAGCAGTTCGAACTGCTGCAGCGTTACCTGGGCGAACGCCACCCCGGCGGCGGCATGGCGGCGATGGACGAAGTCGATTTTGCCGACATGGTCGAGCATACGCCGGTCGATACCTACATGGTCGAATACCGCGAGCCCACTGCCGATGGCTCTCCCGGCCGCCTGGTTGGCGCCTGCCTGACCGACAAGCAGGGCGACGGGCTGTCGATGATCTACAGCTTCTACGATCCCGACCATGCCGAGCGCGCGGGTCTGGGCAACTACATCATCCTCGATCACATCCGCCGCGCGACCGAAATGGGGCTGCCGTTCGTCTACCTCGGCTACTGGGTCGAGGGCGCGCAGCGGATGCAGTACAAGGTCCGCTATCGCCCGCTTGAGCGGTTGACCCGCTCAGGCTGGACCCGGATCAGCGATGCTGAGCAGGATCGCCTGATTGCTGCCGCCGCAGTCGGTCGCCGTAACGCCGCTCTGCCGCTCGACGGCAGCGGTAAGGATGGTGTCCCCGGCGGACAGGACCAGTACCGCCTGGCCGATCCGGCCTAACCTTTCAGCAAGAGAACTTGCGCCGTCTCCAGCACCCGGTCATTGCCGGCGGCGATATCGGCTGCGTTATTGTGGACGGCGATGTCGGGCGTGACGCCGGCATCGGGTTCGCGGGTTTCCGGGTAATAGCCGATCAACGGCACGTCGAATTCGATCCCGCTTTCCGGCAGCCGCGCAAAGAAAAATGCCCCACCATTGATTCCGCGCCGATTGCCGCCGGTAGTCTCACCGATCAGCGTGCCAAGCCCTGACGCCTTGACCAGACTGGCGAACTGGTAGGTGGCCGAACTGTTCTGGGGGCTGGTTAGCACCGCCATCGGCACGGTCAGGCGCGGTTCCTGCGGCTTGATCAGGCCATCGTCCTCCCACCGGGTCAGCCGCAGAAACCGATCGTCGTGCGGCTGGACTTGGTCACCCCAATTGCGGAAGCTGTCGTCCCAAGTGTCGAGATAGGGGTTGAGCGCGGCGGGCACCTGACGATAGCGCACCAGCCGCGCCGCCTTGGGCCGAGCAATGTCCTTGGCGGCAAGGCGCGCCAGAATCAGATCACCGCAGTCATTGCCGCCCTCGTTCTCACGCAGATCGACGATCAGGCCCTTGGCGCCCTTCAGGCTGTCGAGCCGCTCGTTGAGCCAGGCCTGCCAGTCCCACTTGCTGTTGTAGACCGCCCACCCTGGCATGGTCAGCAAGGCGATCCCATCCGGCCGCATTTCCCACTGCCAGATCGGTTCATTGCTGCGCGGATCAAGCGCGCGGATGAACTTCTTGCGCGCGCCGAGGTCCACGGCCGGCACATCAATCCAGGCGTCACGGCTGGTGCCGGGTGCGCGAAAATGGACGTTGAATTTACCGCCCTTCGGCGCGCCGTAAGCGAGGCCGCGCAGCACGTCGAAGGTCTCGATCTCGTCCGCTCCGGTCGGCGAAAGCAGGGCGCGGCGCTTGCCGTCGTTGCTGCCATCAGCGCGGACCAGCGGCTGCAGGCGGCGCAGGATCGCGGCGGGGGGAACGCCGTCGATCGCCTTGATCACACTACCCTTCGGCAGCCAGAGGCCCTCGGCCTGGTTCTCGGTCACCACCATCTGATCGCCGATCCAGCGGAAGGCGAGTGGCAGGCGATCCTTACGGGTGAACAGCCGCTCGGCCACGGCGCGCTTCTGGTTGTAGAAGCTGGGATAGGAATGGCCGCAGCGGATGCTGGCAAGGAAGCCAGTCAAGGCCAGGAAGCGGTCTTCCAGGTCCGGTGCCGCACTCCAGCGTTCACCCAGCTGGGCCAGGCCAGCCTCAAAGGCTGCAGGGCTGAGGTAGCGGTGCAACCCCGGGTGGAGCGTGCGCAGGATTTCGCCCACCAGGCGAATGTCCTCGCTTTGGCGCGGGCTGGCGCGCAGGATGGCGGGGGTGGCTAAAGCTGCGCTGGAAAGCGCAGCGGCGGAGAGGAATTGGCGGCGGTGCATCATGTTGGCCGTTCTGCCCAAACCAGGGCCAGGATGCGCCTCAATTTGCCAATTTGCTGCGTTTTTCCGGTTTTGAGACGCGGCGGCGATAGGCTGACGGGGCCTCGCCCAGGGCAGCCGCGAAGGCGCGGTTGAAGCTGGCTTTTGAGCCGAAGCCTTCTTCCAGTGCGATGGTGAGGAGGTCGGCCTGGTCACCGCTCCGTAGCCGTTCGGCCACCGCCTCGGCGCGCAAGGCGGCGATGAAGCTGGCAAAGTTGCTGCCAGCGCCCTGGTTGATCGCGCGGCTGAGATAGCCCGTGTTGGTCCCCAGCCGCCGGGCGAGGCGAGCCAGCGTCAGCTCCGGATCGCGCGCCAAGCCTTCGACCCGGACTTTCGCCGCCCACTCGCGACCCAGTGCGGTCCAGTCCTTGCTGTCGGGTGTCGCTGCGGGGGCAAGGTCAGCCAGGCGCGGGAAGGGCAAGGCGGCGTGGCGCCAGCCCTCGATCCCAAGATACAGCGCGCAAGCCGCCATGGCCAGGTACAGGCCCATCAGGTTGACGTAACCCAGCGGCGCGATCAGGTCCCACAGGCTGTAGCTGGCCCAGACCGCAAACAGCAGCCCCAGCGCCGCCAGCGCTCCGGCCAGCCAGCGCCCAGCATACCGGTGCGTATCAGCAACATGATCGGGCAGGGCCTGGCGATAGGCCGTCAGCCGCCTGGCCGAGGCCCGGCCATACCCGGCCATCTGCGCCAGCAGCGCAAGCGAGGTGATCAGTTGGTAAGTGCCCGAGGAGCGTTCCGCCCAAGCCATCTTGGCATCGAATGGCAGGGCAAAGCAGGCCGCGAGATAAAGCATCTGCCCAGCTGCGGGCAGCAAGTGCCGCCAACCTTGCAGCGGCCAGCGACCTTCGGTCAGCGCGGTCAGATAGAGCCAACCAAGCGGCGCCACTACCAGCGTGATCTGGAACGGCGCGAAGGTCAGCCACATCCATTTGTCGTAGAACCCGGCAAAGCCGATCAGCCAGGGCATGACCATCAGTGCCAGCACCGCCAGCAGTGCAGCGAGCGTGCGGTTGGCGCTGCGGTTGGGCAGGGTCAGGGCCAGCGCTGCGGCCAGGATGACCAGCTGCATCACGGCCACCGTCAACACCGCCGTCCGCCAACCGAAGCTCAATCCTTCAAGCATGTCAGCAAGATGCCTGTGACGAGGCCGCGCTGCAATGGGGGCTTAAGGGCGGGGCGAGCCGAGAAATTCCACCAGCCGATCGCGCCAAACGCGATAGCCGTCCCGGTTGGGGTGGAGGCCATCGTTGAACAAATCGCGGCGTTGCAGGCCCTGCTGATCAGTGAAGGCCGGGTAGAGATCGAGATAGGCCATGCCATTTGCCGCCGCATAGCTGCGCAGCATGGCGTTGACCGGCACGACCAGGTCACGGTTCTTCTCGGTGGAGTCGGTCGGCAGCAGCGACTGGATGACGATCTGTGCCCCCGGCTTGCGCTCACGAATGCGGTTGGTGACCGCGACCACGCCGCGATAGATGCTGGCCGTGGCAGGACTTTCGGCATCGAACGAGTTGTTGATGCCCAGCATCACGAAGATCCGCTCCGGCTGCAGATCGCGCCGATCAAGCCAGCCCTGGCCGCCTTTCGCGGCGGGCAGCAGGCGGTGCAGCACATGCTCGATCCGGTCACCAGACACGCCGAGGTTGAGCGCGGATCGCGCGGGAACGCCGCCACCAAAGCTTTCATCCCAGACCGCACGGCCCATGAACTGGCCCGGAAACCAGGGGTTGGCATCGAGGTGCCAGAAGTCGGTGATCGAATCGCCAATGAAGACCAGCCGGACCGGCCGCAGGCTCTGCCGCGAAGCGAGTTGCCGGTCGATCTCGCCAGCGCGCTTTTGCCAGTAATCAACCCGCGGGGCGGGCCGCTCCGCCACGAAGACGGCAGGTGTCTGGGTGAGGGCGGGGAGCGGTGTCGAGAGCGCCAGCGCGGTGGCCAGGCCTTTTGTCCAAGTTCGGCCGTGCATCATCCCCATCATCCCACCCGTTGTTATCGCCTGCGAGGCTATCGGCTGGACCGGGGCGGGGCCAGCGCGCGGCATACGTATACCCACCGCACAACACTGGCCAAAAGCAAACCCCTCCCCGCGCGGGCGGGAAGGGGGCTGTGCTTGCTCAGGTCAGTGCGATCAGGCCGGCAGGCCGCTGATCGACTTCATTTCCATGAAGTCCTTGAGGCCGGCCAAGCCGCCTTCGCGGCCGTTGCCCGATTGCTTGTAGCCGCCGAACGGCGCGCCCGGGCTAGGGCCCCAGTTGTTGATCGCGACCATGCCGGCGCGCAGCTTCGGCGCCACGGCCGCGGCCTTGGCCGGATCGCCGGTGATCGCGGCCGAGAGGCCGTATTCGGTGGCGTTGGCCAGTTCGATGCCCTGCTCGAGGCTGTCATAGGTCAGGATCGTGGCGACCGGACCGAAGATTTCCTCGTTGGCGATGCGCATGTCCGGGGTCACGCCCGAAAACACGGTCGGCTGGACATAGTAGCCGCGGTTGACGCCGGCCGGCAGGTCGGTGCCGCCGGTTTCCAGCTTGGCGCCTTCATCGATCGCCGACTGGATCAGGTCGCGGACCTTGTCGTACTGCGCCTTGTTGACCAGCGGGCCAAGGTGGTTGCCTTCGGCCATCGGGTCACCAACCGGGGTGTGCGAGTACATGTTCTTGTAGAACGCGACGGCCTCGGCCTCGCGGTCCTTGGACACCAGCACCTTGGTCGGGCTGATGCAAGACTGGCCGGTGTTGATCAGCGGACCCATCGCCACCGGGGCGAGCTGGGTGGCGAAATCGGCATCGGGCAGGACCAGGTTGGGCGACTTTCCGCCCAGTTCCTGGTGGACGCGCTTGACGGTCGGCGCGGCGGCGATCGCCACGGCGATGCCCGCACGGGTCGAGCCGGTGAAGCTGACCATTTCGATGTCCGGGTGGCTCGAGATCGCGTTGCCGGTGGTCGGGCCATCGCCCTGGACCAGGTTGAACACGCCCGGCGGCACGCCGGCAGCATCCAGGATCTCGGCAAAGATCGCGGCGTTGGTCGGGCACTCTTCCGAGGGCTTCAGCACCATGGTGTTGCCGGCGGCGAGGGCCGGGGCAACCTTTAGCGCGATCTGGTTGAGCGGCCAGTTCCACGGGGTGATCATGCCGACCACGCCGATCGGCTCGTAAGCCACCTTGAAGCCCGGACCGTCTTCCATGAAGTCAAAGTCCTTGAGCGCGGCGATGGTGCTCATGAAGCCGCCGATCCCGGCGCCAACCTGGGCCGTGCCGGCGAAGGAGACGGGCGCGCCCATTTCCTCGGCCATCGACATGGCAAGGTCTGCGCCGCGCTTCTTGTATTCCTCGACAATCCGGTTGAGCAGCGCGAGCCGTTCTTCCTTGGTGGTCTGGCTGAAGGTCTTGAAGGCGCGGCGCGCGGCCGCCACGGCCTTGTCTACGTCAGCCTTGGTGCCGACCGAGATGACCGCGCAAGCTTCTTCCGTGGCCGGATTGATCACTTCGCGGCGGGCGCCGCCTTCGCTGTCCACCCACTTGCCGTCGATATAATGTTGCAGCCGCTCGCGCATCGCGAATCTCCCTTAATGGATCGATTAAACGCGGACTATGTCGGACCCGGCGGGCAATATTTCAAGCGTCAATCTTGCCAGGGATGCCTGACAAGAGTTCTTGACAGGCGAATCGGTATCGGTAAAGAGTTCTTTACAGGCTGAGAAAGGGCTGCGGTGGAAAACCGGTTGAAGGAACTGCGCGAGGCGGCCGGCTGGAGCCAGGGCGAACTGGCCCGGCGGCTGGGCGTTTCGCGCCAGACGATCAATGCGGTTGAAACCGACAAGTACGATCCCAGCCTGCCGCTGGCATTGCGCATGGCCAAACTGTTCGGCTGCGCCGTGCCGGAGATATTCATCGACCGCTGGGAACCGGAGATCTGATCATGGAAGCGTCGCGCAGGAAGTTTGGCATCGTGATCGTGCGGATGGCAATCGGCGCAGTGGCTGGCTTTGCAGCCATGAAGTTCGGGCTGGAGAGCGGCCTGGGACCGCTGCTGCGTGAAGCTGGCCCGGGCAGTGCGGCCCTGGCCGGATGCGGGCTGATCTATGGATTGATGGGGCTGTTTGTTGGCATTGGCGTGGCAGTGCCGGGGATGGGTGCCAAGCTGCTCAACGTCACCGGGCGCGAGGATATCGAGGACCAGCGGGCGCAAATGACGGGCGGCGCGGTAAGCTGCCTGGCGCTTGGCATCGGTATGATCTTGTTGGCGCTGGCCACGCCGGGCGGGGCGGTGCCGGGTGAAGTCGGGTTGGCTGCGTTCGGCTTTGCCCTGTTCCTGACCGCGGCGATCACCCTGCTGCAATGGCGCGGCTATGACGAACTGTGGCGCAACATGTCGATGGAAAGTGCTGCCTGGGGCGGCACGCTGATTGCCATGACCTTGCTGGTGTGGGGGGCGTTGGCCTTGATTGGCCGGGCGATCCTGCCGGATCCGGCTGGCCTGGTTGCGCTGGTCATGGGTTTGAACCTGCTCGGCACTTTCATTGCGATCGGACGGCGCGGTCTGCTGATCGAGGCTTAAGCGGATCAATCGCCGCGATAGAGCGCCGCCTCGGCTGTACGCCGGCGAACTAGACCGCTGAGGCGGCGACCGCCGGCATGGACCCACTTGCCGAATTCGCCCGCCGCACCGATAAAGTCCCCGCCCCTGTGCAGCCTGGTCAGCGTCGCGCGGGCAATCGCGCCGGTGTTGTAGTGAAAGCTGACCAGGGCATCGAACTGCTGCTGGCTGGTCGGCGCTTCACCAAGCGCGCGGGCGACTTCGGCGCTGTAGCGGACCAGGTCCGCCTCCAGCCGCGCATCGCACTGCGCCTGTGACCAGACCGTTCCGGGGGCGATGCCAGGTCCCGTTGCGCCCCAGCCGATGGTCCAGGGATCGCCGCCTGTGCCGGGATCGGGGTAAGCCTCGAACAGGCCATCGGCCCGCCTTTTCGAGCAGCCTTCGAAGCGCTTGATCAGGCTGACCCCGTTGGGGCCGATCCGGCGGGCGGTCTTGGCCGGCGGTGCCTGGTCGGTCGTCTGGCCGATCGCCCGGTCGGTCGCCTGGTCCAGCGCGGTGACTTCGGCAGTGCGGAAGCTGCGGCCCAGCAACCGCCGGACAGCGTCAAAGATCGGTTTGCGGTTCATCGGAAGAGCCCTCGCGATATGGCGGAAGGCAAGGCATTTACATCACACAAGGTGCTGTAGGAAAATGGTTTCTGAAAACGCGAAGGGCGTCCGGATTGCTCCGGACGCCCCCTCGGTGAACCGATGACAGGCCTGAATCAGGCGCTGTAGTACATGTCGAATTCAACGGCCGACGGCGTGGTTTCCCAGCGCATCACTTCCGGCCACTTCAGTTCGATATAGGCTTCGATCTGGTCCTTGGTGAAGACGCCGCCCTGCAGCAGGAAGTCGTAATCGGCTTCCAGGCTTTCGAGTGCTTCACGCAAGCTGCCGCAGACGGTCGGCACCTGGGCCAGTTCGGCCGGCGGCAGATCGTAGAGGTTCTTGTCCATGGCTTCGCCCGGATGGATCTTGTTCTTGATCCCGTCGAGGCCGGCCATCAGCAGCGCCGAATAGCACAGGTAGGGGTTGGCCATCGCGTCGGGGAAGCGGAATTCCACGCGCTTGGCCTTGTCACCGGCGCCATAGGGGATGCGGCACGAAGCCGAACGGTTGCGGGCCGAATAGGCCAGCAGCACTGGGGCTTCGTAACCCGGGACCAGACGCTTGTAGCTGTTGGTGGTCGGGTTGGTGAAGGCGTTGAGCGCCTTGGCGTGCTTGATCACGCCGCCGATGAAATAGAGGCACATGTCGCTGAGGCCGGCATAGCCGTTCCCGGCGAACAGCGGCTTCCCGCCATCCCAGATCGAGATGTGGGTGTGCATGCCCGAACCGTTATCGGTCTTGATCGGCTTGGGCATGAAGGTCGCGGTCTTGCCATAGGCCTGGGCGACCTGCTGCACGACATACTTGTAGACCTGCATGCGGTCAGCGGTCTGCACCAGGGTGCCGAAGGTCAGGCCAAGCTCGTGCTGGGCCGAGGCCACTTCGTGGTGGTGCTTGTCGCAGGGCAGACCCATTTCGAGCATGGTCGAGACCATCTCGCCGCGAATGTCGACGCACGAGTCGACCGGCGCGACCGGGAAGTAGCCACCCTTGGCGCGCGGACGGTGAGCCAGGTTGCCGCCATCGTACTCGCGGTTGCCGTTGGTCGGCAGTTCGATGTCGTCGATCTTGAAGCCGTTGCCATCGTAGCCGTCATAGAAACGGACGTCGTCGAACAGGAAGAACTCTGCTTCCGGACCAACATAGACGGTATCGCCAATGCCGGTGGTCTTGAGGAAGGCTTCGGCGCGCTTGGCAGTCGAGCGCGGGTCGCGGCCATAGAGGTCACCGGTCGAAGGCTCGACGATGTCGCAGGTGATGATCATCATCGGCGTGGCGCTGAACGGATCGATGAAGACCGAATCCAGATCCGGCTTCAGGATCATGTCGGACTCGTTGATGGCCTTCCAGCCTTCGATCGACGAACCGTCGAACATCAGGCCGTCTTCCAGCTCGTCCTCACCCATCACGTGGGCGCACATCGTCAGGTGCTGCCACTTGCCCTTGGGATCGGTGAAACGCAGATCGACCCACTCGATCTCCTCTTCCTTGATCCGCTTGATGATGTCCTTGGCCTTGGTCATTGGTCTTCCCTTTTTAAGTCCCCGACCTGCGGCCGTGGGCGTGTTCCGGATGGAATGGTTGGATCAGATGGCGTCGTTGTCACGCTCGCCGGTGCGGATGCGGATCGCCTTCTCGACGGCGTAGACAAAGATCTTGCCGTCACCGATCCGGCCGGTCTGTGCAGCGGCGGCAATCGCTTCAACAGTGCGGTCAGCCAGGTCATCGCTCACCACGACTTCAAGCTTAACCTTGGGCAGGAAATCGACAACGTATTCGGCACCGCGATAGAGCTCGGTATGGCCCTTCTGGCGGCCAAAGCCCTTGGCCTCGGTCACCGTGATGCCGGAAACGCCCACTTCGTGCAGTGCTTCCTTTACCTCATCGAGCTTGAATGGCTTGATGATCGCTTCGATCTTTTTCACTTCGTATTCCCCTGCGCAGCATGCCGGTACCGTCCCAAGTGCTGGGCCGGCCCGGCCTTATGGAATGCCACGCGCGCTTCCTATCAAGAATCGTGCCAGTGGCCTGTCAGGGGGCCTAGTTGATCGCTGCGTCTGCGAAAAGGGCTGAATCGCAACAAATGAATTTTGCGAGTCATTCGCGTGTAATTTTTGCGAAGTGCGCGGCGGTTCTGGCTTGCCTGATTTTTCAGCAGACGCTGCCTAAATAATGAGCAAACTACAGGTTGAGGCCTGCCGTTTCGTTGAGCCCGGCCATCAGGTTGAGGCTTTGCACGGCAGCACCACTTGCCCCTTTGCCCAGGTTGTCGAGCCGCGCGACCAGGCGCGCTTGTGACCCATCCTTGGCGCCGAAGACCCACAGATCAAGGCGGTCACTGGGCTGCATCGAGCGGCGCAGCAGCAGCTCGTCCTTGGGTTCATCGTGGACGGTCACGATTTTGCTGCCGGCATAGAATTCGACCAGCGCCAGCCGCAGCACCTCTGGGGATCCCGCCATTGGCATGGCGCTCAGCGGCAGCGGTACTTCGACCACCATGCCGCGATGCGCATCGATCACGGCGGGGGCGAAGAGCGGCGGATGGGCCAGGCCGGCATAGCGCTGCATTTCCGGCACGTGCTTGTGCCCCATTCCCAGTCCATAAGCGCGGAAGGCGATATCGCCATCCTCGTCAAACCGCTGGATCAGCGCCTTGCCGCCACCGGAATAGCCCGAAACGGCGTTGACGGTGTAGGGCCAGTCCGCTGGCAGCAGCCCCGCGCGGACCAACGGCGCAACCAGGCCCAGGAAGCCGGTGGGATAGCAGCCCGGATTGCTGACGCGGGAAGCCGAAGCGATGGCTTCGCGCCCGGTCAGTTCGGGGAAACCATAGGTCCAGCCATCCGCCACCCGTTGCGCGCTGGAGGCATCGATGATCCGCACCTTGGCGCCCTCGGCCAGGGCCAGGGCTTCCTTGGCAGCTTCATCGGGCAGGCACAGCACGGCAAAGTCCGCCGCGCGATAGGCATCGCGCCGCGCGCGCTCATCCTTGCGGGCTTCTTCGTCCAGGATCAGCAGTTTGAATTCAGTGCGGCGGACAAGGCGTTCGACGATCTCCAGGCCTGTGGTCCCGGCGGCACCATCGATGAAGACCTTGTGCGCCACCTCAGTCGTCGAGCGCTTCGACCGGCAGGTAGCCGACAAAGCCATCCTCGCCGACCTGGCCCCAGGCCCAGCCGCCGGTCACATCGAGCACGTTGAAGACTGTGCCTGCGGCCAGATTCTCGCGCACTTCGGCATCGGCCCGGTTGGCGGCGAGCAGGCTGGCGCCGCCCGCGACGACCTTGCGCGGCATCGGCACGGCATAGTGCGGCACGAAGCAGCGGCCGGCGAGGCGGATATGCGCCAGGTCCCCGCGCACCGGCCAGTGCGCCGCGTCAAGCTTTTCAGCCGGGCCGTTGAGGCCATATTGGCCTGCGGGAATGGCGGATGCGGTCAAGGTTTGGTGCCCCGGAAACTGGAAGACCGGGCGATTAGCGCCGGATGCCCCTGCTATCAAGCTATCCATAACGCCCCTTTAACAGCCCCCATGCCGCGCGCAGGCCCAGTGCGTCGCCGCCCTTGGGCCGGCCTGGCTTGGCGGCGGGGCGCCAGGCGAAGGTATCGAAGTGGGCCCAGTCGGTCCCGACCGGCACAAACCGGTCAAGGAACAGCGCGCCGACCGAGGCCCCGGCAAAGCCGTTGCTGCCGGAGTTGTTGAGGTCGGCAATGTCGCTCTTCAGGTACTCGCGGTAGCCATCATAGAGCGGCAGGCGCCAGCAGGGATCGCTCGCCGCTTCGCCTGCCGCCAGCATTTCCGCGGCGGTTTCATCACGCCGAGTGAACAGGGCGGGGAGGTCCGGGCCGACCGCGACGCGGGCTGCGCCGGTCAGGGTGGCAAAGTCGATCACCAGTTCGGGTTCTTCCTCGCCGGCGCGAGTCAGGGCATCGCCCAGCACCAGCCGCCCTTCGGCATCGGTATTGCCGATCTCAACCGAGATCCCGGCGCGGCTTTTCAGCACGTCACCGGGGCGGAAAGCATTGCCGGCAATCGCGTTTTCCACCGCCGGGATCAGCAGGTGCAGCCGGACCTTGAGGTGATGCTGCATGACGAGCTGGGCGAGGGCGAGGGCATGGGCTGCACCGCCCATGTCCTTCTTCATCAGCGCCATGCCTGAGGCCGGCTTGATATCGAGCCCGCCAGAGTCAAAGCACACGCCCTTGCCAACAATCGCCAGCTTCGGGTGCTTGGGATCGCCCCAGGTCAGCTCCAGCAGGCGCGGGGCATGATGGCGTGCGGCAGCGCGGCCGACGGCGTGAACCATCGGATAGCCCTGTTCCAGCGCATCGCCGCTGGTTACCTTGATCTCGGCCTTGTGCGCCTTGGCAACACGGGCAACTTCGGCCTCAAGCTGAGCCGGGCCCATGTCTTCCGCTGGCGTATTGACCATATCGCGGACCAGGGCCGTGGCGGCGACTTCGGCGAGCGCCGGGCTGATCGCCGCAGCAGCCTTGGTCAGCAGCACACGCGGGCCTTCCTCGCTCGGTTCGGCGCGGTAGCGGTCAAAGCGGTACTGCCCGGCCGCCCAGCCGAACAATGCCGGGCCGCTATCGGCATTCGCGACGCGATAGGTCCCTGCTGGCAGGCTTTCGCCCAGCCGAGCGAGGCACCAGGTGCCGAGTTCGCTGGCATTCGCCACGCCGGTAACAACCGACCAGTCCTCACCATTGGGCAGGATGGCGTGTTCGAAGGGGCCAGCGGAAAACTTCTGCGCGGCCAGGGCAGCACGGGCCGCGCCGGGCAGGCCCTTCAGAAAATCATCCAGCCCCGCCTTGTCGACGACATGGATCGGCGTGGCGCTTTGGTCACGGTCGGGCTGGATCAAGGCATGCTTATCGGTCATGGAAGCAGCCATAGCCGCGCTGCGGCGCAAGGTGCGAGAGGAAATTGGCAAATGCGCAAGGCCGCGATCCTGTTCCTGCTGCTGGCGACGGCCTGCGTGCCCGAAAAGGACGAAAGCAAGGCGCCCGATGCGCCGGAAACCGCAACGGCCATTGCGGTCACCCCGACTGAAGCCGCAACGGCCGCGCCCCAGCCGCGCAAGACCGAGGAACGGACCAACGCGTTCGAATTCGATTACAGCTACCCCGCCGAAGCCGCTGCCATCCCGGCGCTGGCCGCCGAACTGGATGCGGACCTGGCCAAGCAGCGCCGCGAACTGGTGGCGGCTGCGCGCGAGGGGCAGGTGGCCGCCAAGGAAAACGGCTTCCCCTTCAACCCCTATTCCTATTCGGCGGGCTGGTCGGTCGTGGCGGACTTGCCCGGCTGGCTCAGCCTCTCAGCCGGGGCAAGCACCTATACCGGCGGGGCGCACCCCAACCACTGGTCGCAGGCGCTGCTGTGGGACAAGGCCGCTGGCCAGAGCCGCCGCGCGACCGATCTGTTCACCTCGCGCGGCGCACTGGCGGCGGCGCTCCGCGATCCCTTCTGTAAGGCACTCAACCGCGAACGCGCGGCGCGGCGGGGCGAGCCGATCGACCCGGCCAGCGAGGACATGTTCGACCAGTGCATCGATCCCACGGCCTCCACCGTGATCCTCGGCTCCTCCAACAAGCAGCAGTTTGACCGGATCGGGATCCTTATCGCGCCCTATGAAGCCGGACCCTATGCCGAGGGCGATTACGAGGTCACCCTGCCAGTGACCAAGGCCGTGCTGGCGGCGGTCAAGCCCCAATATCGTTCGGTCTTTGCGCTGGGCCGCTGACGCCGCCCTCGCTTTTTGGCGGGGATGCGCCTATATGGCGGGGCGATGACACAGTATCAGGTAGTAACCGGAACCGAGACCGTCCTGCGCGACGGCACGATCAAGCTCCACGGGCCGGAAGGCTTCGAGGGGATGCGCCGCGCCGGGCGGCTGGCGGCAGAGATCCTTGATGCGCTGGTACCGCATGTCCAGCCGGGGGTTTCGACCCAGGAACTGGATGATCTGGTGCGCCAGATGACGCTCGATGGCGGCGCCGTGCCGGCCACCCTGGGCTACCGCGGCTATACCCACTCGTGCTGCATCTCGATCAACCACGTGGTCTGCCACGGCATTCCTTCGGACAAGGTCCTGAAGGACGGGGACATCGTCAATATTGACGTCACCCCGCTGCTCGATGGCTGGCACGGCGATACTAGCCGGATGTACCTGGTCGGCGATGTGCCGCTGAAGGCGAAGCGGCTGGTCGACGTGACGCACGAATGCCTGATGCTGGGCATCGAAGCAGCCAGCCGCCCCGGCGCGCGGCTGGGTGATATCGGTGCCGCGATCCAGACCTTTGCCGAAGCCAATCGCTATGGCGTGGTCCGCGAATTCTGCGGGCATGGCCTGGGCCGGCTGTTCCACGATTCGCCCGAAGTGGTCCACGCTGGGCGCCATGGTACCGGCCCGGAACTGAAGCCGGGGATGTTCTTCACGATCGAACCGATGATCAACCTCGGCAAGCCCGGAGTGAAAGTGCTGGAAGATGGCTGGACGGCCGTGACCCGCGACCGCTCGCTTTCGGCGCAGTTCGAACACTCGATCGGGATCACTGAGAACGGGGTGGAGATCTTCACCAAGTCGCCCAAGGGGCTGGACAAGCCGCCCTACTAACTCCGTCCACTTCGGATCGCTGCGCCAGCGGCAAAGGGCGTGATCGCCACAAGTACCAGGCTGAAGGCCGCGGTGAGGGCGATGCCCGCCTCGCCGCCGGTCGATAAACTACCCGCACCAAAGACCAGCAGCGGCACAGCCAGCGGGATGACCAGCAGGCCCCCCAGCGCCGCGCCGCCGCGCAGTCCGGCCGTCAGCGCCGCAACCAGCACGCCCAGCGCGGCAAGGCCCGGTGTTCCGGCCAAGAGGCCCAGCTCGACCGTCTGCAATGTCGCTGCGTCAATCCCGACCAGCGCGCTGGCAGGCACAGCGGCCATCAGCAGCGCCGGGGCGAAGCTGAGCCAGTGGGCGACCATCCGCGCGGTCATGGCCAGTTCCTCGCTGATCCCGCGCAGCGCGAGTTGGTCGAACAGGCCCAGCTCCAGATCGGGCTCGACGAGCCGGTCCAGCGGCAGAATCGCCGCCAGCAGCGCCGCGATCCACAGTACCCCGCCGCCGGTCCGCGCCAGCACTGGCGCATCGGGACCGACCGCGAAGGGATAGAGCATCGCGACCGCCAGGAAGAACAGCACCGGCAGCAGGGTCGCCCCGCGCCGCTCACCGCCAAGCAGCAGGCTAAGGTCGCGCCGCAGCAGGATCAGGAAATGCCTCATGCGGTAAAGTCCGCCAGATCGATCGCTGCGCCGCCCGGCAGGGCAATCGGCTGGTGCGAGGCAACCAGGGCAATCCCGCCTTGCGCGCAGTGCTGCGCGACCAGTGCCTCGACCAGCGCAACGCCGCGTGTATCAAGGCCATTCAAGGGCTCATCGAGCAGCCAAATCGCGGCCTCCTGTCCCAGCAGCCGGGCCAGCGCCGCGCGCTTCTTCTGCCCGGTGGAAAGATAGCGCACCGGCACTTCGAGGAGGCTGGAGAGACCAAGCTGGGCCAGTTCAGCATCGCCCGGCCCGTCGAGCCGCTGCCAGAAGCCCAGCGACTTGCCCAGTGGCAGGCCGGGGTCGAGGGCAGGGCGCTCGTCGAGCAGACCGACACTGCCTTGGCGTTCGACTGTGCCGACCAGCGGGCGCAGCAGTCCGGCGAGGATGCGGATCAGGCTGGACTTGCCAATGCCGTTGGCGCCCTTGACCTGCAGCGCCTCCCCCGTTGCCAGCTCCAGCGCGAGGCCGCGGAACAGCAGCCGCTCGCCGCGCTGGCAGGCCAGATTGTTCGCAGTCAGGCGGCACGCTTGCATCACCCAGCGCGATAGGGGAAAGCGGGCGCACTGCCAAGGAGCCGCTCATGTCGATTGCCCGCCTGACCGATACCGAACTGTCCGATCTGCTGACGCGGCACCCGGACTGGCAGCTCCGCGCCGATGGCCTCGCGCTGGAACGCACGTTCAAGTTCACGGATTTCAACGAAGCCTTCGGCTTCATGACCCGCGTCGCGCTCTATGCCGACAAGGCCGATCACCACCCGGAATGGTTCAACGTCTACAACCGGGTGGAGATCACGCTGACCACGCATGACGCCGGCGGTATCTCGGGGCGCGATGCGGCGATGGTGGAGTGGCTGGCGGGCGTTGCAGCCTGACCACTTCGATGAGGCATGAGTTTAGCTATTCAGGGTAAACCCAGCCCTCAGCTGAGCCATAATCTACGGGCTTCCTTCCGAGGTTTTTCTCCAAGAGGCGGGTTTCACGGTCTGACCAGCCTTCATCGGGGTCAAACTCCCCTGGGTATGTAAAGTCGAATGTGAAGTCGGCATCATTTATGATCAGTTCGAAGTACTCCCAGCGCTTCCCTTTGGGTTCGGCGTACCAGGCGTCGAGCACTGGGTCGGATAGTTTGTCGAGCATGTCGTGCCGTAAGATATGGTCGCCTTCTTCTGAATAGACGGCGATGCTGACAAAACCATCGTCTGCCATACAGTAACTAAATATCTTGCCATCAGATTCTACAAATTCATCGATTATGTCCACAATACGACGATAGTTGGACTGCCGATCGGCACTGTCGCTGCTACCCATCTTGTTTGCCCTTCTTATTCGATAGTCTTATCGAGTGCTCCACACCGTTTATGTACCAAACAACATCAATTTTGTGTGGGCGGTTGGAGCGACCTTCAAATCGCGGCCTGATATCAACTGCCACTTTCTTGCCCCGAGCGAGACTACGAGCCCATTCGTCTTCAAGTGCCCGATATCGCCCGCGATTGACATTGGAATCCTGAGCGAAATGATTGAATTTTTCGCGCGGGCCGTTGAATCTAGTGCCGATGTAATGGCCACCATCGTCAGTCGGCAGTCGATCGGGCCTACCTGCACGTGCCTGCATTGACCGAGACGCTCTGAGCGTGGCCCTGCGGTAAGCGTTCCTGAAATCTGCCGCGTGCGAAATTGCGCATCAATCCCAAAGGCGTAGCCATTTGCGCAAATTGTCTTGACGACCGAGTTTGGGGATGAGGAAGCACTTGGACGCTCGCTTGGCGCTGGCCCCGGTTGCCTGACGATAATCGGCGGCGGGCTTTGTAGCTTGGCTGGCTTTGGCTTAGATTTGGGTTGGGGTAGTCCGGTTGAGTCCCCGGAGACCGCTGCGCCACCTCCATCAAAGCCACCGCCGCCGCCAGCAAATCCGCCAAACCGGGGTGGTACCTTTCGGCCCATTCCCGCACGGGTGAACCGACCATCCTCAATATCGTGCCATGGGTTGTATTTCAGTGCCAAAGACGCGCCAGGGCTCGTCAGCACCACGCCTGTGCGCAGGTAAATCTCAAACCTGCTCTTGCCAGCAAGAAGCAACCCTTGGGGACTCATCGCCAAACTCCAATTGCATTGGCGATGGGGCTAACATTCTAAGGCCTTGTAGGAAAGAACAAAAATAGAACAAAAATGGATGTATCTTCCTACTTCCCCAGCGGCCGCGCGCTGGAGCGCATCTGCTTGCGCACGCGGCCGGGCAGCCAGCGGGCGGCGAAGGCGATGCGGTGGGCGGTCTTGCCGACACGGTTGTGGAGCTGGTCGCCGTGGACTGCAGCCCAGGCCGTTTCCGCCACTTCGCTGACCGGGGTGATTTCCAGCCCCGCCTCAACCACCCGTTCGCGGATGGCTTCGTTGCTGCCCTGGTTCGAGGTCATGTCGATCAGCGGCGTGTCGATGAAGCCCGGCATCAGGCTGGCGACCTTGATCCCGTCTTCGGCCCATTCGCCATCCAGGCTTTCGGTGATCGCGCGCACGCCGAACTTGGTGGCGGAATAGACCGAGGCGCCCGGCGTGCCATAGATCCCGGCAGCGCTGGCGGTGTTGAGCAAGCACGAACCCGGCGCGCTGGCCTTGAGCCATGGATAGGCGGCCTGGGCACCGAACAGCACGCCCTTGAGGTTGATATCAAGGCAGCGCTCGATTTCCTCGGGCTTGTTCTCGATCAGCGCGCCGCCCAGCGGAATGCCGGCGTTGTTGAAGACGACATCGATCTTGCCGCCGGCCGCCTTGGCAAAGGCCTCCAGCGCCGCATCCCAACCGGCACGGTCGCGCACATCAAGCTTGTGCTGGAAGGACGATCCGGCCGGCAGCAGCGCCGCCGTATCCTTCATCCCGCTTTCGCTGATGTCGGCCAGACCGACAAACCAGCCATTGGCGGCAAATTTCTGCGCCACGGCCCGGCCAATGCCCGAACCGCCACCGGTGATGAAGATGGCCTTCCTTACAGTCATGTCAGTAACTCCCTGCGCCCCTCTATCGCGGCGCAGGGAGTTCTGTCGAGCGGCAATTCTACTTCGCCAGCGCCTCGCTCAGCCCCTGCACATGTGCCGCACCTTCGACGATTTTGGCGGTCGACTTCTTGACCGTATCGCCGATCGGCTCGGCCCGTCCGCCCAGACAGGTGGCAAGGAAATTCTCGGCCACGGCGGTGAAGGCGATGTTGTTGGCGGGCTTGGCAAAGCCGTGGCCTTCATCCGGGAACAGCACATAGCTGACCGGGATGCCCCGGGCCTTCATCGCCGCGACAATCTGGTCGCTCTCGGCCTGGTTGACGCGCGGATCGTTGGCGCCCTGGCCGATCAGCAGCGGCCGCACGATATCGCCGGCCTTGTATAGCGGCGAACGCTCGCGCAGCAGCGCCACGCCTTCCGGTGTATCGGGATTGCCCATGCGCTGGACAAACTGTTCACGGATCGAAGCCCAATAGGGCGGGATCGTCTTGAGCAGGGTTTCCAGGTTCGACGGGCCGACGATATCCACGCCGCAGGCGAACTTGGTGGGGGTGAAGGTGACTCCGGCCAAAGTAGCATAGCCGCCATAAGACCCGCCCATGATCGCCACCTTGTCCGGGATCGCGATGTTCTTGGCGATGGCCCAGTCAACCGCGTCGATCAGGTCATCATGCATCTTGCGGCCCCATTGCAGGTCGCCAGCGCTGATGAAGTCCTTGCCGAACCCGGTCGAGGCGCGGAAGTTGACTGCCAGCACGGCATAGCCGCGATTGGCCAGCAGCTGGTGGTAACGGTCGGTGCCAAAGCTGTCGCGGCCCCACGGCCCGCCGTGGACCAGCAGCACCATCGGAACCGGCTTGTCGGGCACACCATCGCCATCGGGATCGCTGCCATAGGGCAGGGTCAGGTAGGAGACGAGGTTCAGGCCGTCGCGCGACTTGATCTCGCGCGCATACATCGCTGGAAGCGGCGCGCCGACCAGATCGGGCCGGGGATTGTAGAACTCGGTCAGGGTGCCCTTCTTGCGATCGTAGAGCCAGGTCCGCCCCGGTTCGGTGACCGGATCGTTGCCAACGATCCAGCGGTCATCCTTATCGGTGCGCGAGGCGACGAAGAATTCGCCCTTCAGCTTGGATTTCAGGAAGGCCAGCGACTTGGCGATATCGGGATCGATCGCGGTCCATTCGTTCTGCAGATAGTCGACCGAATAAGCCTCAACCTCGCCGGTGACGGGATCGCTCAGCGTGCCGCCGATATCGGCGCGGGCATCCTGGGCAACGATCCGTTTCTTGCCGGTGGCCACATCCTCGGCAATCAGCGCGGCGGTGTTGCGGCCGCGGCTGTCGAGCCAGTAGAGCGTCTTGCCATCGGTGGTGAACCCGGCTGGGGCGGTAGTCAGCGAATCCTCAAGCCCCGTGCTGCCAAACGGCTGGGCATCGACTTTGCCATTGGTGACCCGGAAATAATCGAGCCCGCCCTTGGCATTGGCCTTGCTGGCCAGGCGGATCACCAGGTTGTTGTCAGCCGTGAAATCGGCATAACCGCCATCGTTGCGCAGCACCTCGGTCAGCTTGCCGGTCTTGAGATCAAGGCTGTGGATGTCATGGTAGCGCGCATCGCGGTTGTTCAGGCCAACCAAGATCCGGTCGCGGTGGAGCGTCGAAGCGCCGACCAGGGTCACGCGGGTCTTCTCGAACGGCGTCAGGTTGCGTTCGGTCCCGGTCTTGGGGTCGATGCCATAGAGCAGGAAGTTCTCGTCGCCGCCCTTGTCCTGGATGTAGAGCACCGACTGGCTGTCGGGCGCCCAGAAGTACTGGCGGATCGGGCGGTCCTTGCTGCTGCTGATCGCCTTTGCTGCGGCTAGGTTGCCCGCCGGGGCGACCCAGATGTTCATCACCCCGTTCACCGGCGCAAGCCAGCTCAGCCACTGGCCATCCGGGCTGATCCGCCCGGCCGACTTGACCGGATTGCCGAACAGCGCCTGGCGCGGGATCAGCGGGTTGGCGGCATCGGCATTGAGCGTGGCCGGGGCGGCCAGGGCTGTAGCGGCCAGCACGGCGGCCAGCGCCGGCTTTACTTTGAACATGAATGGTCTCCCGTTAGTGTATTGCTTAGACAATACACGTTCCGCGATCCTTATCAAGCGTGTTGCGCAGCAGCTTAAAGCGCTGGATTGTTATAGCAATGCCAGGTGAAGATCGCCGTCGCTCCCCGGTGCGGGCGCCAGGCTTCGGCCATCTCGCGGGTCAGTTTTTCGCTCGGGCGTTCGGGCAGGTCGAGCAGTTTGTGCAGGCCTGCCTGAACCGCCAGATCGCCGGCCGGCCAGATATCCCCGCGCCCTTCAGCGAAGAGCAGGTAGATCTCGGCTGACCAGCGGCCGATGCCCTTGATCTGGGTCAGCTGGGCGATGGCTTCCTCGTCGTCGGCGGGCAGGGCCTCGAAATCGAGTTCGCCGTTCACTACCAGTTCGCACAAGCTCCGCATGTAGCCCTGCTTCTGCTTGGACAGGCCGCAGGCGCGCAGGGTATCGAAATCGGATTCGAGCACCTTTTCAGGCGGCAGTTCGGGCCCAAGGTGGTCTTCGAACTTGCGCCACATCGATGCGGCCGCCGCCACGCTGACCTGCTGGCCGACGATCGTGCGCATCAGCGTGCCATAGCCGCGCGGGCGGATCCGCGGCTCGGGATAGCCGGTGCGGGTCAGCGCGCTGGCAAAACGCGGTTCGATGGCGGCCACGCTGTCGAGGCCGTGTTTAAGCTGCTCTGCGGTCAATCCCACACCAATGGTCCTGCTTGCCAAAGGAAAGCGCGTTGGTTAGCAGCCCCGGCGAAGCGCCGATAGGGTGCAGAGAAGAGGAAACGACGCGATGCCGAAGCTGGTAGTGGTCAATCGGGCTGGTGAAGAAAAGACGGTCGAGGCTTCGGCTGGCCTGTCGGTGATGGAAGCGATCCGCGACAACGGCTTTGACGAACTGCTGGCGCTGTGCGGCGGCTGCTGCTCCTGCGCCACCTGCCACATCCACGTCGATGCCGACTGGGCGGCCAAGCTGCCGGCGATGAGCGAGGACGAAAACGATCTGCTCGACAGCTCGGACCACCGCGGCGAAACCTCGCGCCTGTCGTGCCAGATCCAGCTGACCGACGCGCTCGATGGCCTGAAGGTCACGATTGCGCCGGAAGACTGAGCTTAACAGGGGGCAAGCGCAAATGCGTTGCGCCGCGCCCCCGGCAGTCCTACCTCTCGGGCGATGACCATGGCGCTCGTTCAGAACAACACGCTCGACCTGATCGGCAACACCCCGCTTGTCCTGCTGCAGGGGCCGAGCGAAGCCGCTGGCTGTGAAGTCTGGGGCAAGTGCGAATTTGCCAACCCCGGTGCCTCGGTCAAGGACCGTGCGGCGCTCTGGATCATCCGCGATGCCGAGGCGCGCGGAGAACTGAAGCCTGGCGGCACCGTGGTCGAAGGGACGGCCGGCAACACCGGGATCGGCATTGCCCTCGTTGCCAATGCGCGCGGTTACAAGACCGTGATCGTCATGCCGGACAACCAGTCCAAGGAAAAGATGGACACCCTGCGTGCCTTGGGCGCCGAACTGGTGCTGGTGCCGCCGACCAAGTTTGCCGATCCGGCGCACTTCGTCCACACCTCGCGCCGCCTGGCCGAAGAGACCGAGGGTGCGGTCTGGGCCAACCAGTTCGACAATGTCGCCAACCGCAAGGCCCACATCGAAAGCACCGCGCCGGAGATCTGGCAGCAGCTGGAAGGTCGGATCGATGGCTTCACCTGCGCTGCGGGCACCGGTGGGACAATCGCCGGGGTGGGCCTTGGGCTGAAGGCCTTTGACGAGAATATCCGCATCGCCCTGACCGATCCGCACGGCGCGGCGCTGTATAGCTATTACGCAACCGGCGAATTGAAGGCCGAAGGCACTTCCGTTGCCGAAGGGATCGGACAGGGCCGGATCACCGCCAACCTCGAAGGCGCCCCGATCGATACCCAGTTCCGCATCTCGGACGAGGCCGGACTGGAATGGGTCGCGCGCCTGCTGCGCGAGGAAGGGCTGTGCCTGGGCCTCTCATCGGGGATCAACGTGGCCGGGGCGGTCGAGCTCGGTAAGCAGCTGGTCGCCGAAGGGCGCAAGGATGTGCGGGTCGCAACGATCCTGTGCGATACTGGCTTCCGCTATCTCTCCACGCTCTACAACGCCGACTGGCTGCGCGCGAAGAATCTGCCGGTCTTCCCCTGGCTGGGCTGATCGGCTAGACCTGACCTATGGCCAGTCAGCCAAACCGACCCGTTCCCCAACATTTCGTTCCCCCAACTGCGCGTGAATTGCGCGCTCAGGCGGTGCAACGGCTTCAGGCGGGGCTGTTCGGTCTTGCGGCGATTGTCTTGCTGGTCGGCCTTGCCAACATCATCAACGACCGCGCCCGGCTTTCCGAAAGCCCGGCTCCGACCGCCGCCGCGTCGGCCAAGGCTGATGAGCGCGGCGATCCGCTGGCCGATATCGGTGTAGTCCCGGCCGCTTCACCGGAAGCCCCGGCCAGCTCCCGTGTCACGCCCAAGAACTAGGCTCTTCGCTGCGCTGCTGCTGATCCTCGCCGCCGCATTCGGTTGGACTGTGCTGACCCGTCCTGCCGAGCCAGAGCGCGCGGTTGGCCTGTTCAGTTCGCTGCCGATCCTGTGGGGCGAGGGAGACGACCTGGGGGACCTGCTGAAGAGCGACCGACCGGCGCATCGGGTCAGAACGGCGCTTGAAGCAATTGGCCCGGTCAGACCTCTCGATACGCTGGAGCGGCTCGGGCCGGACCTGAAGCGCCTGGTCATCGCCCAGCCGCGGCCGCTTTCGCCGGCCGAAAATGTTGCTCTCGATAACTGGGTGCGGGGCGGGGGGCAGCTGCTCTTGCTGGCCGATCCGATCCTTACCGAGCATTCGGTCCATGCGGTTGGCGATCCGCGTCGGCCTCTGGATGTTGCGCTCCTCTCGCCGATCCTCACCCGTTGGGGGCTGGAGCTGACCTTTGACGAGACGCAGCCGGCGATGCTGCGGAGCGTCGCCGCCCACGGTCCGGCGATACCGGTCGCTCTGGCTGGAGCCTGGCGGACTAGCAACCCGCACTGCCGGCTTGAGGCTGATGCATTGCTTGCGGTCTGCCGGATCGGCCAGGGTAAGGTGGTCGCCCTGGCCGACGCCGAAGTTGCGGCCGCCAATGACACCGAAGCCGTGCGCGCTCCGGCCCTGGCCGAGCTGCTCCGCCGCGCCTTCATTACCGTCTGATCCGGATCAATTCGGGGAAACTGCGGGAAGTCTCGTCACCATGTGTCGAGTCGCACGGTAAACTGCTGATTTTTTGAAAGAACAAAGCATAAACGAAACGGTGCTTTACGCACCAATCAGTGAAACCACTGACGTAAATTCAACAATTTACCGAATTATCCCGTGATTTCCCGCAGAAAGCCCTTCCATCCCCAATATTCAGTGTTAAGAAATCGTTTCATCGACAGTGATGTTGGCCTTCGCACCCCGCCTTTGGGGTGCCGGTTGCCGGGGCGGGCAACCGGAACGGAGGGGGATTTAACCGCCGGACTTTCCGGCATGTGGGGCAGGTGGCGTGGAGGCGGTTCGGCCGATCAGCTATAGCGGGCAGGGCTTTTCGCTGATGGGCGAAAAGGGCCGGTTCGTGCTGCCGCCAGACTTCCGTAAGGCTGTCCGCGATTCCGGCCAGGGCGAGCGCGTTTTGTGTCTGGCCAAGCACCCGCGCTGGAAGTGCCTGATCGGTTTCGGGCTTGGCCGCGTCAGCGAATTCGAAGCTGAGCTGGACCGCGAAGAGCGGATCGCTCTAGAGCGCAACCAGGATTACGATCGCGAACTGCGCGCCAATCAGCTCTATGGCTTTGCCCGGGTGCCATTCGACGATTCCGGCCGCTTCGTCTTGCCTGAGCGCTATTTCAAGCTGGGCGGGATCGACAGCGCCGCCTTCTTCCAGGGTGGTGGCAAGTCCTTCACGATCTGGAACCCGGCTGAACTGGCCAAGATGGGCGCCGGCTGGGAAGATGCGCAGGAGGCCTGCGCCGAACTCGCCGCCCAGGCCCAAAACGGGAAGGGGCGCAAGTGATGGCCCCCGCAGCTGTCCCGCACATTCCCGTCCTGCTTGATGAAGTCGTTGCCGCCCTCGCTCCCGCCCCTGGTGCGGTGATCGTCGATGCGACCTTTGGCGCGGGCGGCTATACCCGCGCGTTGCTTGATGCAGGGGCTACGGTCCACGCTTTTGACCGTGACCCCGATGCCATTGCCGCTGGACAGGCCTGGCCTGAATGCGCCGAGCAGCGGCTGGTGCTTCACCCGCGCCGTTTTTCGGAAATGGTTGCCGCCCTGGCAGAAGCCGGCGTTGCCCGGGTCGACGGCATCGCGATGGATATCGGCGTCTCCTCGATGCAGCTCGATCAGGCTGGTCGGGGCTTTGCCTTTGCTGCTGACGGCCCGCTCGACATGCGGATGAGCCAGGACGGCCCCAGCGCGGCCGATTTCGTCAACACCGCGCCCGAGGGCGAGATTGCCGACGTGCTGTTCAACTATGGCGAAGAGCGCCAGTCACGCCGCGTTGCCCGGGCGATTGTGGCCGCCCGTCCGCTCGAAACCACTGGCCAGCTCGCCGCCGTGGTGCGCAAGGCGCTGGGCTATCATCCCGGCATGCCGAAGGACCCGGCCACTCGCAGCTTCCAGGCAATCCGCATCCATGTAAATGCCGAGCTGGACGAGCTCAACGCCGCGCTCACAGCCGCCGAGCAGCTGCTGAATCCCGGTGGCCGCCTGGCCGTGGTCAGCTTCCACAGCTTGGAAGACCGGATCGTGAAGCAGTTTCTGCGCGAAGCGGGCGGGGCGCTGGCCAATGCCTCGCGCCACTTGCCGCAGGTCGCCCCAGCGGCCGCACCGACCTTCGATCATATCGCCAAGGCGGTTCGTCCGTCCGCTACCGAACTCGCCCGCAATCCCCGCGCCCGTTCCGCCACGCTGCGTGCGGCGGTGCGCACCGCTGCTCCCGCTCGCCAAAGGAGGGCTGCATGAACCTGACCCGTGACCGGATGCGTTCGATTGGCTGGGTGGCCTTGCTGATCACCTGTGCCGCGCTGACTCTGGTGCTGATGGTCCGCGTCAATGCGGTGAAGAGCGAGGTCCAGCTCGCCCAGCGGCAGATCAACGCAGTGAAGCAGGAAAAGCTGTTCCTCGAGACCGAGTTTCTGACCCGCGCCAACCAGCAGCAGTTGCGGAACCTCAACGCGATCGAGTTTGGCTATCAGGCGCCCACTGCTGGGCAGTATCTGGAAGGTGAGCGCCAGTTGGCAGCACTGGGCAAGGCGCGCGGCCCCAACGCGCCCGAGCCGATCCGCGTCGCCAGCGCCGGTTCACTGGTCGAGGACGAAAACCCGATCGCAGCGATGGTTTCACCGCTGACGGGCAAGGCCATGGCGGCTGAGGTCAAAGTGGCCGATACGCGCGACGCATCCGAAAAGGCCACTACCGCCGCCAAGCTCAGCGCGCGGCTGACCAAGCTCGACCGGGCGGGGGTCCGCGCCGAATGAACACCCTGGCGGTTTCCAGCATCGTCGCCTCCGGCCGGGTGGAAATCGCCAACACGCGCCGTCAGGCGCTGACCATGGCCAAGGCGCGGATCGTCGTGGTGGCGCTCGGTTTCGCTGCGCTGGCGTTAATCGCTGTGATGCGCGTGCTCTATCTCGGCTTGGTTGAAGGCACCCCGGCCAATGCCGCTGGCTTCGGCATGACCCCGCAGCGCGGCGATATCGTCGATCGCAATGGCGCGCCACTGGCCCGTGCCTTTCCGGCCTATGCGCTGTGGTACAACCCGGCCGCGCTGGGTGACGATGGTGCGCCGCTGGTCCGCCCAGTGAACGAAGTTGCCGCCGCGCTTAACCGCATCTTCCCGGATATGGATGTGGCCGAAACGGCCGCGCGGCTGGCTTCTGGCCGCCCCGGCTATCTGCGCCGCCGGATCCTGCCGGAAGACGCCAACAAGATTCACGCGCTGGGTGAGCCCGCGCTGGAATTCCCGCGCGAGACCGAGCGGTTCTATCCGCAGGGTTCACTCGCTGCACACGTGCTTGGCTTCGTCGGAGCTGATGGTCGCGGCCATGTCGGCATGGAAGGTGTCTTCGACAAGTACCTGACCGACCCGGCCACCCGGGGAACCCCGGCGATGCTCTCGCTCGATAGCCGGGTCCAGGGTGCGCTCGAAGACGAACTGCTCAAGGGCATCGCCGATACGAATGCCAAAGGTGCGGCTGGCCTAGTTCTTGATGTCGAGACCGGCGAAGTGCTGGCGCTCGCCTCGCTGCCCTCGTTCAACCCGAACCTGATCGACAACGCCAGCGCCGGCAACATCTTCAACCGCGTGACCAACCAGGTTTACGAACTGGGCTCGACCTTCAAGCCGATCACCGTCGCTGCCGCGATCGATGCCGGGACCGTCACTGACCTGTCGCGCCGCTACCAGTCAGGCCGCCCGCTTGAGATCGGCGGTTTCCGCATTCGGGATTCGCACCAGTTCGGCGCTTCGCTCAACGTGCCCGAGGCGCTGATCCATTCGTCCAACATCGTCACCGCGCAGATCGCCGATGAACTGGGCGGACCGCGCCTCAACGCCACGATGCGCTCACTCGGTATGAACGAGCGCCCCTATATCGAATTGCCGGCGCGTGGCTTCCCGCTGTGGCCGAAAGGAGAGTGGGCCCGGATCACAACGATGACCGTGTCCTATGGTCACGGCATTGCCGTCACCCCGCTGCATCTTGCCACGGCCTATGCAGCGCTGGTCAACGGCGGGATCTGGCGGCCCGCGACGCTCAAGAAGCTGGCCCCCGGCGAAGTGCCGCAGGGCCACCGGGTGTTCAAGGCCTCGACCAGTGCGCGGATGCGGCAGCTGCTGCGGATGATCGTGGTCGATGGCACCGGCAAAAAGGCCGATGCCGCCGGTTACCGCGTGGGTGGCAAGACCGGCTCGGCCGAAAAGCCAGGCGTCGGTGGCTATCGGCGCAGCTCGTTGGTTTCGACCTTCGCTGCCGCCTTCCCGATGGACCGCCCGCGTTACGTCATCATTGCCATGCTCGATGAGCCGCAGGGCACAGCTGCCACCTCGGGCCAGCGCACCGCCGGCTGGAACGCGGCGCCGATCGTCGGCCGGGTTGTCCCGCGCATTGGCCCGCTACTTGGCATTATGCCCGATCCGACCCGCGACGTGGACATTTCCGACCTTTCACCGCTGGTCGGTAATGGAGACGGCGAATGAAGCTGGCGCGGCTGGCAGAGCTTGCCGGCATTCCCCTCGCCAACGCAGCAGAAGCGCAGGTCACCGGCTTCGCGATCGACAACCGCAAGGTTGCCCCCGGCACCGTGTTTGGGGCCTTCCAGGGCGCTGCCGTTAACGGTGAGGACTTTATCCCAGCCGCCGTCACTGCGGGCGCCGTGGCTGTTGTCGCCCGGCCCGAAGCCAAAGTGGAAGGTGCGGTCCACATTGCGGCCGACAATCCGCGTCAGGTTTTCGCGCAGTTGGCCGCGCAGTTCTTTACCCCAGTTCCGGCCACGCTGGTTGCGGTGACCGGGACCAACGGCAAAACCTCCACGGTCGAAATGACCCGGCAGATCTGGCGTATGGCCGGGCACCGTGCTGCCTCGATCGGCACGCTGGGCGTCACCACTGCGGACGAGAGCATTTCGACCGGGCTGACTACGCCCGACATTGTCACCTTCCTCGCCAACATGAGCGGGCTGGCGCGCGAAGGCGTGACGCATGTCGCTTACGAAGCGTCGAGCCACGGCCTCTCGCAGTATCGCAACGAAGGGCTGGTCGTCGCCGCCGGCGGCTTCACCAACCTCAGCCGCGATCACCTCGATTACCACAAGACCATGGAAGACTACTTCGCGGCCAAGATGCGGCTGTTCGACGAAGTGGTCGCCGATGAAGGCGCAGCGGTGATCTGGGCTGACGACCAGTGGTCGGAGCGCGCGCTGGCACATGCCAGCAAGCGTGGGTTGAACCTGTTCACAGTTGGCGAGAAGGGCGAGGGGATCCGGCTCGTCAGCCGCACGCCGGGGCAGCTCGGCCAGCTGCTGGAACTGGTTCACGCAGGCCAGACGTGGAAGGTCAACCTGCCGCTGATTGGCGCTTACCAGGCCGCCAATGCACTTGTTTCGGCCGGACTGGTGCTGACGACCGGCGGCGATGCGGCGCAGGTGTTTGATGCGCTGGCCCGCCTGCAGCCCGTCCGGGGCCGGCTGGAACGCGCCGCGATCAGCCGCGCCGGGGCGCCGGTCTATGTTGACTATGCCCACACGCCCGATGCGCTTGAGGCGGCGATTGCCGCGCTGCGCCCGCATTGTTCGGGTCGGCTGATTGTCGTCTTCGGAGCCGGCGGTGATCGCGATCAGGGCAAGCGCCCGGAAATGGGCCGGATTGCTGCCGAGCAAGCCGATCTGGGCATCGTTACCGACGACAATCCCCGCAGCGAGGAACCAGCGGCGATCCGTGCCGCGATCCTGGAAGGCGGGGCAGGCAAGCTTCAGGAAGTGGGCGATCGCCGGGCGGCGATAGCGGCAGGAATTACAGCGGCGGGGCGCGATGACATCGTGCTTGTGGCCGGCAAGGGTCATGAACAGGGACAGATCATCGGCGCGGGGGAATCCATGCGCGTGCTGCCCTTCGATGATGTTACAGTAGCCAGGGAGTGTGCTGCATGAATGCCGTTGCCCGGATCCTCGAATGGCCGATCGAAGTTGATGACGCGCAGGGCCTGGCGCTGTGGACTGCGGCTGAGATCGCGGCGGCAACCGGCGGCACGGCCAGTGGCGATTTCTTGGTCTCGGGCGTCGAGATAGACAGCCGGGACGTGATCGAGGGTGACCTGTTCTTTGCCCTTAAAGGCGAGGCAATGGACGGTCACCGCTTTGTCGATGCGGCCTTCGCCAAGGGCGCAGCCGCAGCCGTGGTCGACCGGCCGATCAATGGCCCGCACATCCTGGTCGAGAACACCTCAACTGCACTTGAGCTTCTTGCGAAGGCAGCGCGCGACCGGACCATGGCGCGTGTGCTTGGGGTCACCGGCTCGGTCGGCAAGACCGGGGTCAAGGAAGCCATCTTTGCGGCGCTGGACCGCTCAAGCCGAGGGCGCGCGCACCGTTCGGTCAAGAGCTACAACAACCACGTTGGCGTCCCGCTTAGCCTTTCGCGCACCCCTGCTGCGACCAAGTTCGGCGTCTTCGAAATGGGCATGAACCACGCAGGTGAAATCCGTGCGCTGACCGCACAGGTCCGTCCCCACGTTGCGCTGATTACCACGATTGCCCCGGCCCACATCGAGAACCTGGGTTCGATCGAGGCGATTGCCGATGCCAAGGCAGAGATTTTCGAAGGGCTGGAACCCGGCGGCACCGCGATCATCCCGGCCGACGTGGCCCAGTACGGCCAGCTGCGTCGCACGGCCGAACGGTTGGGGGTCAAGATCGTCTCATTCGGACGCAGCGATTTTGCCGATGTCCGCCTGCTTGATGCCGTGCCGGCACCAGGCGGTGGCTCGCTGGTCACGGCCGACATGGGGGACCGGCGCTTGTGCTATACCGTCGCGACGCCGGGCGAACACTGGGTGGTCAACTCGCTCGCCGTGATCGCCGCCGTGCGCGAGCTGGGCGGGGAACTTGGCGCAGCCGGCCTTGCCCTGGCCGAGCTTGAAGGCCTGAAGGGCCGCGGCGCCCGCCACCGGCTGCCGGTGGAGGGCGGCATCGCCCTGCTGATCGATGAAAGTTACAATGCCAACCCGGCCTCGATGAAGGCGACGCTGGCGGATCTAGGCAATACGACTGCTGCCCGCCGCGTGGCCGTGCTGGGTGCGATGAAGGAACTGGGCGAGCATGGCCCTGCCTTCCATGCCGGGCTTGCAGTTCCGCTGCGTGAGGCGGAAGTCGACGAGGTAATCCTAGTTGGCGACGAGATGCTCCCCTTGGCCGAGGAACTGGGGAAATCGGCCACTACGGCGCTTGGCAAGCCCATGGCCTTCGCCCATTGCGGGTCTGTTGGGGAGACTTTGGCAGCGCTCGGCAAGCTCGGTTTGCGAGCCGACGATGCCATTCTCGTCAAGGGGTCGAATTCCGTCGGGCTGGGGGCCGTCGTCTCCGCACTGACGCAGCACAAGGATTGAGATCAGGATGCTTTACCTGATCGCGGAGTATTTTGAGTTTTCGGGTCTGGCGAACCTCATTCGCTACCAGACCTTCCGCGCGGGTGCGGCCCTGATGACGGCACTGGTGATCGGCCTGATCATCGGTCCGAAGTTCATCAACATGCTGCGCGTCCGCCAGGGCAAAGGCCAGCCGATCCGCGAAGATGGGCCGCAGAGCCACCTGGCCAAGCGGGGCACCCCGACCATGGGCGGGCTGATGATCATGATTGCCCTGGTGGTTTCAATGCTGCTGTGGATGGACCTGTCGAGCCCGCTTGTCTGGGCTTGTCTGATGGTCACCAGCGGGTTTGGGCTGATCGGGTTCCTTGACGATTATGACAAGGTCAAGAAGCGCAGCACCGCCGGGGTATCAGGGCGGGTTCGGCTGCTGGCGGAATTTACCGTCGCCGGTCTCGCCGCCTGGATCATGATCGGCCATACCAGCACCAATCTCTACGTGCCGTTCCTTTCGGGCCACTATATCCCGCTCGGGCCCGCCTATTTCGTCTTCGCCGCTTTCGTGATTGTCGGCGCGGGCAATGCCGTGAACCTGACCGACGGACTTGATGGCCTGGCGACCATGCCGGTGGTGATCGCCGCCGGCACCTTCGCGATAATTGCATACCTGGCGGGACGGGCCGACTTTTCGGCCTATCTCGGCATTCCGCACGTGCCGCGCGCGGGTGAACTGGCGATCCTGTGCGCCGGGATCATGGGGGCTTGCCTGGCTTTCCTGTGGTTCAACGCGCCGCCGGCGGCGGTGTTCATGGGCGATACCGGCAGCCTCGCCCTTGGCGGTGCGCTGGGCGCGATCGCCGTCGCCTCGCGGCATGAGATCGTGCTGGCCATCGTCGGCGGCCTGTTTGTTGCCGAGGCGCTGTCCGTGATCATCCAGGTCGCGGTCTACAAGCGGACTGGCAAGCGCGTGTTCAAGATGGCGCCGATCCACCACCACTTCGAGCAGCTGGGCTGGAAGGAATCGACCGTGGTGATCCGCTTCTGGATTGTCTCGATTGTCCTTGCCCTCATCGGCTTGTCGACGCTCAAGCTGCGATGATCACCACGCCCGCCTTCGCCGGTAAGCGCTATGCCGTCCTCGGTCTGGCCCGCTCGGGCCTTGCTGCGGTGGAAAGCCTGCTGGCGGGCGGGGCGAAGGTCACGGCTTGGGACAATCGCGAGGAACCGCGCCGCTGGCTTGAAGGTCGGGTGGAACTGGCCGATCCGCTGGCGACAGACCTTGCGGGTTATGCCGGCGTGGTTGTTTCGCCGGGCGTGCCGCTTAACACCCACCCGATCGCCGGCCATGCTGCTGCGGCCGGAGTGCCGGTGATCGGGGATATCGAGCTGTTCGCGCTGGCCCGGCCGCACCTGCCGGCGCACCGCGTGGTCGGCATAACCGGGACCAACGGCAAGTCGACCACCACCGCGCTGGTCCACCACGTGCTGCAAAGCGCCGCGCTGCCGACGCGGATGGGCGGCAATATCGGACTGCCTGTGCTGGGCCAGTCGCCCCTGCCACCGGGCGGGGTCTATGTGCTGGAACTGTCGAGCTACCAGATCGACCTTACCCACTCGCTGGCCTGCGATGTTGCCGCGCTGCTGAATATCACGCCCGACCATCTTGATCGCTATGACGGGTTTGAGGCCTATGCCGCCAGCAAGGCCCGGCTATTCGCGATGCAGCATGCCGATCAGCCAGCCGTTTTCGGCACAGGCGATCCAGAGACCCGCGCCGTGGCTGAGCGCGAACTGGCGCGTCGTCTCGCCGGCAAAGTCCATTCGGTCGACGGCCAGGACCTGCTGCATCTTCAGCCCAACTGGCCGACATTGCAGGGGCCGCACAACCTGCAGAACGCTGCAGTTGCGGTCGCCATTGCCGAGGCTCTGGGCCTGACCCCCGCGCAATGGGGCCCGGCGCTGGCCAGCTTCCGCGGTCTGCCGCACCGGATGGAGCGTGTGGCCGAGGCAGGGGGAGTGCTGTTCATTAACGACAGCAAGGCCACCAACCCGGCTTCAGCCGCACCGGCCCTCGGTGCTTTCCCACCCAAGCCGGACAAGCGTATCCACTGGATTGTCGGAGGCCTTCCCAAGGGCGATGACCTTGATGAATGCGCGCCCTATTTTGGCAATGTCGCGGCAGCCTATACGATTGGTGAAGCCGGGCCGCTGTTTACCGAGCTGCTGCGCCCCCACATGCCGGTCACCCGCAGCGAAATGATGTGCGATGCGATCCAGCAGGCAATGGCTGCGGCCAAGCCCGGCGATGTCGTGCTGCTATCCCCCGCCTGCGCCAGCTTTGACCAGTTCCGCGATTACGAAGCGCGCGGCGACAGCTTTCGCCAGATCGTTCAGGCGCTGATCGCAGATCAGGTTCCCACCGGGGAAGGAGCGCACTAATGGCCACGCATCCGCCCTTCGTGCCGCGCGCCGGACAGGCCCCGTCAGCGGTCGGCCTGCCCCGCCAGCGCCGCAACCGCCGCAGCGAATTCGCGATTTGGTGGCGCGAGGTTGATCGCGTGCTGCTGGGCTTGATCCTTTTGCTGATGGCACTGGGAACGCTGGCAGTCGCTGCTGCCTCGCCGGCCAGTGCCCAGCGGCTCTCAACCGCGCGGGTCAAGCTGGATGATCTCCACTTCTTTTACATTCACCTGCGCTGGCAGCTTGTCGGCCTGCTGGCGATGTTCGGCGCAGCCTCACTGCCCAAGGACATGGCGCGCCGGTTTGGCATTTTGCTTGGCGCGGCGATGCTGGTTGGGCTGTTCCTCGTGCCGGTGGTCGGCTCGACGGTCAACGGCGCGAAGCGCTGGCTCAATTTTGGCTTCTCGCTCCAGCCATCGGAATTCCTGAAGCCGGCCTTCGCGATCTGTCTTGCCTGGATCCTCTCTTGGCGGGCCCGCGATCCCAAGCTGCCGGTCCTGGCGCTCAGCACCGGGGCCATGCTGCTCGTGGTTTGCCTGCTGATGCTGCAGCCCGACTTTGGCTCGGCCATTCTCTTTGCGGGCGTGTGGTTCGTCCTGGCGCTGCTCGCCGGAATCTCGGTTCAGCGCATCGGTATGGTTGGGGCCGCCGGGGTTGGCGGCATTACGCTGGCCTATCTTTTCTATGAGAACGGCCGTAACCGCATCGATGCCTTCCTTGGCGGCGGTTCGGCGTTTGACCAGGTCGATTTGGCCAGCCGGACACTGCTGTCAGGCGGCTGGACCGGCACCGGCATCTGGCTTGGCAAGCGCAAGATGGCGCTGCCCGAGGCCCATACAGACTACATCTTTTCGGTGATCGGTGAGGAGTTCGGCCTGCTGATGTGCCTGGTGATCGTAGCGCTTTATGTCGCGATCGTGCTGCGCGTCCTGTTGCGGCTGCTGAAGGAGGATGACCTCTTCACCACGCTGGCGGCAGCCGGGCTGACTGCGCAGTTGGGTGGGCAGGCCTTCATCAACATCATGGTCAACCTGCAGCTGTTTCCGTCTAAGGGCATGACCCTGCCGCTGATTTCGTACGGCGGCTCGTCTACCATCGCGCTCTGCCTTGGCGTTGGCCTGCTACTGGCGATAACCCGGCGCAATCCGTTCATCGAACGCGAACCTTTCAAGATCGGCAATTTCGGAGACCTGTGGAAATGACCGGTCCAACGCGGCACTATGTCCTTGCCGCCGGCGGCACCGGCGGTCACTTGATTCCGGCCTTTGCCCTGGCGGTTGAGCTGGAGCGGCGCGGACATCACGTTGCGCTGGTGACTGATACGCGCGGTGCCAAGCTGCCGGGCAAGCCGGACAGCCTTGTTACCCACGTTCTACCCGCCGGTCGGATCGGCAAGAACCCGCTGCACTGGCCTAAGGGGATCGGCGCGATCCTGGAGGGCAAGCGCATGGCCGAGCGGCTGTTCGAAAGCTTCCAGCCGGCCTGCGTGGTCGGTTTCGGCGGCTATCCTGCGTTCCCGACGATCTGGGCGGCGACTGCGAACGGCGTGCCCGCCGTGATCCACGAACAGAACGCCGTGCTGGGCCGGGTCAACCGGTTGATGGCCAAGCGGGTCGATGCAATCGCGACCTCCTACAACCAAGTGGACCGGCTCAAGCCAAAGTTCGCCCTCAAGACCCATCTGGTCGGCAACCCCGTCCGCGCCGCAGTCCTAAGCCTGCGCGACGAGCCTTTCCCGCCGTTCAGCGAGGACGGCCTGCTGCGCGTGCTGGTCACCGGTGGTAGTCAGGGCGCCAGCGTTCTCTCGCAAGTCGTGCCCGATGCGCTGGCGATGTTGCCCGCCGCACTGCGTACGCGCCTGCAGGTGACTCAGCAGTGCCGACCCGAGGATATCGAAGCCGTCCGCGCCCGCTATGCCGGGCATGACATTCCGGCCGAACTTGGCACCTATTTTGAGAACATGGCCGAACGACTGGCCGATACCCACCTGTTCATCGGCCGCGCGGGAGCCTCGACCATTGCGGAGCTGACAGCTGTTGGCCGTCCGGCGATCCTGGTGCCGCTGCCGATCGCGACCGACGATCACCAGGCGGCGAACACGCGCGAGATCTGCGCCGCCGGCGGCGCGCGGATGATCCGGCAGGAACGGTTTACGGCGGCTGAAGTCGCTAAGCAGATCCTGGCCATTGCGCAAAGCCCCGAAACTCTGGCGAACGCGGCGCATGCCGCTTGGAACTGTGGCTATCCCAAGGCGGCGCAGGACCTGGCCGATCTGGTCGAAAGCTTTGGCGGTACCCCGCTGATGGACGTGATCCGCGTGGCCGATGCGACGATTGCTGGCGCAACCTTTGGCAGCGCAGCGGCAGCTGGTTAGGAAGAGATTGGAATGAAAGGCGTAGGCACTGACATCGGCACGATCCACTTCGTCGGCATCGGCGGGATCGGCATGTCCGGCATTGCCGAAGTGATGCACAACCTGGGCTATTCGGTCCAGGGCAGCGACATTGCCGAAGGTTATGTCGTGGAAGGCCTGCGTGCACGCGGGATCAAGGTCATGATCGGCCACAAGGCTGAGAACCTGGGCGATGCTGCCGTGGTCGTAACCTCGACTGCCGTAAAGCGGGACAATCCTGAAGTTGTTGCCGCGCTCGAAACCCGCGTACCGGTGGTGCGCCGTGCCGAGATGCTGGCCGAGCTGATGCGACTGAAGCGCACGGTTGCCGTGGCCGGCACTCACGGCAAGACTACCACGACCAGCCTCGTCGCGGCGCTGCTCGATGCCGGCGGGGTCGATCCGACCGTGATCAACGGCGGGATCATCAATTCCTACGGCTCCAACGCGCGCCTTGGCGAAAGCGAATGGATGGTGGTTGAAGCGGATGAGAGCGACGGCTCGTTCCTGCGGCTCGACGGGACCATTGCCGTGGTCACCAACATCGATCCCGAGCACCTCGATCACTACGGCTCGTTCGATGCGATCAAGGACGCCTTTGTCGAATTCATCGAGAACGTGCCGTTCTACGGCTGTGCGGTGCTGTGCATTGACCACCCCGAAGTCCAGGCCGTTATCCCCAAGGTCCGCGACCGCCGCGTCGTGACCTATGGTTTCTCGGCCCAGGCCGATGTGCGTGGTGAGAACGTCACGCCGTTCCCCGGCGGCAACCGCTTTGACGTGGTGATCCGCCAACGTGACGGTTCGCAGCGGCGGATCGAGGGGATCGAGCTGCCAATGCCCGGTCGCCACAATGTCCAGAACGCGCTCGCCGCTGTCGGCGTGGCGGTCGAGATGGGCTGCGCGGATGCAGTCATCCAGACCGGCTTTGCCAAGTTCGGCGGGGTCAAGCGCCGCTTCACCAAGGTGGGTGAGATCGATGGCGTGACCATCATCGACGATTATGGCCATCATCCCGTCGAAATCCGCGCTGTTCTCGCCGCTGCGCGCGAAGGGGTGCAGAACCGTGTAATCGCCGTGGTCCAACCGCACCGCTTCACGCGCCTACGCGATCACCTGGCTGAGTTTCAGGCCGCCTTCAACGATGCCGATCTGGTCTATGCGGCCCCGGTCTATGCTGCCGGCGAAGCCCCGATTGAGGGCGTCGATTCCGCCGCGCTGGTTGAAGGGATCAAGGCGCGCGGACATCGTTCGGCCCAGCTGATCGCCAGCGCCGATGCTCTGGCCGCCGAACTGGCCGATGTCGCGCAGCCGGGCGACATGGTGGTCTGCCTGGGGGCGGGGGACATCACGAAGTGGGCCGGCGGTCTCGAAGCCGCCATCCGCGTTTTCCGGACCGGCGGATGAGCACGGCCACGCTTCCCTCTGTCCGGGGCAAGCTGACCCCTTCGGCCCCGCTGGCGCCGCTGGTCTGGTTCAAGTCCGGCGGCGCGGCGGAGTGGCTGTTCGAGCCGAAAGACATGGCTGACCTGCAAGGCTTCCTACGCGAGCTTGACCCGGCAGTGCCAGTGATGGCGCTTGGGCTGGGCAGCAACATGATCGTCCGGGACGGTGGTGTGCCGGGCGTGGTGGTGCGGCTGGGCAAGGCCTTTGCCAGAGTTGAGCAAACTGCAGATCTGACATTGAACTGCGGCGGCGGGGCCTCGGGCATTCTCGTATCCTCCACTGCGCGCGACAATGGCATCGCGGGTCTGGAATTCCTGCGCTCGATCCCGGGCACGGTTGGCGGCTTCGTGCGGATGAACGGCGGGGCCTATGGCGGCGAGGTCAAGGATATCCTGGTCGATTGCGACGTCGTCCTGCGCGACGGATCGCTGGTAACCCTGCCGGTCGCCGACCTGCACTATACCTATCGCCATTCCGAACTGCCCGAAGGAGCGATTGTTGTTGCCGCACGGTTTCGCGGGAAGCCCGGCCAGCCGGACGCCATCCAGGCCGAGATGGACCGCATTTCCGCCAGCCGCGAAGCGAGCCAGCCGCTCCGCAGCAAGACCGGCGGATCGACCTTCAAGAACCCGGCTGGGCACAAGGCCTGGCAACTGGTTGACGAAGCCGGGTGCCGGGGGCTTCAGCTGGGCGGCGCGCAGGTCAGCGAGAAGCACACCAACTTCCTTCTGAATCTGGGCGAAGCGACCAGCGCCGAGATCGAAGCGCTGGGCGAGGAAGTGCGGCGCCGGGTCAAGGAAAAGTCTGGCGTCGAACTTGAGTGGGAAATCCAGCGAGTGGGGAAGAAGTGAGCCTGCCTAAGCTTCATGTTGCGGTCCTGATGGGCGGCTGGTCGAACGAGCGGCCGGTCAGCCTCATGAGCGGGGAAGGGGTGGCCAAGGCGCTGGAAGAGCGCGGGCACCAGGTCACCCGGATCGACATGGACCGCGATGTCGCGGCCAAGCTGGCGGCGACCAAGCCGGACGTGGTGTTCAATGCCCTGCACGGCACACCGGGCGAGGACGGCTCGATCCAGGGCATGATGGACCTGATGGGCCTGACCTATACCCATTCAGGCATGGTCGCTTCGGTCATCGCGATCGATAAGGAACTGACCAAGCAGGCGCTGGTCCCCCACGGTATTCCGATGCCGGGCGGGCGGATCGTGCCGGTGACAGAGATTTACGAGCGGGATCCGCTCGAGCGGCCCTATGTGCTGAAGCCGGTCAACGAAGGGTCTTCGGTCGGCGTGGCAATCGTCACTGCCGAGGGCAACTACGGCAACCCGATCAGCCCGGACACCAAGGGTCCGTGGCAGGAATTCGATAGCCTGCTGGCAGAACCCTACATCCGCGGCCGCGAGCTGACCACGGCGGTGCTGGGCGATCGCGCGCTGATGGTCACTGAGCTACGGCCGAAGTCGGGCTTTTACGATTTCGACGCGAAATACACCGAGGGCATGACCGAGCATGTCTGCCCGGCCGAAATCCCGGATGAGATCACCCGGGCCTGTCTCGATCTGGCGCTGCGCTGCCACCAACTGCTTGGCTGCAAGGGTTGCAGCCGCACCGATTTCCGCTGGGATGACGAGCGCGGACTGGCAGGCCTGTTCGTGCTGGAAACCAATACTCAGCCGGGGATGACGCCGCTCAGCCTCGTGCCGGAGCAGGCCAAGCACCTGGGGATCGAATATGGCGAACTGGTCGAGATGATCATCGCCGAGGCGCTCGCTGAGAGAGATCGCAAGGGGGGCAAGCGGTGAGCCAGACGATCAAGCGTGGCGGCAAGAGCGTCCGCAAGGCTGCTGCCGCCCAGGGCAAGGTCCGGCAGGTGCGCGCCGCCAAGGCAAAGACCGGCTCGGCCATCGGCACGGCGCTGGGCTGGCTGCCGATCAGCGAGGAACAATGGCAGCGGGTGTTCCTCGCCGTGATTCTCGGCGGGGCAGCCGTGCTCGCTTGGACCGTGGCGAGCTTTGCCGGGGTGCCGGCCATGGCCCAAATGCAACTGGCCCAGGTGGCAAGCGATGCAGGCTTCGAAGTGCGCCGGGTCGAAGTGCGCGGGGTCAAGAACCTCAACGAGCTGAAGGTCTATGAGCGTGCCCTGGCTGAACGCAACCGGGCCATGCCGCTGGTCGATGTTGATGGCCTGCGCGAGGAATTGCTCCAGCTGTCCTGGGTGGAGGATGCGCGGGTATCGCGTCAGCTACCGGACTCGCTCGTGGTCGACATTGTCGAGCGCAAACCCGCTGCGGTGCTGCGCAAGGCTGACAAGCTGGTACTGATCGACGCCACCGGGCACGAGCTTGAAGTGGTGGGACCCGCTCGGGCCAAAGGAAAGCTGGTGGTCTCCGGCCCCGGGGCGGGCAAGCAGGTGGTTGCGCTCCAGGAACTGATGGCGGCCGCCCCTGCTTTGAAGCCGCAACTGCGCGAAGCCGAATGGATCGGCAATCGTCGCTGGAACTTTACCTTCAAGACCGGCCAAGTTCTCGCCCTGCCTGAGGGTACCGACAAGTCGGCCAAGGCGCTGATGACCTTCGCGCGCCTTGATGGCGTCAACCGCCTGCTGGGCGGCAAGGTCGCCGCTTTCGACATGCGTGCGGGTGACCGCATCTATCTGCGCGTACCGGGCCGTACCGATGCGATCGAGCATCCCGTGCCCAAGCCGGCAGCCAGCGAGGCCACCAAGCCCGAAGACGCGGTCAAGGCCAAGCCCAAGTCCGAAACGTCCAAGCCGGCGGACAAGGACTGATGGCTACGCCCCGCATCGTCCGCACCTTTGGCGCGGTCAACATCGGCTCGTTTCGTATCTCGGCGATGGTCGCCGGGCTGTCGGAAACGGGTGAGATGGTGGTGCTGGGGTCGGGGCACCGCGCCGCCCAGGGGATCAAGCGTGGCTATGTGACCGACATGCAGGCCGCGACCTATGCCGTGCGCGACGCGGTTGAGCGGGCTGAGAAGATGGCCAACACGGCCGTTACCTCGGTCTGGATCGGCTCGTCCGGTGCCGGCCTCGCCAGCCAGGTCGCCCAGGTCGAAATCGACATCGGCGGGCGCCGGATCGAGGAAGACGATATCGAACACCTGCTGGTCGCCGCACGCGACGTGATCCAGCCGGACGGTCGGATGGTGCTTCATGCTCAGCCAGCGCACTATACGCTCGATGGTGCCGACGGCGTATCCGATCCCAAAGGGCTCCATGCCGAGCGGCTTGGGGTCGATATTCACGTGATGCTCGCCGATGGGGCGCCGGTGCGTAACATCACCGAGACGGTCCAGAATGCGCACTTGCAGGTTGAGGCCGTGGTCGGCTCACCGATTGCGGCCGGTTATGCTTGTCTCAACCCGGAAGAGCGTGACCTGGGTGTGGCCTTGGTTGAGTTCGGCGCGGAGGTAACCAATGTCTCGGTCTATGCCTCGGGCATGCTCCTTGGCCTAGTTACGATCCCGATGGGGTCGGGCGACGTGACCGATGCGATTGCCTCGGCCTTCGGGATTCGCCGCTTCCAGGCCGAGCGGCTGAAATGCGTCCACGGATCGGCCATCGCCAGCCCTTCGGACCACCGCGAGATGATTCCGGTCAACGCTCCGGGCGATGAAATGACCGGGCCAATCGCCCGCCATGCCGATGACAAGAACCGGATCCCCCGCGCCGAACTGATCTCGGTCATCACCGAACAGCTGGCGCGGCTGACGGAAGAGGTTTCGCGCGCGTTGAAGTCGCTGGGCTTCACTGGCCAGCGCGGTCAGCAGATCGTGCTGACCGGCGGCGGGGCCGAGCTGGCGGGGTTGGCCGACTATGCCCAGGCGGCGCTCGGCAAGCCGGTCCGGATTGGCCGCCCCTTGCACATCAAGGGTCTGCCCGAAGCCCATGCTACGCCTGGATTTTCTACCCTGGCGGGTCTTGTGCTCTACGCTGCGGCGGACCCGATCGACATCCGCAAGGTCGGGCGGGGCAAACAGCAGATTACCCGGTTCGACAAGCTTGGCCTAGTCGGCCGGCTCTATCGTGCCGTGCGGGAGTATTTTTGAAATCCCGCGTGTGGTCCGGAAAACCTGAGGGTGACTGTGGACAACGTAGGATTACGGGTTGGAAACTTGGATTCTTGCGGTGCACTAACCACGTTAGTTGTTAGAATTGCATCCGCTTGCCGGACAGGAGAGCGCCATGAGCATCAATATCGGACCGCCAGCCGTTGAAGAGCTGCGTCCCCGGATCACCGTGATCGGGGTGGGTGGTGCAGGCGGAAACGCCATCGCCAACATGATCGGTGCCGGGATCGAAGGTGTCGACTTCGTGGTCGCGAACACCGATGCCCAGGCGCTCAACAACTCGATTGCCGAACACCGCATTCAGCTTGGCCCGGATATCACACAGGGCCTAGGCGCCGGTTCGCGTCCTGAAGTGGGCAAGGCTGCCGCCGAAGAAACCCTGGCAGAGATCGACCGGGCACTGGATGGCGTCCACATGTGCTTCATCGCCGCCGGCATGGGCGGCGGCACCGGTACTGGCGCGGCCCCGGTTGTCGCCAAGGCGGCACGTGAAAAGGGCGTGCTGACGGTCGGCGTGGTGACCAAGCCGTTCCTGTTTGAAGGTACCCGCCGGATGCGTTCGGCCGAGGCGGGGATCGAGGAGCTGCAGAAGCACGTCGATACCCTGATCGTCATTCCCAACCAGAACCTGTTCCTGGTGGCAAAGGCGGAAACGACCTTCAAGGAAGCCTTCCTGCTGGCCGATGAGGTGCTGCAACAGGGCGTCCGCTCGATCACCGACTTGATGGTCATGCCTGGACTGATCAACCTCGACTTTGCGGACGTCCGCTCAGTCATGGCCGAGATGGGCAAGGCGATGATGGGCACGGGTGAGGGCAGCGGCGAGAACCGTGCGCTCGAAGCCGCCGAGAAGGCGATTGCCAATCCGCTGCTTGATGGCGTGTCCATGCAGGGCGCGAAGGGCGTGATCATCTCGATCATCGGCGGCGACGACATGAAGCTGCTCGAAGTCGACGAGGCTGCGAACCACATCCGCGAACTGGTCGATCCCAATGCCAACATCATCTGGGGTTCGGCCTTCAATCCGGATCTCCAGGGCAAGATTCGCGTCTCGGTGGTCGCCACCGGGATCGAGCAAAGCGCCAGCCAGGCCGAAGAGGCCAGCCGTCCGTTCAACCTGACCGCGTCGCGCGGGCCGGTGCGTCCGCAAGCCGAGACCCAGCCGCTGTTCGGCCGGTCGGCGCCCGCACCTGAGACTGAGTCCGAACCGGTGGCCGAATTGGCACCCGAGCCAGAACCTGAACCGGAAGCCCAGGCCGAGGCGCCTGCTCCGGTTGCCAGCTACAGCGATGATGACTGGGATGCGGCCGAACCCGCTGTTGCCGATGATGAGCCGCTTGAGCTTGAGATGGAAGCGGAAGAGCCGGCTTCCGACGTGGAACCGGCCGCCGAAGCCGAACCAACTGATGATCTGCTGAGCAATGCCTCGCGCCTAGTTGAAGAAGACCAGCCGGTGGCGGGCGGCCTGCCGGGTCGTCGCCGTGGTCTGGTTTCCAGCGAAAGCGGGGAAATGGACACCGGCGCCGATGACGCTGGCGAAGCGCCGATCCAGCCGGCCACCAAGCCGCCGCGCGTCTCGACCGGCGGCGCCACCCTGTTCGAGCGCATGGCCAACCTTTCGCGCGGCGGGCGTTCGAAGGACGAAGATGAGGATGACGATGATGGCGATGGTCCGTCGATCAGCATTCCCCGCTTCCTCGGCCGGCAGAATAATCAGTAAAGTGGATTGAACCTGGCGGTTCGGCGCAAAGCCGTTCCGCCGGGGGCATAATTCGATTAATGCTGCCGGGTCGCCAAATCGGCGGGTCGTTCATTCTCGCTTTCAGGGTCCCGATGTCCCCCTCCATTTCGGCCAGACTGGTCCGTTTCGCGCTGCTGACCGGGTCCTCGTTTGGCCTGGCACTGAACCCGGCTTTTGCTCAGGCCGATGCCCAGGTCGACGATGGTGAGATCGACGCGGTCAGCCAGCCGGTGGTTCAACCACTGCCGGGCGGGCCGGGGATGATGCTTAATGCGGCGCTGAACAAGCTGGCTCGTAACCCGCGTGACGTGACGGCGCTGATCGAGGCAGGCAAGGCATCGGCCGCGATCGGTGATGCCGAGGCCGCAATGGGTTTCTATCGCCGTGCCGACCAGCTGCAGCCGGCCAATCCCAACGTCAAGGCCGGGCTGGCAGGGGCGATGGTTCTGGCTGAAGATCCCTATTCTGCGATCCCGCTGTTTGAAACAGCCGAGCGTCTCGGGCCAGTCGATCCCAAGCTGCTGTCGGAGCGCGGCCTCGCCTATGACCTCGTCGGCGATAATGAACTGGCCCAGCGCTACTACCGCCAGGCACTCAGCGCCGGCCCTGATGACGAGACGCTGCGACGCCTGGCGCTAAGCCAGGCGATCTCGGGCGATCGGCGCGGTATGGAAGTTACGCTTAGCCCATTGCTGCAGAAGCAGGACAAGGCTGCCTGGCGGACCCGCGCTTTTGCCTTCGCGATCCTGGGGCTGGCTAGCGAGGCCGAGGCTGTCGCCCGCGCCAACCTGCCCGAAGCAGCGGCCGGAGGGATGGTCGCCTACCTGCGCTATATGCCGCGGCTGACCGCAGCGCAGCAGGCTGCTGCCGCCAATCTGGGCCATTTCCCGCGCGCGGCGGAGATCGGGCGCGACGATCCGCGCATTGCCGCCTTCATCCGGCCGAAAGTCGTGCTGGCTGCGGCTGACAAGCCGGCGGCGGCCACCGTCCCGGTCAAGAACGATCGCGCCAGCCGCTCGCGCAACCGCCAGGTTGCCAGGCAAGAGCAGCCCAAAGTCGAAGCTGCCAAGCCGGCGCCTGTCCGCGTCGATGTCCGGCCAGTGCCGCCTGAACCCCAGCCGGTCCGGATCGCCGTGGCACCGCCGCCAGCGCCCACGCCGGTCCCGGCAGCTGCACCAGCCCAGCAGCCGAAGGCGGCTGTGCCCAGCCCAGCGTCTGCGGCTGCGCCGAGTCCCGGTTTGGAAAGCAAGCCCGCGGCAGCTGCGTCGGCCCAGTTTGACCTTGCCAGGACTGTTGCCGCACCGGCTCCCCCGCCTGCACCAACGCCAGCACCGGCACCCGCACCCGCACCGGTACCGGTGGTCGTGGCACCGCCACCTCCGTCTCCGCCTCCGCCGGCACCGCCCCGCCAACGCAGTCTGGCCGATGTCTTTGCTGACCTCGCCCCGCCCAGCCGCGAGGCTGAGCCGATCGCTGGGGCGGTTGACCTGCGCAAGATCGCAGCCGACCGCGCCAAGGCCGAAGCCGCTGAAGCGAAGGCCGCCAAGGCCAAGGAAGCCGCCGCCAAGAGCCCTGCGGCGACTCAGCCCAGCCGGATCTGGATTCAGCTCGCCGCGAGCCGCGACAAGCCTGGGCTGGCCGGTGATTTCCGCCGCTTCAGCCGCAACGACCCCGATTTGTTCAAGGGGCGCAAGGGTTTCACCAGCGCTTGGGGCCAGGCGACGCGGCTGCTGACAGGTCCGTTCCCATCTGAGAAGGCGGCCACCACGCTGCTCGCCCAACTGAAGAAGGCGGGGATTTCGGACGCTTTCGTCTGGACCAGCCCGGCCGGCCAGGTGGTCGATCCGTTGCCCACGGCGAAGTGACGTCAGGACGTCTTTTCCACACCTTGTAAACAGGGTTGTAAAGTTTTGCGCAGCCGCGGCGAGGCCGCCCATTGTCGCCGGACCCGTGGCAACGCATCCAGCGCCCATGATGCAGGGCAACCGCGATTATCAACGTGACGAGGATGCGGCTCCGGTCGACATGCTGGCGTCGCTTTTCGAGGCGCGCGGCTGGCCCTGCGAGTTTGTAGGCGAGGACGAGATCTCGGGCGAGATCAAGGGCAGCTGGGCCAACTACACGGTGCGCGGCATCTGGCGGCGCGAGGACCACGTGCTCCAGCTGCTCTGCCTGCCCGATATCCGTGTGCCGGACGACAAGCGCACCGGCGTCTACGAGCTGCTGGCCCTGGTCAATGAACAGCTCTGGGTCGGCCACTTTGACATCTGGTCGAACGGCAACGTGCTGCTTTACCGCCACGGCCTGCTGCTGGGTGATGAAGGTCTGCTGAGCCTGGCCCAGGCCCAGGTTGCGGTCGAAGCTGCGATTGAGGAATGCGACCGGTTCTACCCGGCCTTCCAGTTCATCCTGTGGGGCGACAAGACCCCCGAGGAAGCGCTTGCCGCCTCGCTGGTCGATGCGGCCGGGGAAGCGTAGGGCTTGCCGATGGGCAAGCTTGATTCGATCCTGATGGTCGGCTGCGGCAACATGGGCGGGGCCATGCTGCGCGGCTGGCTGGCAGCCGGCGCCGATCCGGCCCGGTTTACAGTGGTCGATCCCTATCTCGCTGGGGCCCCCGATGGCGTAGGCCTGCTGCGTGAACTGCCGCCGAGCCACTTCGATGCTGTCCTGCTGGGGGTAAAGCCACAGGGCTTTGCCGAGGTTGCAGCTGGGCTCGCTCCGCAGGTTGGCCCCGAAACGTTGGTACTGTCGATCCTCGCCGGCATCGAATTGGCCAGCCTTTCCGCTGCGCTGCCCGATGCCGCTGGCTGGGTGCGGATCATGCCCAACCTAGCGGCGGCGTTGGGCAAGTCGCCGATGGCCTTGGCCGAGCTTGGCCTTGATCAGGCAGTACGCAATGAGGTTAACGAGCTTCTGGCACCACTTGGCACTCCCGAATGGATCACCGAGGCGCAGTTCGATCTCGCTACGGCGCTGGTCGGTTCGGGTCCGGCCTTCGTCTATCGCTTCATCGATGCGCTTGCAGCGGGTGGGGCAGAGCTTGGCTTTAGCACAGCTCAGGCGCAGCGGCTGGCGCTCGCCATGGTCGAGGGCGCGGCCGAGCTGGCGCGCGAGTCGCCGCATTCGCCGGCTGAACTTGCCCGGATGGTTGCCAGCCCGGGCGGCACGACCGAGGCCGGTTTGAAAGTCCTCGATGCCGATCAAGCGCTTGAAAAGCTTGTCGTGGCGACCTTGCGCGCGGCGCGGGACCGTGGGGCGGCGCTGGCGGCCTTCTCGGCAGCACCAAAAGAGAGTTAATCAGGACCAGATCATTCCGATTTCACTTGAAAGCGGCGCTGATCTTACCGATATTCCATGCATCGGGTGGCTATAGTGCGGCCCGCAACACGGAGATTAAGTCATCATGGCTAACTGGAACGATCCCCAGCCCACCAAGACGGGCTTCGGTGCGTCCCCCAGCCTCAATGGCGAAGTGCTTGGCACGGGCGTGACCTTTGACGCGGGTCTGCGCAAGCACATGCTCGCCATTTACAATTACATGGCCTCCGGCGTGCTCCTCTCGGGCATCGTCGCGCTGCTGTTTGCCAATTCGGGTCTTGCGGCCCAAGTGCTTGCCACACCGCTGCGCTGGGTGATCATGCTGGCTCCGCTTGGTTTTGTCTTCGCGATGAGCCTGGGTGCCAATCGTATGGCCACCAGCACGCTCCAGCTGCTGTTCTGGGGCTTCTGCACCGTCATGGGCCTGTCGATGTCGTCGATCTTCCTGGTCTTCACTGCCAGCTCGATCGCCAGCACGTTCTTCGCCACGGCCGGTGCCTTCGCGGGTCTCAGCCTGTTCGGCTACACCACTAAGAAGAGCCTGTCCGGCATGGGTTCGTTCATGGTGATGGGCCTGATCGGGATCCTGATCGCGATGCTGATCAACATCTTCTTGCAGTCGAGCGCGCTCCAGCTGGCGATCTCGATCCTCGGCGTGGTGATCTTCGCGGGTCTGACCGCATGGGATACGCAGCGCCTGAAGCAGGAGTACTACATGCTGCAGGGCACCGAATTCGCCGGCAAGGCGGTCGTGCTGGGCGCGCTGACGCTCTACCTGGACTTCATCAACATGTTCCAGTTCCTGCTGAGCTTCCTGGGGAACCGCGAGTAACCCTTCGCAGTTCATCAAACTGGGCTCTGATCGTGCCCGGCGCGCTATTCGGCGCGCCGGGCATTTTCTTTGCGAGTGCGAGGGGCTAAGGCGCGGCTTCAGCTTGGGGCAAGCTTGCCTTGCTATGGAATGCCCTTGGCGGGGTTGGAGAGGGTCAAAGAATGGCACGCTATACGTTGAACACCGCATTGGGGGCTGCGGCGCTCTCGCTGCTGCTGGTTGCCAGTGCGGCCGATGCGAAGAAAAAGAAGCCTGTCCTCCCGCCGCCGCCACCACCGCCCCCCGCTGAGAAGTGGGTCTTCGTGCCTTACAAGCCCAGCCCGCCCAACAATGCCTCGCCCAATTTCGTGACACCGGCAGTAGGTGCCGATGGCCTGCGGGTCAGCGTCAACCGCAACATTTCGCCCGCTCAGACCACCTGGAACCTGCGTTCGGGCTATAACGTCGCCGCGCTGAACTGCCTTGAGCCCAAGCACGCCCAGATCGTGGTCAATTACCGCGCCTTTCTGCGCACCCATGCCAAGGCGCTGCGCGCGGCCAACCTACAGGTCGATAGCGAATGGCGCGGCAAGTATGGCGCGGGCTTCGTCAAGAACCGCGAAAAGTACATGACCGAAGTCTACAATCGCTTCGCCATGCCGCCGACGCTCTCAGCCTTCTGCGATGCGGCGCTGGCGATGAGCAACGACGCCAAGGCGGTGAAGGTTGGCCAGCTTGATCGCTTCGCCGCGGTCAGCCTGCCGAACTTGGAGATCGTGTTTGACGATTTCTACAAGCGCTACGATCAGTACAAGGCTGACCTGGCCGCCTGGGAGACCAAGTGGGCCGGCTATGCCCCAGGTACCAATATCCTGGTCCCGGTCACCAGCCCACTGGCGATGGCGGAAACCCGCGCTACCGCGCAGTAACTTTTGCGCTTCCAAGCCGGAGCGCCTTTCGCTAAGGGGGCGCCTCGCATCAGGCGGCCTGCCGCCTGTTAGCACTGGAACGGGGCCGTAGCTCAGATGGGAGAGCGCGTCGTTCGCAATGACGAGGTCAGGGGTTCGATCCCCCTCGGCTCCACCAGTGTACCGCAAATTGCTCCAGATCGGCCTGCGAACGGCACCGGCCTGCGCTTCCGGTGCTCACGACCCTGATGGTCGCTGCGCGCCGGTTCTCGCCCGGCACCATTCTCGGCTCGATCTGAAGCAATTTTCGGCACACTGGCTGTGCTTTTTCCAAAGCGCGACAATCGCGCCAAATCCCGTTAGAACCGTTCCATGCATTTTCTCGACCAGGCCAAGATCTACATCCGCTCCGGCCAGGGCGGCCCCGGGGCTGTGTCGTTCCGGCGGGAGAAGTATGTCGAATACGGCGGCCCTGACGGCGGCAACGGCGGCAAGGGCGGGGACATCATTTTCGAGGCGGTCGCGGGCCTGAATACCCTGATCGACTTCCGCTATGCCCAGCACTTCAAAGCCCCGCGCGGCGTTCATGGCTCGGGCAAGAACCGCAATGGCGCGGCCGGCAAGGATTTGGTGATCAAGGTCCCGGTCGGCACCCAGCTGATTTCCGATGATGACCGCGAAACCGTGCTGCTTGACCTGACCGAGGCTGGCCAGCGCGTGACCTTCCTTGAAGGCGGCATGGGCGGGCGCGGTAACGCCAGCTACAAGACCAGCACCAACCGCGCCCCGCGCCAGCATCAGCCGGGCGAGATGGGTGAGGAGATGTATGTCTGGCTGCGGCTCAAGCTGCTGGCCGATGCCGGGTTGGTCGGCTTGCCCAATGCCGGCAAGAGTACCTTCATCAACCAGATCACCAACACCAAGGCCAAGGTCGGCGATTACGCCTTCACCACGCTGAAACCGCAGCTAGGCGTTGTGCGGCACCGCAACCGCGAATTCGTGCTGGCGGACATTCCTGGCCTGATCGCGGGAGCGGCTGATGGCGCAGGCATTGGTGACCGGTTCCTTGGCCATATCGAACGCTGCCGCGTGCTGATCCACCTGATCGACATCAATGGCACCGATCCAGCCGAGGCGCTGGAGATCATCGAGGAAGAACTCGAAGCCTATGGCAACGGGCTTGATGAAAAGCCGCGCCTGATCGCGCTCAACAAGGTCGACACGGTCGATGCCGAGCTGGTCAAGATGTTCATCAAGGAACTGAAGGCTGCGGGTGCGAAGAAGGTCTATCCGATCTCCGGCGCGACGGGCAAGGGCATGGACGCCCTGCTCGATGCCGTGATCGAATACCTGCCCGCCGCCACCGGCACCGAACGTCCGGCTGGCGAACAGGAAGAGGGCGACGACAAACCCTGGTCGCCCGTCTAACCCCAACGCAGTCGTCATCCCCGCGAAAGCGGGGACCCAACACGAGACGTAGCCAGAAAGGCTTACCGTTCAGGGAGGCCCGGCTGCGCTCGATTGCAGCCGCTGGGTTGTGCGCCAGTATTGGAGATGGGTCCCCGCTTTCGCGGGGATGACAGGTAGTAAAAGCTTGCGGGAGCGGGCCCGTCCGCTAATCGGCAAGCCATGAAGATCACCCGCCTGTCCGATCTGGCCGATGCCGCGCTGTGCCGCCGCCTGGTGGTCAAGGTTGGCTCGTCGCTGCTGGTCGGCAAGGACGGGGTGCGCCGGGCCTGGCTGGAAGGCTTGGTGGCAGAGATCGCCGCCGCCCGCGCAGGCGGGCAAGAAGTGATCGTCGTCTCCTCGGGCGCGATTGCACTAGGTGCGGCCAAGCTCGGTCTCGACAAGGGCGGGCGCGGGAGCCTGGCCGATGCCCAGGCTGCTGCAGCAGTCGGGCAGATCGCCCTCTCGGGCCTCTGGGCCGAACTGCTGAGCGCGCACGGCGTCACCGCCGCGCAATTGCTGCTGACGCTGGAAGACCTGGAAGACCGCCGCCGCTACCTCAACGCCACCGCCACGCTGACCCGGCTACTCGATGCCGGGGCCGTGCCGGTGATCAACGAGAATGATAGCGTCGCCACCCAGGAAATCCGCTTTGGCGATAACGACCGGTTGGCCGCTCGGGTGGCCCAGGCGGCGCAGGCCAATGCCGTGCTCCTGCTGTCCGATGTCGATGGCCTGTTCGATCGCAACCCGGCCGAACCGGGGGCCATGCTGCTGCCCGAGGTGCGCGGGGTGACCGCCGAGGTTCATGCCATGGCCACAGGCGGATCTTCGTCTGGCATGGGCTCTGGGGGCATGACGTCGAAGCTCCAGGCGGCCGAGATTGCCGAGCGCGCCGGGATCGCGCTGGCCATCGCCAGTGGCCTGTACGATGCGCCGATTGCCCGCGCTTCGGCCGAGGGGATCGGCACGCTGTTCCTGCCGCGCCGCAAGGATGCCGGGCGTAAGGCCTGGCTCGGCGGTCGGTTGCGGCTGAAGGGTGCGCTGGTGATCGATGCAGGGGCGGCGCGGGCATTGGCCAAGGGTTCCAGCCTGCTCGCGGCCGGGGTGATCAGGGTCGAGGGTGAGTTCCAGCGCGGCGATGCCGTGGCGATCCGCAGCGAGGCGGGCGAAACGCTGGCCCACGGCCTGGCCGAATACGATGCGCTCGAATGCGCGCGGCTTATGGGCCACAACTCGGCCGAACACGCTGCCTTGCTTGGCTATGCCCCGCGCTCGGCCGTGGTCCACCGTGACCAGATGGTGGTGCTGTGACGATAGCCGTAACCGGGGCGACCGGGTTTGTCGGCCAGGCCCTGCTTGATCGTGCCGAGGAGGCCGGGATTGCCGTCCGAGCGCTAAACCGCCGCGACCAGCCGCCACGCGCCGGAGTTGAGTGGGTGCGCGGCGACCTCGATGACCATGCGGCGCTCAGGAAGCTGTGCCGGGGCACAGAAGCGGTGATCCATGTCGCTGGCGTGGTCAATGCGCCCGACCCGGAAGGGTTCGAGCGCGGCAATGTCACCGGCACGCTCAATGTGATCGAAGCAGCGCGCCAGGCCGGTGTGCCGCGGCTGGTCCATGTCTCCTCGCTCTCCGCGCGCGAGCCGGACCTATCAGTCTACGGCGCCAGCAAGGCCCGCGCGGAAAAGCTGGTGCGCGCCAGCGGGATCGACTGGACCATTGTGCGCCCACCCGGAATCTACGGCCCGCGCGATACCGAGTATCTCGAGATGTTCCGGCTCGCTCGCTGGGGCCTTCTGCCGGTGCCGCCGCGCGAAGGGCGCAGCTCGCTGATCCACGTCGATGATCTCGCTCGCCTGCTGCTGGCGCTGCTGCCGCGCAGCGAAGAAGCCTCGCACCGGGTTTACGAGCCCGATGATGGCCGCAAGAACGGCTGGAGCCACTATGAACTGGCCCGGACGATCGGCTGGGCGATGGGGCGGCGACCCTGGGTGATCCACCTCAGCCGCGCTTCGCTGGAACGGGTGGCGCGCGCCGACCGGTTCGTGCGCGGGCCCAGGGCCAAGCTGACGCTCGATCGGGTCGGGTACATGGCGCATCCGGATTGGGTGGTGACCCACGGTTCTCGTCCCCCATCCGGTCTGTGGCGCCCGCTGATCCCGACGCGCGAGGGGCTGAAGGCCACGGCGCAATGGTATCGCGACAACAACTGGCTTTGAGCACCTAAGCAGCCGCTTATTGCGACCAGGCTAAGCGGCTGTGCACTGGCCCATCGGTCCCACACCGCCCATCGACGGCTCCAGCAACTCGCCAGGAGCCGGGACAATGACCAATGCACTGACCAAGCCGCGCCGCTGGGATCCGATCGTCAAGCTGACCCATTGGGGCATCGTTGGCGCGGTCATCGGCAATGCGATTGTCACCGAAGAGGGCTCGGGCTGGCATATCTGGGTTGGCTATGGCCTGGCCGCGCTGCTTGCCTTGCGCTTGCTGTGGGGTCTGGTCGGTCCGCGCGAGGCCCGCTTTGCGGCCTTCCCCCCCAGCCTCGCGCGGGCCACAAATCACCTGGGCGAGATCCGCCGGGGCGAGGTGGTCCGCCACCAGTCGCACAATCCGCTTGGCGCGCTGATGGCCTATGCGATCTGGGCGACGCTGGCGGTGATCGTGGCCAGCGGGATTGCGATGTCCGGCCCGCCGCCCTCCGATCCGGCAGCGGTCAAGGGTGAGCATGGCGAGCAGGGCGAGGTTGCCGCCGCGATCCTGCAGACGGTCATTCCTTCGGCCAGGGCCGAGGAAGCGGGTGAGGACGAAGGCGAGGAGGCCGGCGAGGGTGCTGAGAGCGAAGGCGAAGAGTGGCTGGAAGAAATGCACGAAATCGCGGTCAACTTGCTCTATGTCCTGATTGCCCTGCATCTCGCCGGCGTGGTGTTCGAAACCCGCCGCTCAGGCCGCGAGGTGGTGGGGGCGATGATCCCGGGGGGCAACCGCCGGACCTGACGGAACGGGGCATGACGAACAGGGTAAGCCAGATCAGACAACGCCGCGACCGGCAGGCCTTGCTGGTCGCGGGCGTTGTTGCGGTCCAGGCGGTGGCGGCAGTGTTCTTTGTGGCCGATGCCTTGGGTGACTTCGCTGCCGATGGGGTGACTGCCCATATTCTGATCGAGGCGCTGATTGCCTTTGCCCTGCTGGCCGGGGTGTTTGTCGGCGCGGCCCATGTCCGCCGCCTGCTGGCTGAGGCGCAGCAGCGCGAGCAGGCGCTCGACATCGCCCGGGGTGCGCTCAGCGAACACATCGCGGCGCGCTTTGCCGACTGGGGCCTGACCGCGGCCGAGAGCGACGTGGCGCTGTTTGCGCTGAAAGGCTGCGATGCAGCGGAGATTGCCGCCTTGCGCGGGGCGGCGCAGGGCACGGTCCGGGCCCAGCTCAGCCAGGTCTATGCCAAGGCCGGGGTGACGAGCCAGGCCGGTTTGGTCAGCCTGTTCCTCGAAGATTTGCTTTAGAACGCCGGATCGTAACCCGGCGGCAGCGCCTCGGCGGCGCCGTCGACGTGGATGCCGCATTCGGTTTTGTCCCAGCCCTTCCAGCGGCCCGAGCGCGGGTCTTCGCCCGGCGCGACCTTGGTGGTGCAGGGGGAGCAGCCGATTGAGGGATAGCCTTGCGCAACCAGCGGATGAGCCGGGAGGCCGGTGGCCTCGAAATAGGCGCTGACCTGGCCGCTTGACCAGGTGGCAAGCGGATTGATCTTGAGCCGGCCCTGGGCATCGGTCTGGTCGAGTTCGAAGGTCTGGAGCCCGGCGCGGGTCGCGCTCTGGAAGCCCTTGCGGCCGGTAAAGCTGGCATCGAAATGGGTGAGGGCCGCGGCCAGCGGCTGAACTTTGCGGATTTCGCAACAGCCGTCAGGGTCATAGGACCAGCGCAGGCCAGTGCCATCACGCGCGGCGAGGGCCTCGGCATTGGGCGTCAGGTTGACCAGGTTGGTCATGCCCAGGCGCTTCATCACCGTATCGCGATAGTCCAGCGTTTCGGGGAAGTGCTTGCCGGTATCAAGGAACAGCACCGGGACCGAGCGATCGATCGTGGCGATCAGGTGCAGCAGCACCGCGCTTTCCGCGCCGAAGCTGGAAACGGCGGCGACGTCACCCGCCAGTCCCTCGCGCAGCACCGCGCGGAGCATGGCGATGGTCGGTACGTCGGCAAAGCGCGAGTTGAGCGCATCGACATCGGCCGCGGTAAAGCGCGGGCCGGTGTGAAGCTTGTCAATGCGCCGTGCCGGTTCAGCCATGCCGCTTGCTCCAGATCGCTGCGCGCCCATCGGTAGTTGGCTGGTAGACATCCGAGTAGCGGTTGAAGGCGTTCTCGGCGTCGATCGGATCAAGCGGAACTTCAGGCGCAAAGGCATCGAAGCCGCAGCGACGCAGGAAGGCGAGCTGGTCAACCAGCACGTCACCAACGGCGCGCAGTTCGCCTTGGTAGCCGGCCTCGCGCAGGATCCGCGCGGCCGAATAGCCGCGGCCATCGCCGAACACCGGGAAGTTCACCTCGATCAGCTGTAGGCGCTCAAGGTGCGGGAGCAGATCGCGCGCATCGTCACCCGGCTCAAGCCGGACGGCGGCGGCGTTGGTCTGCTCGCCGAAGGCATCGACCGTGACGCCAGGATCGGCGACGGGTTCGTCATCGCGGAAGCGGAATTGGACCTCAGCCATAAAGCGCCTCCTTGAACGGGGCCATGCCGATGCGGCGGTAGGTATCAAGGAAACGTTCGTTATCCGAACGATTTGCGAGATATACTTGCGTCGCCTTCTCAACTGCATCCACGATCCCGTCCTCGTCGAAACCGGGCCCGGTGATCGTGCCGAGCGACGTGTCGGCCGCCTCGCTGCCGCCAAGCAGAAGCTGGTAGTTCTCCACCCCCTTGCGGTCGACGCCAAGGATGCCGATGTGGCCGGCGTGGTGGTGGCCGCAGGCATTGATGCAGCCCGAGATCTTGAGCTTCAGCTCACCGATTTCCTGCTGCCTATCCGCCAACCGCTGGCTGATCTTCTGCGCCACCGGGATCGAGCGGGCATTGGCCAGGCTGCAATAGTCGAGCCCCGGGCAGGCGATGATATCGCCGACCAGGTCGAGGTTCGCCGTGCCGAGGCCTTTGGCATCCAGCGCCTGCCACAGCGCGTAAAGATCAGCCTTTTTCACATGCGGCAGGACGATGTTCTGGGCGTGGGTGACGCGCAACTCGTCGAACGAGTACTGCGCCGCAAGGTCGGCCATCAGCCGCATCTGTTCGCCCGTCGCGTCGCCCGGAATGCCGCCGACCGGCTTCAGACTGATCGTCGCGGCGATATAGCCCGGCTGCTTGTGGGTGACGCAGTTGTTGTCAACCCACAGCGCGAAGTCGGGATCGCGGCGGTCCAGGTCATCGGAAAGACCAGCTTCAAACGGCGGATCGGCAAACATTGCCTTGATCCGCTCCAGCTCGGCCCGCGGGGGTTCGACGTTCTGCGCCAACAGGTGCGCGAACTCGGCCTCAACCTGGCGGGTATATTCTTCCTTTCCAAGCTCATGGACCAGGATCTTGATACGCGCCTTGTACTTGTTATCGCGGCGGCCGTGGCGGTTGTAGACCCGCAGGCAGGCCTCGGCATAGGTGATGAACTGATCGATCGGCACGAAGGGATTGATGCACGGCGCAATCATCGGCGTGCGGCCCATGCCGCCGCCGACGTAGAAGGCCGCACCGATCTCGCCAGCCGCATTCCGCACAATCTGCACGCCGATATCGTGCAGCTTCATCGCCGCGCGGTCGATGTCAGAGGCGATTACCGCCATCTTGAACTTGCGCGGCAGGAAGCTGAATTCGGGGTGGAAGGTGCTCCACTGGCGGATCAGTTCGGCATAGGGCCGGGGATCGACCACCTCGTCTGCTGCGGCGCCGGCATACTGGTCCGAACTGGTGTTGCGGATGCAATTGCCGCTGGTCTGGATCGCATGCATCTCAACCGATGCGAGCTCGGCCAGCAGGTCGGGCGCTTCTTCCAGCTTGATCCAGTTGTACTGGATGTTCTGGCGGGTGGTGAAGTGGCCATAGCCGCGGTCATACTTGTCGGCGATATCGCCCAGCATCCGCATCTGCGCACCTGACAGCGTGCCATAAGGGATGGCAACGCGCAGCATATAGGCGTGGAGCTGCAGATAGAGCCCGTTCATCAGCCGCAGCGGCTTGAACTGGTCCTCGGTAATGTGGCCTTCAAGCCGGCGGCGCACCTGGTCGCGGAATTCCTCGACCCGGGCATCGACCATTGCCTGGTCGTAAGTGTCATACTTGTACATCAGATCACCCAATCGCCGGCGGTCGGATCAGCCGGCTTCAAAGTCAGGTCGGGGCGCACGGTTGGGCCGAGCGCGCGAATGCGTTCCTTGATGTGGCCGGGGCGCACCCCGGTCTCATCCTTCACCGCGTCGATCGCATAGGCGGCGTTGACGCGGCGCGCGGCCAGTTCGCGGGCCAGAATCGTGTCGGCGTGATCGCCAACATCGACCGCGTCTTCGACATGGAGCGACCATTGTACGCCGTCCCACCAAGTGACGGCGCCGGTCTTGAGGTCATTGCCGGTCAAGATCTTCATGTCGTGGCCTCCAGCGCCAAGGCGCGCAACGCTTCAACTTGGGGTTCGGCGGTCACTTCGCCGATCACGATCACCGCCGGACTCTTGACCTTCGCGCGGGCCACAAGGTCCGGCAGTCCGGCGAGACTGGTGCGCAAGACGCGCATCTGCGGGCGCGTGGCATTCTCCACCACCGCGACCGGCATGTCGGGTGCCAGACCGTCCTCGATCAGCTTGTCGGCAATCGCCTCGGCCGTGGCAAGGCCCATGTAGATGACCAAGGTGCGACCCTTGCCGGCGAGACCCGCCCAGTTCTGTTCGCTAAGGCCCTTGCACTGGCCGGCCACGAAGCTGACCACCGAGGCCGAACGACGGTGGGTCAATGGCATTTGTGCAGCAGCGGCAGCGCCGATTGCAGCGCTGATGCCGGGGACCACTTCGACGGCTACGCCAGCTGCCTGGCAGGCCTCGGCCTCTTCACCGCCGCGTCCGAAGATGAACGGATCGCCGCCCTTAAGGCGGACCACTTCCTTGCCGGTCAGCGCCTCGCGGACGAGGAGCGCGTTGATCTCTTCCTGCGGCATGGTGTGGCGCGAACGGCGCTTGGCGACCGAAACCAGCCGGGCCTCGGGCCGCGCGAGCGCGAGAATTGCGGGATCGACCAGGCCGTCGTGGACGATCAGCCTGGCCCGCATGATCAGCCGCGCGGCGCGCAGCGTCAACAAGTCAGGATCGCCGGGACCAGCGCCGACCAGCCAGACCTTTCCGGGCTCGGGAGTAGGATTGCTCATCTTGCCCAAGTGCGCTTTCGGGCGCGCCGCTGCCAGCCAGAATGCCTTTGCGGGGGCTTAGGATAGCTTTTCCCGGTCAGCCGGCCGGGATGACAACGCCGTTCTCGTTAAAGAGGCGCCAGACATTGCGGAGAATGGCCGAGCGGATCATGCCGGTACCGATTTCGGGTTGGCTGATCGAGACCTGGATTTCGAACTCGATGCCTTTTTCGGCGAAACTGACCAGCCAGACTGCCGGCTTGGGCTCTGGCTGGACGCGGTCCACGCCCTCGATCGCCTGGAGCATCAGCCGCTCGGCCAGGTCAAGGTCGGTACCGTAAGCCACGCGGACGGGCACCTTCATCCGTTCGTCCTTGGTGCTGGCGGTCCAGTTCTCGACCGCTGAAGTCATCAGCAATTCGTTCGGGATCAGATACCTGATGTGGTCGCGGGTGGTAACTGCGACGGCGCGGATGCCGATGCGGTTGACCTTACCAACGGTCTTGTCCGAGCCGGTGCCGACCGCGATCACGTCGCCCGGCTCGATCGAGCGGTCCATGAGCAGGATTATCCCTGAGATCAGGTTGCCCAGCGTCTTCTGCAAACCAAAGCCGATGGCCAGGCCAAATGCGCCGGAAAACACGGTCAGCGCGGTCAGGTTAATGCCAAGGATATCGACACCAATCAGCACCAGCGCGGTCCAGACGGCGATGTTGACCAGCTTTTCGCCCAGCACCTGTTGTGCAAGGTCGAGCCGAGTCATGCGGCGGAAGACCCGGCGCACGAACCGGGTCAGCGTCCACCCGATCACGACTACCCCGACGACCACGGTCAGGATCTTGAACGCGACCAGCAAGGAGATGTGATAACCGCCCAGATCGAACCCGATCGTATCGAGCCAGCCCAGAAATTCCGGCCAGCTCATGCCGCACTCCACGCCGCAAGGCCGCGTTCAAGGTCGGCGATCAGGTCGGCCTGTTCTTCTAGTCCGATCGAGAGGCGAACCCCAAAGCGGTCGGCCGCGTCCATGCCGGGAAGCGGCCAGCGGGTCGCAGTCCGCAGGCCCGCCGGATCGATCGGGGTAACGAGGCTCTCGAACCCGCCCCATGAATAGCCGATGCCAAAAAGAGTGAGCGCATCGATGAAGGCATCGCGCGCCTTGCCGTCCTTGCCCTTGAACACCAGGCTGAACAGGCCGCAGCCACCGGAGAAATCGCGGGTCCAGAGCTCGTGCCCCGGGGATCCCGGCAGCATGGGATTGAGCACGCGGGCAACTTCCAGGCGCGCTGAAAGCCACTGCGCCAGCGCCAGCGAACTGGCCGTCTCGCGCTCCAGCCGCAGGCCCATCGTGCGCAGGCCGCGCAGGGCGAGGGCGGCATCGTCGGGCGAGACTACCTGGCCCAGGCTCTGCGCGGTCTTGCGCAGCTTGGCGTAGTACTTTTCGCCTGCCGCGGCGCTGCCCATCATCAGGTCAGAATGGCCGCCGACGTGCTTGGTCAGGCTCATTACGACAATGTCCGCGCCGCGTTCCAGCGCAGGGAAAGCCAGCGGTCCGGCCCAGGTATTGTCGAGCACCACGACGATGCCGCGTTCCCGCGCGAGGGCAGAGAGCGCTGGCACATCCTGCACTTCGAGCGTCAGGCTGCCGGGGCTTTCCAGCAGCACGGCCTTGCAGCGTTCGCAAGCAGCGGCGGCAAAGGCGGCGGGATCGAGCGGATCGAACCAGCGGGTTTCAATGCCCATGTCCTTAAGCAGCCCACGCGCCATCGAGCGGGTTGGCTCATAGGCGTTGTCGGTCATCAGCAGGACATCGCCCGGTCGCAGCACAGAGAACAGCGCGCCGGCCACTGCCGCCACGCCTGACGGATACAGCACAGTCCCGGCTGCACCCGGCTCCAGCTCGGTCAGCGCATCGGCCAGTGCCCACTGGGTCGGCGAACCGCGGCGACCGTAATAGAAGTGGCCGTCCTCGTTGGGCTTGCCGGCATGGACCGCCGCAGAATCGGGATAGAGGTGCGTCGAGGCGCGCCACACCGGCGGGCTGACCACCGATCCTGGTTGGCTGGGCGTGCCCGTCCATTCCGCGCTGCGTCCGGCCCCAACAAGGCGGGTTGCGGGACCTAGATTATCAGGTGTTTTCTTCGCCAAACCGGATCCGTTCGTAGTCGCTGCTCAGGCCGCGCCGGTCGCCTTCGGCGTGTCCGGATCGGCCCCCCACTCGCTCCAGCTACCGTCATAGAGCTTAGCGTCTTCCTTGCCCAGCAAGTGCATGGCAAACAAGAGCACACAGGCAGTAACGCCGCTGCCGCAGGTGGTAACGATTGGCTTGCTAAGGTCGATCCCGGCCCCGGCGAAGGCTTCCTTCAGCCCGGCCTTGTCCTTGAAGGTGCCATCGGCATTGAACAGGGCAGAATAGGGCAGGTTGCGCGATCCGGGGATGTGGCCAGCCGCGATGTGCGGGCGCGGATCGGCTTCCTCGCCGGTAAACCGGGCGGTCCCGCGCGCATCGAGCACCTGTTCGGCCCCGCTCGCAACATTGGCCAGCATCTGGTCCTTGCTGCGGACCTTGCCCTCTTCCTGCCAGGCGGTGAAATGACGGTGGCGCAGCGTTTCGGGGCCCTCGGCCAGCGGGCGACCTTCGGCCTTCCACTTCGCAATCCCGCCATCGAGGATCGCGACGTTGTGCGCGCCGAACAGCTTGAGCATGAACCAGGCGCGGGCTGAGGTTTTGACCGCGCTGTCATCATAGATCACGATCCGGCTGCCATCGCCCAGACCGAGCGATTGCATGCGGCTGGCGAACTTTTCCGGCGGAGGAAGGGTATTGTCGACCGGCGAACCGGTGTCGACCAGATCGGCCAGGTCCATAAAGACGGCACCAGGAATGTGGGCCGCCAGGTATTCGTCGAGCGCGCTGCGGCCTGTGGCCGGCATATGCCAGCTGGCATCGACGATGCGCAGGTCGCTGGCGCCAATTTCATTGGCCAGCCATTCGGTGGTGACAAGACTATCCATATGACCCTCGCGTCCTCCTCGCGCTGACCGGGCCCGCGCATTTTTGCGTGTCAGGTCCGGGCGAGTGCCGCGCTCCTCTTCGCTGCACCTGCGAAAGGAGGCTTAACCCGCCTCTGGCCGCGCGTCGAGGGCAATTTGGTCAGCCGACCGCGCGCTGGCCAAGCTTGCCGAAAGTGCGCGGGCCAAGGTCGAGCCGGAACGGGCGCAGCGCACCGCCGGGCTGTTCGGGCAGTTCACCGATCACAAACGTCTGGGCAAGGACCAGCGACTCGTCGGCCGCCTGCGCCGCTTGCACCCGCAGCCGGGCGAGCGGCACGAAATAGGCCGCATTGCCAGCGCGGATCGGGGTAATCGCGGTCAACGGCAGGCGCATTTCGCCCTTGAACTCGGCGCTTGCTCCAGGAGCAAGCTCGACCAGCGCATGGCGCAGTTCCAGCTTCTGGTCAGGATTGGCAATCTGCTGCTCGACCGGCAGTGACGAATGGGCAGCAACCATGTCGCCCTCGATCGCCAGCGCGCTGAGCGGGGCAGCGCCATGGTTGGTGAGCGTCAGCTGGTAGGTCAGCGTGGTCGCCATCAGCGAAGCATCGAGGCGGCGCGCTTCAAGCGAAATGTGCAGGCCATCAGGCCGTGGGGCGGGGCTGGGCTCAGGGGGGCGCACAGGTGCAGCGGGCGGGGGCGGAGCAGGGTTTGTGGCAGGCTCGGGCTGCTGCAACGGCGCGGGCACCGCCGGCGGTTCAAATTCGACCTTGGGCGCCGCGTCTGACTTGCGCCGACGCCACAGCAGCCCGCCGACCAGCGCCAGCAGCGCCAGGGCGCCGACCAGCGCGCCCGTGGCAAACGCGGCCCAGTCCGAAGCCTCGGCAGTCGTGGCGGCTGGTTCGCTTGCGACAGGCGCCGGAGCGGGGGCCGGAACGGCGGTCGGCACGGCCGCTGCCGGAGCCGGCGTGGCAGTTCCCGGAAGAGCAAGCGGATCGGCGGCAGCGCTGGGACTGATTGCCGGTGCAGGCGCGGGGCGCGGGGCGGTGGTCTGCCGCGCGATCGGCTGGCGCGGCGCTGCGTTTGGCGATGGCGTTGCGGTCGGAGGAGGAGCAGTGGTCGGGCTGGCGCTCGGCTGCGGCGTGGCAGTCTGCGTCGGGCGGGGGCGAACAACCGGTGCGTCGGTATCGACCGGTCCGGCAGGGCGGGCACTGGGGCTGGCGGTGCCCGGAGGCAGACTGAATGTGCCTTGCGCCGCTGCGGGCAAGGCCAGGCCTAGCGCCAGTACCGCAAGTCCGTTCCTGAATGCCCCCATTGGTATTGTCACTTCGCGCACACCCTTACAATGCCCCGTGCGGCTGGCACCGGGAGCCCTGAATAGGGAGTGAACCCGCGCATTCAACCCGGTGGCTTGTGTTGCAGACGCGTTCGGGGCAAGGCCGTGCCATGTCGGACACACTTCAGCCCCTCCACCTGGGCCAGACCAGCGCGCTCCCCGCCTCGCCGGAAGAAGCGGTGCTGGACTATGTGCCCAATCCGCGTCCAAACGCGCTCTACCTGGCACGCTTCGCCGCGCCGGAATTCACCTCGCTTTGCCCGGTCACCGGCCAGCCCGATTTTGCCCACTTGGTGATCGACTATGCCCCGGGCCAGACAATCGTTGAATCGAAGAGCCTCAAACTGTTCCTTGGCTCATTCCGCAATCATGCCGGCTTTCACGAAGACGTGACGGTCGGCATCGGCCAGCGCCTGTTTGACGAGATGCAGCCACGCTGGCTGCGAATCGGTGGCTATTGGTACCCGCGCGGCGGCATCCCGATCGACGTATTCTGGCAAAGTGGCGCGCCGCCCGAAGGACTGTGGGTGCCCGATCAGGGCGTATCAGGGTACCGCGGGCGCGGCTAATCGGTCACACCTGAAACTAAAAAAGCGAGCCATTACGGATTGTCGGTTTCGTACGAAAGCGGGCTCTACTAAGCGCGCGCCCAGAATTCTATGCGTCCCCAACCCCTCCCAACCCAAGGACCACCATGATGCGCACCAAGCTGCTGCTCAGCCTTTCCGCTATTGCCGTTGTCGCCACTTCGGCCCCGGCCTTCGCCCAGGAATCGACCGACGAGACCCGTCTCGATGAAATCATCGTCACCGCCCAGCGCCGTGAGGAAAACCTCCAGGACGTGCCGGTTTCGGTCGCCACGCTCGGCGGTGAAACCCTGGCCGCTGTCACCGGCGCCGGTGCCGATATCCGCGCCCTCTCCGGCCGCGTCCCCAGCCTGAACATCGAAAGCTCGTTCGGCCGCACCTTTCCGCGCTTTTACATCCGCGGCCTGGGCAACACCGATTTTGACCTCAACGCCTCGCAGCCGGTCAGCCTGGTCTATGACGATGTCGTGCTGGAAAACCCGATCCTGAAGGGCTTCCCGGTGTTCGACCTTGACCGCGTCGAAGTGCTGCGCGGGCCGCAGGGCACGCTGTTCGGCCGCAACACCCCGGCCGGGATCGTCAAGTTCGATACCGCCAAGCCGACCTCGAAGAACAACTACCTGAAGGCCAGCTACGGCAGCTTCAACACCATCAACGCCGAAGCCGGCGTCGGCGGTGAACTGGGCAACGGTATCTCGGCCCGCCTTTCGGTGCTGTACCAGCGGCGCGATGACTGGGTCGACAACCTCGACGCCCCAGGCGAAAACAACCTCGAAGGCTTTGAAGACCTCGCCGCCCGCCTGCAGATCCAGGCTGACCTGAGCGATGCCTTCACCGTCCGCGTCGTCGGCCAGATCCGCGATTTCGACGGTACCGCCCGCCTGTTCCGCGCCAACGCCTTTGCCAAGGGCAGCAACAAGCTGATCGGCCTGGGCGGCCCGACCACCGAGTTCAAGCGCGATCAGGTCCGTGCCGATGGCCTGAACTTCCAGCGCCTGCGCAACTACAACCTGGGCATGACTGCCGAATACGATGCCGGCCCGGTCACCATCACTTCGGTCACCAGCTACTGGAACGGCAACCTCTACAGCCGCGGCGATATCGATGGCGGCTTCGGCAATGCCTTTGCCCCGACCATGGGCCCGGGCTTCATCCCGTTCTCGGCCCAGTCGCAGGACAACGTGCCGAGCCTCGACCAGTTCACCCAGGAACTGCGCTTTGCCAGCAACAACACCGGCGGCCTCGGTTATCAGGCTGGTGTGTTCTACCTGAACGAAAAGCTCGACATCACCAGCTTCGACTTCGGCGCGCCGACTGACACTACCCCGGCCGCCATCGCCACCCAGCGCCAGGGCAGCACCGCTTGGGGCCTGTTCGGCTCGCTCTCTTACGAGTTCGAAAACGGCGTAAAGCTGCAGGGCGGCCTGCGCTACAACGATGACCAGCGCAAGATGGTCGCCGCCCGTCCGGTCGATACCCGCCCGGGCTTCCTTGGCTTCGGCGGCCCGGTGCCGGCCGTCACCACCGAAGTGGGCGACAACGTCCTGACCTGGGACCTCGCCGCGAGCTATCCGCTGAGCGACGACGTCAACCTCTTCGCCCGCGTCGCCAAGGGCTATCGCGCTCCGGCAATCCAGGCCCGCCTGGCCTTCGGCCGCACGCCTTCGGTCGCCAACAGCGAAACCACGATGAGCTATGAAGCCGGGATCAAGTCGACCCTGGCCGATGGCAAGCTGCGCTTCAACCTGACCGGGTTCTACTTCAGCACCGACGATCTGCAGCTGACGGCTGTGGGCGGCGCCTCGAACTTCACCACGCTGCTCAACGCCGCGAAGGTCGATGGTTACGGCTTCGAAGCCGAACTGGAAGCCAAGCCCGCCCAGGGTCTGACGCTGACAGCCGGCCTCTCGTACAACCACAACGAGATCAAGGACCCGAACGCCTTTGTCGCCGGCTGCGGCGCCAACTGCACCGTCACCAGCCCGCAGCGCGTCGGCAGCCCGGGGATCTTCTCGATCAACGGCAACCAGCTGCCGCAGAGCCCGCGCTGGATCGCCAACTGGACGGCCGGTTATGCCGCCCCGATGGGCAATGGCGAAGCCTATGTGTTCACCGACTGGGCTTATCGTTCGAAGGTACAGTTCTTCCTCTACGACTCGGTCGAATTCAGCGACGACAAGATGCTCGAAGGCGGCCTGCGGATTGGCTACCGCACCGATAAGTTCGACATTGCCGCTTACGCCCGCAACATCACCAACGATGTTTCGGCCGTTTCGGGGATCGACTTCAACAACCTCACCGCGATGGTCAACGAACCGCGCGTGTTCGGTGTGGAAGCCTCAATCAAGTTCTGATCGCGGCTACCGTCTTTAGCGAATGGCCCCGCCGGAGCGATCCGGCGGGGCTTTTCGTGCCAATGATTGACTTTCGTCTGGCAGGCGCGAAGCTAGGGGTGTTTCAACAGGGGTGTTGGCGTGGACAGAAAGGTTTTGGCAGCCGTCTGCCTAAGTGCCGCGATTGCCGCCGCCTATCTGGCCGTGGCTTCGACCAACACCGCCATGATCACGAAACTCAGGACCGGAAGCACTTTCACGATCGTTTACGTGGTGGGGGCCGTTCTGTCCGGCTTCATCGGTTACAGCTTTGCCAGCCTGTTCGAGTTGCGTCTTCTCAAGCGACTGGTGATGGTGGGCAGCATGGCTCTCGGCCTCTATGCTTGCGGCAATATCAGCCGGGGCTTGCTGATCAGTCGGCTATTTCAGCAGGATCTGACCCGCGGTGAAGAGGCACTGCCCGTCACGCAGCTGCGCGGAAAAACGCTTGGCTTGCGTTCACCCCATACCGGCACCGTGTTCTACCTGCCCACCACGATCGTAGCCAGCCCGGGCCTTGCGCAGTTCGCGCTGGCCGGAAAATGCGGCAAGGTAAAGGTTGAAGAAAATGCAGCGGGCGACAAGCGCATCGCGGCCGACAATCGTCCGCTTTCAATCTACGATGTAGTACACTGCCCGGGCAAATTACGCGCGCGCTGAAATCTGCAAGAACGATTGTATTCAGGCCAAAGCGGTATCAAAGATGTCGGCCAGCCTGGCGAGCAAGTCGTCAACATCGTCTTCGCTTTGGTAGAGTGCAAATCCGATCCGCAGCACGTCGTCGCGAAGATCTGTGATCACGCCCCTGTCCGATAGCAAGTCGTAGAGGATGGGAGCGAGTTCGCCCTTGAAGGCTAGAAACCGGACGCGAGGTTCGGAGATCAGCGATAAGTCTGGCAGCGGGTTGGCGGCCAGAAACCGTGCCTTCAGTCCATCGCAGTGCGCGCTGATCGCAGCGGTGGTCAGGCCTTCGCTCGTCAGCGTCCGCTGCACCGCGTTGAAGCGGTAAAGCCCAGACGGATCAAATGTGCTGCCCAGGTAGCGCCTGCCATCGGGGGCGAAGCCGACGCCGCCCTGCTTGGCTGCCAGGTCATCGAATGCTGCAAACCAGCCAGTGTACTCGGGGCGGGGGCCGAAACCCGGCGGGGCATGGAGGAAGCAGGCGCCTTCGCCGGCCATGGCATATTTGTAGCCACCTGACAGGTAGAAGACACGGTCCGCGATCGCCGAGAGGTCGGTCGGCAAGGCCATGAAGCCGTGATAACCATCGATCACCACCCATGGCCCCTCGGGCCGGGCGAGGGCGGCCAGGTGCTCGATCCCGTCCAGCACCTTACCCGAATTGAACTGGACCTGGCTGGCGAAGATCAGGTCGAATTGACCGCTCTCGGCGGTCTCGACCACTTGCTCCAGCGGCACGGTGGTCAGCGCGATCCGTCCGGCCTCGGCCCAGCGCAGCGACTGGCGGCGAAAGGAGTGGAACTCGCCATCGCTCGCCAGCACGCGCGGGCGATCCATCGGCAGGGCCGAGACGATCCGCACCAACAGTTCGTGGGTATTGGGCGCAAAGGCGATGCTGGCCGGATCAGGCAGGGCGAGCTCGGCCGCAATCTGGCTCTGGGCCTCGGGGATTACCGCGCCGAACACCCGGTCCCATTTGTGGTCAGCCAGGACGGCGGCGTCTTGCCAGGCTTCGGCGTGCCCATCCCAGCTGGCATCGGGCCAGAGGTGGTGGCTGTGCGCGGCAAAGTGCAGGCGGCCAGGCGCGGCGGCAAGCGCGCGGGAGAAGAGGCGCTTGTAGCTCACAGACTGGTCCTGAGGGTCCACAGTTCAGGGAAGGCGCGCTTGCCCAGGGTGGAGTGCAGATAGGCCGCACCCGCCGTGCCGCCGGTGCCCCGCTTGCCGCCGATCACGCGCTCCACCGTCAGCACGTGCTTGTGCCGCCAGGTTGCCATGGCATCGTCGAGATCGACCAGCTTTTCGGCGAGCTGGTAAAGCTCCCAATAGCGGTCGGTGTGGCGATAGACTTCGAGGAAGGCCGCCTCGACCGCTTCGTTGGCCTCATGGGGCTTGGTCACATCTCGCCCGAGTACCTCTGTCGGGATCGGCAGACCGGCCCGTGCGGCGGCGGCAATCGCATCGTCCCACAGGCTCGGCGCGGCCAGTGCGGCTTCCATCGCCGCGCGCGCTTCGGGGCGATCCTCCTGATAGGACAGGAAGCGCTTATCCTTCAGCCCCAGCATGTATTCGACCGTGCGGAACTGGTCGGACTGGAAGCCGCTGGATGGCCCCAGCACGTCGCGGAAGCGGGTGTAGTCACTCGGCGTCATGGTCGCGAGGACGTCCCAGCTCAGCGTCATCACCGCCTGGATCCGGCTGACCCGCGCCAGCGCCTTGTAGGCCGGCACCAGCGCCCCCGCCTGGACCTGTTCCTTGGCCAGCCGCAACTCGCGGATCATCTGCTTGAGCCACAGCTCCTTGGTCTGGTGGATGACGATGAACAACATCTCGTCATCGCAGTCAGACTGCGGGTGCTGGGCAGAAAGCAGGTCGTCGAGCGCGAGGTAGCGCGCGTAGGTCATGGTCTGGTCGGTCATGGACGGACCATTCCCCGATCAGGTTACAATTGCAACCGTGTCAGCGCGTACCAAGGCCCCGGGCGATGATCCCGCGCAGGATTTCGCGCGTACCGCCGCGTAGCGACCAGCTCGGCGAATTGTGGACGATATTGGCAAGGACCGAAGCATAGGCCCCGGCCGCGCGCGGATCGGGTTCGGCGTCGATCAGTTCGCGGGCGATGTCGGGCAGGGCCTGTTCGAACAGCGCGCCGACATCCTTGACGATCGCCGCCTGGAGGTTGGCGTTCTGGTGCTCCTGCAACATCCCAGCGACCGAGCGCGACAGACGCCGCAGCACGGCGAGGCGCGCGGTGACCCGGCCAACCGTGATCTGCGCGGCATCGCTATCGCGGCCTTTCAGAACCTCGATCAGCTGGACCATCAGCTCGATCGAGGACAGGAAGCGTTCTGGGCCCGAGCGCTCAAACGCCAGCTCGCTCATCACCTGATCCCAGCCCTGGCCTTCTTCACCCAGCAGCATGTCGGCGGGCACCACGGCGTCCTCGAAATGCATCTCGTTGAAGTGGTGCTGGCCGGCGAGGTCGATGATCGGCTTGATCGTCAGGCCCGGGGTGTTCTTGAGGTCGATCAGCAACTGGCTGGTGCCCATGTGGCGGTCAGCTGGGGTCCCGCTGGTGCGGCAGAACAGGATCACATAGTCAGCCTCGTGCGCGAAGCTGGTCCAGACCTTAGTCCCGGTGACGCGGTAGACATCGCCGTCCTTCACCGCCTTGGTGCGGGTCGCGGCCAGGTCAGAGCCCGAGTCCGGCTCGCTCATCCCGATCCCGAACGACAGCTCGCCCGCGGCGATGCGGGGCAGAAATGCCTGCTTCTGTGCCTCGGTGCCGAACTTCAGGATCGAGGGGCCAGACTGGCGATCGGCAATCCAGTGCGCGCCAACTGGTGCCCCGGCAGCGAGGCATTCCTCAACGATCACAGCGCGTTCAAAGGCGCTCCGCTCATGCCCGCCATACTGCTTCGGCCAGGTCATGCCGAGATAGCCGGCCTGGCCCATCGCCCGGCTGAAGCCGCGGTCATAGCCATACCAGTTGTCGCTGCGCTGGCGCGGGGTGCGGTCCTTCAGCTGCTCATCCAGGAAGGTGCGGAATTCGGCGCGCAGGGCGACAACCTCGGCGCTGTCGGCTGGCGGGGCGGGAAAGGGAATCGCGGTCATAGTCCAGTCACCATCGGCCAATAGCCCGGACCGCCAGCGGCAAGCGCGGCAGAGCCCAGCAGTTTCGCCCAGGATACCTGACCGCCGAACTCGTCACGCCAGGCCCACAGGGCAGTGGTGTAAAGGTGGAGCCGGTGCTCACGGGTAAAACCGATTGCGCCGTGCATCTGGGTGGCAATGGCAGCCCCGGCGGTCGCGGCTTCGCGGGCGCGCAGCGTGCCGGCGGCTACGCCCAGCACGTCATGGCGGGCCAGCGCTTCTCCGGCCAGGTCGGCGGCGGCCGTGGCGCAGGCCAGTTCGCCGGCCAGCTTGGCCAGCTCATGCTGCACGACCTGGTTCTTCTGGAGCGGCTTGCCGAACTGGACGCGGGTGGCGGTGTGGCTCAGCGTCATGTCGAGCGCGGCTTCGAGCGCCCCGGCGATCTGGAACGCGCGAACAGTCGCGCCCGATGCCAGCGGGCACCACGGCAGCGCCGCTTCGGCATCGACCGTCCAGTCGATGGCAAGAGTCGGGCGCGGGTGGAAGTTGGCGGAGGTGCCAGCCGCGGCAATGGTCCAGCCAGCGCGCGGTACGCGGCAGAGCGTGTCCCCCACGGCCAACGCCAGGCAATCGAGCTGCTCACCCCAGGCAACGCGGGCGACGGTGCCGGTCAGGCGGCCATTGCTGAGTGTCAGGTCATCGGCCCGGGCGATCCCGGCGGGGCCTTCGGCCAGGGCCAGACCGGCGGCGGCGAAGAGCTGGTTGGCGGCCATTGTTTCGGCGACGGGGAGCGGCATGGCGTGGCTGCCGAGCAGGCGGAGCGCTTCGCCAGCTTCGGCAAAGGACAGGCCGAAGCCGCCCTGGTCCTCAGTCAGCAAGGCCAGCGGCAGCCCCATTTCCTCAACCTCGGTCCACAGCGCCGGGAGCCACTGTCCCTCGCGCGCGGCGGCTTGCGCTGCATCGTCGAGCGACCGCTCGAACAGCCGCGTGATCATCTCTGCAAGCATCTAATGACCGTCCCTGCGTGTGTTATATGGTGCCGGCTGCAGGGATCGAACCCGCGACCCCCTGATTACAAATCAGGTGCTCTACCAACTGAGCTAAGCCGGCAACGTGGTCTTTGTGCTGGTGTCCTTTGCGTCAGGCCGCGCCAAAGGTCCACCCCTCTGTTTGGGCAATTTCGGGGGTAAGCCCGTACGGAGACCAGAGCGCCGGATCGTGCGCGGCCTGGCGCAGCCAGGCGGCGGTGATCAGGGCGTCGGCGGCATGGTCGGTAATGGCGCCCGTTCCTGCAACTGGCTCCGAGCCGAGCGCGATCAGCGCAGCGCCAAGATCGGCATAGTCACGAATTTTCGATGCCCCGGTGCGCCGCCCCGCCGCACGCGCGGCGATGGTGGTGTAGATCTCGCAAACCACCGAACCAGTTTCCGGCAGCGGATCGATCGGCCAGACTGGCAAGCGCTGTTCCAGACGGTGGAGCAACCGCATCCCCGTCAGGCTTGATTTACCGACCTGCGCCGCGCCGACCAGGTTGAAGTTGGAATAGGGCCGGCAGCCCATCGCCTCCTGCACGCGCTCGGTTACCCGAAAGCGGCCGCGCCCCCCGCCGAACAGATCGCCCTCGCGTCCGCCGTGGCGGCGGAAGTGGCGGGCGGCTTCGGGGTGATCGACGAGGCTGCTGGCCGATAGGTGCGTATCAGCGGCGCAGACCCGGTCGACCAGCGCCCATAGCTCGCGGGCCGTTGCTGGGCTCTCCGCCCAGCCGGGAAAGAAGCCGCCGGCATCCGCGTGGGCCAGGCTGATCCCCATGTCGAAACCGACAATGGAGCTATCCGGCAGTTCGGTCAGCAGCCAGTCGAGCACTTCGGGGCGCGACCAGCGATGGCCAGGGCGGACCAGTTCGGGTGCGTCCCCACCGGCGCTGCACAGCGCAACCGCAATCCCATGGTGCCGCTCGCCTGCTGCGCCGGACCAATCGATCGCCGCAAAGTGCCGGAATCTGCCGGGCTTCATTCCCCGCGCAGCTCACGCCGCTTCTTGTCCCACCACTCCAGCCGCTTGAGCACCTCGCGCTCGAAGCCGCGTTCGACCGGGCGGTAGTAATCCTGCGCCGCCATGCCTTCCGGCCAGTAATCCGCGCCGGAAAAGCCGTCCTCGGCCTCGTGGTCATACGCATAGCCCGCGCCATAGCCGATGTCCTTCATCAGGTTGGTCGGGGCGTTGAGGATATGGGCGGGCGGGGCCAGGCTGCCGGTTTCCTTGGCGCTCTTCCACGCTTCCTTTTGCGCGACATAGGCCGCATTCGATTTGGGCGCAGTGGCGAGGTAGAGGCAGGCCTGTACGATCGCCAGCTCGCCTTCCGGACTGCCGAGGAACTGATAGGCATCCTTGGCGGCGAGGCACTGGACCAACGCCTGCGGATCGGCGAGGCCAATGTCCTCGCTGGCAAAGCGCACTAGCCGGCGCAGCACGTAAAGAGGCTCCTCCCCGGCGGTTAGCATCCGCGCCATGTAGTAGAGGCTGGCCTGCGGGTCAGAGCCGCGCAGCGCCTTGTGGAGCGCGGAAATGAGGTTGTAATGCCCGTCGCGGTCCTTGTCATAGACCGCCACGCGGCGCTGCAGGAAGGCGCCCAGGCCAGCCGGATCGAGCGGTTCCGGGATTGCCGCATTGTAAAGCGTTTCAGCCTGGTTGAGCAGGAAGCGCCCATCGCCATCGGCGCTCGCGACCAGCGCTTTGCGCGCATCAGGGGTGAGGGGGAGCGGGCCAGCTATGGCCTCGGCCCGGGTCAGCAATTCATCGAGCGCGCGGGCATCGAGCCGGTGCAGGATCAGCACCTGCGCGCGCGACAGCAGCGCGGCGTTGAGCGCGAACGACGGATTCTCGGTCGTCGCGCCAACCAGCGTGACGGTGCCCTTCTCGACAAAGGGCAGGAAGCCATCCTGCTGCGCGCGGTTGAAGCGGTGGATCTCGTCCACGAACAGCAAGGTGCGTTGCCCCATCTTCGCCGCGGTCTCAGCCTCGGCAAAGGCCTTCTTGAGGTCAGCGACGCCCGAGAATACCGCGCTGACCGAAACGAACCGCATCCCCACGGCATCGGCCAGCAGCCGCGCCGTGCTGGTCTTGCCGGTGCCGGGTGGGCCCCACAGGATCATGCTGGAGAGGCGCCCCGCCGCAACCATCCGCCCGATTGCGCCTTCCGGCCCCGTCAGGTGCTCCTGCCCGATGACTTCGCCCAGATTGCGCGGTCGCAAGCGGTCAGCCAGCGGCGCATCCTCGCGCGGTTCATCCGGCGCGGCACCGGGCAGGTCTTCGGCAAACAGGTCAGCCATAGGCTCAGCATAGGGGCAGGGAAGGATTCGGACGAGGGGGCTTGAATAGATACCTCTAAGATATATCTTGAGTGCATCGAAGACTCGAAAGGAATGGTCTGATGTTTTTTCACTACGCCAATCACGGCTGCGGCAAGAGCGCCGGCGGGCGCTGGCGCGGCTCGCGCACTTGGGGCCCGTTTGCCTTCCAGTGGGACGCCGGTAGCGAGGATGCGCCGCGCCGCAGCCGCCGCCGGATGTTCGATGGCGGCGAACTGCGGCTGGTGCTCTTGAAGCTGATCGCCGATGAACCGCGCCACGGCTATGACCTGATCAAGGCGATCGAAGAGCTGACCGGCGGGGCCTATGCCCCCAGTCCTGGGGTGGTCTATCCCACGCTGACCCTGCTGGGCGACATGGGCCTGATCGCCGAGGCGCAGGGCGATGGCACCCGCAAGCGCTTTGCAGTCACCGAAGAAGGCACCGCACACCTGGCCGAGCGCGCCGAAGAGGTTAAGGCGCTGCTTGCCCGTCTGTCCGAAATGGGTGAGGCGCGCAGCCGGCCCGATGCGGCTTCGCTGCGCCGCGCGATGGGCAACCTGCGCCAGGTGCTGATCCACAAGGTCCGCGCTGGGGAAGCCGGGCCGGAGCTGATCGACGAGATCGTCACCGCGATCGACGAACTGGCCCGCAAGATCGAGAAGCTCTGACCGCCGATTTTGCCAATCCGGTTTCTCATGATACCTTTCCCCCATCCTGACAACGGGATGGGGGAAAAAGGATGGAAAATTCAGTCGCAAGTGCGCAATCGACCACCTTCAAGGTCGTTGCCTGGCTTGGCCTCGTTTGGAATATCCTCGGGGCTTGTCTTTATCTGTGGGCCAAGCTCGATCCGGCCGGCGCAGCCGCCGGCGCAAGCCCGGCGATGCAGGAATACATGGTCAATATGCCAATCTACGCCCACATCGGCTGGTCGCTGGGCATCTGGGGATCGCTGCTGGGTTCGGTGCTGATGGTAATGAGGCGGCGGCAGGCGGTGCCGGCCTTCCTGGTCTCGCTGCTCGGCGCGCTGGCCAGCTTTGGCGCGCAGCTGCGGGCCGGGGTGCTCGATCCAGGCATGACCGTGTTCATCCTCGCCGTGATCGCGCTGCTGCTTTGGCTCAGCCGGCGCGAAGTGGCAGCGGGCCGGTTCGCCTAAGTCACCGCCGGTTCAAGGCCGATTTCTGCCGGATCAGCCGGATATAGGTATCGGCGACGACCTGGTTGATTTGGTCCCATGAGAAGTCCCGGCTGCGCCGTTCGCCCGCCTCACCGTGGGCACGGCGCAGCGCCGGGTCCTCAATGTAGGACTGTAGCGCCTCGGCAAACTGGCTTACTGCGCCCGGCCGGATCAACCGGCCTGAACGGCCATTGGCGACGAGGTTCTGGCTGCCCGTCGCAGCGGCGGCAACCACGGGCAGGCCGCTGGCCATCGCTTCCAGACTGACATTGCCGAAAGTCTCGGTGGTCGAGGGGAAGAAAAGGACGTCCATGCTGGCCACCGCCTTGCCCAGGTCCGCGCCCGCCATGTAGCCGCAGAATACCGCCTGCGGCAGGCGCGCTTCCAGCCACGGCCGCGCCGGGCCATCGCCGACGATCAGCGTGCGGTGCTGCACGCCCTTGCGGCGCAATTCGTCGATGGTGTCGGAAAAGACGTCGAGCCCCTTTTCCATCACCAGCCGGCTGTGGAAGCCCACAAGCACTTCATCATCACCAATGCCCAGGCTGCGACGCCATTCCAGGGAGCGGTGCGAGGGATCGAAGATCTCGCGATCGACCCCGCGCGACCAGATGTCGATGTCGTAATTCATCCGCTGATCGCGCAGTACCTGGGCCATCGATTCCGACGGGGCAACCAGGGCATCGCAGCGGCGATAGAGCCGGCGCAGCAGGGCTTCGACCACCGGTTCGAGCCAGGCCATGTTGTAATAGCGGAAATAGGTTTCGAACCGGGTGTGGACCGAGGCCAGGACCGGGATCTTGCGGTGCCGCGCCCAACTGACCGCACGGTGTGCAGCGAAATCGGGCGATGAAATCTGCACCACGTTGGGATCGAAAGCCTTCAGATCCGCGCGCACCCGGGGACTCAGCAGCAGCGGCACGCGGTATTCGCCGCGCCCGGGGAAGGCGAAGGACGGCACGCTGACCAGATCGCCTGTGGCTGGAAAGGCTGGCTCGTCCACCGTCGGCGCATAGACCCGCACCTGCGCGCCCTGGCGGAGCAGATAGCCGACCAGCCGGTTCAGCGCCTGGTTCGCGCCGTCGCGGACGTAGTTGTAGTTGCCGCTGAACAGGGCAATGCGCAGGTCGCCGGTTTCCATCGGCAATGCCCCTAGCCGATTGCGGCGGCGGGGGCGAGTCAGGCCGGGGCGGCAGGGAAGGTGAGGACAAAGGTTGTCCCCATCTCGGACGCCGCCAGTTCGAGCTGGCCATGGCCGTTTTCGGCCAGGGCACGCGCGATAGGGAGGCCTAGGCCCGTGCCCCCGGCGGCGCGCTTGCTGGTGAAGAACGGATCGAACACCCGCTCCCGGTCCCCCTCGGGGATACCGGGGCCGTTATCGGCCAGCGTGATCGTCACTTCATCGTCGGCCAGGCTGGCGGCAATCTTGAGCGCGCTGGCACCAGCCTGGCGGGCGTTCTCGGCCAGAGTGGTGACGATGGCTTCCAGCGCACCGGGTTCGGCGGCAAGCGGCGGCAGGTCGGCTGGGATCGCAAGCTCAGCGGCAAAGTCTTCGCGCCGCAATCCGTCAGCCACAGCCGCAAGGATCGGGGCGAGGGCCGTTCGCGCGGCAGGGTCAGCGCGGCCCATATCCGCCTGGGCCAGTTCCATCAGCCGGCTGACCAGCCGCGATAGCCGCCCGGCATCGGCGGCCATGTTGCTTAGGAAGCGTTGGCGCTCAGCGTCGGCCATGGTCGCGCCGTGATCCTGCAGCAGCTCGATCCCGCCCGACAGGCCGGCGAGCGGCGTCTTGAACTCATGGCTCAACGCTGCGGCAAAATCGCGCAGGTAACGCGAGCGGCGGGCAATCGCTGCCGACATGGCGGCGAAATCGTCATAGAGGCTGCCGATCTCGCGCACTTCGAGCGTCGGCCGCCGCGGTGCGGCATGGCGGCCCTGGGCCAACGCGCGGCTGGCCCGGCTGAGCCGTTCGACCGGGCTGACGATCGCGCGGGCCAGCACCCCGGTCAGCACCAGCAGCAGTGAAAAGATCGCCGCGACGCCCAGTGCGATCTTGCCGCGATCCTCCCACATGCCCCGGAACAGCGCCCGAGGGCTGCGCGAAACGAGTACGGCCCCAACCACCTCGCCCCGCACCACGATCGGGCGGGCCTGGTGCATCCGGATCGAGGTTGCCCGGCTGATCCAGTCAAGCGGGGTATCGCGCAGGTAGGCATCGTTGTGGCGCAATACGGTGCGGGGTGCGCCGGAAAGCGCGCTTTGTACCTCGGGCACCGCCGCCAGGCTCAGCCCCCGGTCGCGCCCGCTCAGCAGCAAGCCCTGGCGATCGAGCAGCAGGATCGAGGCGAGCGTGGCGCGCTTGGTTTCGGCAATCGCAGGGGCTAACCGCTCGGCCACTTGCAGCGCCACTGGATCGGTGGGGGCGAGGCTCACGCTGGCCGCAGGGCGTTCGGGGAGGACCGGGGAGGAGCGCAAGTCGACACCGCTTGGGGCATCCTCATAGTTCTCGCGCGGGTCTTCCTGCGGCTCAGGCGGGGCGGCCGCCGCCGGGCCTGGCCACAGCAGCGCGGCGCTGGCGGCAATCGCGGCGCTCTGCGCGGTCAGCTCGGCCTCGGTGCGGCGAATCAGCGCGTTCTCGTAAACGCGTAGACCCAGGGCAGCGATGCCGGGGAGCGCGGCGACGAACAGCAGGGTCCCGAACAGCAGCCAGCGCAGCCGCGGCACGGGCCAGAGCCGCAGGGCCAGACTGCGCAGCGCGGCGATCATGCCGGGGTGCAGGGCCCGAGCCGGTAGCCAACCCCGGCCCGCGTCTCGACCAGGCTGTCACACCCCGCCTCGGCAAATTTGCGGCGCAGGTTGCGGACATGGCTGTCGATCGTCCGGTCGGTGATCGCAAACCCGGGACCGTGGAGCCGGTCGATCAACTCGTCCCGGCTGAAGAAACGGGTCGGGACGGCCGCCAGGGTGCGCAGCAGAGTGAACTCAGTTACGGTCAGCGCCACGTCCTCCCCCTGCCAGCGCGCGGCCCAGCCATCGAGATCGAGGCTCAGCCCGCCGCGCCCCATTGGCTCGGCCACGGGTGCGGTATCGCGGGCAGAGCGCCGCAGGATCGCCTGGGCGCGGGCCACGACCTCACGCGGGGAAAAGGGCTTCACGACGTAGTCGTCCGCCCCCAGCTCAATCCCCAGCACGCGGTCAAGCTCGTCATCGCGGCTGGAAAGGAACAGGATCGGCAAGTCGCCCTGGGCGCGCAGCCGGCGGCAGACTTCCAGTCCGTCCATCCGCGGCATGTTGATGTCCAGCACCACCAGGTCGGGCGCGTCCTGGCCGATTGCCGCCAGCGCCGCCTCCCCATCCTCGGCTTGCGCCGTCTCGATCCCGGCTTTGGCGAAGGCGAAGACCAGCACCTCACGGATATGCGGGTCATCGTCGACGATCAGGACGCGGCGGGTCATGGCCTTGCCTTGTGGCGGTTCCGGCGGGAAGGTCAACCAGCCTTGGCCGCGGGATCATAAGGCACGCCCGAGCAGTCATAGCGCTCGCCCGGATAGGTCTGCACCGGTCCGACCCGCCGCTCGGCCTGGGCCAGTCGCTGCTGCCCAAGCCAGGTCCAGCCGCCCTCGGTCAGGATCTGGCCCTGGCGGTACTGCACCTGCGTGCGCAGCAATTTCACCCGCTGGTGCAGCATAGGATCGAGCGGGCGCTGCTCAAGCTCGATCAGCGGCAGCAGCGCCGAAGGGCCAAGTTCGGCCAGATAACACAGGTCGAGCACCGCGCCACTGCCGTCGACCTCGCGGGCGTGGCGCACGTTCCACTGCGCGGCAATCGCCCCGGTATCGATGAAGGCGTAAGCGCACAGCAGCAAGGCCGCCGCGCCGCAGTTGGCATTGATCAGCCACGCGGCGGACTTTTGCTTGAGCAGCCGCCACAGGATCAGCCCCAGGCCGAGCGCGACCAGTCCCATCCAGGCGAATGCGGCAATCCGCAGCCGGGTCAGCGAATAGGCATCGATATAGTCATAGAGCCGCAGCATGGCGGAAGCGACCAGCACCACGTTCTGCGCGATCCACAGCATGACCAGGCGGCGCACCAGCGGGCTGGCTGCGGTCTGCGAACCCGGGCGCAGCGTGACCAACACGAACAGTGCGGCAAGTAGGGCCGTCGCCACCAGCGGATAGGCCCCGCGGTGGGCATAATCGGCCAGGGTCATGCCTTGTGGCAGCGGCACCAGCCCCCACAGCCAGGCCAGATCCATCGCGTTCTGCACCACAAAGATCAGGTTGAAGGCCAGCAGGCTGAGTAACACCGAAGTCGGGCTCACCCCTGGCAGGGCCAGATCGCCCGACCCATCGAAGGTGCCAAAGAATGGCCGGCTGCGGCGCGGGCGCAGCACGCCCCAGGTGACGACCGCCACGAAGGTCCAGAAGAACAGCCGCTCGAACAGGGTATCATCGGGGAAGGGCAGCGAGAGGCTAGCGAAGAACTGTTCGATCACCGGGTTAGCCGAAGCGAACAGCAGCAGGATCACCGCCGATCCCGTCAGCGGCAGAACCAGCGCGGGCAGCGTGCGGCGCAGGCCGGCGACCGACTGGGGCTTGCGGCGGTGGCTGCGGGCCAGCTTGAACAGGTCGATCAGCGGCCCGAACAGCGCCTTGAAGCCATGGGCGAACAGTCGCTGCGCCCAGCGCCAGCCATCGTCAAACCGCGCCGTGCCGGGCAGCAGGATCGCCAGACCCAGCGCCACCCAGAACAGCACGAACGCCAGGATAGTTGCGTCGATTGCCATGGCCCCGGCCATCGCCAGCGCGACCATCAGCGCGGCAAGCGCCCGCCGGTCACGCCGCAGCGCCGGCAGGGCGAGGACCGCCGCCACGGCCAGCGCCGCGCCGAACAGGCCAAGCCAGCCGTGGCTGTGCCCGCCCTGATAGAACACCCGGTCCGCCAGCCAGGCCAGCGCAGCGGCCAGCACCAGCTTGAACCAGAACCCGTGGCGATAAACTGCTGACATGCGAAATCTCCCCTGATGGCAGGAGAGGGTCTAGCGCGGCGCAGCGCAGGCCGTGCTGGCGCAGCCTTGTGCTTGTTGTGCAGATCCGGTGCAGGCGGGCAGGCTCAGTACCCCTGCGCCTGCCCGTCCTTGCGCATTTCGGTCGCGCCGGTCAGCACGCCGGTCTTGGGATCGCGGGCGATCGCCTGATATCCGCCAAACATCGCGCCGTCCTTCACCACTTCGACCTTGTGGCCCATGGCCTTCAACGCGGCGACGGTTTCAGCCGGGATGCCGGGTTCTACATAAAGCGTGCCGAGCGGGTCGATCGTCGGGCCGCTGGCCGGCTCGGTCGGCTCGCGCCCCCCTTCGTGGTTCAGCCGCGCGGCATCGCCCGCTTCCTGCAGGTTCATGCCGTAATCGACCAGGTTGATCAGCACCTGCACATGGCCCTGCGGCTGCATCCCGCCGCCCATCAGCCCCAGCGTCATATAGGGCTGGCCATCCTTCTTCACGAAGGCCGGGATGATCGTCTGGAACGGGCGCTTGCCGGGCGCATAGGCATTGGCGTGCTTCGGATCGAGGCTGTAAAGCTCGCCCCGGTCCTGGAACATGAAGCCCAGCCCGTCGGGCGTCAGCCCGCTGCCCATGCCGCGATAGTTGGACTGGATCAGGCTGACCATCAGCCCGTCCTTGTCGACCACGGTCATGTAAGTCGTGTCACCTGGCCCTTCCAACTTCGGCTCGGGCTTGGGCTCACCAGGCGCGAATTCTGGCGAGGCGCGGTTGGGATCGATCAGGGCGAAGCGCTTCTTGCCATATTCGTCCGACAGCAGATCCATCGGGAAGGGCGCAAAGCCCGGATCGGCATAGAACTTCGCGACGTCGGCATAGGCTAGGCGCTTCGCTTCGGTGATATAGTGCAGCACCTGCGCGCTGCCGCGTTCCCATTGCGCCAGGTCCACGTTCTTGAGAATATTGGCCATCTGCAGCGCGGCGAAGCCCTGCGTGTTGGGCGGCAGCTCGCACAGCTCATAACCTTTGCGATAGGCTACACAGACCGGCTCGAACCAGTCGCTGCGGTGGGCGGCAAAGTCCTCCAGCGTATAGGCCGATCCCTGCCGCTTCAGGTAATCGACCATTACCCTGGCGCTCTGTCCGCGGTAAAACTCGTCGCGCCCGTTCTGTCCGATCCGCTCCAGCGTATTGGCTAGGTCCGGATTGCGGAACACCTCGCCGGCCTTGGGCGAGGCACCATTGGCAAACCAGGTTGCACGGGCATTGGTGAAATCGAACTTGGCCGAATTCGCCTCGAAGTTACGCAGCGCGCGGCGATAGTATTCGGCGATTACCGGGGCGACCGGATGGCCCTCGCGCGCATAGCGGATCGTCGGGGCAAGCAGATCGGCCATCGGTTTCGACCCGAAACGGGCGTGCATGGTGAACCAGGCATCGACCGTGCCCGGGATCGTCACCGGCAGCGCGCCCAGCGGCGGCAGGCTCTTGGCATCGCCCAGCTTGGCCTTGAGCTGCTTAAGCGTCTGCCCCTTGGGGCTGCGGCCGGACCCGTTGAGGCCGTGCAGCTTGCCGGTTTTGGGGTCATAGATGATCGCGAACAGGTCCCCGCCGATGCCATTGCCGGTCGGCTCCATCAGCCCCAGCGCGGCATTGGCCGCAATCGCCGCGTCAACCGCATTGCCGCCGGCCTTCAACACATCGAGTGCGATCTGCGTCGCCAGGGGATGCGCCGTTGCCGCCATGCCATTGCGGGCATAGACCGGACTGCGTGACCAGGGCGCGCCCGCGGGTCGTCCGCCCGCCCCGATCTGCTCGGCGACCGGGCGAAGCTTGTCTGGCTGTTCCTGCGCCAGACTCGGCTGTGCGAACATGGTGAGCGAGGCGGACAGAATGAGGGCGACGCGCTTCATGGCATACTCCGGCGGCTGGATAGCGGAGTGAAGCTCTAAGACGGAGGTGTGCTGGCGGCAAGCCGCCATACGGTGACGAGTAATGGGACCTCATGGCTAAGGCCTTGAGCCGTTAATCCGCCATAGTCTGGTCGCTACCGAAATGTCTGGAATCAAAAGGGCTTAACCGCACTAAATGGACAGCAAAGCAACGCGAACAGAAAAGAACAATTAAGCATTCGTGAACTGTGAATTCAGCATTTTACCGGAAGTCTGTTTCATACACGAAAGACAGCTTCAATGCTTCACTCGCGGAGTTCCAAAGTCCTTGGTTCGGGCGCTCGGCTATGCCGAAGTCGCCGGGCGATGTTCGTGGAGATCGATACCGGCGAAAGCGGTTTGATCCGAGCAGTGACCAGCAATCTTTCCCGCGGAGGTCTTGCGGCAATCGGCGATAACGCCATGCAGCCGGGCGATCACGTCTTGCTTCGCTTTGGCAATGGACCGCAACGTGCGGCGACTGTGGTATGGCGAAAAGGCCGCCGGACAGGCTTCAAGTTCGATCGCGAACTGGACCTGCCCGATCAGCTGGACTTGAACCTTCAGCAGCACAGCTGACGCCAACGCAACCGGCCATACAGCGCTCGTCAGCCAGGCCTGGGGCCCTTGCGGTGCGGCTTGGGTTTGCCCTTGAACGGCGCCCGCCCGCCGCCAGGGCGGGGACCCCGATCGTTGGCCCGAGAGCCGGGCTCGGCTCGCGGCCGGTTCTCTCTTGCTGCGTCGCGCGGGGTTTCGGGGGAGAGGTCTATAGTGATCCCGCTCTCGTCTTCGCTGCCGGGATTGGCAGTGCGAGCGACTGCAGCGCGGAACTTGGCTTCGATCGCGCGGGGGATCTGGAAGAAGGTCTCGTTCGCGGCGATGCGGATCGCGCCGATCTCAGTGCGGGTCACGTGGCCGCGGCGGCACAGCAGCGGCAGCAGCCAGCGTGGATCAGCATTGTGGCGCCGGCCGATGTCCATGCGGAACCAGACCGTATCATCAAACCCTTCGCGGTGATGGACCGGACGGGCCTGGCCATCGGGCTTGGTCCGCGCCGACAGGTCGATCAGTTCTTCGGGCTCGGGCAGGCGGCTGGCGTGCGCGCGGACGAGAGCGAGCGCCAGTTCTTCCGGGCCCATCGTGGCGAGCAGTCGGCCCGCCAGTTCGCTTTCGGCCTCACTCGGCTCGATCGGCGCGGTCAGCGTGGCGATCAGGCGTTCATGGTCCTGGGCGCGGATTTGTTCGGGGCCGGGGACGTCCATCCATTGCGCGTCGATCCGCGCACCGCGCAGCATCATCTCTACCCGGCGGCGGCGCGGGTAGGGGACAATCAGGACAGCAGTGCCCTTCTTGCCCGCCCGGCCAGTACGGCCAGAGCGGTGCTGAAGCGCTTCGGCATCACGCGGGATTTCGACGTGGATGACGAGGCTGAGCGAGGCGATGTCGATGCCGCGGGCGGCAACGTCAGTCGCGACGCAAACCCGGGCGCGCTTGTCGCGCAGCGCCTGCAGCGCCTGGTTGCGCTCGTTCTGGCTGTGCTCGCCGGAGAGCGCGACGGCTGCGAAGCCGCGCTCGACCAGGGTGGCGTGGAGGTGACGGACATTGTCACGCGTGGCGCAGAACAGCATCGCCGTTTCCGCTTCGTGAAAGCGCAGCAGGTTGACCACCGCGTTCTCAATGTCGGAGGGCGAGACTGTGACGGCCTGGTAGGCGATGTCGCCATGGCCCTGCTCGTCGCCGACGGTCGAAATGCGTAGGGCCTCGTGCTGATAGCGCTTGGCCAGGGCAACGATCGGCTTGGGCAGGGTGGCCGAGAACAGCAGGGTGCGGCGGTTCGCGGGCGTTGCGTCGAGCAGCTCCTCGAGGTCTTCGCGGAAGCCCATGTCGAGCATCTCGTCGGCCTCATCGAGCACCACGAAGCTAAGCGCGGACAGGTCCAGCGCGCCGCGTTCCAGGTGATCGCGCAGACGGCCCGGGGTGCCGACCACGAAATGCGCGCCCTGGTAGAGCGCGCGGCGTTCGCGCGACGGGTCCATGCCGCCAACACAGGTGGTGACGGTGGCGCCGGTCCCGGCGAACAGCCAGGTCAGCTCGCGGCTGACCTGAAGCGCCAGTTCGCGGGTCGGGGCGACAATCAGGGCCAGCGGCGCTGCTGCGCGGGGCAACTGGTCATCAGCCAGCAGCGCGGCGCCCATCGCGAGCCCGAAGGCGACGGTTTTGCCCGAGCCGGTTCGGGCCGAGACGACAAGGTCGCGGCCCAGGGCCTCGGGCTCGATCACGGCAGCCTGGACGGCAGTGAGATCAGCGTAGCCCCGCGCGGTTAACGCGGCGGCAAGCGGAGCGGGAAGGGCGGCGAATGGCGCGGCTGACGCTGCACCAGGCAGCGAGCCTGATTGTGCCATAGGAGTTACGCCATTTCCTTCTTGCGCGACGCCTTCTTGCGCTCGTGCGGATCGAGGATCGCTTTGCGCAGACGGATCGACTGCGGGGTGACTTCGACCATTTCGTCGTCGTCGATGTAGGCGATGGCCTGTTCCAGCGTCATGATCCGGGGCGGGGTGAGGCGGATCGCGTCATCCTTGCCGGTCGAGCGGAAGTTGGTCAGCTGCTTCGACTTCATCGGGTTGACTTCAAGATCTTCGGGCTTGGCGTTCTCGCCGATGATCATGCCCTCATAGATCTTGTCCTGCGGACGCACGAACAGCACGCCGCGGTCTTCCAGGCTGTTGAGAGCATATCCGACGGCTTCCCCGGCGCAGTTCGAGATCAGCACGCCGTTCTGGCGGCCCTCGATCGGACCCTTGTAGGGGCCGTACTTCTCGAACAGGCGGTTCATGATCCCGGTGCCGCGCGTGTCGGACAGGAATTCGCCGTGGTAGCCGATCAGGCCGCGCGACGGTGCCGAGAAGGTGATGCGGGTCTTGCCGCCGCCCGACGGGCGCATGTCGGTCATTTCCGCCTTGCGCAGCGCCATCTTGTCGATGACCGTGCCCGAGTGTTCGTCGTCCACGTCGATCACAACGGTTTCGTAAGGCTCGGTGCGCTGGCCGCCATCTTCGCGGAACAGCACGCGCGGGCGGCTGATGCCAAGCTCGAAGCCTTCGCGGCGCATCGTTTCGATCAGCACGCCCAGCTGAAGTTCGCCGCGGCCGGCCACTTCGAAGCTGTCCTTGTCGGCAGATTCGGTCACACGGATCGCAACGTTCGATTCCGCTTCGCGGAACAGGCGGTCGCGGATCATCCGGCTGGTTACCTTGCTACCTTCGCGGCCGGCCATCGGGCTGTCATTGACGGCGAAGCGCATCGACAGGGTCGGCGGGTCAATCGGCTGGGCATGCAGCGGTTCGGTGACCGAAGGATCGCAGATGGTGTTGGCAACGGTTGCTTCGGTTAGGCCGGCGATCGAGATGATGTCACCGGCGCGGGCTTCGTCGACGGGGACGCGCTCAAGACCACGGAAGGCCATCAGCTTGGAGGCGCGGCCGCTTTCGACAATCTTGCCCTCCGAATCCAGTGCGTGGATCGGCGAGTTGACCTTGACCGTGCCCGACTGAACCTTGCCGGTCAGGATGCGGCCGAGGAAGTTGTCGCGATCAAGCAGGGTCACGAGGAACTTGAACTCGCCATCGACGTCGGCCGCCGGGGCGGGGACGTGGTCCACGATCTTCTCGAAAAGCGGGGTCAGGGTGCCTTCGCGCAGGGTGGGGTCTTCGTTGGCATAGCCGTTGCGGCCCGAGGCGTAGAGCACGGGGAAGTCGAGCTGGTCGTCGCTGGCGTCGAGGCTGACGAATAGGTCGAACACTTCGTCCAGCACTTCCTGAATGCGCTCGTCCGGGCGGTCGATCTTGTTGACGACGACGATGGGGCGCAGCCCGAGGGCTAGCGCCTTGCCCGTGACGAACTTGGTTTGCGGCATCGCGCCTTCTGAACTGTCGACCAGCAGGATCACGCCGTCGACCATGCTCAGGATGCGCTCAACCTCACCGCCAAAGTCGGCGTGGCCGGGGGTATCGACGATGTTGATACGCGTGCCGTTCCATTCGACCGAGGTGCACTTGGCCAGAATGGTGATCCCGCGCTCCTTTTCGAGGTCGTTCGAATCCATTGCCCGTTCTTCAACGCGCTGGTTGTCACGGAAGGTACCGGACTGGCGGAAAAGCTGGTCAACCAGCGTGGTCTTGCCGTGGTCAACGTGGGCGATAATGGCGATATTGCGCAGCGGCAGCGGGGCGGACATTCTGGCGGGCTTTCGATTGAGGCGGGGCGGCGATTTTGCTGCGCCGCAACATTTACTGGCGCGCCCCTAGCCGAAAGGGGGCTTCCGGGCAAGTGAATCGGTATCTTGTGCGGTATTGGTATTTTGTTTCGTTGCGGCTAGAGGCGCGGGCCATGAGAAAGCATCTTATTCGCGCCCTGCTGCTTGGCGCTGCCGCCCTTCCCGCAACTGCCTATGCTCAGGAAGCTCAGGTCGAAGAGGAGGCGCAGCCCGCCCCCGACGCGCCCGAGGCCGCTGAAGGCGAAGGCAACGAGATCGTCGTTACTGCGACCAAGCGTGAGCAGACGCTGCAGGACGTGCCGGTGGCCGTATCTGTGACCACTGCCGAAACGATCGAACGTGCCCAGATCCGCGATCTGAAGGACCTGCAGACCCTCGTTCCGGCGCTGCGCGTCACGCAGCTCCAGTCCAGCGCCAACACCAACTTCATTATCCGCGGCTTCGGCAACGGGGCCAACAATCCCGGCATCGAACCCTCGGTCGGCGTGTTCGTCGACGGCGTCTATCGCAGCCGCACTGCCGCCCAGATCGGCGACCTACCCGATGTCCAGCGCGTCGAAGTGCTGCGCGGCCCGCAGTCGACCCTGTTCGGCAAGAACGCCAGCGCCGGCGTGATTTCGATGGTCACCCGCGAGCCCTCGTTCAAGTTCAAAGGCAGCGTCGAAGCCAGCTATGGCAACTATGACGCCTTGGTTCTCAAGGGCTATGTCACCGGCCCGCTGACCGAGAATATCGCCGCCAGTGTCGCGGCTGGGATCAACAAGCGCGATGGCTACGTCACCGACCTTGGCTACAATGGCAAGGCCAACGAGCGTGACCGCTGGTTCGTGCGCGGCCAGCTGAAGTTCGAACCCAGCGATGCGCTGAAGGTTCGCCTGATCGCCGATTACGACAAGATCGATGAAGTCTGCTGCGCCGTCGTCAACGTTCGCCGTTCGGGCGCGACTACCGCGATCGAGGCGATTGGCGGCCGGGTCAACAATTCGGCCACGCCGTTCGCCGACGTGGCCTATACGAACTTCCCGTCATCGAACAAGATTGAGAACTGGGGTCTGTCGGGCCAGGTCGATTACCAGGTCGGCCCGCTCAAGCTGACCTCGATCACCGCCTATCGCAACAGCTCGAGCCTGACCAACCAGGACTCCGACTTCACCAGCGCCGACCTGATCGGCCAGAACGTTGGCGATGTGGACATCGGCACCTTCACGCAGGAACTGCGTCTGAACGCCAACTTCCTCGACATGTTCGACCTGATGGTGGGCGGGTTCTTCTTTGACGAGAACGTCAAGTACAAGAACACGCTGACCTATGGCACACAGTTCCGCCCCTATGTGAACCTGCTTTCGGGCGGTGCGGTGACCCAGCTTGAAACGCTGGTCCTGGGTGTTCCGGTGAACACCTTCCAGCGCGCCGGGCAGGGCATGTTCGATGACCTGCGGATGGACAACCAGGCCTGGTCGATCTTTGGCAACTTCGATGTCAAGCTGGGCAACAAGCTGACCCTGACGCTGGGCGGCAACTACACCAAGGACCGCAAGGACGTTGTGACCAACACCGTCAGCACCGATACCTTCTCGGCGCTGGACTTTGTGGCGATCGGCGGCGGCGTGATCCGCAACACGGTGATCGCGCAGCAGGTCGGCACGGCGCTTGGCCTGGGTGCTCCGGCCAATGCGACCCAGATTGGCGGGTTCGCCGTGGCCCAGCCGGCGATCTACAGCGCGATCGTCAGCGGTGCGACCACCTTCGCCAACGCCAACGCGACCAACCCGGCGGTCAATCCGCTGCTCGGCCTGCGTCCGCTGCAGTTCCTGCCGCCGTTCCTCAATATTCCGAACGCGGTAGAGAACGGGCAGACCCGCGACGGCAAGTGGACCTGGACCGCGCGCCTCGCCTGGGAGATCACCGATACGGTCAACACCTACCTGTCCTATGCGACCGGCTTCAAGGCGAGCTCGTTCAACCTCTCGCGCGATAGCCGTCCGCTGGCCAGCGATCTGGCTGCTCTGCGCACCGCCGGGCTGACCGTGCCGAACCTGACCACCGGTTCGCGCTATGCCGGGCCCGAAAATGCCGAAGTGTTCGAACTCGGCATCAAGGCCAACTGGGGCATTGCCAGCGCCAACCTGACGCTGTTCAAGCAGACCATCACGGGCTTCCAGTCGAACGTCTTCACCGGCACCGGCTTTGCCCTGGCCAATGCCGGCAAGCAGTCGACCTATGGCATAGAGTTCGATGGCATGGTCAAGCCGACCGAGGAGCTCAGCCTCAACCTGTCGCTGGTCTACCTCGATCCGAAGTATGACAGCTTCGCCGCATCCGCCGTGGGTGACCTGTCGGGCACCCGTCCGGCCGGGATCCCGGGGCTGTCGACCACGATCGGGGCGCAGTGGAACAAGGAACTGGGCAATGGTGACCGCGTGATCCTGCGCGGTGACTGGCACTACGAATCCGAAGTGCAGATTGCCGAAGGCCTTCCAGCCTTTATCCAGCGCAATGCCCTGGGCCAGGTGACTTCCTACCAGCCGGCCTTCGACGCGGCGCGCCCGTTCACCCGTGAGGTGAGCGAGATCAACGCTTCGCTCAGCTATGTGATGATGAACGGGATCGAGTTCAGCCTGTGGGGCCGCAACCTCACCAACAACCGCTACCTGGTGCAGATCTTCGACTCGGTCGCGCAGTCGGGTTCGGTTTCGGCCTATCCGAACCAGCCGCGCACCTATGGGGCGACGGTCCGCTTCAAGTGGTAAGCTGACCTGCAATTCGAACCAGCGAAGGGGGCGGGCAACCGCCCCCTTTTGCGTTTTGGGAACAAGCAGGTTGCACAGGCTATTCACTGGCCCTTCACCTTTGCGGGGCCTATAGCCAAACCATGCGATCTTCGTTCCGCGCGCTGCGCCGCCTCGCCTTTGTAGTTCCATTGCTGGCCCTGGGCGTCCAGCCGATTGCTGCCCAGAGCAGTGCCGCCAAGTCCAAACCAGCCGCCGCCGCCCCCGCCAAACCTGCGGCCACCGGTCCATGGCTCTATCGCGGCAGCGACGTACCGCAGGACAAGGAATGGGTGTTTGGCGAACTGCCCAACGGCGTGCGCTATGCCGTGCGCAAGAACGGGGTGCCGCCGGGCCAGGTCGCGATCAGAGTGCGGATGGATGTTGGATCCCTGCACGAGGAAGAGAGCGAACGCGGCTTTGCCCATTTGCTCGAACACCTCGTGTTCCGCCAGTCGCGTTATCTGGCCGAAGGGGCGGCAATCCCAACCTGGCAGCGGCTGGGCGCAACCTTCGGCAGTGATACCAATGCCGAGACCAGCCCGGTCTCGACGACCTTCAAGCTTGATCTGCCCAACGCCACCCCGGCCAAGCTTGATGAATCACTGAAGCTGCTTTCGGGCATGATGATCGCCCCAGCGCTGACCGAGGCCAATATCCGCACCGAAGTGCCGATCGTCCTCGCGGAAAAGCGCGAGCGCGGAGGGCTGGCCGAGCGGGTCGCCGATGCGACCACGCAGACCCTCTTTGCCGGGCAGCGTATGGCGATGCGCCCGGTAATCGGCACGACCGAAACCTTGCAGGCCGCCAATCACGCTTCGGTCCGCGCCTTCCATTCGCGCTGGTATCGACCTGACAATGCCGTGATCATCGTCGTTGGCGATATCGAGACCGCGCAAATCGAAGCGATGGTGCGCCAGCATTTCGCCGATTGGCCGGCTATCGGCAAGCGCACCCCAGCGCCTACCTTCGGTGATCCGATCGCCCCCAAGGGCAGCAATCCGGCCAACCCGATCGGCCAGACCCGCGTGGTGGTCGAGCCCGACTTGCCGCGCGGCCTGACCTATGCCGTGATGCGCCCGTGGCGGCCGGTGCAGGATACGATCGCCTACAATCAGGGGATCATGCTGGATTCGCTGGCCCAGGCGATCATCAACCGACGGCTTGAAGCCCGGGCGCGAGCCGGAGGCAGCTTCCTGTTCGCGCAGGTCAACCAGGAAAAGGTCAGCCAGTCAGCCGATGCAACCTTTGTCTCGGTCACCCCGCTTGACGAAAATTGGACCAGATCGCTGAAGGAAGTGCGCGGCGTGATTGCCGATGCGCTCGCCACTCCACCCAGCGATGACGAAATCGAGCGTGAGGTGGCAGAGTTCAACGTCGCTTTCGAAAGCTCGGTCGAGCAGCGCCGCCTGTTGGCCGGAGCCAAGCTGGCCGATGACATGGTCACGGCGCTCGACATTCGCGAGACCATTGCTTCGCCCGAGACCGTGCTGGAAATTTTCAACAGCTCGCGCAATCTGTTTACGCCGCAAGCGGTCCTCGAGCACACGCGCCGGCTGTTCAAAGGCGTCGTGACCCGCGCGGTTTATGTGACGCCCAAGGCGGACGAGGCTCAAGCGGCGTCACTGGCGGCCGCGCTGGCCGCCCCTGCTGTGGCCGATCCCAAGGCGCGGCCCGGCGGTAAGCCGATCTCCTTTGCCGAAATGCCGGCCATTGGCGCACCGGGCAAGTTGGTCAGCAGCGGTTCGGCCGGGATCCTCGGGATCGAGCAGCTGGAGTTCGCCAATGGCGTCAAGGTCCTGTTATGGCCAACCACCGATGAGCCGGGCCGCGTCTCGGTCAAGGTCCGGTTCGGGGCCGGTTTCCGCGCCTTCAGCGCGGGCGATGCAGCCTATATTGCGCTTGGCGACATGGCGCTGGTCGGTTCGGGCCAGGGTCAGCTTGGCCAGGAAGAGCTCGATCGGATCAGCACGGGCCGCAAGATGGGCTATGACTTCGCGATCCAGGACGCCTCGTTCCAGTTTTCGGCCGATACGCGCTCAAGTGACATGGCCGACCAGCTGTTCCTTTTTGCGCAGAAGTTCGCCCAGCCGCGCTGGGATAGCGGACCAGTACTGCGGGCCAAGGCGGCGGCACGGCTGCGTTATGAAAGCTTCTCGGCCTCGCCGCAGGGTGTACTGGAACGCGATCTGGAGTTCCTGCTGCGCGGGCGCGATCCGCGTTTCCGCACGCCGACCCCGCAAGAGGTTGAGGCCGCAACCCCTGAAGGCTTCCGCCAGGTTTGGCAGCCGATCCTCGAACAGGGGCCGATCGAAGTCCAGCTGTTCGGCGACTTTACGCGCGACCAGGCCGTGGCGGCCCTTGAACGCAGCTTTGGTGCCCTCGCGCCGCGGCCAGCCTATGCCGCGCCGCTTCAGCCGGCCCGGGTCCCCACCCTGCCGCCGTCGGGCGTGCCGGTGACGCTAGACCACCGCGGCGATCCAACCCAGGCCGCTGCGCTGATCAGTTGGCCTACTGGCGGCGGCATGGCCAGCATCACGGAGAGCCGACAGCTCGTGATCCTTTCAGACCTGTTCCAGAACCGGCTGATGGACGCGATGCGCGAGAAGCTGGGCGCGGCCTATGCGCCGCAAGTTCAGAATAGCTGGCCGCAGGACCTGGAGAACGGCGGGTCGCTGACCGCCATGGCCCAGCTTTCGCCCAAGGCTGTCCCGGAATTCTTCAAGGCGGCCGAGCAGATCGCGGCCGATCTCGTCGCCCAGCCACCCAGCGCCGACGAGTTGGAGCGGGTGATCGAGCCGCTGCGCCAGCAGATTTCGCGCGCCAGCACCAGCAGCAGCTTCTTCATGTACCAGCTGGAAGGGGCAACGAGCGAGCCCGCCAAATTTGCCGGACTGCGGACCTTGCTCTCTGACTATACCCGCGCCACGCCGGAGCAGATGCAGGCGCTCGCGCGCAAGTATCTGCAGCCCGGGCGCTCGTGGCGGGCGCAAATCATGCCGCAGGGTGCTGCCGTGGCCAGCGCTGCGGCCCGCCCCTCCAAGCCCCTCGCCCCAGCGCCTGCCGAAGGGCGATAGGCGACATATTGTTTCCCGATTTGGCTGATCGGCTTTTCGTCTTTTGCAATTGCGAACCGACGGCGCTATGGCGCGCGCTCGCAAAGGAGCAGAGCAGTGGCAAGTAACTGGACCCCCGAAAGCTGGCAATCGCGCGAAGCCCGGCACCTGCCGGTCTATCCCGACGCGGCCGCGCTCGGCAAAGTAACGGACACACTCACCACCTTTCCGCCGCTGGTCTTTGCGGGTGAGGCGCGCGCGCTGAAGGCCGATCTGGCCCAGGTCGCAGCGGGCAAGGGCTTCCTGCTGCAGGGCGGGGACTGCGCCGAAAGCTTTGCCGAATTCCATCCGAACAACATCCGCGATACCTTCCGCGTGCTGCTGCAGATGGCAGTTGTGCTGACCTTTGCCAGCAAGCAGCCGGTGATCAAGGTTGGCCGTCTGGCCGGTCAGTTCGCCAAGCCGCGGTCCTCGCCAGTCGAAGTGATCGATGGCGTCGAACTGCCGAGCTACCTGGGTGACAACATCAACGGGATCGAATTCACGCCCGAAGCCCGCATTCCCAATCCGCAGCGTCTGCTCCAGGCCTATTCGCAGTCGGCGGCGACGCTCAACCTCGTGCGCGCTTTCTCGACCGGCGGCTATGCCAACCTACGCCAGGTCCACCAGTGGACGCTCGATTTCATGGGCCGCTCGCCCTGGGCCGAGAAGTTCGCCGAAGTCAGCACCCGGATCGGCGAGGCGCTGGACTTCATGGAAGCCTGCGGGATCGATCCGCGCACCGTACCGCAGCTGCAAGGCACCAGCTTCTACACCAGCCACGAGGCGCTGCACCTGCCCTATGAGCAGGCGATGACCCGGCAGGATTCGCTAACTGGCGATTGGTACGATACCTCGGCCCACATGCTGTGGATCGGTGACCGGACCCGGTTCGAAGGGTCGGCCCACGTCGAATACCTGCGCGGGGTCGGCAATCCGATCGGCTTCAAGTGCGGGCCCAGCCTCGCGCCTGACGAACTGCTGCGCCAGCTGGATGTACTCAATCCTGGCCGCGAAGCGGGCCGCATCACGCTGATCAGCCGCTTTGGCGATGACAAGGTTGAAGCTGGCCTTGCTCCGCTGGTCCGCGCGGTGAAGCGCGAAGGGCACCCGGTGGTCTGGTCGTGCGATCCGATGCACGGGAACGTCATCAAGGCCAACAGCGGTTACAAGACCCGCCCGTTCGATCGCATCCTCAATGAGGTGCGCGGCTTCTTTGCCGTCCACCGCGCCGAAGGCACCCATGCTGGCGGCATTCACATCGAGATGACCGGGCAGGACGTGACCGAGTGCGTCGGCGGGGCCGTGGCGATCAGTTCCGAAACGCTGGCTGATCGCTACCACACCCATTGCGATCCGCGGCTCAACGCCGCCCAGTCGCTGGAACTGGCCTTCCTGCTGGCCGACATGCTCAACGCCGAAGCCGGCGAACGCGCCCAGCGCGCGGCGTGATCGCGCGCGAGCTGCTTGGCAGCGCCCAAGTGCCCGGCGGCGAGGAGCTCAAGCTCTTCGCCCATGGTCGCGATTTCATGATCGTGATGGGCCACAACGAGCTGATGAGCACCCGCATGCGCGGCTCGGAAGAAGCGCTGGCGACGATGACGCTCGACCGGCTCAAAGGTCGCTCCGCGCCCAACCTGCTGATCGGCGGCTATGGCATGGGCTTTACCCTGCGCGCAGCGCTGGCCCGGCTGGGGCCGCAGGGCCGCGTAACTGTGGCCGAACTGGTGCCGGAGATCATTCAGTGGGCGCGCGGGCCGATGGCTGAGGTTGCGGCCGGTTGCCTCGACGAACCGCGCGTGCGGTTGGTGATGGACGATGTTGGCGATGCCATCCTGCTCGCGCCCGAGCCGTTCGATGCAATCCTGCTCGATGTCGACAACGGCCCGGACGGGCTGGTCCGGCCGGAGAACAACCGGCTCTACGGCAAGGCCGGCTTGCACAACGCCCGCAAGGCGCTTGCCCCCGGCGGTGTCCTGGCGATCTGGTCGGCCGAACGCGATGACAAGTTCGTCCGCCGTATGGAAAGCGTCGGCTTCGCGGTCGAGGAAGTCGAAGTCCGCGCCCGCTACGACGCCGAGGGCAAGGGCAAGGGACCCCGCCACGTCATCTGGTTTGCAACCTACGACAGTTAGGGCAGCAGCAGCGTCGATCCCGTTGTCTTGCGGGCTTCGAGATCGCGGTGGGCCTGGGCCGCATCGGTCAGGGCATAGGTCTGGCCGATCGTGACGGTCAGCTTGCCGCTGGCGACCATGTCCCACAGCTTGGCTGCGCCCGACAGGGCATCGGCCGGCTCGCGCCAGTAATCGAACAGCGTCATGCGGGTCACGAACAGTGAGCCATGCGCAGCCAGGACGCCCAGGTTCACGCCAGTCACCGGGCCGCTGGCATTGCCAAAGCTGACGATCATGCCGCGCCGCCGGACCGACTTGAGCGAAGCCTCCCAGGTCGCCGCACCAACCCCGTCATAGCTCACCGCCACGCCAACCCCATCGGTGGCCGCACGGACTTTGTCGGCCAGTTCCGGATCGCTGGTCAGCAGCACCAGTTCGGCACCGGCCTGCTTGGCCAGGTCGATCTTGTCGGCACTGCCAACCGTGCCGATCACGCGCACGCCGCGCGCCTTCAGCCACTGGACCAGCAGGAGCCCGACACCGCCCGCAGCGGCCGGGACCAGCGCCCACTCGCCTGCGGCAAGCGGGGCGCAGCGCTCAGCCAAGGCTTCGACCGTCGCACCCTTGAGCAGGACTGCCGCAGCGGTCTTGGAATCGACGCCATCGGGTACCGGGAACAGGTCCGTCTCTTTCAGGATGCGGGCGCTGGCATAGGCGCCCGGGCCGGTAAAGCTGGCGACGCGCTGGCCGGGGGCGACCCGCGTCACGCCTTCGCCTACGGCTTCGACCACGCCGGCGGCTTCCATGCCGAGCCCGCTAGGCATCGGCTGGGGGTAAAGCCCGGTGCGGTGATAGGTATCGATGAAGTTCAGCCCGACCGCCTCCTGCCGAACCAGCACTTCTCCGGGTCCAGGGGCGGGCAAGTCCACCGTGCGCCACTGGATCACTTCGGGGCCGCCGGTCTGCTCGAAGTAGGCCTGAACTGCTTGCATCTCTGAACTCCTTTTGGCGTTTATGCCTGGGCTTCGCGCCAGTCGCGGCGAACCTTTTTGGCGAGGCTCCATTTGTGGACCTCGGTCGGGCCGTCATAGATGCGGAAGGCCCGGACTTCGCGGAAGACCTGTTCTACGATCGTCTTGTCGGTCACCCCGGTCCCGCCCATCACCTGGACGCAGCGGTCGGCGATCCGCATCAGCGCTTCGGACACGGCAACCTTGGCCATCGAGCTTTCAGTCGTACCCAGGCTGCCGGTGTCAAGCACCCCCGCGCACCAGTCGATCATCAGTTCGGCCTGTTTGATGTCGATCAGGTTCTCGGCCAGCATGAAGCCGACGCCTTCGTGTTCGATCAGCGCCTTGCCGAAGGCCATGCGGCGACAGGCATAGTCGCTGGCAATCTCATGCGCGCGGATGCAGCAGCCGAGCCAGCGCATGCAGTGCGAGAGGCGCGCCGGGGACAGGCGGACCTGGGCATATTTGAACCCGTCGCCGGGCTCGCCCAGCATCTGGCTGGCAGGGACACGCAGGTTGTCGATCGTGACAGTGGCATGGCTGCCGGGCATCGAGCTATCGATCGTGTTGGGCACGTCATCAATCCGGATTGCGGGATCGGGCAGGTCGACCAGGAACATGCAGGCGCCGCCGTCTTCGGCCTTGGCCATGACAATGCCCACGCTTGCTCCGTCCGCGCCGGTGATGAAAGTCTTGCGACCGTTGATGACCCAGTGGTTGCCGTCCTGGCGGCAGGTGGTGAGCATCATTGACGGGTCAGACCCGGCGCCGTTGTCGTCCGAGGGTTCGGTCATAAAGAAGGCGCTGCGGGCGCGGCCTTCGACGAGCGGTTTCAGGAAGTGGTCTTTCTGCTCCTCGGTCGCCTTGTGGCCCAGCAGGTACATGTTGCCCTCGTCTGGCGCCATGGTGTTGCAGGCCAGCGGGCCTAGTGGCGAAAGGCCCGACTTGATCAGCACCAGCGCCGTTTCGCGCTGGGTCATGTGACTGCCATCGGCCAGGATATGCGGAGTGAGCACGCCCGCCGCACGGGCGTGTTCGCGCATCTCATAGACCAGTTCGTCCAATGGCGCGCCGTGGTGGTCGCGGCGTGGATCGCGTTCGTAGGGGACCACGACATCGCGGACGAAGGACTCGACACGGTCGGCGATTGCGACGGCGCGTGGAGACGGGTTCAGGCTGAGTTCGATTCTGGACATGACGGGTCCCTTAGGTTGGCCCGGCGATCGCGCGAACTGGCATAATGCGCAAGGAATGGCTGGGGCGGAAGGATTCGAACCTTCGCATGCCGGTACCAAAAACCGGTGCCTTACCGCTTGGCTACGCCCCAGCAACCGCGCGGCCTTTAGCACGCCGCGCGGCAGAGGGAAGGGGGCTATTGCGCTTCGGTCAGTTTATCGAAATCGGCGGCTGAATGGCGCTCGATCAGGCCGGTTGCGACATTGACCTTCTGCCCGCGCTTCACTGCCGGGCGGGCCAGGATTTCCTCAACCCAGCGACCGACATTGGTGTATTCGTGGAGCGACAGGAAGTTGGCGGCATCGTTATAGGCGAACCCGCGATAGAGCAGGCCGAACCAGGCATAGACCGCCATATCGGCGATCGTGTATTCGTCCCCCGCCAGGAACCGAGCCTCCGCCAGCCGCTTGTCGGCCACGTCGAACAGCCGCTTGGTTTCCATGGCATAGCGATCGATCGCATATTCGATCTTGATCGGGGCATAGGCATAGAAGTGGCCGAAGCCCCCGCCGATGAATGGTGCACTGCCCATCTGCCACATCAGCCAGGACAGGCATTCGGCGCGACCCTTGGCGTCGGTTGGGATGAAGGCACCGAACTTCTCGGCCAGGTGCAGCATCATCGCGCCGCTTTCGAACAGTCGGATCGGTTCGGGGCCAGAGCGGTCGAGCAGGGCGGGGATCTTGGAATTGGGATTGATCGCGACAAAGCCTGATCCGAACTGGTCACCTTCGCCAATGTTGATCAACCAGGCATCGTATTCTGCGCCGCTATGGCCGGCCTCCAGCAGTTCCTCGAACAGGATCGTGACCTTCTGGCCGTTGGGCGTGCCGAGCGAATAGAGCTGGAACGGGTGCTCGCCGACCGGCAGTTCCTTCTCATGCGTCGCGCCCGAGATCGGCCGGTTGATCTTGGCGAACCTGCCGCCGCTTTCCTTGTCCCAGGTCCAGACTTTGGGCGGGGTATATTCGGCATCGGCCATCGCGGGGCACCTTTCGTTTCAATCTGCGAGCGGAAGGTGGCGGCGATGCCCTACAAGCGCAAGTGCGGGACCGGCAATCTCTTTGCTGCTTTTACTTTCCGTTAAGCAAGATCAACTAAACCTTTCGGCATGGCTTCGCTCGCGTTCAACTTCTTCCGCTCGTCGCGCCCCTCGCCGGTCCAACCGCCAGAGCTGGTCGCCGCCGATGCGGCTGCGCTGCGGGACATGTCGCTGGAGATCCCGCGCAAGTGGCGGATGCTGGACGCGCTGACCGCCGAGCTGGGGCAGATCGCCGGGGTGCCGACCATCGTCAAGCGGCCCGAGCAGCAGTTCTTCCCGATTGCGGCGGAACTGGCCGGCGGCGAACTGCGCGATGCGATTTCCGCCGAACTGACGGACCTCATCGACCTGCTTGAACCCGCGGTAGAGGTTTTCAGCCAAGCCCCCAGGCTCAGCCAGGGTGACCTCAACATGGTCCATAACCTGCTGGAACAGGTTACCGCCGTGCGCATGCGGATGCTGGCCGCGATCCCTCCGGCCGAAGCCTGAGCTTCACTTAGCCCGTTTACATTGCAGTGCAGCACGGCTAGGGGCGCCTCCATGCTGATGGCCATTACCAAGCCGATTACCATTAAACCGACTCGCGGCAGCGGGGCGGTTCGTGGTGCGCGCTGGACAACGGCGTAACCCAAACGAACCAAGCCCCGCGCAGGTTGCGGGGTTCTTCATCAGCAAGCGCCAGAACCCCGCAACTCCCGCAAAGACTGGAGATGTGAAGATGGTGCAGAGATTTTCCGAAGGACAGCAGCTCAACGTCGGCGTGGTCGGCGCAACCGGCCTGGTCGGCTCGATGATGCGCGAATTGCTGGCTGAGCGGAACTTCCCGGTTGGCACACTGCGGCTGTTCGCCTCGGCCCGCTCGGCCGGCAAGCAGGTTGATTTCAATGGCCAGCTAGTGACGGTCGAAGATGCCGAAACCGCTGACTATGCGGGGCTCGACCTGGTCTTCTTCTCCGCCGGTGGGTCGACCTCGAAGGTCCTGGCGCCAAAAGTGGCCGCAGCGGGTCCGATCGTGATCGACAACAGCTCGGCCTGGCGCAGCGATCCGGATGTGCCGTTGGTGGTCGCCGAAGTGAACCCCGATGCCCTCGCCAATATGCCCAAGGGCATCGTTGCGAACCCCAATTGCACCACTATGGCCGTCATGCCGGTGCTGAAGCCGCTGCACGACGAGGCAGGCCTGAAGCGGCTCATCGCCTCGACCTATCAGGCGGTGTCGGGTGCGGGGGTGGCCGGGATCGAAATCCTTGCCAAGCAGCTTGCTTATGTCGGTGATCGCGCGGCCGAACTAGCCCGCAATGGCCAGGCGGATTGTCTCCCTCCCGCAGAGAAGTGGGCCGCGCCGATCGCGCACAACATCGCCCCGCTCAACTACGTTCTGGGCGAGGATGACTATACCGAGGAAGAGCTCAAGCTGCGCGACGAAAGCCGCAAGATCCTCGATATTCCGGGTCTGCCGGTTTCCGGCACCTGCGTGCGCGTACCGGTCTTCACTGGCCATGGCATCTCGGTCAATGCCGAGTTCGAACGACCGATCTCGGCCGCTCGCGCGCTGGAACTGCTTGAGGCAGCGCCCGGCGTTGTCGTGACCGCAGCTCCGGATTCTCTCGCAGCAACAGGCATCGACCCGGTGCTGGTCGGCCGTGTCCGCCCAGATCGCTCGGTCGAACACGGCCTCGCCTTGTTCGTGGTGGGCGACAACCTGCGCAAGGGTGCCGCGCTCAACGCCGTGCAGATCGCTGAGGTGCTCTGCGGCCGCCCTGTGAAGTGATCTTGGCTGTTACTTGACCTTGAAGGTTAGCTTCCCGGCCATCTTGTGACCATCGGCGCCAGTCGACTGCCACCGCGCCTCATAGGTGCCGGTGCGCAGCGGCTGGCGCAGGTTGAGCGTCAGCGTCTTGTTGCCGTTCGACCAGGCTGGGACGAAGTTCTTGATCGGCATGATCCCGTGGTTGGCGTGGCCTGGCATCGCAGTCATGACCAGCTCAACCCCGGTCTTGGCGGGTAGCAGCGTGTCGGAGAAGTTCAGCACCACGGTTTTGGGCGCAGCGGCGGTGCTGCCTTCGGCCGGGCTGGCGCTGGCGACCTTGACGTGGGCGAGCGCAGGGGCCGACAGGGTCAGTGCGGCAGCTGTGAGGAGGGTGGGGAGGCGAAACGACATGAGGTTACTCCTAATCAAAACCAGAACCGGACGCCCATGACCACGCTGGTCACGCTCGGGTCCTCGCCCGCCAGGCGGGCATAACGGGCGCTGTCGCCCAGTCTCCAGCCCTGTTCGATCCCGATGTAGGGGGCGAATTCGGGCACGATCTCATAGCGCAGCCGCAAGCCGGCCTCGATCTTGTCCACCCCGGCACCGACCTTGCGGGCCGGATTGTCCTGCGCGGCCAGACTGACTTCGACCCGCGGCTGCAGGATCAGTTTTTGGGTAATCCGCTGGTCGACCTCAGCCTCGATCCGGGCAGTCAGGTCGCCGCGCTGGGAAAGGAACAGCGCGGCGTCGATTTCGAACAGGTAGGGTGCCAGGCCCTGGATCCCGACCACGGCATGGGTATCGGTCTCACCCGCCAGATCCTGCCTGACGCCAACCTGCAAATCCCAGAACGGTGCGACCGCCCTGGACCACAGCGCCTGAACCTCGGCGTCCTCAACCTCCTCGCCCAGCGCGGCTTCGCCCTCGCTTTTCAGCCAAAGCTTGCTGGTGGGGTTACCGTAATAGCCCTGAACATCCCACAACAGGCCATCGTGGCCCTGCCGCGCCTGGTATTCAAGCCGGTCGGCCTGAAGCCAGGTGGTCACCGTGCTGCCATGCTCCCGCTTCAAGGCGGCGCGCGATGGCGCCATGGCCTCGGCTCCCCAGATCGCATCGGCAGCCCGCGGCGGACCGGAGCCTGCCTCTTCGGGCGGAGGCAGTTCCATCGTCGGGCCGGGCGAGGGATCGACTGGCTCGGGCTGAGGTTCCCCAACGGGCTGCGGCATCTGGTGGCCCGCGTGCGGATCGTGGCCTTCGTGGCTCTGCGCGACGACAGGTGTAGCCAGCGGCAGCGCGGCGAGCGCGGTCAGGAGCGCAAGCCGGCTCACTTCGCGCCCTCCGGACCCATGACGGTGACGATCTGCATCATCCCGCCGTGCATGTGGTAGAGCAGGTGGCAGTGGAAGACCCAGTCGCCTGGCTCGTTGGCGGTCAGGTCAAAGGTCGCGCTCGCGCCCGGCTGGACGGTGACCACGTTCTTGCGCGGCTGGAAGGCGGGCGACTGGCCGTTGACCAGTTCGAAGAACATCCCATGCAGGTGGATCGGGTGGGCCATCATGGTGTTGTTGACCAGCTTGACCCGGACCCGTTCGTTCCAGGCAAAGCGGATCGGCACGTCGCTGACGGCGTTGAACATGTGCCCGTCGAACGACCACATGTAGCGCTCCATATTGCCGGTGAGGTGCAGTTCGAGCAGCCGGCTCGGTTCGCGGGTGTCCCTGTTGGGGGTCAGAGCCGCAAGGTCGCGATAGGTCAGCACGCGGTGGCCGGCATCGCGCAGGCCGATGCCGGGATCGCCCTGCTTGTCCTCTGGCGCCATCGAGACCATGTCGATCCCCGGGCCGATCTTCACGTCGGGCGGCAGCAGGCTGATGTCGCGCATCGGCATGCCGTCCATGCTGGTGCTGGACTTGCCAGCGCCGCCGTGATCGTGCCGGCCATCTCCGTGGTTCATGCCCATATCGGCCATGGTCAGCAGCGGGGGCTGGCGCAGCGGCGGCACCGGCGCGCGCAGGCCGGGCGTAGTGGTGAGCGTGGCGAGCGCCATGCCGGACCGGTCCATCGATTCGCACACGATCGAAAAGGCATTGCCATCCGGCTCGACCAGCAGGTCATAGGTCTCGGCCACGGCGATCTGCAGTTCCTCGACTGTCACCGGCTTCACCGCCTGGCCATCGGCCGCCACGACCGTGAGCTTGAGGCCCGGAATGCGGACATTGAAGAAGGTCATGGCCGATCCGTTGATCAGCCGCAGCCGCACCCGCTCTCCCCGGCGGAACAGGAATTCCGGCCCAGTCTGCGCCGGCAGGCCATTGGCGAGGTAAGTATAGGTGGGCGCGCTGACATCGGCGATGTCGGTCGGCGGCATTCGCATCTGCGCCCACATCCGCCGCTCGGCGCCAGTCATCGGGTAGTCGTCGGTCCAGGTGGTCTTCTGGCGGTTGAAATAGCCTTCGCCGGTGCGCAGCCGGTCAAAGATCTGGTGCGGGTGCATCGCGGTGAACTCGCTCAGCAGCAGCACGAATTCGCGGTCAGACTGGATCGGATCGGGCTCGGCCGAATCGACGATCAGCGGACCATAGTGGCCGGACTGTTCCTGCAGACCCGAATGGCTGTGGTACCAATAGGTGCCCGACTGGCGCAGCGGGAACTTGTAAGTGAAGGTCTCACCCGGCTTGATGCCCGGAAAGCTGACGCCGGGTACGCCATCGAACTGGAACGGCAACAGCAGCCCATGCCAGTGGATCGAGGTGTCCTCATGCAGGCGGTTGGTGACCCGCAATGTGACCTCGTCACCTTCCTTCAGCCGCAGCAGCGGGCCCGGCACCGTGCCGTTGACCGCCACGCCGAGCCCGCGCCGTCCCGCCACTTCGCGCAGGCCATCGGCGACAGTCAGATCGATTTCCTTGCCGGTCAGCACGCCGAAGCCGGCCGGGATAAGCGGCCCTTTGGGCATCCGGTGGCCACCATGACTCATCCCGTGCCCTTGCGCCCAGGCGGGCAAGGGGGCGAGGGCGAGCCCGGCTCCGGTGGCAGTCAGGAAGCGACGGCGGGAAAGCGACACGATACGGCTCCGGTTGACGATCGGCCCGCGCTATCTATATACCCCCCAGGGGTATTGCAAGGGTGAGTCATGGGAAAACAGACGGAAGCCATCGTCAACCGGCTGAAACGCATCGAAGGCCAGGTCCGCGGCGTTGCGCAGATGGTTGCGGATGATCGCTATTGCATTGATGTCCTGCACCAGGTCCAGGCAATCAAGTCTGCCCTGGCACGGGTCGAGAGCGAGATCCTGAAAGACCACGCCGCCTGCTGCGTCTCCGAAGCGATTGCCTCTGGCGACGCAGAAGCCCAGCGCGCCAAGTTTGGCGAGCTGATCGACCTGATTGAGAAGGTGAAGCGTTAGAGCTTGAGCACCCAGCCGTGCGGGTCGGGTGCTTCACCGCGCTGGATCGAAACCAGGCGGCTGCGCAGCTTCTGCGTCAGTTGCCCCGGGCCGCCGCTGCCGATCGTGAATTCGCGGTCACGCCCAGCAACCTTGCCGACGGGGGTAACGACTGCCGCCGTGCCGCAAGCAAAGGCCTCAAGCAGCGCGCCGGAAGCGGCATCCGCCTGCCACTGATCAAGGCTGTAGGGTTCTTCCGAGACCTTGAGGCCTTCCTCGGCGGCGAGCTGCAGCAGGCTATCGCGGGTCACGCCGGGCAGGATCGTGCCAGTCAGCGGCGGGGTGACGATCCGGCCGTCGGCCATCACGAAGAACAGGTTCATGCCGCCCAGTTCCTCGATCCACTTGTGCTCGGCCGCATCGAGGAACAGCACCTGGTCATGGCCCTTGGCAAAGGCTTCGGCAGTCGGGACCAGGCTGGCGGCGTAGTTGCCGCCGCACTTGGCCGCGCCGGTCCCGCCGGGCGCAGCGCGGGTATAGTCCGAGACCCAGATCGACACCGCCGGCGCGCCCGACTTGAAATAGTTGCCGGCCGGGCTGGCGATAACAATGAACTTGTATTCCTTGGCCGGGCGCACGCCCAGGAAGGCCTCGGTCGCGATCATGAAGGGGCGGAGATAAAGCGATCCACCCTCGACCGACGGGAACCAGTCAGCATCGACCGCCACGAGTTGCCGGATCGCCTCGATGAACAGGTCTTCCGGCAATTCGGGCATCGCCAGCCGCTGGGCCGAAGCGTTGAAGCGGCGCGCGTTGGCTTCGGGCCGGAACAGCGCCATTGTGCCATCGGCCAGGCGATAGGCCTTCAGCCCTTCGAAGATTTCCTGGGCATAGTGCAGCACCGATGCCGCCGGATCGAGCGCGATCGGCTGGCGCGGGCCAAGCGTGGCCGAATGCCAGCCCTGGCCCTCGGTCCAGTCGATCGTCACCATGTGATCGGAAAAGATCTTGCCAAAGCCCGGATCGGCCACCAGCCCGGCGCGTACCGCGTCCGCCGTCGGGGCGGGGTGGGGCACATGGGCGAAAGTGGTGGCGGCGAGCATCGGGTCGGAATCCTTCTGACTGTGAAGCGGTGCCTCTGAACTAAAGTTACCTCAAAGACAAGAAAAAGGTAATTATCGTGCGGGACTATTCACTCTGGCTCGGTCTAAGCAGATTCAGGCTGCGGGCCAAGTGTGCAGGGCAAAAATGAGAAGGGCGGCCCCGGCAACCCGAGAACCGCCCTTCGCATGGTCAGCGGCCGGAAGCGCCGCTCACGAAGCCTCTATCGCTTACATCGACCTCAGCGATAATGCTCCGTTTTGCGGGTTACCGACCTCCCTGCTGAACCATGAGACATCGGTCACCTCCTTTCGCGCTGTTGAGCCAAGGACCACCCCTCAGGGCGGTCGGGGCCATCGGCGAAGCCCGATGGGCCTTGGGATGGAATGTGAATCATTCCGCGCTGCACAACAAGACTTGAAATGATTTTTTTCGGTGTCAGAATCCGGGGCTTCCGGCCTGCTCCGCGCCGGTTTTCCACAGTCTGGAATTTAGCGGCAATCCTCGATCACGCGGGCCACTTCGGGCCAGGCAGGCAAATAGCTGGGTAACTGGCCAGCTACTTCGATCACAAAGCGACCGCGCGAGAACGCCATCGCATCGAGCACCGGTGCCCGCGCCGGGAGCGTCACGACAATTGCTGTGGCGCCAGGCGAGGGGGGATCGCTCATCAAGGGAAAGGTACCACCGGAGGTGGTGATGCCGATCGGTGTGGCCGTTGTTACGTTACCGGCGACGCGCAATTGGACCGATCCTTTGGCGATGCAAGCCAACATGATTGGCGGACTCTGCGCGGTCAGGCCGAAACTGGCGACGGATTGTCCGCCCGCCACAGACCAGCGCCAGGCACCTAGCGTGAGCGGTGCATCGCGCCAATCGCCGGTGAAGCGGGGAGGGGTCGGCGCCGCCGGGGCGGTTGTGGCGACCGGGCGCGGTGCAGGCACGGGTGTGGGGGCCGGCGTCTGCGGCGCGCAGGCGCTCAGCAGAGCGGGCGCAAGAAGACCGAACAGCAGGACATTTGCCTTCATCGCTTCCCTATGGAATGAGGCGGACCGAGCGACAAGCCCTGCCAGCCATGACCCAGCCCCGATCCGCCAAACCGCCCAAGGTGCGCGTTGACCAGTTGCTGGTCGATCGTGGCCTGGCCGAAAGCCGTAGCCGCGCCCAGGCCCTGGTACTGGCCGGGCTAGTCTTCAGCGGCGAGACGAAGCTGGCCAAACCAGGCCATACGCTCCCCGCCGATGCCCCGCTTGAGGTGCGCGGGCGCGACCATCCGTGGGTTTCGCGCGGCGGGATTAAGCTGGCCCATGCGATCGAACACTTCGGGCTGGATCCCGCCGGCGTCACGGCAATGGATATCGGCAGCTCGACCGGCGGGTTTACCGATGTGCTGCTGCAGAAGGGAGCAGAGCACGTGTTTGCAGTCGATTCCGGCACCAACCAGCTTGCCTGGAAACTGCGCCAGGATCCGCGCGTCACTGTGCTTGAACAGACCAGTGCCCGCATCCTCACGCCTGCTGAAATCGATCGCCCGTGCAACTGGGTGGTTTGCGATGCCAGTTTCATCGCACTATCCAAGGTATTGGAAGTGCCGCTTAAACTGGCCGCGCCCGAATGCCAGTTGATCGCCTTGATCAAGCCGCAGTTCGAAGTCGGACGGGGTGAGGTCGGCAAGGGCGGCGTGGTGCGCGATCCGGAGCTTCATGCCCGCGTTTGCAACGAAGTGCGCGATTGGATCGAGGGATTGGGCTGGCTTGTGCAGGGCATCGTCGAAAGCCCGATCACCGGCCCGGAAGGTAATGTCGAGTTCCTGATTGCCGCCCGCCGCGCGGATCAGGGTTAAGGGCGATTGCCTAGTCCGCCAGACCCCGCCATATCCCCCTCGTTCTCCGCTCCTTCGCCGAATCGCGGGGTGCGAATCGGAGGGAATGGATGTCCGCTCTTGCCTCGCCTGCTCAATTGCGTTCCAGCTTCATTCGTTGGTCGCTGTTCCTGGTCCCGGGGATTGTCCTGCTCGGCTTCTTGAGCGGGACAGCGGGCGGCGGCGCGGGTACGCCGTGGTTCGCCTCGCTGGTCAAGCCCTCGCTGTTCCCGCCGCCGGCCACCTTCGGGATCGTCTGGTCGATCCTCTATGTGTTGATGGGCTTTGCCCTGGCGCTGGTCGTTACCGCGCGCGGCGCGCCGGGGCGCACGGCAGCGATTGCGGCCTTCGGGATTCAGCTAATCCTCAATCTGGCCTGGTCACCGCTGTTCTTTGGCGCACACCAGATCAGCGCTGCGCTGTATCTGTTGCTGGCCATTGACGTTGCCGTCTTCGCAACCCTGCTGCTGTTCTGGCGCGTGCGTCCGCTGGCAGGCATGTTGCTGATGCCCTATCTTGCCTGGGTGCTGTTTGCCGCCGTGCTCAATTGGCAGTTCCTGGAAGCCAATCCGAACGCCGACGGGCACGATGTTACCGGTGCAGTCTCGACGGTTACCTTCGAATAGGACTTGAACGTGCCCGCCGACGGGACCATCTAGCCGCCATGCAGAGCCAGAACCCCCTGTTCGCCGATCTTGCCAAGCTGCTCAACAGTGCGGCCGGAACCGTTGCCGGTGCAGGCCGCGAGGCCCGCGAGAATGCGCGCGAGCGCTTCCGCGAGGCGATGGGCGGGCTGGACTTTGTCAGCCGCGAGGAATTTGACGCGGTCAAGGACATGGCCGCCAAGGCCCGCGAAGAGAACGAAGCGCTGGCCGAGCGCGTCGCCGCGCTTGAAGCCGCGCTCGCAGCAAAGGCGAAGAAGTAGCCTTTTCGATGCGCGGCGCGGCGGGCTAAGGCCGCGCCATGGACCTGCGCACCCCCGCAATAGTTTGCGCCGCCCGCCCGCACGGCGAGACGGGTGTGATCCTGCGCCTGCTGAGCGAGGATCATGGCCTCGTCGCGAGCTATGTCGCGGGCGGGCGTGGGCGGAATCTGCGCCCGGTGCTGCTGCCCGGCAATCTGGTCGAGGCCGAACTGCGGGTGCGGCCCGGCAGCCAGCTCCCCTCGGCGCGGGTTGAGCTGGTCGCCAGCCGCGGCCCCTGGCTGACCGAGCCGCTACCTGCTGCCGCGATCACCTGGGCGACCACGCTGACCGCCTCGGCGCTGCCCGAACGGCAGCCCTTTCCCGCGCTGCACCAGGCGCTCACCGCGCTACTCGATGCGGTCTGCCATGCCCCCTCGGCGCGCGGCTGGCTGCCCGGCATGACCGCTTTCGAGGCGCTGCTGCTGCGCGAACTGGGCTATGGCGCGGTTGAGCGCTCGGCCGATCCGGACTGGAATGCCCAGCTGGCGGCCTTTGACAAGCTTGGCCCGCTGGTGGCGCGCTATCCGCTTGCCGATCGGAGAAGCGATGTTATGGCGGCGCGCGCCATGCTGCGGGAGCGGCTTGGCCGGATTGAGTAGGTTGGGAATCCCATGAAGATCGCAGTTTTCGCCGGCGATGGAATCGGTCCAGAAGTGACGCGCGAGGCCGTGCGCGTGCTTGAAGCGCTCGATCTGCCCGGGCTCGTGCTGTTCGAAGGCGATGTCGGCGGAATCGCCTACAAGCGCCACGGCCACCCCCTGCCAGCCGAAACGCTGGAGATCGCCCGGTCCTGCGATGCGATCCTGTTCGGCGCGGTTGGCGATCCCGATTGTGATAACCTAGAGCGACACCTGCGCCCCGAGCAGGCAATTCTGGGCCTGCGCAAGGAGCTGGGCCTGTTCGCCAACCTGCGCCCGGCCAAGGTCTTTGCCGGGCTGGAAGATGCCTCGGCGCTGCGCCCGGAAGTGGCGAGCAAGATTGATCTGCTGATCGTGCGCGAGCTCAACGGCGACGTCTATTTTGGCGAGAAGGGCATCCGCATTCTGCCCGATGGCCGCCGCCAGGGCTGGGACATGATGTCCTATGCCGAAGACGAGGTTCGCCGAATTGCCCATGTCGGGTTCCGCGCCGCGATGGGCCGGGGCAAGAAGCTCTGCTCGGTCGACAAGGCCAATGTCCTCGAAACCTCGCAGGTCTGGCGTGACGTGATGATCGAGGTGGCGAAGGACTACCCCGAGGTCGAACTAAGCCACATGTACGTCGATAATGCGGCGATGCAGCTGGTGCGCAATCCCGGCCAGTTCGACGTGGTGGTTACCGGTAACCTGTTTGGCGATATCCTGTCCGACCAGGCCTCGATGTGCGTGGGATCGATCGGCCTGCTGGCCTCGGCCAGCCTGTCCGACGGCAAGATGGGCCTTTACGAGCCGATCCACGGTTCGGCGCCGGACATTGCCGGCAAGGGCCTGGCCAATCCGATGGCAACGATCCTCTCGGCCGCCATGCTACTGCGCCACTCGCTCGGGCTTGAGGCTCAGGCAGCGCGGATCGAGGCGGCCGTGGCCAAGACGCTCGCCGATGGCATTCGCGGCGGCGATCTTGGCGGCAGCCACGGCACGGCCGCGATCGGTGACGCGGTGCTGGAGCGCCTGTGACATGACCCTGCGGCTCGGCGTTGTCCTTCCCACCTATAACGAGCGCAAGAACCTGCGCTCGATGGTCGATCGCCTGGACAAGGCGCTGGCGGGGATCACGTGGGAAGTCATCGTGGTCGATGACAACAGCCCCGATGGCACCGCTGATGAGGCGCGCGCGCTGGCGCAGGAAGACCCGCGTGTCCACGTGATCCAGCGGATCGGCCGCCGCGGCCTGTCGTCGGCGGCGATCGAGGGGATGTGCGCCACGGCCGCCCCGGTTGTGGCGGTGATGGACGCCGACCACCAGCACGATCCGGCCCTGCTGCCGCAAATGCTCGCCGCGATCGAAAGCGGGGACTATGATCTGGCCTATGGCAGCCGCTTTGCCGAAGGCGCCAGCACCGAAGAATGGGGCCGGCCCGACCGGGTCAAGGCCTCCAACTTCGCTAATCGGATCGCCAACAAGGTCACAGGGGTTGAACTGACCGACCCAATGAGCGGTTACTTCATGCTGCGCAGCGCCACGCTGCGCGCCGATGCCCACCGCCTGTCAGGCGTGGGGTTCAAGATACTACTCGATATTCTCGCCACGGTCGAAGAGCCGCTGCGCATCAAGGAACTGCCAATGAACTTCGCTGCCCGCGCCGAAGGCGAGAGCAAGCTTGACCGCACTGTGGTCTTCGAATTCCTGATCGGGCTTTACGACAAATGGCTCGGCCGGATCATCCCGACCCGCTTTGCGCTGTTCGGCACGGTCGGCGCGCTGGGCGTTTTCGTCCAGCTGGGTGCGCTGTGGGTGATGCTGCACCTCGTCTTCGGGGAGCGCTTCGTCTATGGCAACTGGGACGAGAGCACGACCTTCAACGTCGCCAACACGGTTGCTGCGTTGGTCGCGATGACCTTCAACTTCGTCCTGAACAACGAGCTGACCTATGCCGACAAGCGGCTGCGCGGGTTTGGCCCGCTGCTGCGCGGCTGGGCCCAGTTCGCGGTGACCTGCTCGCTGGGCCTGCTCACCAATGTCGGCTCGGCCGCCGTGCTCAAGACCATGGGCTTCCACGACGTGATCGCCGTGGTGGTCGGGATCGTGCTTGGCTCGGTCTGGAACTTCGCGCTGTCGAACAAGTTCGTGTGGGGCAAGTACTGAGGGTTTTCAGCCTTCTACGAAGCCTTTCCAAGACGCCATATAATCTACGAAGGCCGGCCCCAGGCCTTCCGCCTGCAGGTGCGCTCGGGTGACAGGAGTTGCCACTGCGGCAAAGGCCGGATCGGCGATCACGCGCTTCGCAAAATCGTGGTGCAGGATCGCCCCGCGGCCGACCAGCACGAAATCCGCCCGAGCATCGAGACAGGCCTGGACCTTGGCGGCGTCCATTATCTTCCCCGCGACGCCCAAGCGGGTATTCCCCCGCGGCAGGGCGGTGAACAGCTTGATTAGCGGCTGGCCGGCATAGTCCGGATCCTGCGGGTCCTTGAAGCAATCCCACAGCGACATGTCGAGGTAATCGAGCTGGCCGCCGGCCATGACTTCCTCGGCCAGTTGCAGCGCCTCGGCGGTGCGGATGCCGAAGCGTTCGGGCGAGAGCCGCAGGCCCAGCTGGAAATCGGCACGGGTCGCGGCGCGGATGCCGTCAATCACCTCGAAGATGATCCGCTTGCGGTGCTCGAAGCTGCCGCCGTAGCCGTCGGTGCGCTGGTTGTTCTCGGCATCGAGGAACTGAGCGAGGATGTAGCCGTGGGCGCCGTGGATCTCGACCCCGTCAAACCCGGCCTTTTCGGCGCGGACGGCGGCGGCGATGAAGTCATCACGCAATTGCTCGACCTCGGCGGTGGAAAGCGCGCGCGATCCGGTCTCCGCATCAGCGAAGGGACCTTGCGGGTCTTCACCAATCACGTCGCGCGGTGAGCGGATCCCGGCGTGGTGCAGCTGGACGGCTGAAAGGCTGCCATTGGCCTTGATCGCCTTGGCGAGCTCGGTGAGGCGCGGGATATGGTTGTCTGACCATACGCCAAGCTGGCCGGGAAAGCCCTGGCCCTGGCGCTGGACATGGGCGGCAGCAGTCATCACCAGGCCCATGCCGCCCTCAGCGCGCATGGTCAGCCACTTGATCTCGTCGTCCGAGAGTACACCGTCGACCTGGCTCTGCAGGTTGGTCAGCGGGGCCAGCATCATCCGGTTGGCCATGGCCGGACCGCGCGTGAAGGTAAGCGGCGAAGCGGCGTCAGTCATCTTGCGAATCTCCCTGTTCGATTCGCATTTGGCGCGTTCTGCGGCCTAGCGCCAGCTTCGCAGCCACATCCACTCTTCAAAGCTCGGCCGCCCGCAGCACAGCTTGGCGGCGGAGAGGATCGGGTAGAAGTGGATGAACATGCCCAGGCTGAGCGCCAGTGCCCCCGCTGCCAGCCAGCGCCAGCGGTCGGTGCGATGCCACAGCGCTTCCAGCGCCAGGGCCAGGCAGACCATTAGGAAGGTGCCGGGCAGCAGGTAGTGATAATAGAACTGCACCGGCTTGGATGAGAGCGCCCAGAAGGCAATCTGGACGGCATAGAGCCCGGCGAAGACCCAGGCTTCGATCCGGCCGCGCCAACCGGCCCACAGGCACCAGGCCAATGCCGCAAGGCCGGCCAGCATGGTGAAGGGATTGCCGACCAGCAGGATCCCGCGCTGCGCGCCATCGACCGGCTGGTAGAGGAACCAGATCGCCCGCCAGTTGCCGACCCACTGGTACCAGTAGGAGCGATAGGGATGCGGCTTGGTCACGCTGTCCTGCAATTGCAGCATGTAGGCATGCCAGCCGATCGGATCCCATGGATTGACCGGGTCCTTGGCCCAGTGGAACGCCGGCCAGAAGGTCAGCCAGTAGACCACCAGCGGCACAAGGCCGAGCCAGACGCCAGCCTCGATCACGGTGATCCCTGGTACGGGGCCACCCGCGCGCAGATAGAGCCCGCGCAAGCCGCAATCGCGCAGCTTCCAGCCGAGGAAGACCAGCCCGGGCACGATCAGCAGCGGCGCGACCGACCATTTGGCACCGAGCGACAGGCCCATTGCCACGCCCGCCAGCGCCAGCCGCCAGCGGGCTTGGCCGGGCAGCCGGACCGCGCTCGCCGCCAGCCACAGGCCGATCATGCCGAACATCGCCATGAACATGTCGAGCATGGCGATCCGGCTCTGCACGAACCAGGCAAAATCGGTTGCGACCAGGAACATCGCGGCCAGGGTGACAAGCCTCCGCCCGGTCACGAACCAGACCAACCGGCCCAGCGCGTAAAGCCCGATCGCGCCCGATATGGCCGATGGGATCCGCCAGTTCAGCGGCGTATCGCCCAGCCAGCGGATCGCGGCGGCGATGATCGTCTTGCCCAGCACCGGGTGCTCGGGATTGAACCGCAGCCCCTGGTTCTGGTGCCGCGCGGCGTTGATGTAGTGGACCTCGTCGAAATAGATCTGCGAGGGGATCCCCAGCCGCCACCACAGCAGCGCCAGGAAGAAGATCGCGATCACCGCGCACCAGTCGGCCGGGTCCTGTTCAGACGTGAAGCGGGGCGCGGCGACCATGGCGAGGGGAATTACCGGTGCCATCACAAGGTGGCAATGCTCTTGCGGCGCTTGCGCACGGCCCTTACAGCCGCGCACATCATGAAGCGCACCACCGGAACCGACCGTTCGATCACCGCCAAGTGGCGGCCCGCCACCCGCGCCGTGCGCGGCGGCACCTGGCGCAGCGAGCAGGGGGAGACCAGCGAGGCGCTGTTTCTCACCTCGGGCTTTTCCTACGATAACGCCGAAACCGCCGCCGCGCGGTTCCGGGGCGAAGATCCGGGGATGACCTATTCCCGCCTTCAGAACCCGACTGTCGCCATGCTGGAAGAACGCATCGCGCTGCTGGACGGAGCCGAAGCCTGCCGCGTCCAGGCCTCGGGCATGGCGGCGATGACTGCAGCGCTGCTCTGCCAACTCAGCCAGGGCGATCATGTCGTGGCCGGCCGTGCCGCCTTCGGATCGTGCCGCTGGCTGGTCGACCAGCTGTTCCCGCGCTTCGGGATCGAGGCAACGACGATCGACGCGCGCGACAATGCCCAGTGGGAAGCCGCGATCCGGCCCAACACCAAGGTGTTCTTCTTCGAGACGCCCGCCAACCCGACGATGGACATCGTCGATCTCAAGTACGTGTGCGATCTCGCCCGCAGCCGCGGGATCATCACCGTGGTCGACAATGCCTTTGCCACGCCGGCGCTGCAGCGACCGATCGAATGGGGCGCCGACGTAGTGGCCTATTCGGCAACCAAGCTGATGGACGGGCAGGGCCGGGTGCTGGCCGGTGCCGTTTCGGGCAGTGCCGATTTCATCAACAATGTGCTCCTGCCGTTCCAGCGCAATACCGGACCGAACCTTGCGCCGTTCAATGCCTGGGTCGTACTCAAGGGACTGGAAACGCTGGACCTGCGCGTTCGCCAGCAGAGCGCTAATGCGCTGAAGGTGGGGCAGTTCCTGGAGGGTCGGGTCAAGGCGATCAATCACCCTGGTCTGCCAAGCCACCCGCAGTACGAACTGGCGGTGAAGCAGATGGATGCCTGCGGCTCGATCTTCTCGTTCGAGGTCGAGGACCGCGCCCAGGCCCACGGCCTGCTCAATGCGTTGCAACTGGTCGATATCTCCAACAACATCGGCGATGCGCGATCGCTGATGTGCCACAACGCCTCGACGACCCATTATTCGGTCAGCGCCGAAGCGCGTGAGGAGATGGGTGTGACCGAAGGCATGCTGCGGCTCAACGTTGGCCTGGAAGATCCTGACGATATCATCGAGGACCTCGACCAGGCGCTCAAGGCGGTCGGGCTTTAGGGTTTGGACACAGTCTCGCTGCTGCTGGTCCTGCTGGCAGCGGTCTGCCACGCGACCTGGAACCTTGCGGCCAAGCGCTCGGCCCATGCCGGCGGCGTTTTTCTGTTCTGGTCGACCATGCTCTCCTCGGTCGCCTTCGCGCCCTGGGCACTGTTGATCGTCATGGGTGAGGGCTTCCGCTGGGCCTGGCAGCCGCTGGCGGCAATTGTCGCCAGCGGCTGCCTGCACCTGGCCTATAGTCATGCGCTCCAGACCGGATACCGCAAGGCCGATCTGTCGGTGGTCTATCCGATCGCCCGCGGCACTGGTCCGCTCCTGTCCTCGATCGGCGCCTTCCTGCTGCTGGGCGAAGGGCCGGGTCCGCTGCGGCTGCTCGGTCTGCTGGGCGTGGTCGGCGGGATCCTGCTGATTGCCACGGATGGCCGGTTCAGCACTTTTGCCCGCCCTGGCGCGATGGCCGGACTGCGCTGGGGGCTACTGACCGGGGGACTGATCGCGACCTACACCCTCGTCGATGGCTCGGCCGTAAAGCTGCTGCTGCTTTCACCCGTGGTGCTCGATTGGGGCGCCAATGTGGTGCGCACCGTGCTGCTCGCGCCGCAGGTGCTGCGCGATCGGGCTGCGGCGACTGAGGCCATGCAGGGCCACTGGATCAGCGCCTGGACCGTCGCCCTGCTGGCGCCGTTCGGTTACATTCTGGTTCTCTGGGCGATGCAGCGCGGCGCGCCGCTCAGCGTCGTCGCACCGATGCGTGAAATGTCGATGATGCTGGTGGCGCTGCTTGGCATGGTCCTGCTGCGCGAGCCCGTTGGCCGCGCGCGACTGGCGGGCTGCGCGCTGATGGTGGCCGGCGTGGTGCTGCTGGCGCAGAGCTGATTTTACCACAATCGATCGGCAAAGTGGCAGGAACGGTCGCTCGCCCCATTGTCGCCGCACCGCCCAATCGCTACCTTGTCACCCATGAAGGAGCTGTTCCAGCACGCCGCAACCACCGACGGGATCACCGTTCGGGTGACTGTCAACTTCCTGCCCGAACAGTCGCAGGTAGAGGCGGGCAAATGGTTCTGGGTCTATCACATCCGGATCGAGAACCATGCCGATCAGGCGGTCCAGCTGCTGACCCGCCACTGGCAGATCACCGACGGACGCGGGATGGTCAATTTTGTCGAGGGCGAAGGCGTGGTTGGCGAGCAGCCGGTGATCCAGCCCGGCGGCAGCCATGACTATGTTTCTGGCTGTCCGCTCAGCACGCCGTTTGGCTCGATGGAAGGGTTCTATACCTTCCGCTGCGAGGATGGATCGCTGGTCGAAGCGGCGATCCCGTTCTTCCCGCTGGCGGCGCCTGCCACGGCAGGCTAAGGCTCCGGCGCGATGAAGCGCACGCACCTGCCTCTCAACGCCCTGCGCGTTTTCGATGCCGCCGCCCGGCACCTGTCGTTCACCCGCGCGGCGGACGAGCTGGCGGTGACCCCTGCCGCCGTCGGCCAGCAGATCCGCGCGCTGGAGGACCTCCTCGGTGTTGTCCTGTTCCGCCGCACGCCCAAGGGGCTGGAGCTGACCGACGAGGCCACGGCTGGTCTTGAGTCCTTGCGCACTGGCTTCCTCCACTTCGAGGATGCGGTTACCGCGATGCAGGCCGGCCAATCGAGCCATGTCTATACCATCGCCGCCCCCCGCGATTTCTTCGCCGCGTGGCTCGCGCCGCGCCTGGCTGAGTTCCGCGCGGCAAATCCGGAGGTTCGCTACAGCCTGGTCAATGATGAGACCGCCGATTTCACCGAAGCCAACATGGACCTTGCCGTGCGTTGGGCTGAAGGTCCGGGCGACTTGGAAGGGGTGGCGCTAGGCTCTGCCGAACGCGTGATCGCGGGCGAGGGGGACTGGATCGCCTGGCCCGGCGATCCCTATCCCGGGGGCGAGGAAGCCGGCGCCCCGTCGCTCCAGGCCGGCGATGCCGGGCAAGCACTGGCCGCCGCTGCTGCCGGAATGGGCAAGGCCCGCGTCCCCGCGCAACTGGCGCTGACCTGGGCCGGAGCCGGCCGCGGTGTCACGCTGACCGAACCTGAACCCTGCCGCCGCGCCTACTGGCTGGTCGCCCCGCTGCCGCAGTGGCGGCAGAAGAAGGTCAAGGCGCTGGTGGCGTTTCTGACTGGCAACTGAGCGCTGCGTCAGTCCGCCGGGTTGTGCTTGGCCAGAAAGGCTTCGATCGCGTCGAGATAGCGCGCTTCGTTGGCATCGTCGGCAAAGCCATGCCCTTCACCGGCGAAAGTCAGCGTTTCGATTGGCTTACCGGCCTTGGTCGCCGCGTCACGTAGCAACAAGAACTGCTTAAACGGTACGTTGCTGTCGTCCTCGCCGTGCGTGACCAGCACGGGACGCGTCAGCCGGGCAATCTGCGCAACGGGTGAGACAAGGTCGAGGTCGAAGTTTGCGTCCTCTCCTTGGATGCGCGTGCGCCAGCTCTTGGCACCCTTGCGGGTGAAGAAATTCGCATCGTATTTCAGCTGCTTCTTCCAGTCGGTCACCCCTGCGAAGCTGACTGCGCAGCGGTAGCGTTCCGGATTTCGGATTGCGGCCCACAGCGCGGCATAGCCGCCATAGCTGGCGCCAACCATGCAGACCCTGGCCGGATCGGCGATCCCTTCCTTGACCGCCCAGTCCATTGCATCGTCAAGATCGTCCTGCATGGCCCGCCCGATCTGGCCCGCGCCAAGTTCGGCAAAACTTTCACCATAGCCGCCGGAGCCGCGATAATTCGGCTGGATCACGGCATAGCCCCGGTTCGCCAGTAGCTGCACTGTCGAATCAAACTCCAACTTGTCACGCACGCCGTAGGGGCCGCCGTGCGGCATCACTATCAGCGGAAGCTTCTTCGCCGAGCGTCCTCGCGGCAACGTCAGGTAACCGTTGATCGCCGTGCCGTCGCGCGCAGTATAGCGGATCGGCTTGGGACTTGCGGTGAGCGACCGGTCAAGATCGGGCAGTTCGGCGCTGAAGCTGTCAAGCGAGCGCTTAGCGGCGTCGAACATGAAGGTCTGGCCGGGATTGGCCTCGTTTCCGGCCCAGACCAGCATGCGCGAATCGTCTTCGGCCCGCGAGACAATCCAGACGTGCTGATCGGGAATGGCCTTCTCAAGCCGGGCGTAAAGTGACTTCAGCTTCGGCTCGAACCAGACCGCGCGATCGCGATCGTCGGTGTAGAACGCCGCCAGCAGTTTGCCATCCTTGTCGGTCAAAGCCTCGTCAACGTCCCAGCCGGGTGCGGCATAGATCACCTCGCCAACTTGCCGGGTGGCATAGTTGAACTTGCGTACGGCGATCCGGCCATTGTCATCGGGCTTCAGCACAAGCCCTTCGTCCGAGCCGGAGGTAATCCGCAGCACGTCCCATACCTTGTCGTCGGCATTGTCCTCGGTGATCTTGGCAATCTCGCGCAGCGGATCGTCGGGCTTGGCGCGGTACATGACGCGGACCTTGCCGCCAGCAAAGGCCATGCCCATGCGGACGATACCGGCATCGTCGGCAAACCATTCCCAGATGCCTTGGGTCGGGCGCTGTACTTCCTTCACGCCCTTGATCGGCTTCTCGGTCAGGGCGAAGCGCCAGACCGAGGGGTAATCGTATATTGTCCGCTGCATAGCCAGCAGCAGGTATTCGCCCGCCGGGTCGACGAACAGCACGTCATCGCCCTCAAGCCCCATGTCGGGACGGCCAATAAAGGGCATGGCCTTGCTCGCCAGGTCGTAAAAGAATAGCCGCGAAAGCCGCGCCTCTTCGCCGAAGTAGACCGTCGGGGTCGACAGCGAGAACAACAATTTGCCGTTTCCGGCCCAACGGAACCATTCGAGGTTGTTTCGCTGGGGCAGGGCGAGGCGGTGCAGCACGTCCTTGGTGGCGGCGTCGAGCACCGCGATCGAAGTGCTGTCCTTCGTTGTGGATCGCAACGCGATCAATGTGCCATCAGGGGACAGCTTCATCGTGCCGATCCCGCTGTCCTTGGCCAAGGACAGGGTCGGAATTTTGGGCGGCGGGGCTTCGGCAGGTCGGGTTGCGGAAGGTGCCTCGCCCCAAACAGGCGAGGCCATCAATGCCAGTATCAGTCCCAGTCCTGCCAACGTCTGCCGCTGCGCCATCGTTGCCCCACGCTTGATCTTCGCCAGCTAAGCTATTGTATGGGAGGCAAGATGCAAGAGGTTAGGGTCCGACAATCACCTCGCCTCGCGCCATGACGAACTTCATTGTCTTTAAGGTCTTCACGTCGGCCAGCGGATCGCCGCTGACGGCGATGATATCGGCCGCCTTGCCGGCTTCAAGCGTGCCGGTTTCCTTGTCGACGCCCAGCAGCGCGGCGGCGTTGACGGTGGCGGCCTTGATCGCCTCGGCGGGCGGCATGCCGAACTTGACCAGCAGTTCGAACTCGTCGGCATTGCGGCCGTGCTTGGAGACGCCGGCGTCGGTGCCGTAAGCGATCTTCACGCCCAGCGGATAGGCGATCTGCAGCGACTTGCCGGTAATGCCGATACGCCAGTCGATCTGGGCCTTGATGGCCGGGGGATAGGCGTTGGGATTAGCGGCGAGCCGTTCAAGGTAGCCGTTCACCGTGCTGAGGGTGGGGACGTAATAGGTCCCGGCCTTGGCCATCATCTTCGCGGTTTCCTCGTCGATGGTGGTGCCGTGCTCGATCGAATCCGCTCCGGCGCGGACCGCCAGCTTGATCCCGTCAAGGCCGTGGGCATGGACCGCCACCTTGCGGCCATAAGCATGGGCGGTTTCGACCAGCGCCTTGGCCTCGTCCTCAACCATCCGAGTAGCCAGACCGGTACCGGAGTTAACCCCGCCGGTGGTCGCGAACTTGATCACGTCTGCGCCGCGCCCGATCTGGCGCCGCACCGCGCGGCGGCAATCGTCGGCCCCGTCGCAGAGGTTCTCGGTGCCGATCATGCCGTGCATTTCATCGGCCAGCCCTACGCGGCCGTCCATGTGCCCGCCGGTTGTGGAGATCGATTCGCCCGCATCAATGATCCGCGGACCCTGCACCCAGCCGCGCTTGATCGCTTCCTTCAGCGCCAGCACCTTGCCGCCCTCGTCACCCAGGTTGCGCACCGTGGTGAACCCGGCCCGCAGGGTCTTCATCCCGTTCCAGTAAGTTTCCATGGCGTGGAGCGGCATGCCCTCGGTCACCATCGCCACGATGCCCTCGTTGCCAGCGCGGTCCGAGGCGAGGTGGGTGTGGCTGTCGATCAGGCCGGGCAGGACGGTCTTGTCCTTGAGGTCGATCGCCGTCGCGCCCTCTGGCGCAGGCACATAGCCATCCTGCAGCGAGACGATCTTGCCAGCGTCAACGACGATGGTTGTCGCCCCGCGCGGGGCCTGGCCCGGCACGGCGATCACGCGCCCGGCGTGGATATAGGTCGGCGCGGCAAGGGCTGCGGTGCTGGTGAGCAGTGTCGTGGCGGCAAGCGCAAAGGCGGAAAACTTCATCGTGACTGCTCCCTGAAGGTCTGTTTGGCCGAAGCCTAGCGGGCGCGGCGCTGGCCCGCAACGCCGCTTGCTGCAAAGTTGCTGACAGGAGTGTCAGTAAATTGATCGAGGGCAAAGACGGCCTGCCCCGTTCCTGCCAGCCAGGGCGCCAGAACCGGTAGAATGGAGAGCTGCCTTGACCATTTCCGAAGCCCTGGCCCGCACGATCATCGACCCCAAATCCTATGCGCAGCGCGAGATCGCTGACGCCGCCTTTACGCAGATCCGTGCCGAGCAACCGCTCGACAAGGCCGAGCTGCCGGACTTCGACCCGTTCTGGGTGGTCAGCCGCCATGCTGACATCAAGGAGATCGAGCGGCAGCCGGACATTTTCCGCAATGGCGACAAATCGACCTTCCTCTCCCCGCGCGACGGGGTGGAGCGCGTGAAAGGGCTCACCGGGGGCGAACCGAACCTGATCCGCAGCCTGGTCTCGGTCGATGGCGATGAGCACAAGGCGCTACGCGGCGTGGTCTTTCCACACGTCACCCCGCGCGCGATCAAGCCGCTGGAAGACCAGATCCGGCAGATTGCCCGCGAGTTCGTTGACCATATGCTGGGCTTCGGCGGCGAGGTCGATTTCGCGCAGGATGTTGCCTTCCTCTATCCGCTGCGGGTGATCATGACCGTGCTGGGTGTGCCGCAGGAGGACGAGCCGTTCATGCTCAAGCTGACACAGGAGCTGTTCAACAACGCCGATCCGGAACTTAACCGCCGCCGCGCCGAACTCACGCCGGACGAAATGCTCAAGTCGCTGTGGGAGACGACAATGGAGCTGGAAGCCTATTTCGCGGCCGTGACAGAGAAGTTCCGCGCCAATCCCACCGGGCAGATCAACAGCCTGATCGCCAACGCCACGATCAATGGCGAATATCTCAACCACCGCCAGCTGATGGGTTACTACATCATTGCCGCCACCGCCGGGCACGATACCACTAGCAACACCACGGCCGGCGCCATGTGGGCACTGGCCGAGCGGCCCGAACTGCTGCGAGCGATGCAGGATAACCCGGACCGGATCAACGCCTTCGTCGAGGAATCGATCCGCTGGGAAGTACCGGTGAAGCACTTCATGCGCAGCGCGGTGACCGATTGCGAGATCGGCGGACGGCAGATCAAGGCGGGCGACTGGCTGATGCTGTCCTACCAGTCGGCCAACCGCGACGAGACGGTCTGGGCCGATCCCTTCGATTTCCGGATCGACCGCGACCAGAACCCGCAGATCGCCTTTGGCTATGGCGTCCACGTCTGCCTGGGCCAGCACCTGGCGCGGATGGAAATGCGGATCCTGTGGGAGGAACTGTTCGTGCGGCTGAGATCGGTCGAGATGAACGGCCGGGGTGAGCGGACGATTTCCAACTTCGTCTGCGGGCCAAAGCACGTGCCGATCCGCTTCACGGTGAACTGAGATGCGCAAGTGGCGCTGCCGCAACTGCGGCTTCATCTATGACGATACGCTCGGCCTACCGGACGAGGGCATCGCGCCGGGCACCCGCTTTGAGGATATTCCAGAGGACTGGTACTGTCCGGACTGCGGAACCGAGAAGCAGGACTTCGAACTGGTGGATTATTAATCGCTCGATTAAAATGATGATTGACCCGTTCTGACGGCACAGGCATCCCGTGCAACATGACGGGGGAAACAATCCGAATTCCAATTGCTGATGGGCTAAGCCTGACGGCTGACGTGGCTGGCCCCAAAGGCGCGCCGACGGTCATTCTGGGCCACGGCGGCGGGCAGACCCGCCATTCGTGGGACAAGGCCGAACAGCAGCTGGCCAAGGCCGGCTACTTTTCGATCAACTATGACCTGCGTGGGCATGGGGATAGCGACTGGTCACCCGATGGCGATTATGACTTGCTCAAGCGGGCCGACGACCTTGCCTGTGTCGCCGCCGTCGGATCAAAGCCCTTGGCGCTGGTCGGTGCCTCGCTCGGCGGGATCACTGCCTTGGCGGCAACCTGCAAGGGAATGGATGTTGCCGCACTGGTGCTGGTCGATATCGTCCCGAAGATGTCAATGAAGGGCGTTGCCAAGATCCGTGAGTTCATGACCGCCAATCCCCAGGGCTTCGCCAGCCTGGAAGAGGCAGCCGATGCGATTTCGGCCTACTACCCCGACCGGCCGCGGCCCAAGGACTTGTCCGGCCTCAACAAGAACCTCCGGCTGCATCCCGACGGGCGTTATTATTGGCACTGGGACCTCAGGATGATGACTGACCAGCGCGCCGATCCATCGCAGCTGCTGACCATGCTGGATGAAGCCGACTGGACCGACCGGGTCCCGACCCTGCTGGTGCGCGGCATGAAGAGCGATATTGTCGATGACGACGGCGTGGCCGATCTGCGCCGCCGCATTCCCAAGCTGGAGATTGCCGACATCCGCGGTGCCGGTCACATGGTGGCCGGCGACAAAAACGACGAGTTCAACGGCGCGGTGATTGAATTCCTCAACCGGGTCATGCCGCCGGCTTAGGGCTTGTCCCGGCCATAGGCGGGCAGTGCCAGGCCAGAATGGATCGCCCAGCCGCGCAGCGCAAAACCGGCCAAGGCGGCGATCGGCAGGGACAGTTGCTGCGGCAATCCGATGATCTGTCCCAATGCGCAAAGGCTGGCGCTGAGCGCAGCAGCGGTCACGTAAAGTTCGGGCCGCATCAGGATCGAGGGACGGCCCGCCAGCACATCGCGGATGATCCCGCCAACGCAGCCGGTGATCACCCCCATCAACACGGCCGGGATCGGCGGCAGGCCATAAGCCAGCGCTTTCGCGGTGCCGAGCACGGCATAGGCGGCGAGGCCCGCCGCGTCGGCCCATTCGAGCAGGGTGCCTTCCCACCATTTGCGCGGGGTGAACCAGGCCAGCAGCGCGACCCCCAGGCAGACCGGCGCGACCCACGGATCGCGCACCCAGAACACCGGCGCCCCAATCAATAGATCGCGTATCGAACCGCCCCCGACCCCGGTGATCAAGGCAAAGAAACTCATCGTCACAAAAGTCTGCCGCAAGCGCGCTGCGAGCAGCGCCCCGGTCAGGGCAAAGACCGCCGTGCCGAGTAGGTCGAACAGCGGGGGCAAGGTGGGGATCGCAGTGCTCATCGGCTTTGGTTCTGGCAGCGCAGCGCCGCCAAAGCCAGGCCAAAGCCCAGGATCGGCGCGGCTCCATAGCCGATCAGGACCGAGGGATAGGGACCTGCGAAGGCCATCAGACCCGCGCCAACAAGAAAAGCGGTGAGCGTTGGAGCCTGTTTCAGCAAGAGCAAGGGGCTGAGCGTCACCAGGGTCAAGGCGAGCCCAGCGAACGGCGCGGCGTGCCAGGCATCGCGCTGGACAGCCTCAACCCAGCGGACCGGCGCAAGCGGGTCGGGCGCGACAAAGGCAGCGCTCCCCCCGGCGGTGGCAACAATGAGGCCAACAAAGCTGGCCCGGTCGCGGCGGACATGGGCCAGTGCCGCAAGCACTGCGACAAGGGCAATGGTCGTCGCCCGGTCGGGCTGGAGCAGTGTTGCCAGCAGCGCTAGGACCAGCAGTGCCACCGCGGGGGCAGAGGGAAGGCGCGGGGTGAGCACTGCCAGCAAGGGCAACAGCAGATAGCCAACATGCAAGCTGACCGGACCGAGGCTCACCCAGCGCCGGACCCCGTCAATCGAGGTTCCAGCGATTGCCGTTGCGAACAATGCGGCCACAAGGCTTGCCGCTAGCAAAGCGGCGCGACGCTCGTCTTGTGGTATAGGCAGCAGCACTGCCAGCAACAGCGCCAATAGGAGCGCTCCGCCGTTCACCGCTAGCCAGGCCATGGGCGCACCGCTTACCGCCAGCCAGGCCAGCCCGGCGGCCACGGGCAAGACCAGCGCCGCCAGGGCAGCTTGCGAGGGCAGTCGGCGGCCCACTCGCGGATCAGTCTTCAATCAGATCCTGCAGCTTGGTCATCAGCGCCTGGATCCGCGTGGCGGCTTCGGTGAATGTATTCACGTCGTCGCGCTTGTTGTTGGCGCGGGCTTCCTTGGCGGCTTCGACATAGCCTTCCAGATCGACCTCGAGCGCGTCGACCAGCATTTCGATTTCATCGCCAGTCAGCTTGACGGTGAGGGCCTTGGACATGGGGGTATTCTCCTGATCTGGCAGAAATGAAACGATAGCCCGGTGGGCGTCAGTTGGCCACGGTGCGCTTGATCGCGCGGCGGCGGCGGAACAGCAGGACCGTGCCGAGCAGGCACGAGGCGAACGCCAGCGCGGCAAAGCCGATCAGCAGCGGATGGTGGGTATCCTCGCGGGTTTCGAGGTCCATGATGTGCAGGCCCCACATGAAGTCATAGAACCGCCACCAACCGGTGCGGATCGCCTCGATCTCGCCGGTGTCGCGGCCAACATAGACGTGGGTGCCATCGGCCAGGGTGACCTGCCAGGCGGCAATGGGCTTGCGGAAATCGGGTGGCGACTGTTCGGCTGGGAACAGCTTGAGCGAGGCGACCTGGTCCCCGCCCGTGATCGCATGGCGCACCGCGGCGCGGGCCTCGGCCGCATCAACCGGGGGCAGCATGGTCTGACCCGGCGCGCCGAGGTCGATACGGTGGACCGTGCCATCCATGAAAGTGGCGATCAGCACCGAGCGCCCGCGCTGGTCGAGGATCTTGCCCTCCCGGATCAGCGTGTCACCCGCCGCGCCGCCCAGCTGGACGCGGACCGGGACCGGTTTGTGCTCGATATGCAGAGTGTGGCCGCGCACTTCCTCGATCGGGCGGACGACCATGACCAGGCCCGAGACGGTCCAGAACAGCAGCGGCACGGCAACCAGCCAGCCCAGCCAGATGTGCCAGCGGGCATAGTTCTGCATGAGCGTGCGGCTAGCCATGCCGAGCCTATGGCCCGCGCGCGGCGATTTTCGCAAGGCGAACCTGCAATTTGGTGTGGAAGGGCGGCCCTAGCGCGGCTGGACTTCGATCGCGGCTGTCCCGGTGCCCCAAACCGGCAGGTAAAGCCCGCGTCCTGCGGCGCGGAGCGGTTCGGTGCGGACATTGTCGATCCGGGCGCGGATCACGAGCCGGCCTTCGCGCTGGGTATCGATCGCCCGGCCGATCTTGACCAGCAACGCGTCATAATCGCGCGAGAAGTTCTGCGATAGCGTCCCAGCGATGGTCTGCGAGATCGCCGGAGCATTGGCCAGCTGCAGCAGAAGGTCGGTCACCGCGCCATTGGTCACGCCCGCAACCTTTAGCTCGCGAAACTGGACCTCGCGGCTGTCGGGCGGATTGACCGGCAGCGCGGTCAGCCAGAGCGTCCCCGCAGTCTCGGGCAACCGCCCGGCCGCATCGCGCGCAGTAAAGCCGGCCCCCACGGCAATCCGGTTGCCGGTGGTGCCGTAGATCGTGACCCTGCCGAACTTGACGTTTACCGGGCCGATGGCGGGCAGCTCAATCGGCCGCGCTGCGCGCTTGACCAGCGCCTTCTGCACCACCGGTTCAAGCTGGGCATAGTCGGCGATGACCGGGATGAAGAACTGCATCGCGCCGGGCTCGGAGGTCATCGGCCGGACCGGGGGCAGCGGCACGGCGGGGGGATCTTCCGGCTGTGCCCCGATATAGGTCTCGGTCCGCGCCGCCATGCCAAGCCGAAGGATAAGCCGCCGTCCGCGCACGGCATAGCCGCCATACTGCAGCTCTTGCGGAGCGATGCGCATCCACACCGGCGGGTTGGCGCGGTTGAGGTTGAGCGAAGTGAAGGCCTGGCGCCAGGATTGGGCAACCTGCTGCCGTACCCCCAGCTTGGCGAGTTCACCCGGCAGGGTCCGCTCCAACCCAGCGATCACGCCCTTCAGCTTGGCGTCGGCTGGGCCGGTGAACTTGATCCGCTGGCCGAGGAAATCGATCCCCGGTTCGCGGGTCCAGTTGTAGTCGATGTCAATCCGCCCGCGCGGCGACCAGTCGGAGCCCATGTCGAGCCGCACGATCCCGCGAACCTGCGCGCTGGCCGTGGCAGTCTCCTGCTTGATGATCCCGGCGATCTTCTTTGCTCGCACAGTTGCGCGGATCGGCATGGTGATGACCAGATCGCGGCCTTTTCCTGTCAGGGTCAGCTGCCCGCGCGTTACCTCTCCCACCAGGTCGCACTTGATCTTCGGCGTCTTGATCTTGACGATCAGGACCTTGACCTTGTCCGAGGCGACGCAGGTCTGGCCGCGTTCGTCGATGGTCCAGAGCTGGTGTGGCACCGCGCGTTCGAGCGCCGCGTGAATCTGGTCGAGCCCGATCTCGACCGGCACGGCGATTACCGAGTTCTGCGCTTCGAGTTCAATTGCGTCATTGGCTCTGGGCGGGGCACCGCGCTCCGCTTCCGGGAGTTGGTTGCAACTGCCCAGCATAAGGGCGCCGGCCAGTGCTGCCGATCCGATCCCCCATGGTGACCAACGCGCCATCGCCTGCCCCCTTGCCAAGGCATTGGGACATAAACGCGCTTAAATGGCAATGGCTTCCAGGGGTTTCCGGGTTGGCGCGGCGCTGCAGCTCAGATGTGGATCGGCTTGCCCGTCACCGCCATCGCCGCTTCCTTGACCGCTTCGCTGTGGGTCGGGTGGGCATGGCAGGTATAGGCGATGTCTTCCGACGTCGCGCCGAATTCCATCGCCACGGCCGCTTCCGCGATCATCGTGCCGGCTACGGTGGCAATCGCCCAGACGCCCAGGACCTTGTCCGTCTTGGCATCGGCGATCACCTTCACGAAGCCGTCCGGCTCGTGGTTGGTCTTGGCACGGCTGTTGGCCATCATCGGAAACTTGCCAACCTTGATCTCACCCTGTTCGCGGGCCTGCTCTTCGGTCAGGCCAACGCCAGCGAATTCGGGCAGGGTATAGACCACGCCCGGGATCACGGCGTGGTTCACGATGCCGGTCAGCCCGGCAATGTTTTCGGCCACGGCAATGCCTTCGTCTTCGGCCTTGTGGGCCAGCATCGGGCCCGGAATGCAGTCTCCGATTGCCCAGACGCCGTCGACCTTGGTCCGGAAATCGTGATCGGTCTCGATCTGGCCGCGCGCGTTGAGTTCCAGCCCGATCTTGTCGAGGCCCAGGCCCTGTGTGTGCGGGCGGCGGCCAATGGCGACGAGCACGCAGTCCGCCTCAATCGTTTCAGCCGCGCCGCCCTTGGCCGGTTCTACCGTCAGCGTGGCCTTCTTGCCTTTGACCGTGGCGCTGGTGACCTTGGTGCCGAGCTTCAGTTCCATGCCCTGCTTCTTGAAAATCTTGGCGGCTTCCTTGCGGACATCGCCGTCCATGCCGGGCAGCAGTTGGTCAAGGAATTCAACCACGGTGACCTTGGCGCCCAGGCGCTTCCAGACCGAACCCATCTCAAGCCCGATCACGCCGCCGCCGATCACCACCAGGTGCTCGGGCACCTTGCTCAGCGCCAGCGCGCCGGTGCTGTCGACGATCACGCCCTTGTCGTTGTCAACCTCGACGCCGGGCAGCGGGGTGACGCTCGAACCCGTGGCGATTACAACGTTTTTGGCGGTGTAGTCCTTGCCGGCGACGGTGACGGTGTGGGCATCCTTGAAGCTGCCATAGCCCTTCAGCCAATCGACCTTGTTCTTCTTGAACAGGAATTCGATCCCGCCGGTCAGACCCTTGACCGCGTCAGCCTTGTCAGCCTGCAGCGCCGCGAGGTCGAGTTCGACCTTGCCCAACTTGACGCCATAGCGGGCAAGAGTGCCATTGGCCGCCTCGGCGAACTTTTCCGAGCCGTGGAGCAGGGCCTTCGAGGGGATGCAGCCGACGTTGAGGCAGGTTCCGCCCAGCGTCTCGCGCGCTTCGACGCAGGCGGTCTTCAGGCCGAGCTGGGCCGTGCGGATCGCTCCGACATAGCCGCCGGGGCCGGCACCGATGAAGATCACGTCATAATCGTACATGGCAACTTCCATTTTCGTTCAGGTGCCGCGGCTTACTTGGCCAGCCGCACGGCAGTATAGGATTTGGCGAGCAGCATGAAGCGCTCGGCATGCAGGCGGGAATCGGGAAACAGCGCGCGCATTTGTGCCTTGCTTAGCATCTGCGAACTGTCCGCAAAGCGGTAGGCGCTGATCATGTCGGGCGCGCGGCCCGCCGTCGCCAGCGGCAGCCATCGCATCAGCCGGGCGCGCAGCGGGCGGGGCGTCCAGTGGACCAGCGGCAGGCGCCAGAAATGCGGATCGATCGGGAACCAGAAGTTGGGCGACTGGACGAAATAGCTTGGCGCAATCCGCCGCACTTCGCCGGCAAAGGCTTCCATCTGCCAGGCCAGCCCGACATGCTCGATCACCGAGTTCGAATGGCACAGGTCAAAGCTGTTGTCGGCCAGGTCAAGTTTGCAGGCGTCACCGACCAGATAGGTGAACAGCGTCGGATCTTCATCGCCCGCGTAAAGCTCGAAGTCGGTCAGGTTGAGCAGGGTCACATGGACCTTGTGCTCACGTAGGAAGTCCGTTCCCAGCCGCCGCCAGTAATAGGCGCGGCCACCCAGATCGAGTAGCTGCAGCGTCTCGCCCCGACGCGGGGCAGCGGCGATCACCTGACGCAGCAGGCGATCGCGTTTGGCCCGGAACCAGTTGGAGAGCTGCTGCCGCAAGCCGGTTTAACCCCTTAGAGGTCGATCAGGATCCGGGTCGGATCCTCGATCGCTTCCTTGATGATCTTCAGTGCGGTCACGGCTTCGCGGCCGTCGATCAGGCGGTGGTCATAGGACAGCGCCAGGTACATCATCGGGCGGATCACGATCTGGCCGTTGCGAACAACCGGGCGGTCTTCGATGCGGTGCAGGCCCAGCACGGCCGACTGCGGTGGGTTGATGATCGGGGTCGACATCAGCGAACCGAACACGCCGCCGTTGGAGATGGTGAAGGTGCCGCCGGCCATGTCGGCCATGGTCAGCGTGCCTTCCTTGGCCTTCTTGCCATAGTCACCGATCGCCTTTTCGATCCCGGCAAAGCTCAGGTCCTGGCAATCGCGCACCACCGGCACGACGAGGCCGTTCGGGGCCGAAACCGCAACCGAGATATCGACATAGGGGTGGTAGACGATCTCATCGCCCTCGATCCGGGCATTGACCGCCGGAATGTCCTTCAGCGCGAGGCAGGCCGCCTTGGCGAAGAAGCCCATGAAGCCCAGGCGAACGCCATGCTTCTTTTCGAAGGCGTCCTTGTAGGTGTTGCGCGCCTCAATCACCGCCGACATGTCGCAATCGTTGAAGGTGGTGAGCAAGGCAGCGGTGTTCTGCGCGTCCTTGAGCCGGCGAGCGACCGTCTGGCGCAGGCGGGTCATCTTGACCCGTTCCTCGCCGCGATCACCGGCAGCAACCGGGGCTGGCGCCGGTGCGGCGGTAACGGCCGGGGCCGGGGCTGCGCTCTTCGCGGCGGCGGCGGCCAGCACGTCTTCCTTGGTCAGGCGGCCGTCCTTGCCGGTGCCCTTGATCGCGGTCGGATCCACGCCATGCTCCAGCACCGCGCGGCGCACGGCGGGGGAGAGGACGGCAGCGTCAGTGGTGTCTTTGGGAGCCGTGCTGTCCGAAGCCGGCGGTACCGGTGCCTCGGTGCGCTCGGCGATCGGAGCGGCACCGGCGGCGGCAACACCATCCTCAACCGTAGCGATCACCGCGCCTACCGAGACGTTGTCTCCCACCTTGGCAAGGTGCTGGCCCATCACGCCGGCGACCGGAGAAGGTACTTCTACGGCAACCTTGTCAGTCTCGAGGCTGGCAATCGGCTCATCGAGCGCGACCGGTTCACCCGGCTGCTTCAGCCATTCGCCAATGGTGGCTTCGGCCACGGATTCGCCCAAGGTCGGGACTTTGACTTCAGTAGACATGGTAATGCTTCCTCAGGCTTTCTTCTGCCGGCGGATTTCGGAGCGGACCGAGGTCCCAAGGGCATGGCCGATCAGGGCACCCTGTTCGCTGGTGTGGCGGCTGGCGAGGCCGGTGGCCGGCGAGGCGCTGGCGGTACGGCCAGCATAACGCGCGCGGTCAACCTTGCTCTTGGCTGCGGTCAGGGCTTCCTCGATCAGCGGTTCGACAAAGAACCACGAACCGTTGTTGCGCGGCTCTTCCTGGCACCAGACCACTTCTTCCAGGTTCTTCATCCGCGAGAAGCGCAGGGCCAGCGGCTCACCCGGGAAGGGATAGAGCTGCTCCAGCCGGATGATCTGGGTATCGGTGATCCCGGCGGCGTCGCGGGCTTCCATCAGGTCATAGGCGACCTTCCCCGAGCACAGGATGACCTTGCGGGTCTTCGCGTCGTCGGCGCCATTGATGTCGGACAGGATCCGCATGAAGTGGCCCTCACCAACGAAGTCGCTCGCCTCGCTCTTGGCCAGCGGGTGGCGCAGCAGCGACTTGGGCGTCATGATGATCAGCGGCTTGCGGAAGCCGCGATGCATCTGCCGGCGCAGCACATGGAAATAGTTGGCCGGGGTGGTGATGTTGCAGACCTGGATGTTGTCCTGGGCGCAAAGCTGCAGGAACCGCTCAAGCCGGGCCGATGAGTGTTCCGGACCCTGGCCCTCGTAGCCATGCGGCAGCAACATGACGAGGCCATTGGCGCGCAGCCACTTCGATTCCGAAGAGGCTACGTACTGGTCGATCACGATCTGCGCCCCATTGGCGAAATCGCCGAACTGCGCTTCCCACAGGACCAGGGTCTTCGGGTCGGCGCTGGCATAGCCATATTCGAAGCCGAGCACGCCGTATTCCGACAGCGGACTGTCGTGCACTTCGAACTTGCCGTGCGGCACGGTCGAAAGCGGGACATACTTGCGCTCGTCGGTCTGATCGACCCAGACCGCGTGGCGCTGGCTGAAGGTCCCGCGGCCAGAATCCTGGCCGGAGAGGCGGATGTTGTAGCCTTCCGAAGCAAGGCTGCCGAAGGCGAGTGCTTCACCGGTCGCCCAGTCGAAGCCGGTGCCAGTCGCAAACATGTCGCGCTTGGCATCGAGCACGCGGGCCAGCGTCTTGTGGATCGTCAGCCCTTCGGGAACCGTGGTCAGCGTGCGGCCGAGGCTGTCGAACAGCTTCTGCTCGATCCCCGTCGCCACGTTGCGGCGCGCGGTTTCCGGATCGGCCGGCTTGTTGAGGCCGGTCCAGCGGCCGGCGAACCAGTCCGCCTCGTTGGCCTTGTAGCCCTTCGATGCGTCGAACTCCTGCTCCAGCACCTGGGTGAAGCGCATCTCGTTCTCACCGGCCCAATCCTTGTCGATCACGCCCTGGGCAACCAGCCGGTCGGCATAGAGCTTCGACACGCCGGGGTGCTGGCGGATCTTCTGGTACATCAGCGGCTGGGTAAAGCTCGGCTCGTCGCCTTCGTTGTGCCCGAAGCGGCGATAGCACCACATGTCGACCACAATGTCGCGGCCGAAGGTCTGGCGATAGTCGATCGCCAGCTTGCAGGCGAAGGTCACGGCTTCGGGATCATCACCGTTGACGTGGATGATCGGCGCCTGGACGCCCTTGGCGACATCCGACGGGTAGGGTGAGCCACGTGAGAATTGCGGGCTGGTGGTGAAGCCGATCTGGTTGTTGATGATGAAGTGGATACAGCCGCCGGTGTTGTAACCCTTAACGCCCGAGAAGCCGAAGCATTCCCAGACAATGCCCTGGCCGGCAAAGGCGGCATCGCCGTGGATCAGGACGGGCAGGACCTGCTTGTGCTTGCCCTGACCAATGTCGTCGCGAAACACCTGCTGGGCGCGAACTTTGCCGAGCACGACCGGGTCAACCGTTTCGAGGTGCGACGGGTTGGGCACCAGGCTCATGTGAACCTTGATCCCGTCAAATTCGCGGTCGGTGCTGGTACCAAGGTGGTACTTCACATCGCCCGATCCGCCGACGTCTTCCGGGTTGGCCGTGCCGCCCGAGAATTCGTGGAAGATCACGCGGTAAGGCTTGGCCATCACGTTGGCGAGGACGTTGAGGCGGCCGCGGTGGGCCATGCCGTAAACGATCTCGCGCACGCCGCGGCTGCCGCCGTACTTGATCACCGCTTCCAGCGCCGGGATCATCGATTCCCCGCCATCAAGGCCGAACCGCTTGGTGCCGACGTACTTCTTGCCCAGGAACTTTTCGTACTGCTCACCGCGGATCACGGCGGCCAGGATTGCCTTCTTGCCTTCGGGGGTAAAGTCGATCGACTTGTCGCCGCCCTCGATGCGTTCCTGGATGAAGCGGCGCTCCTCCACGTCGGCGATGTGCATGTATTCGAAGCCGACCTTGCCGCAATAATTGCGCTTCAGGATATCGACCAGCTCGCGCACCGTGGCCCATTCGAGGCCAAGTGTGCCGCCCAGGTAAACCTTGCGATCCAGCGCTGCGCCGGAAAAGCCGTGGTAGGCCGGGTCAAGGTCGGCCGGCAGGTTCTGGTGGCTCAGGCCCAGCGGATCGAGATCGGCGCCAAGATGGCCGCGCACGCGATAGGTGCGCACCAGCATCATGGCCCGGATCGAATCCGCCGCAGCTACTTCGATCGCGCGCGGATCCATCGCCGCGCCCGCCTTGGCTGCAGCCGCCTTGATCGCCACCTGCATGGCGGTGGGATCGAGCGCCTGGGTCAGGTCGTCTTCGGCTGTGCCGCCAACCTGCGGCCAGTTCGAGCGCGCCCATGACGGACCCGGTTGCGGGTCGTCAGGCAGGAAATCGTGCAGTTCGTTACCCATGGGTATCCATCCTGGGGGAGGAGGGGTTGCGGATCGGACGCCCTCGGGCATCCGCGCAACCCCCTATGGATCAGGCCAGTTCCTTGAGCACTTCGGCGAGCGTTTCGCCGAGCAGGCTGGGCGAGTTCGAGACGCGGATGCCTGCGGCTTCCATCGCCGCGATCTTGCTTTCCGCGTCGCCCTTGCCGCCCGAAACGATCGCGCCGGCGTGGCCCATGCGGCGGCCCGGAGGGGCCGTGCGCCCGGCAATGAAGCCGGCCATCGGCTTCTTGCGGCCGCGCTTGGCTTCGTCGATCAGGAACTGCGCGGCCTGTTCTTCGGCATCGCCGCCGATCTCGCCGATCATAATGATCGACTTGGTCTCGTCATCAGCCAGGAACAGTTCGAGCACGTCGATGAAGTTGGTGCCGTTGACCGGGTCACCGCCGATGCCGACGGCGGTCGTCTGGCCCAGGCCGATGTTGGTGGTCTGGAACACGGCTTCATAGGTGAGGGTGCCCGAGCGGCTGACGACGCCGACCGAACCCTTCTTAAAGATCGAACCGGGCATGATGCCGATCTTGCACTCGTCCGGCGTCAGCACGCCGGGGCAGTTCGGGCCGATCAGGCGCGATTTGGAACCCGAAAGGGCGCGCTTCACCTTGACCATGTCGAGCACCGGAATGCCCTCGGTGATGCAGACGATCAGTTCCATCTCGGCGTCGATCGCTTCCAGGATCGCGTCGGCTGCACCCGGCGGCGGCACGTAGATGCACGAAGCGGTGGCGCCGGTTGCGGCCTTGGCTTCATGCACGGTGTCATACTGCGGCAGGCCGATGTGGGTCGTGCCGCCCTTGCCGGGGGTCACGCCCGCAACCATCTGCGTGCCGTAAGCCAGCGCCTGTTCGGTGTGGAAGGTACCGGTGGCGCCGGTCATCCCCTGGGTGATGACCTTGGTGTGCTTGTTGATGAGAATGGACATGGATTGAGGTCTCCCGGGGAGTTGTTCTTAGGCCAGCGACGGCTCGATCGCCTTGCAGGCGACCAGCAGTTCCTTGACCGCGTCGACCGAGACCTGGAAGTTCGCCTTGGCTTCGTCGTCGAGGGCGATTTCGATAACCTCTTCAGCACCGCCCGCACCGATCACGACCGGCACGCCGACGTAAAGGCCGTCCAGGCCGTACTTGCCGTCAACGTGGACCGCACAGGGCAGGATGCGCTTCTGGTCGCCCAGATAGGCTTCGGCCATGGCAATGGCGCTGGTGGCCGGGGCGTAATAGGCCGAACCGGTCTTGAGCAGGCCCACGATTTCGCCGCCGCCCGCACGGGTGCGGGCAACGATCGCGTCGAGGCGCTCCTTGGTCGACTTGCCCATCTTGACCAGGTCGGTGACGGGAATGCCGCTGATGGTCGAATATTCAAGCACCGGCACCATGGTGTCGCCGTGGCCGCCCAGCACGAAGGCGTTCACGTCCTTGACCGAAACGCCAAATTCCCAGGCGAGGAAGGTGGCGAAGCGGGCCGAATCGAGCACGCCGGCCATGCCGACCACCTTGTTGGCGGGGAGGCCCGAGAACTCGCGCAGCGCCCAGACCATCGCGTCGAGCGGGTTGGTGATGCAGATCACGAAAGCGTCGGGGGCGTGGCTCTTGATGCCTTCGCCGACCGACTTCATGACGCCAAGATTGATGCCCAGCAGGTCATCGCGGCTCATGCCCGGCTTGCGCGGCACGCCGGCGGTGACGATCACCACGTCGGCGCCGGCGATGTCGGCATAGTCATTGGTGCCCTTGATATTGGCGTCGAAGCCCTCGATCGGGCCGCACTGGGCCAGGTCGAGTGCCTTGCCCTGGGGCATGCCCTCGGCAATGTCGAACAGGACGATGTCGCCCATTTCCTTCTTCGCGGCGAGGTGGGCGAGTGTGCCACCGATCATGCCGGCACCGATAAGGGCGATCTTCTTGCGAGCCATCTTTGCCAAGTCCTTGTCCGTATTCGCGGGATCAGCGGCAGACATTCGGCAGGGCCCCAACCATCCCGCAAGGCGTGAGGGGCCAACCGGCGGGTTAGCGGGTGCCCTAAGCCGGTGAAATCGTGATTGCAAGGCTGGATAAAGTGCTAGCGGCAAATATCTTTGCGAATGCTTCGCAATTGCATTTGTCTAGGCAGATGCCCCTGCCGTAGCGGCAGGATCGCGCTCGGCGATCAACCCGTCGCGCGCTGCGGTTCGAACTTTTCGCGTTCCTGGGCGATCAGCATGGCGGCCAGGTAATCGGGCACGGCGCGGCTGAAGTAATAGCCCTGGCCCAGGGTGCAACCCGCGGCCTTGACCGCTTCGACCTGCTCGACCGTTTCCAGACCCTCAGCGACGATGGCCATGTCGAGCGTGGTGGCCATGCCCGAAACGGCGCGGATGATGGCGTCGCTCTTCTTGCCGGCATTGGGACCGGAAACGAAGCTGCGGTCGACCTTGATCTTCCCGAACGGATACTTGTTGAGATAGCCGAGCGAGGAATAGCCGGTGCCGAAATCGTCGAGCGCGAACCGCACGCCGGCAGCTGACAGCTCGGCAATGAAGTCCTCGGTCTGCTGCGAGTGGTCGAGCAGCACCGTTTCGGTGATCTCCAGCTCAAGCCGCCGCGGGTCGAGCTTGGCTTCGCGCAGCGCGTTGAGGATGCCCAGCGCAGCCCCCGGTGCCTTGATTTGCAGCGGCGAGAGGTTGACCGCGACAGTGATGTCCTCCGGCCAGGTTGCGGCTGCCTTGGCCGCTTGTGCCGTGATCCAGTTGCCCAGGGTGATGATCGCACCGGTTTCTTCGGCCACCGGTATGAACTCGTCGGGGCGCAGTTCGCCCTTTTCGGGGTGGAACCAGCGGACCAGCGCTTCGAACGCCTTGATCCGGCCGGTGGCCAGATCGACGATTGGCTGGAAGAAGATCGACAGCTCGTCGCGCTGCACCGCGACGCGCAGTTCGGCCTCGATCTCGCGGCGGCGCACGAGGTCGCGGCTCATCGAGCGGTCATAGAAACTGGCCTGGTTCCGGCCGTTGACCTTGGCATGATAGAGCGCAAGGTCAGCACCCAGCATCACGCTTTCAAGGTCGTCGCCGTCATCGGGCAGCAGTGCGACGCCCATCGAGCACGAAATCTCGAGCCGGTCATTCTCCAGCCGCATCGGCCGGGTGATCTCGCCCAGCACGGCAAGGGCAATCGTCTCCACCTCGCGGCGGTCCTTGACGTCGCAGGCCATGATAAACTCATCGCCGCCGAAGCGGCCGATCACGGCATCGGGTTTGGCTTGGCTGCGCAGGCGCTGGGCCACTTCGGTCAAGACCCGGTCACCAACCTGGTGGCCAAGCACGTCGTTGACTTCCTTGAACCGGTCGAGGTCGCACCAGAATAGGGCCAGCTTGGGTGCCGTGCGCGGCCGCGCGAGGTGCTCGACGAGGTAGTGGTTAAGGCCGGCGCGGTTGTGCAGCCCGGTCACCACATCGGTCCGGGCCAGATGCTGCATCTTGTCGGCAAGGCGTGCGCTGGTTTCGGCAGCAGCGATCGAATCGCGCAGCGTGCGGAAGATCTGCAACGCGATCGAGACCATGCCGGCAAAGCAGATGACGATCGCCGCAGCGAGGGTGCGCGCGGCGGTATCGCCAGTTTGCCACAGCGCGATGCAGATCGGGGTGAACGTCAGCACCATCCCGGCAACCGAAATGATCGGGCGGCCGGCGTTGCGGGTGGCCATGCCGCCGGCATAGCCGATCGCGTAACAGGCCATCAGCATCTGCGCGGCCAGCGGAATGTTGTAGGCGATCGTAAGCGCCGTAAAGAACCCGACCGTTGCCGTGTAGCTGAAGGCGCCCAGTTCGTAGAGCAGTTCCAGTCGCTTGGTATCGCGCACTTTCAGGCGCGGCAGACCGACCGCCATGGCAACCCGGGTCACGCCGATCGCCGAAAGTAGCAGGGCAACCTGCCAGATCAGCGCGTTTCCGGAATAGGCGGCAGCGACGAGAGCCGAGATGATACCGTTGGCGGCGCCGGCGGTCAGCGAGCCGGGATTTGCATACAGGTTGTCAACCAGCGTCCGCCGGACACGATCGTCCAACGCGTTGGTTCGGAAAAGTACCCGCAGCAAGGTTCGCCAGCGCTTGATTTCTTGCTCCCTCTTTAACCAGAGCGGCCTAGCGCAGAGAGGTCACCGATTAGTTAATGATCCGGTTACCGTGCCGCGTAGTCAGTCGTTACCCGCTGCTACCTGGGTCGACAGGACCTGGGCCATGCGCCGATCCAGCGTGCGGCAAATCCCCAGCCAGTGCAGGTAACCCTGCCGGTCGCCGCGGAAAAAGGCGTGCTCGGCGTTCTGACGGGCAACCGTGGCGGCACCCAGGCCATGCTCGGCAAAATGCTTGAGCGCGGCGCGCAGTTCGGCGCTGTGGCCCGGCGTGCCATTATCGTTGGCGGCGCGCCCGATGATCCGGTTGCGACGCGCCGGATTGACCAGCGCGGCAATCGGTGAACGGGCAGCGGCGAAATGGATTGGCATGGCGGACCTTAGCTTGTGGCAACGTTCCATTGGCCATAGCCAGGGCCCGCTAAGGCTTCGTGCGGAACTATGGTTGCTGAAGCTTAACCAAGTCGGGCGCGGGGGTGCCGGTTCCCGTCAGGTGCCGGGTGGGCCGATCCAGCGACCGGAATTCTGGTATTCGGGCCGCACGCCGTTGTCCTGTGGCAGGCGATCGCCGCGATAAAGCGCTTCGCCGCCGCGGTTCTGCACTTCAGGGGCATAGCTGGGCGCGGCATGCGGGCGGGCCGGCTGCAGACTGGCAGCAGGGAGCATCGCTGGCGCGGCTGCGGCCTGCAATCCCGCCTCGTAGGCCTTCTGCAGCGCCAGCGGATCAAGCGCCGGGTCGGGCAGCTTGTCCGCCGCCGCATTGCGGGCGTGCGGCGCTGCCACGGGCTCGCCGCCGCGATAGGCAAAGCGAAAGGCGCCAGCATCGCCCGCTGCTCCGCCGAAGCGATAGAAGCGGTGGGCGCCGACAGTGATGATGTGACGCAGGCTTGGCGCCCAGTAGGGGAAGATCGCGATGGTGTGGTAATGGGTGGCCAGGCCGACGCTACGCTCGACGTAACCCGAAAGGGCCGCGCGGGCGACGTTCTCGGCCCGGTACCAGAACATCCGGTTGGGCGCCTTGGCCAGCGAGCCATCGCAGGTGAAGCTGAACTGGCAGCCGGTCGACCGCTCAGAGCCCTGATAGACCACGCCGCAGACCGTGTTCGGGTAGCTGGGATGGGCGACGCGGTTGAGCACGACCTGCGCCACCGCGCGCTGGCCCTGGTCGCTTTCGCTGCGCGCTTCGTAATAGACCGCAGCGGTCAGGCATTCGAGTGCGCGGGTCCGGTCGACGCCCGAATTGTCGATCCGCATCGCCCGGGCGATCGGCCCGGCGCGTTCATCAACGAACAGCTGGTCGCCATCGGCGTCGCTTTGCGTCTCGACCAGCGGCGGCAGGACTTCGTCCTGAGCCAGATAGTAGAAGGCGGAACCGGGGAAGCTCTCACCCGGTCGTTCGAACGGCAGCGGCTCGACCTCGACTGAGGCAGATCCGGCGTTGCCGATCCCGAAGCCCTGCCAGTCGCCCGGCGCGGCAATCGCCGGAACGGCAAAAGCCGCCACCAGCACCAGCGCCCGCCGCCCCAGGTGCCGTCGGCGCAGCCGGGCGGCCAGCGTCGCCACGCGGCGGCGCTTGAACCGCGCGCCGAAATCACGCGGCCGGGGCTCCAGGCTGGGGGTTAGACCCTGTTTCATTTAGGTGGACGCATCGTCATCGCGTCAGGAAGCCCGCTGGCAAGGAACGGCGCGCAGCAGGGGCTGGCGGCCCCTGCAAGGCGACGCGACGCTGTCCAGCGGGCTTCCTGACGCGACCCCAAGGGGCGAGCCGAGTTTGGCCCGCCGCAGCGTTGCTCGTCGGTCACTATATACGAGCATTGCTCTCTCCTCGCGCCTCGCGCTGAGCCAAACTCGGCTCCGTGCCGATGCATCCACCTAAGTGAAACAGGGTCTAAAGTTGCGACCATTCGGTTCCTGCTGATTACGCGACGTAGCGCGTAAGGCCGGGACGGGGTGCCGCGCCACAACGCAAATCGCGCCGTGCCGAAGCGGGACGAGCCTGCGCGATAGCCTTAAGCGGTTAAAATCTTGCCCTTGCGGTTGGCCCGGATTAGGGATGCGGCACGTCATCGGTTGTCTGGTTAGCGCCAGACCTAAGAGGGAAGCGGTTGGAAATGCCGCGCTGCCCCCGCAACTGTGACCGGGGAGCCAAGCCTCCACATGCCACTGGTTTTCGGACTGGGAAGGCGGGGCAAGGCGCTGATCCGGGAGCCAGGAGACCTGCCAGTGACGGTCGTTCCGCAGCCGGGCGGGGTGTACCGGAATGCAGCAGAGGAACCGCAATCCCGCGGCTCCTTCCGCCATGAACGGCAGTTCGTTCATGATGGAAGGAATTCGTGTGAAATATCTGTTTTTACTTGCTACTTCGCTGACCTTTGCCACACCAGGCCTGGCGCAGGATCAGGATTCGGAGGATGGCGGTTGCTGCTTCCTGATCCATGAGCGGGTCAAGCCAGAAACCATCACTGTGGTTGCCTCTGGCACCGCCCAGCGCGTCAGTGAGACTGGCCAATCGATCAGCGTCATCGGCGCGAACGAGATCGCGTCGGTCCAGGGTCCCGACCTCACCCGCGTTCTCGAACGCCTGCCCGGCGTCTCACTCGCCCGCTCTGGCCCGCTCGGTAGCCAGACCAGCCTGTTCGTGCGCGGCGCCAATTCGCAGCAGCTGGTGGTGACGCTGGATGGCGTGCGGCTGGCGGATGTCGCCGCGCCGTCGGGCGGGTTCGACCTCGGCACACTGATGACCGGCGCAATCGACAAGATCGAACTGCTGCGCGGCTCCAACTCGGTGGTCTGGGGGTCGGATGCGATCGGCGGGGTACTCGCCCTGACTAGTGCCCAGATCGATGGCGTGCGGGCGGGATTCGAATATGGCGCGAACGACACGCTGACTGCCGACGCCACGCTGGGTACGTCCGGCAATGGCTATGGCCTGACGGTCAGCGGCGGTCATGTCCGCAGCGATGGCATCTCAGCCTATGCGCCGGGGACCGAGGCCGATGGCTTCCGCCAGTGGCATGGGTCGCTGCGCGGCTATGCCAGCTTGGCCGACGGCCTCTCGCTGGTTGCTGCTGCGCGCTATGCCGATAGCCGGGTCGATTTCGATGGCTTCCCGCCGCCGACTTTCAGCTTTGCCGATACACCCGAAGTGCAGACCACGCGCCAGGGCTCGGGCCGGATTGGGTTGGACTATGACGCCAGTGCGGTCTCGCTAAAGCTGGGCCTGGCCTATTCTGATACCCGCCGGGACTACTTCGACGATGCGGCCAGCACCGCGCCGAATTTCGCCACCAGCGGTCGGTCTTGGCGGGCCGATTTCTCTGGCAAGGCGGACCTGACCGACAGTGTCACTCTCAACTTTGGCGCGGACAGCGAGTGGACCCGCTTCACCACCAGCTTCGATCCCCAAAACGATGCCCGCCTCTCAAGCGCACACGTCCTGCTGGGCTACCACGCGGACGGCCTGCATCTTTCGGCTGGCGTCCGGGTCGATGATCATGACCGCTTCGGCACCCATTGGACCTTTGGCGCGAACGGGTCCTACGAACTGGCCGACAACCTGCGCCTGCGCGCATCCTATGGCGAGGGCTTCAAGGCGCCAACGCTGTACCAGCTCTACGGCTTTGGCGGGAACGTGGCGCTCCGGCCGGAGACCAGCAAGGCTTACGAGGCAGGGCTTGAATACGGCGATCGCAGTGGCAGCCGTCACCTGGCGATCACCCTGTTCCGCCGCGATAGCCGGAACCTGATCGATTACGTGTTCCCGGCCGGATACTTCAACACCGGCCGCACCCGCGCCGAGGGGGTAGAGGTGGAAGGCGGTTTCGCGCTGACTGACCAGCTCCGCGCTCGTCTCGCCTACAGCCACATCAAGGCGACCGACCGAGCGACGGGCCGCGATCTGCCCCGCCGCCCACGCGACCTCGCCAGTGCCGGGCTGGATTGGGAAACTCCAGTGGCCGGGCTCAAGCTGGGCGCGGACCTGCGCCTGGCGGGCGACAGCTTCGATGATCGCGGCAACTTCACCCGGCTCGATGGCTATGGTCTGCTGACCCTGCGCGCCAGCCTGCCGCTGGGCGAGCGGTTCGAGCTCTATGGCCGGGTCGAGAACGTGACCGATACGGATTACCAGACCGTCGCCGGTTACGGCACCTATGGCCGCTCGGCCTTCGTCGGGGTACGGGCCAAGTGGTAAAGCGCTGGGGCAGCCTCTTCGCGCTGGTGCTGGCAGGTTGCACTGCCGCCCCGGCGCGTGAGGCTGCCTCCCCAAATGCTGCACTGGCGCTGCCCACCATTGTCAGCCTCAATCCTTGTACCGATGCGATCCTGGCTGAGGTGGCCGCCCCGGCGCAGATCCTCGCGATCTCGCATTACAGCCAGGATCCGGCGGGGTCTTCGATGGACCTGGCCACAGCCCGGCAATTCCGTGCGACCGGCGGCTCGGTCGAGGAAGTGCTGGCGCTGAGACCCGATGTGGTGGTCGATGGCACCTTCACCCCGCCGGCCACCCGTTCGGCGCTGGAACGGCTGGGACTGAAGCTGGAGCAGGTGCCGATTGCTGCGACCGTGCCGGACAGCGTGGCGCAGGTCCGTCGTCTCGCGGCGCTGGCCGGGCATCCGCAGCGCGGCGAGGCGCTGGTTCGCCGGATTGAAGCGGCACTGGCGGCCAGCAAGGCGCCTGCTGGACCACCCGTTGACGCGATTGTCTGGCAAGGCGGCGGGATCGTCGCGGGAGAGGGGACATTGATCACCGCGCTGCTGGAGCACACCGGTTTCAGCAATGTCGCTGCCGCGCGCGGCCTCTCGCAGGCCAGCCATCTGCCGCTGGAAGCCATGCTGGCCCAGCCGCCGCGCGTGATCCTGGCCGCCGGCCACAGCCACGGCGAGGAAGACCGGCTGCTGGCCCATCCGGCGCTGGCCGGCCTCAAGCGCACGACCCGCGCGCCGCTGGAGCCGAAGCTGCTGTGGTGCGGCGGCCCGACAATCCCGAAGACCCTGGCCCGTTTGGCCGAAGTGCGGCGGACAATTCCCCTCCCGCTTGCGGGAGGGGCTAGGGGTGGGCCTTCCTCCATGCGCACCCAGGCGGGCCCACCCCCGACCCCTCCCGCAAGAGGGAGGGGAGAATGATGACCCGCCCCATCACCTTGCTGCTGGCCGCGCTGGCGCTGGTCTTGCCGCTCTCGCTGCTGGCGGGCCGGGTCTGGATCGATCCGACCGCGCCGCTCGGCCCGGAGGCCAGCCTGATCCTGGCCGAACTGCGCCTGCCGCGTGCGCTGCTGGCGGTGCTGATCGGCGCAGGCCTCGGCGCCAGCGGCGCGGCGATGCAGGGCTACCTGCGCAACCCGCTGGCCGATCCGGGGCTGTTCGGCATTGCCCCCGGCGCGGCGCTGGGCGCGGTGCTGAGCTTCTGGACCGGTTGGGCCAGCACCGGCTGGGCCTTGCCCGCCTTCGCGCTGATCGGGGCGGCGGGGGCGATGTTCCTCCTCACCCTGATCGCCGGGAGACAGGGCGGGGTCGTGCTGTTCACGCTGGCCGGCATGATGATCGCCAGCCTGGCCGGCGCGCTGATGAGCCTGGCGATCAGCCTGTCGCCTACGCCCTTTGCGATGAGCGAGATCGTGACCTGGCTGATGGGCGCGCTGACTGACCGTTCCTGGCGCGAGGTCTGGATTGCCGCGCCGCTGACGCTGGCCGGGATCGGTGTGCTGCAGGCGGCGGGCCGCGGGCTCGATGCCCTCACGCTGGGCGAAGCCGCGGCCCGTTCGCTCGGAATGGACCCGCGCCGCCTGCAAGTGCTGCTGGTGCTGGGCGTGGGCCTGACCGTGGGCGGCGGGGTGGCGGTAGCCGGGATCATCGGCTTTGTCGGGCTGATGGTGCCGCACTTCGTCCGCCGCTTCACCGATGGCCGGCCAAGCCACCTGATCCTGCCCTCGGCACTGGCGGGTGCATTGCTGGTGCTGGTCGCCGACTGCCTCTGCCGGATCCTCCCACTGGCGGGCGGAGAGTTGCGGCTGGGGATCGCACTCAGCCTGCTGGGCGCGCCCTTCTTCCTCAACCTGCTGCTGCGCTTGCGGCGGGAGCTGGTGTGATGCTGGCGGCCGAAGCCCTTGTCCTCCCCGGCCGCCTGCGCGGGGTCTCGCTGAACCTGCGGGCGGGCGAGGTCACGGCAATTTGTGGCCCCAACGGCGCAGGCAAATCGAGCCTGCTGTCCTGCCTTGCGGGACTGCTCGCGCCCACGAAGGGCGCGGTGACGCTTGATGATGCGCCGCTTGCCGCCATGCACCCCGAAGCTCGCGCCCGCGCGCTCGGTTATCTGCCGCAGACGCCCGAGGTGGCCTGGGACGTTTCGGTCCAGACCCTGGCCAGCCTTGGCCGCCTGCCCTGGCGCTCAAGCGCGGCTGAGGACTCCGCCGCCATTGATGCCGCGCTCGACGCGCTCGATCTGCCAGCCTTCGCGCACCGCCCGATCTCGCAGCTGTCTGGCGGCGAACGCGCCCGCGCGCTGCTCGCCCGGGTTCTGGCCGGCACGCCGCGCTGGCTGCTGGCGGATGAGCCGCTCGCCAATCTTGACCTCGCGCATCAGCTGGCCCTGCTGGGCCACCTGCGCGCCTGTGCCGCGCGGGGCATGGGGGTGGTGCTGGTGCTGCACGACCTGGCCCTGGCAATGAACCATGCCGACCGGGTGGTGGTGCTGGAACAGGGCGCGCTGGCCGCTGATGGCCCGCCCGACCTGGCGCTGGCCGAACCGGTGATCGCAAAGGTCTGGAACGTTCCGGCGCGCTGGCTGGGTGAGCCGGGCGCGCGGGCGCTGGCGGTGTGATCCGCGCTCAGTTGTCGCAATAGCTGTATTCGCCCGCGCGGCAGCGGCGCACCGCTTCGCGCCAGGCGGCCATCTTCTTTTCGTAGGCGGCGCGTTCGCGGGCGTGGTCGGCCAGGGCGGCCCGGTATTCGGCCTGGCGAGCGGGTTGTTCGCGGTAGGCCTGCCAGCCCTGCGCCTGCTGCGCCTCCTGCGCGCGAACCCGCTGCATCTCATTGATGTTGAGCTGGCGGATGATCGCCTTGTCCTTGGCCCGCGCCGCGGCGCTGCGGCTGAGCAGGGGGTCCTTGGGATCGTCTGCCCGGCCCGGGGCCGATACGGCGACGACGGACAGCGCCACTGCGCCAGCGATCAGACGAGCTTTCATAGGTTGCGACCCTCCCTTGGACCTGATCCGTTTGTGCCGCCAAGAGGTTAACGGAAACAATCCGAATTGCGGTAAACGGGGCGCGGCTGGTCGCAGGAACGAAGCGGGCCAACGGTACGGTAGCGCGCAGAGGACACCGTATTGCGGCCCCCTTGCGGGAATCGAACAAATCTGGAACAGCGGCGCCATGTCGCTCAGTAAAATCGTCGTGCGCGGAGCGCGCGAGCACAATCTCAAAGGCTTCGATGTCGAGCTGCCGCGCGACAGCCTGATCGTGATCACCGGCCTCTCCGGCTCCGGCAAGTCGAGCCTGGCGTTCGACACGATCTATGCCGAGGGTCAGCGGCGTTATGTCGAGAGTCTCTCGGCCTATGCGCGCCAGTTCCTCGAGTTGATGCAGAAGCCCGATGTCGAGCATATCGACGGCCTCAGCCCGGCGATCTCGATCGAGCAGAAGACCACCAGCCGCAACCCGCGCTCGACCGTGGCGACGGTGACCGAGATCTATGACTACATGCGCCTGCTCTGGGCCCGCACCGGCGTGCCCTATAGCCCCGCCACGGGTGAGCCGATCAGCGCGCAGACGGTCAGCCAGATGGTTGACCGGGTCATGGCCCTGCCCGAGGGGACGCGTGCCTATCTGCTTGCCCCGGTGGTGCGCGGCCGCAAGGGCGAATACCGCAAGGAGCTGGCCGAATGGCAGAAGGCCGGCTTCACCCGCGTGCGGATCGACGGCGAATTCTACGGGATCGAAGACGCCCCCGCGCTCGACAAGAAGTACAAGCATGACATCGAGGTCGTGGTCGATCGCATCGCGGTGCGCGAAGGGATCGAGACCCGCCTGGCGGACAGCTTCGAACAGGCGCTGAAGCTCGCCGATGGCCTCGCCTATATCGACCTCGCCGACGGCAATGTTCCCGGGCATGAGGGGGAGAAGGGCGGCGCGATGAAGGGCGCCGGCCTGCCCGACAACCGCATCGTCTTCTCCGAAAAGTTCGCCTGCCCGGTCTCCGGCTTCACCATCGAAAGCCTGGAACCCAGGCTGTTCAGCTTCAACGCGCCGATGGGCGCCTGCCCGGCCTGCGATGGCCTGGGCGAAAAGCTGCTGTTCGATCCGCAGCTGGTCGTCCCGAATGAGGCGCTCTCCCTCAAGCAGGGTGCGGTCGTGCCCTGGGCGAAGAGCAACCCGCCGTCGCCCTATTACATGCAGGTGCTGGCCAGCCTGGCGGCCGAGTTCGGCTTCAGCCTCGATACGCCATGGCAGGAGCTGCCGGTCGAGGTGCGGATCGTCATCCTCCACGGCACCGCCGGCCGGCCGGTCAACCTCACCTTCATCGACGGGAAAAAGAGCTACACGGTCAAGAAGCCGTTCGAGGGCGTGATCGGCAACCTCAACCGCCGCATGCTGCAGACCGAAAGCGCCTGGATGCGCGAGGAGCTGGGCAAGTTCCAGACCGCGCAGCCGTGCGAGGTTTGCGAGGGCAAGCGGCTCAAGCCCGAGGCGCTTAGCGTCAAGGTGGGCGGGGCGGACATCTCCTCGATCACCCGGCTCTCGGTCGCCGATGCGGTGGCATGGTTCAGCGGGCTCGACAGCCAGCTGACCAGCCAGCAGAGCCAGATCGCCCGCGCCATCCTGAAAGAGATCAACGAGCGGCTGGGCTTCCTCAACAACGTCGGGCTCGATTACCTCAACCTCGATCGCACTTCGGGCACGCTCTCGGGCGGGGAGAGCCAGCGCATCCGCCTCGCCAGCCAGATCGGCTCGGGCCTTTCGGGCGTGCTCTACGTGCTGGATGAACCGTCGATCGGCCTCCACCAGCGCGATAACGACATGCTGCTCGCCACGCTCAAGCGGCTGCGCGACCTGGGCAATACGGTGATCGTGGTGGAGCATGACGAGGATGCGATCCGCGCCGCCGATCACGTGGTTGATCTGGGCCCCGGCGCCGGGGTCCACGGGGGCGAGATCGTCGCCCAGGGGACGCTAAAGGATATCCTCAAAGCCAAGGACAGCCTGACCGGCCAGTACCTGTCCGGCGCCCGCAAGATCGAGGTGCCCAAGGCCCGCCGCAAGGGCAACGGCCACAAGCTGACGGTCCACAACGCCCGCGCCAACAACCTGCGCGGCGTCACGGCGGCGATCCCGCTCGGCACCTTCACCTGCGTCACCGGCGTTTCGGGCAGCGGCAAGAGCAGCCTCACGCTCGACACGCTCTATGCCGCCGCCGCCCGCACGCTCAACGGCGCGCGGGTCATCGCCGGCCCGCATGACAAGGTCACCGGCCTTGAACTGTGCGACAAGGTGATCGAGATCGATCAAAGCCCGATCGGCCGCACCCCGCGCAGCAACCCTGCCACCTATACCGGCGCCTTCACCCAGATCCGGGACTGGTTCGCCGGCCTGCCGGAATCTGGCGCGCGCGGCTACAAGGCCGGGCGGTTCAGCTTCAACGTCAAGGGCGGGCGGTGCGAGAAGTGCCAGGGCGACGGCCTGATCAAGATCGAGATGCACTTCCTCCCTGACGTTTACGTCACCTGCGAGGAATGCGGCGGCAAGCGCTACAACCGCGAAACGCTGGAGGTAAAGTTCAAGGGCCACTCGATCGCCGACGTGCTCGACATGACGATCGAGGACGCGGAAGAGTTCTTCAAGGCCGTCCCCCCGATCCGCGACAAGATGCACATGCTGAACGAGGTGGGGCTGGGCTACGTCAAGGTCGGCCAGCAGGCCACGACCCTCTCGGGCGGGGAAGCGCAGCGCGTCAAACTCGCCAAGGAACTCAGCCGGCGGTCAACCGGGCAGACGCTCTACATCCTCGATGAACCGACCACGGGACTGCATTTCGAGGACGTCCGCAAACTGCTGGAGGTGCTGCACCGGCTAGTGGACCAGGGCAATTCGGTCGTGGTGATCGAACACAATCTCGATGTGATCAAGACGGCGGACTGGATCATCGACCTGGGGCCAGAAGGCGGCGTGCGCGGTGGGGAGATCATTGCCGAAGGTACACCTGAAGAGGTCGTCAAGGCCAAGCGGTCCTATACCGCCAAGTACCTCGCGCCGTTGCTTGACCGGTAAGGGTAGACTGGCTCGGACTTGTTCCGGGGTGGCTGAGGGTACCCCGGAGCAGGGGTGTTTGTGGAGCGGAGCTTTACAGGGCGGGATTTGATCCTTTTGCCGAGGAGGACACTAGAAACTGGCCGTCCAACGCACTGTTATCCCGTAACATTTTGAAAGCATCTTGCTACATGGCCCGCCACTCGCCTTTATCTTGTCTTTCACTTTTGCTGTTGCATTCTTCTTAGATGGATCAAAAAAATCAATGTCATTCGTCACAATTACAAATCCCTTTGATCCAATTGCGAGCCTAATCCATTTATGATCACTCGTAGGAATGCCAAGACTGTTAAGGTGTTTGCGAATGGAGTTCGAAGAAAGCTCGTAGTATTTAATCTTTCCATGAACCGCCTGATCTGCAACCCAATCGCCTAATGCGAACGGAAATTTTCCACCCGCACACTGTAGCCACTCTTGAAGGCAATGTCCTTCTTCGTCTAAAGCGATGCAGGCGTTAGACAAGATCGCTTCTATGCATGTGTGGCCGATACCGGGTGACCCATTTACCCGCTCTTCTTGAAATTGGTGAATAGCATTCGCATCCACAGCATGTGGGGTCATCGCCGCGCCCTTTCGGCATATTCAAAGATCAGCTGAATTTCGCGTCGCGAGTTATCCTTGGCCCGTGAACTCTGTTGGGCGAGCGCCAGACTTTCTGATTGACGTTGCGGGAAGAAACCGCCTGGCCATTCTTGACTGAAAGTTCCATCTTCCTGGATCTCGATATCGTGCACTAATGATTCCGAATTCTGACGATGAACATAAAATATTCGCATTTCGTTTTCATCAATTGTTCCATCGGCAACGTGGCGTGCTAATCTTAGTATTAGATTATCACTATGCGTTTCGATAAATAACTGTCCTTGGTCCGGCACAACGCCAGCAAAAAAACTGCCTAGTGAAGCTTGCGCGTTGGGGTGCAGATGGATTTCCGGTTCTTGCACTAGTAATATTGGGTTTCCCCTATCTGGAGCTACCTGAATCGAATATATGTTGAGTGCGCTGGCAAGGACCGGTAAAACTTGGCTGCAACCGAATCCAACATCTGATAAATTGTGTTTGGTATTGTCAAAATCAACGAGAACAAGTTCAAAATGCCTTGGGCTAATACTGTCAATTCGGATACCGTTGGCAATTCCAGTCAATTGAAACCATTTTGAGATGTACTCCTCAATCCCTTTGCTTTCGCCACCTCGCTTTGAGGTGTCGTTGGCTAAAAGGAGGGCGGTATTTGCGCCAGTAGTGCCTATGCGTTCTGCTCGTTCGCCTGAATAGAGATATGTTCGTTCAGGCTTTTCCCGGATCGGACTAAGCGAATCGAAGCTACTAAAAGATCGGCGCAACCTTATTCGGGCTTGCGTGATCGCGCGATCTGCGCGCCGCAAGAGTCCGAGGACACTCTCTGGTACATCTTCCTCACGAAAGCGTCTCATCATCTGCAGTGAGTAAGAGCTATTGATGGGCGCAAGATTGCGAAACGCTGGTCTTACTTTTCTCGTTCCTTGGATCAGACGATCAACATCTTTGCCGAAAAGCCTGAAGTCGAATGAGTCTTTTCGAGATGAGTAAAATAAAACTTGTCTTTCGTTCTCATAAAGTTCGTATCTAACTATTTCTATCTCACGGCGCTGGCTTCTGTACTTGAACTCAATGCGAATCTCGAATTCAAAAAAGCTAAGATCGAATCCCATCGGCGTGTTAGACCGACCACCATGTACTAAATCTAGGTATGTGCCAAGACTATCAAAGGGTCCATTTAGAATTAATGGACTCTGACTTACATCGTTATTTAGGACTGTTTGGGCGATCATGTTTAAAGCGCTCAGGGCGCTTGATTTTCCGGAATTATTTGGACCGACGAAGACATTAAACTTTCCAAAATGAAAAGTCTGATTCCGGAACGCGCGGAAATTTCGTAACGTAAGTTTCTTCAGCATTAGTTGGATTCCCGATCGCGAATTATCGTCCAGTCCCTAGTTGGCACTCGCGGCGTCAATGATATAGCTATGCTCAAAAGGGAGATATTGCCAAGCCTTAAACTTGGATCGAGATATCGCGGTGTGTATGTTGTGGGTATGTCGTGTTAGGGGTCGGGCCGCGAGAATGCGCCAACTCCCCTAATCCTCACACCCCACCGCCAACACCGCCTTCAACCGCACCGCCCGCTCCGGATGGACCCGGCTCTTGCCCACAAACCGGAACACCACCGCGCCCTTGGCTACGTCATAGCCGGCCTGGCAGGCGAGCCGGGCGCCGAGGCGGTCGGTGGCGCGTTCGGCCTCGCGGCGGGTGGCGGCGTCGCCTTCGCCCGTGTGGCCCAGGCACCAGTGGGCAAGCGATCATTTTCCTACACCCCAAAAATCCTATAACTGAACCGGTTCCCTTTCACGCCAACTGCGAGGTGAACCATGTCTGACAACCAGCCCCTTTCCGATCTGCCCGCTGCCCACCCCGCTGCGACTAGCGCCGCCGGTGGCGGCTCAAGTCTCGCGCCCCTGCCGCAAGCGGGAGGGGAGAGTGACGGCGCGGCAGTGCCGTTAGCCCCTGCCCCTGAAGGAGAGGGGGAGCCGGGGCCCCAATCCATCACCCCCCACAACCAGTGGACCCGCGCCAAGATGGTGGCTTTCCTGCGCGAGCTGGCGGCGACGCAATCGGTGGCGGCGGCGGCCAAGGCCGTGGGGATGAGCCGGACCGCGGCCTATAACCTGCGCAATCGGCTGCAGGGGCAGCCCTTTGCGCTGGGCTGGGAAGTCGCGCTGGAATGCGGGATGCACGCGCTGGCCCAGGCGGTGATGGACCGCGCGCTCAATGGCGAGGAGATCCAGCACTTCTACCACGGTGAGCTGGTCGGCACGACGCGCCGCCATGATAACCGGCTGGCGCAATGGGTGCTGGAGAACCCGTGGCGCGTCGGCCGCCACCAGGTGGCGCGCGAATATGCCGGGGGCGATTTCGATGCCTTGCTCGAACGGATCGAGGCGGCCTCGCTCGGCTGGGAAGAGGGTGAGGCGGTGCCGGGGCCGGGCTGGCCGTTCGCGGACGAAGAGGACGCCCAGCGCGGCGAGGCGCACTTCCTGGGTGCAAGCTGGTACGCCGCCAATGCGGCCCCGCCGGCGCAGCGGCGCGGCCGGCCCGGGCGCTAGTCGCGCGGAGTTTTTTTTCGCGCCGGGCGGTCACAGGCCGTGAAACAGGCCGAAAGTGGCGGAACTCTGCGGGAAACAGCCTGTTGGAAGAAGCGGACGCAGTGTCAACTGTGTCAAGTCCAACGTAACGCTGCCGCCGTGGCGCGCGGCCGGGGGGTCAGGCGGCGGGCGCGGCCGCCTGGCCGCAGCCGACCGCCAGCACGGTCCGCACCCGCTCGGCCCGTTCCGGATAGATCCGGCTCTTGCCGACAAACCGGAACACGGCCGCGCCCTTGGTCACGTCATAGCCGGCCTGGCAGGCCAGCTGCGCGCCCAGCCGGTCGGCGGCGAGTTCGGCTTCGCGGCTGCTCTCGCCGTGGCCCAGGTACCAGTGGGCGATCTCGTGCCCGGCCAGCAGGGCGAACTCGTCCGCAGTCAGCCGGGTGGTCGCGCCGCGGGTGAAGGTGATGTGGCCAGCGCGGCTGTGGCCGTTGATGCTGCCGCTGGCGGTCAGGGCAAAGCTGGGCAGGCAGGGCCCTTCGCTGCCGTCGGCGCGGTACATCCGGCACTGCGGCAGCCCCGCGCCGGCAACGCGGGTCGCGATGGCAAGGTGATCGGGCGGCAGCATGCTTGCCCCCAGGATCGCTGCGATAAGGGACAATACCATCGTGCCGCTCGCCCAGATTGCCGGATGGCAAGGACGATGCCGCCAGACTGCTCAGCGCGGCGTGTGCGGGGTGGTTCGGGGAATCCCGTAGAAACGTGGTTAGCGGGCCGGATTCTGCGGGTTTGCCGCGCTCTCTCCCGCCAGCCGCCCGAGTGTGACGGCGGTGCAGAGGCCCATGGCGGGAAGGTAGCCCCATGAGGATGGGCCCGAGACCGAGCGCGCCGCGCCGCCGCCGGCGAGGAGGTTGGGCAGCGGCGTACCGTCTGGGCGGACGACGCGGGCCCGGGCGTCGATCTGCAGGCCGCCCTGGGTGTGATAGATCGCGCCGACCACCTTGATCGCCAGCAGGTCCCCGGCCGGGGGCGGGCTGGTCCAGCGGCGGCCGAAGGCATCGGGCTGGCCGCTGGCCAGGGCGGCGCGCGCTTCGGCCAGGGTCGCGGCCAGGGCGGCCGGGGGCAGCGGCGTGCTGGCCGCGGGGCGGACGGCACCCAGCCTGGCAAGCTGGGCGTACTCCGGGATCGGCATCAGCCGCTCGGCAATGCGGGCATCGTGCAGCGCCCAGACATGCCCATCGGGCTGGGCCAGCACGGCGTGGACCATCCCGGCGATGTCATGGGTCTCGTCGGCAAAGCGCTGGCCGGCCGTGTTGACCAGCACGCCGCCCTCGACCAGCAGCGGCGGGGGGACGGTCACCCCGTGCGGCTCGGCCAGCATGGGATAGCCCTGAAAAGCGCCCAGATCGCCGCTGGCCGCGCCCAGGGCCGCGCCGATGGATAGGGCGGTGCCCTGGCTGCCCTCGTGCCCGTGATTGCGCGCTGCTGCCATCTCGGGGATGTGGGCGGCGATCATTGCGGGGTTGGCGGCAAAGCCCCCGCAGGCCAGGACCAGCGCGCCGCAGCCGATGTGCTCGCTCGCGCCGCCGGGCCGCGCGATGGTTACACCGTGGATGCGGCCCGCGGCGTCGGCGTCGACCGCGGTCAGGCGGGCCTCGGTCAGCACCGGGATGCCGGCCTCGGCCAGGCGGACGTGGAGCAGGTCAACCATGTCCTGCCCGCCGTGTCCGGCCCAGCCGTGGATGCGCCAGGTCGAGTTGCCGTAGGACGGGCGGAAGGTGCGGTCGAGCGTCCAGGGGAGGTCGAGGGCCTCAACCATCCAGTCAAGCGTCGGGCCGGACTGGTGGGCCAGGGTATGGGCGATCACCGGGTCGGCCAGGCCCTTGGTCTTGGCCATGATGTCGGCCAGGAAGCGCTGCGGGCTGTCCTCGATCCCGGCCTCGGCCTGGGCGCGGGTCCCGGCGGCGGCGATCAGGCCCTGCGACATGCCGGAGGAGCCCATCGGCCGGGCCTCGGCCTCAAGCAGGGCCACCTCGGCCCCGGCGGCGTGGGCGGCCAGCGCGGCGATCGCGCCGCAGGCCCCGCCGCCGGCGATGAGGACGGGGATCGTGGTGTCGTAGTGGGTCATGGCGCCCGCGCTATCACGCCGGGCGGCGCGTGCTCTCACGGGCGAGCAGGGTGACCGGCACGCGGCGATCGGTGTTGGGCTCACCCGCGATGGTCGCCAGCAGCTTGTCGACCAGCATGGCTCCGGCGGCGGCGAAGTCTGGCTGGATGCTCGACAGCGGCGGCATGGCGTTGGCGCTGGCGCGGATCCCGTCGAAGCCGATCAGGCCAAGCCGGCCCGGGACGGCCACGCCGGCTTCGGACAGTTCGCGCAGGGTGCCCAGCGCGATCTCGTCGCAGACGGCGAAGATCGAATCGCAGGGGAGGCCCTGGTCGATGAGCTGGCGGGCGGCGCGGCGGCCTTGCTCCTCGCGCGAGATGCCCTCCTCGATCTCGACCAGGCGCGGGGTCAGCCCGGCTTCGCGCATGGCCTCGACATAGCCGTCGTAGCGCTCTTTGAACTGGCGCTGGAGCGAGGCTTCGGAGCCGATGCAGGCGGGGGCGGTGTAGCCGGCCTCGATCAGGTGGCGGGTGGCAAGGCGGGCACCGGCGTTGTTGTCGCTGCGGATCCAGTCAAGCTCGTCAAACGGGCTGCCCCAGCAAACCATCCGCGTGCCGCCCAGGCCCAGGTCGCGGTAATAGGTCCAGGCCGGCAGGTTCTGGGTCGTGCCGATCACGATCAGGCCATCGGCGCGGCGGCGGTCCTCATAGCGGCCCGAGAGGTTCTCCGGCCCGTCCTGGAAACTGACCAGCGTCTCGTACCCGCGGGCCGAGGCGGCGGCGCAGACCGTGCCGAGCAGCGAGTAGGTGAAGGGGTTGAGGTCCTTGCGGTCCTCATCCGGGCGGCAGATCACCACCACGGCCAGGGTGGCGGTGCGGCCGGAGCGGAGCCGGGCGGCGTTCTCGTCGACTGCGTAGTTGAGGCGGCGGGCAGCCTCGAACACGCGGGCGCGGGTCGCTTCGCTGACCACCGGGTCGCCCGCCAGCGCGCGGCTGACCGTGGACTGGCTGACGCCGGCCTCGGCCGCCACGTCGAATGAGGTGACGCGGAAGGCGCGGGGCTTGGTGGTGGTGGTGTCCCCCATGACCCGTGGGTTACATCGCCGAGATGCCGCCGTCGAGCTTGAGCTCGGCGCCGGTCATGAAGCGGCTCTCGTCACTGGCGAGGTAGAGCACGCCGTTGGCGATGTCGTCCGGGTGGCCGACGCGCTTGAGCGGGATCTGGCGGGCCAGCTTGTCCATGATCACGTCCTTGGGCTTGCCTGAGGAGGTGACCATGCCGTCAAGGATCGGGGTGTCGATAAAGGTCGGGTGGACTGAGTTGCAGCGGATGTCCCAACCCATCTTGGCGCAGTAGAGCGCGACCGACTTGGACAGCATCCAGACCGCCGCCTTGCTGGCGTTGTAGCCAGGCATGGTGTCGCTGGCGATCAGACCGGCGATCGAGGAGATGTTGATGATCGAGCCGGGCTGGTTGTCCTTGAGCAAGGGCATGGCCTTCTGGCAACCGAGGAAGACCGAATCGACGTTGACGGCAAAGCCCTTGTGCCAATCGGCCAGCGTGCAGGTTTCGATGTTGCCGCGCACCCCGATCCCAGCGTTGTTGACCAGGACCGAGAGGCCGCCGAGCTTGTCGGCCGCGTAGTCGACAGCGGCTACCCACTGGTCCTCGCTGGTTACATCGAGCGCCACGGAATGCGCGGTGCCAGCACCGAGCTCGGCGTTGATTTTGGCGGCTTGTTCGGCGGCGCCTGTGGCATTGATATCGGCGAGGAGAACCGTGGCACCTTCGCGCGCCAGCATCATCGCCTGGGCCGCGCCCAAGCCCTGTGCTGCGCCGGTGATTAGCGCCTTCTTGCCTGCAACCCGTCCTGCCATTTGCCTTGTCCTCTCCTGTTATCGGGAGGCTCTAGCCCAGCAACTCCGGGCCAAGCAAGAGCAGCAGCTTTACATCCATGGCATCGCCCCTGGCGCGGCGATCGGCGATAAAGGCGGGGAGGCCGGCGCGGGGGACGCGGTGGACCGTGATCTGCTCGCTCTCGGTCCCGCCGCCGGGACCGATCTTGGTGAGGTCATGCGCGCGCAGCAGGGTGAAGCTCTCGCTGACCATGCCGGGAGAAGAATGAAACTCACCCAGCACCTCGATCCGCCCGGCGCGGAAGCCGGTCTCTTCCTCAAGCTCGCGGGCGGCGGCCTCGGTCGGGTCTTCGCCCTCGGTCTCGTCGCCGATCAGGCCGGCGGGCAGTTCTATGCAGGCGCGGCCCAGGGGTACGCGGTACTGCTCGACCAGGATGACGTGGTCCTCCGGGTCGATCGCGATGATCACGGCAGCCCGGATGCCGCGCGCCCGGCTGACGTACTCCCACCGTCCGCGGGTCTTGGCGACGATGTACTTGCCTTCCCAGTGGACCTGTTCGGGCAGATCGCGATCGTCTTGGCTCATACTTCGATGACCCGGTCGGGCAACTCGTTCTGGTCATCGGCGGCGCGGGGAAAGTGCTGGGCCAGTACTGCGCCGACCTTTTCGACCGCGCCGACCAGCCCGCTGGCCAGATCGCCAGCGCGGATTCCGGAAAGGAGTGCCGCCATAGCCTCACCCCAAACCTCGGGGCTAACCTTGCTGGCGATGGCCGCGTCGGCGAGGATCTCGGCATGCTGCTCGCGCAGACTGACATAGATCAGGATGCCGGTGCGGCCATGGGTGCGGCGTTCCGCGCCGACCTTGAAACAAGTGATCGCGCGGGCGCGGGCCCGGCCGGCCTTGATGAAGCGCGGCACCAGGAACCACTTCAGTGGCGCCCAGAACTGCAGCAGCACCATGGCGATGAACTTCAGAATCGCGATGGTTGCGGCCAGGGTGGCGATCCCCTGGTGCGTCCATTCGCGGCCCCAGTCGCCCAGAACCAGGTCGTAAAGGTCGAGATAGAAGTCGGTGAAGACCGAGAAAACAGTCAACGCCGTGAGTGCGACGAAGCCGGCCCAGGCGAGGGCGATGTCAGCATAGCCGTCTGAACGTTCGGTGACGATCGTGACGATTTCGCCCGCGCTGTGGCTCTCGGCCTGGGCAACGGCTGCGGAAACGCGCTCGTGTTCGGCAACAGACAGGTGAACGGGCTTGGACATGGCTTACCAATCCCCCGAGGCGCCGCCGCCATCAAAGCCGCCACCGCCACCACCAAAACCGCCGAACCCGCCAAAGCCGCCGCTGTCACCGCCGCGTCCGCCCAGAGCCGCATTGATCGCAATGTTAGCGGCGATGTTCGCGGCAAGGTTGCCGGCCTCCCACATGACGATCCCGGCATCGGAATGGCGCCGCAGCCCATGCCTGCGTCGGCCTCGGCCGAACAGCATGATGAGGAACAGGATCAGCACGATCCAGAAGATCACCGCACCGATGCTGGCATCCTCGCTCCCGCCCCGCCGCTGCTTGGCTGCAGCGGCGGCTGCCTCGGCAACTGCCTTCGCGTCAGCCGGATCGCGGTTGAGCTGGGCGATGATCGCATCGACCCCGGCATTGATCCCACCGCCCATGTTCCTGGCTTTGAACAGCGGCGTTACCGTGTCGCGGATAATCCGGCCCGCCAGCACGTCGGGCAATCGCTCCTGTACGCCGCGGGCAGTATGGATGCGGATCTTGCGCTCGGTCGGAGCGACCAGGAACAGCACGCCCTGCTCGCTTTCTGCCCCGCCGATGTCCCATTTCTCGGCCAGCTGCTGCGCATAGTCTTCAACCGGCTGGTCATTGAGCGAGGGGACAGTGGCGACGATGATCGCTCTGCCCGTATCCTTGTTGTAGGCGCGCAGCTTGGCATCGAGCGCAGCCTCGTCGCCATCCGGAATGATCCCGGCGGCATCGAGCACCGGTCCGTCAGGGCGTGGCGGCAGTTCGGCCAGTGCGCCCGTGCCGGAAATCGCCAGGGTCAGCGATGCCAGCACGGCGCAAAGCCACAGGGCGATCTGGCGCATGGCGCCGCGCTCCGGCTCTGGGATTACTGCGCGGCCGCAGCGGGCGAGGCCGTAGCCGCCGCGTTATCGTTGGCCGGAGCAGCGGCAGCCGGAGCCCCCGTGGTGCCGAAATCGACCTTCGGCGCGACCGAAGCGCCAGGATCGGCCTTGAAGGCGACCATCGGCTTTGCGCCGTGGATCAACTTGGCGCCGATCGCGTCAGGGAAGGTGCGGATCGTGGTGTTATATTCCTGCACCGCTTCGTTATAGCGAGTGCGGGCCACGTTGATCCGGTTCTCCGTCCCTTCCAGCTGGACCATCAGATCGGCAAAGCGCGCCTGGCTCTGCAGCTGGGGATAGTTTTCGACCACGGTGCGCAGCTGGCCCAGCGCCTGGGTCAGCTGATTCTGCGCGTTCTGGAACTTTTCGAACGTCGCGGGGTCCGAAAGGTCTTCGGTCCGCACGTTGATCGAGGTCGCAGCCGCGCGCGCATTGGTGACGTTGGTCAGAATCTGGGTTTCCGAAGCGGCAGCACCCTTCGTGGTTTCGACCAGAGCCGGGATAAGGTCGGCGCGGCGCTGATAGGCGCTTTCGACATCGGCCCACTTGGCTTTGGCGTTTTCCTCAGCGGTCGGCACCGAATTGATCCCGCAGCCGGCCAGCGTGGCAGCAGCGGCGGCAACGAGGGCAAGGCGGCCGAAACGACGGACAATGGCAGCGGTCATGCAAGGCATCCCTATTCCAAGGCGGCCCACCCGGCCGCGACTGTGCAGGGATGTAGCGTGCGCATTGGCCGGTTCAAGCGGTCGACGCAAAAATCGTTGCAGTGCAATTGATTGTTGCCGCCACCAGGCTATCCTAGCAGGCGACATGGGCCCATGGAATGAGTGGAGGGGACGCAAAATGCTTAGCGAATTCAAGGCCTTTATCGCGCGCGGAAATGTGCTGGATCTGGCGGTCGGGGTGATCATTGGTGCCGCATTCGGCAAGATCGTTTCGTCGCTGACCGACGATGTGATCATGCCGGTAATCGGCTTCATGACCGGCGGGATCGATTTCTCGAACAAGTACACCGTTCTGGCAGGTGAAGCACCGGCCGGGGCAACGCTGGCGGCCGCCAAGGCCGCTGGTGCCACCGTGATCGCCTGGGGCAGCTTTGTAACGGCAATCATCAACTTCCTGATTCTGGCATTCGTGATCTTCCTGATTGTGCGCCAGGCCAACAAGCTGATGCCGCCGCCGCCTGCTGCCGCCGGGCCCAGCGAAGTGGACCTGCTGACCGAGATCAGGGATGCGCTGAAGAAGGGCTGAATTGCGGTGGTTCGCAGCTGAATGGGGCGGGGGCCAGGCTCCCGCCCTTTTCATTTGGGCCGGACTTCCCTATATAGGTCTTCGCCGGGTTCGCCCGGCTATGGCGATAAACTGCGGCGTGCAATAGGCGCAGCGGACCCGGGGGCGGTACCCGGCGGCTCCACCACTTTCCCTGCCCCGGCAGGGACAATGACGGGGCCGAACTAGGATCGACGTGTGTTGAAAAGCGCTGTTTTTGCCCGGGCTGAGTAACCCGTTCAAGGCTCAAAACTCACAAGTGCCAACGATAACGAAGCACTTGCTCTTGCTGCGTAATTCTAGGGCCTAGCGGCCTGAAGTTACACTACCAAGAACGGGGTCCGGGGCGTACCTTGCAACAGAAACGCCCCACTTCCTCATTACAGTGCGGACAGGCCATCCGTCGACAGCGCGCCAGACAAGCAAACCGTCTTGAGCCAATCTGAAAACGATCGGGTTCAGGCGGCCTTGCTGGATTCTTCGGCCAGACGCTTTTCGTGCTTCAGGCAATCGAGGATCTTGGCGCCGGCCATGAAGACCGCACCGGTGCAGGCAAGGAACAGCAGCTTGCCGCCAAATCCCGGAAACTTCGTCAAATAGACCGAGCCACGCTCAACCGCGCCAAGCGCCAGGGCATAGATGATCAGATAGGCCTCAAGCGGGGTCTTGATCATAAACAGGCGCCTGATCTTGTTGAGCATGATCCCTCGCATATCCTTAATTAGGATTGGAGCAACCATCATGCCAAATCAGGACATCCGCGCAAGCCACTGGTTAACAGCCTGTCCCATTGTAAGGCACATCGACGTTAAGCGAGCTCGGTCAAGTCGAGAGCCGCAAGCAAGGCATGCCGCGCGGCGACAATCTTTGCGGCCAGGATGGGATCGCCAAGCTCGTCCGGGCGGATCGCTTCGGGCCAGTGCTTGGCAACCACAGTCTCGATCAGCGCGATCTTTGCTTCGTCGAGCAGGAAGCGCGGATCGACGGTAGCCGGGTCTGCAACCACCCGCAGCCGCAGGCAGGCCGGCCCTCCACCATTGGCCATCGACTGGCGGACATCGACCGGCAGAACCCGGCGGATCGGTCCATTGCTGGCCAGCATGCCATCGAGCCAGGATCGCACGCGGGGATGCTCCCACGCTTCAAGCGGGATGACCAGGCCCATCTCCCCTGACGGCAGCGTGAGCAGCTGTGCGTTGAATAGGTAACTCTTGATGGCATCGGCCAGGCTCACGGCGTTGGCCGGGACAATCACGATCTCCGCCTCGGGCAGTGCCGCGCGGATCGCGGCATAGGTGCCTGCGGGGTCTGCAAAGGCCAATTCATGGGTGAACAGCACACGCTCATTGGCCACGGCCACCACGTCGTTGTGGAAGGCTCCAGCGGCAATCGCCTCGGGGTTCTGCTCAACGAACAGGGTTCGCGCCGGATCGAGGCCGTGGAGCCGCGCAACGGCGCGGCTCGCCTGTTCGTGCTGGCGCGCGGGGAAGGGGCCGCCGCTCTTGCCATAAACGAAGATCTCGATTCCCGGCGCGCCGTGATCCGTCCCCATCCGCATATGGTTGGCCGCGCCTTCGTCCCCGAAGCAGGCAGGAACGGCGTCGTGCACGGCGAAGTGCGCCGGATCGGCAAAGGCGACGCGCAACTGCTTCACCGTATCGGGCCATTCCTGGCTACGGTGCGGCATAGTGACCAGGTTTGCGGCGGTCAGGTGGCAGCGCCCGTCCGCCGTGTCTGGGCCGGGCGAAACAGTCGCGGCGTTGGCCGTCCACATCGAACTGGCCGACCAGGCGGCGGCCAGTAGCCGGCGATCCTCGCTGCCGTCGGCCCCGATGGCGGACAGAAAGGGCGCGTTGGGCCGGGGCAAAGGCAGCAGAAAGCCCTGCACCAGGCCCAGCGCCAGGTTGTGGCGCATCTTGCCCAGCCCCTGCAGCGCTGCGGCGCGCGGATAGGAAGTGTCCCCGGCATTGCTGGCCGAGGCGATATTGCCCAGGCTGAGCCCGGCGTAGTTATGGCTGGGGCCAACGATCCCGTCGAAGTTGATTTCAGTCAGGCTCATGGCTCAACCCCGTGCAACATGGGTGACGGACATGCCGGGTTCGATCCCGAGCACCGCGGCCCCGCCCGGATCGAGCGCGATGCCACCTTCCCGTTGTTCGACCCAGCCATAGGTAGTTCGGAAGCCAGCCAGCTTGCCGGTTGCAAGCAGACGCTTATCGCCCCGCTTGTGATCGCCAAGGGCGGGATCGATCGCTACCACCTGATCGTCCTGCGCCTCGCGGATCGAGCGGATCTGGTCGGTTCGCACCGTCATCGTTGGGCCGCCATCGAAGATATCGATGTAGTTTTCCCAGGCAAAGCCTTCTTCTTCCAGCATCCGCATGGCAGCCCGGCCCGATGGGTGGGGCACGCCGATCACAGCCTTCGCCGCTTCGGACAACATGGCGATGTAGACGGGGTGCTTGGGCATCAGATCGGCAATGAACTGATTGCCGAACTTGGCATTGAACTCATCCGCGTCCTGGAAATTCATTCCGAAGAACCGCCCCGCGACCCCGTCCCAGAATGGCGAACCGCCGGCCTCGTCGATGACCCCGCGCAGTTCGGCAATGCAGCGGTCAGCAAAGCGGGCGCGGTGGTTGCGGATGAACAGATAGCGGCTGCGGGCGATCAGCATGCCCAGGCCCCCGGCGCGCTCACCCGGGTGCAGGAACAAGCCGCCTACCTCACTCGCGCCTTCAAGATCAGTCGACAAGTTTAGGATATCGGCTCGAAAAGTGCGACCCAGCTCTTCGCTGTGCTGGGTCAGTGCACCGATCCGGTAGGAATAGAACGGCCACTTAAGCCCGACCGCCGAGAAGATCTGGCAGGTGCCGCGCACTTCGCCGGTAGCGGTGTTCTCCAGCACAAAGACAAACAGGTCGTCGCCCAACTCGTCGTCGGTCCGGGCAAAGGCAGCAGCCCCGCGCTCCAGCTTGGCGATCAGCGCCTTGCGATCGGGCGGCAGATTGGTGAAGCCGCCGCCGGTCCGCTTGGCCATCTCGTAAAGGTGCTGAAGGTCGTCGGCATTGGCCGAGCGGATCACGAAGGTCACAAGGTTACTCCGGTAGCAAGACGGTGCAGGACGAGGGCGGACAATTGCGCGCGCTCGGCCAGGCTGGGGACGATCAGGAATTCGTCGGGTGAGTGGATCGAACCGCCGCGAACGCCCATGGTATCAACCACGGGCACCCCGCAAGCGGCAATATTGTTGCCATCGCAGACCCCGCCCGAGCTCTGCCAACGGATCGCTTGGCCCAGCGCCGCACCGCAATCTCGCACCAGCTCGAACAGCCGTTCGGCCGGCGGGTCGAGCGGCTTGGGAGGACGGCTAATCCCGCCGTGGCGATGGATTGATACATCATGCTCGGCGGAAACTGTGGTGATCAATTCCTTGATCTGCAGCTCGAACCAATCTGCAAGCCCGGTTTCCATGGGGCGGATATTGAAGCGCAGCACGGCGTGATCAGGCACGACATTGTTGGCGCTGCCGCCATCGATTCTGGCTGGATTGATGCTCAGGCCCGGCCGCTCGAGTGCCTTGAGGCCCAAGGCCAGCGCGGCGGCGGCGACGATAGCGTTGCGACCATCCTGTGGATTGCGGCCCGCATGGGCCGACCTGCCGGTGATGATCAGGCTGTAGTTCCCGCTGCCGCCGCGGGCCCCGGCCAGGGTGCCATCGGGCAGGGCAGAAGGTTCATAGGTCAGCGCCGCAACCTTGCCCGCTGCCAGTTGGGCAATCAGCGGGGCGGAAGACAAGCTGCCGGTTTCCTCGTCCGAATTCAGCAGCACGTCATAGCCCACGCCCGAGGCCGCAGCGCTCGCCTCGAAAGCCTTGAGCGCGGCAAGGATTACCGCGATGCCGCCCTTCATGTCCGCCACGCCGGGGCCATTGAGCGTCTCGTCGTCAAGCCACCGGGTCGTCTGGAACGCATGGTCGGCGGGGAAGACCGTATCCATGTGCCCGGTCAGCAGGAAACGGCGGTTGGCACCGGGCCGGACCCGCAGCACCAGATGCTTGCCGTAAGCCGCCTCGACTTCTCGCCCGTCGGCGGCGACCACGCCGACCCTGGCCGGATCGACCAGCGCAATCTCCCCGGGAAGCGCAGCAAACTCGCCCGCCAACAGGGCGACATAGTTCGCCAGTCCGGTCAGGTTGCCCGTGCCGGTGTTGACCGCACTCCAGGCCAGGACCTGATCCAGCATCGGCGCTGCATCGACGCTGGCGATCAGCGCGGCTTCAGTGGGCGTAAGTTGTTGCATGTGTTACCACCTCTAGCCGAGGCGGAAGGGGGTTCCAACCCCCGGCACAAAAGTCCCCCTCCCGCTTGCGGGAGGGATTAGGGGGGGCAGGTTAAAGTGAGATGCGGGCCCCACCCCCAACCCCTCCCGCAAGCGGGAGGGGAGACAGTTGCCATCCCTTCGCAACTGCGGCATAGGCGCGTGACTTCCTCCCCGGGATCGTTGATGAACCAGTCGGCAGCACGTCATCGTGCTGCGCGATTCCATGCGTGCGAGGTACAATGAGCGATCGGGTTGAGAAGTCGGGCCTGCAAGTCGATGCGGCGCTCGCCGCCTTTATCGAAAATGAGGTTGTCAGCCCGCTGGGCCAGGAGTTGAACAAGTTCTGGGCCGGTTTCGCCGTCCTAGTGGAGCGCTTCGTTCCCGTGAACCGTGCACTCCTTGCCAAGCGTGAGGACCTGCAGGCGCAGATCGATGCCTGGCATGTGGCCCGCGCCGGACAACCGATCGACGGCGGTGAATACCAGGCTTTCCTGCGCGAGATTGGCTACCTGGTCCCGGAACCGGCACCGTTTCAGGTCGGTACGCAGAACGTCGATCCCGAAATTGCGACCATGGCCGGGCCGCAGCTGGTCGTGCCGGTCCTCAACGCCCGCTTCCTGCTGAACGCAGCCAATGCCCGTTGGGGCAGCCTTTATGATGCCTATTATGGCACCGACGCACTCGACGCTGCGCCGGCCCGTCCGGGTGGCTATGACGAAGTGCGCGGCGCCGCAGTGATCGCGGCAGTTCGCAAGTTCCTGAACAGCGCGATCCCCGGCTGGGAAGCAGCGCTGAGCGGCGGCGCCTGCGAATACTTGGTCGCGGCCAAGCCTGGCGGTTACCTGTTCCGCCACAATGGGCTGCACATCGAAGTGGTGGTCGATCCGGCGCACCCGGTCGGCAAGACCGATCCGCTCGGCATTGCGGATGTCCTGCTCGAATCGGCGCTCACCACGATCTGCGACCTTGAGGATTCGATCGCGGCCGTCGATGCCGAGGATAAGCTCAATGCCTATCGCAATTGGCTGGGCGTGATCCGCGGTGACCTTGCCGAAACCTTCGACAAGGGTGGGCGGCAGATGACCCGCACGCTCAATGGTGACCGCACCTGGGGCGATCTGACTCTTTCGGGCCGCAGCTTGCTGTTTGTCCGCAATGTCGGCCACCTGATGACCAACCCGGCAATCCTGCTGGCCGATGGCAGCGAGATTCCGGAAGGGATCATGGACGCCGTCGTAACCAGCGCGATCGGCGCGCATGACCGGGCCGGGCTGTGCAAGTACGGCAACGGCCGCCACGGCAGCATCTACATCGTCAAGCCCAAGCAGCACGGGCCGGAAGAGTGCGCCTTTACCAACGACCTGTTCGATGCGGTCGAAGACCTGCTCGGCCTGCCGCGCCACACCGTGAAGGTGGGCGTGATGGATGAGGAACGCCGCACCTCGGCCAACCTTGCCGCCTGCATCCATGCGGTGAAAGACCGGATCGTGTTCATCAACACCGGCTTCCTCGACCGGACCGGGGATGAGATCCACACCTCGATGAAGGCCGGCGCGATGATCCGCAAGGCTGACATGAAGGCCTCTTCTTGGATCGCGGCTTACGAGGCGCGCAATGTCCAGATCGGCCTGTCCTGCGGTCTCTCGGGCAAGGCGCAGATCGGCAAGGGCATGTGGGCTGCGCCTGACCTGATGGGCGAAATGATGGTCCAGAAGATCGGCCATCCGAAGTCTGGCGCCAATACCGCCTGGGTGCCGTCACCCACTGCCGCGACGCTCCACGCGATGCATTACCACGCGGTCGATGTTTTCGCGGTGCAGCAGGAATTGGCTGGCAAGCCCACCCCGGGCCTCGACCCGCTGCTGACCGTGCCGCTGGCGCAAGGCACCAATTGGTCGGACGAGGAAGTACGGGCCGAACTCGACAACAACGCCCAAGGGTTGCTCGGCTATGTCGTACGCTGGATCGACCAGGGTGTCGGCTGCTCCAAGGTGCCAGACATCAATGACATCGGCCTGATGGAAGACCGCGCGACGCTGCGCATTTCTTCGCAGCACATGGCCAACTGGCTGCTCCACGGCGTTTGCACGAAGGAGCAGGTTATGGACAGCCTGCGCCGCATGGCCGCCAAGGTCGACGCCCAGAACGCCGGCGATCCGCTCTACGAACCGCTGGTCGGCAATGAGGAGGCCCCGGCCTTCCGCGCGGCGCTGGACCTGGTGTTCAAGGGCGTGGAACAGCCCAGCGGTTACACCGAGCCGCTGCTGCATCAGTGGCGGCGCGTGAAGAAGGGCTAACCTGAAAATCCTCCCTGTTTTTGGCGTAGCCTCAAATGGGGAGGTGGCATTTGCGAAGCAAATGACGGAGGGGTGATGGACGCTGCGTCATTACCCCTCCGTCTCGCCTGCGGCGATCCACCTCCCCATTTGCACTGCGTGCAAACGGGGAGGATTAGGCAGTGAGCGCCCGGGCGAGGCTGACGAACTCCGCCACGCTTAGCGTCTCGGCGCGGCGGGCGGGGTCAATGCCGAGGCTCTCCAGCGCTTCCAGCGCACCAGGCAGGCCCTTCAGGCTCTGGCGCAGCATCTTGCGGCGCTGGCCGAAGGCGGCTTCGGTAACGCGCTCGAGCATTCGGGCGGAAACGCCGTCCGGCATTGCGGCCGGGGTGACGTGGACCACGGCGCTCATGACCTTGGGCGGCGGCGTGAAGGCGCTGCGGTGGACCTTCATCGCGATCTTCGCGTTGGAGCGCCATTGGGCCAGCACGGCCAGGCGGCCATAGGCATCGCTGCCCGCCTCGGCGATAATCCGCTGCGCAACTTCAAGCTGGAACATCAGCGTCAGCGAAGCCCATTGCGGCGGCCAGCCTTCGCCGCTGAGCCAGCCAACGAACAGCGCTGTGCCGACATTGTAGGGCAGGTTGGCGACAACGTGGTACGGGCCTTCAAGGCCGTGATCGACCTTGGTCGCATCGCCCTCGATTACCCGGAGCTGGCCGGGAAAAGCCTCGGCCAGTTCGGCCAGTGCGGGCAGGCAGCGCCGGTCCATCTCGATTGCAGTGACCTGCGCTCCGGCCCGCAAAAGCGCACGCGTCAAGCCGCCGGGGCCAGGGCCAACTTCGAGGACCTGCTCGCCCTTGAGCTTGCCCGGGATCGCGGCGATCCGGTCAAGCAATTGCTCATCGAACAGGAAGTTCTGGCCGAGCGCCTTGGAGGCGAACAGGCCGTGGCGGTTGATGACATCGCGTAGCGGCGGCAGGTCAGCCAAGATCCACTCCGGCGCGGCGGGCGGCAATCTCACCGGCCATGCGGATCGCGGCGATGGTTGCGCCGGGATCGGCAACGTTCTGGCCGGCGATGCCGAAGGCGGTGCCGTGGTCGGGGCTGGTGCGGACGATTGGCAGGCCCAGCGTGACGTTGACGCCTTCGTCAAAGTCCAGCGCTTTCAGCGGGACCAGCGCCTGGTCATGGTACATGCACAGCGCCGCATCGTAGGTCGCCCGGGCGCGGGGTGTGAAGAGGGCGTCGGCGGGGTGCGGGCCGGTCGCATTGATGCCTTCTGCCTGGAGCGCGGCAATCGCTGGGGCAACCACGGCGGCGTCCTCATGCCCCATCCGGCCGTCTTCCCCGGCATGCGGATTGAGCGCGGCAATGGCGAGGCGCGGGCGTTCGATGCCGAAGTCTCGTGCCAGGGCTTGTGCCACGATCCGGCCCTTGCGGACAATCAGGTCGGTCGTGACCAGTCCTGGAACAGCGGCGAGCGCGACGTGGACCGTCAGCGGCACGGTCCGCAGCGTCGGCCCGGCCAGCATCATCACGGCGTCTTCGGCCGCAATGCCGCAGGCCGCGGCGACAAATTCGGTCTGGCCGGGATGGGCGAACCCAACTTCGGCCAGTAGCGACTTGGCGATTGGCGCGGTGACCAGTCCCCAGCAATCGCCATTGCGGGTCAGCTCGGTCGCTTCGGTAAGCGAGGCGAGGGCGAGTTCCGCCCCGGCGCGGCTGGGCGCCCCCGGCGTATAGTCGCCATCGGCACCGGCCAACGCAGGCAGGACAAACTCAAAGCACTCCAGCGCCTCGGCCGGATGGAACACCTCGCGGATCGGCACCGACAGGCCGCGCGATTGGGCGGCTGCGGCCAGGACCTCGGCCCCGCCAGCCACGACGAATGGCGGCAGCATTGCGGCCTCGCGCGCGGCCCAGGCAGCCGCAATCAGTTCGGGTCCGACACCCGCCGGATCGCCCAGCGATACGACGAGTGCCCCCTCGCTCACTTCGCGATCAGTCGTAGTCGATCACGGCGTCGCGCCGCAGGTCGCGCAGATAGGCCTGGGCCCGCTTGTTGACGCGCTCGTCTTCGATCTGGCCCTGGATCTGCTCAAAATTCGGTGCGGTTGCGTCCTTGGGATCGTCGCGGCCGCATAGCATCAGCACACGCACGCCATCCTGGATCGAACCGAAGGGCGGGGTCACTTCGCCCAGCGTCATGCCCAGGACCAGATTTTGCAGCGGCCCGGGCAGGTCACGCGCCTTGATCTGGTCATTGGTAACCACTTCGGCGCCCTGCTGCTGGGCAATCGCATCTACCGTGCCGCAACCGCGCGCGGCGCGGACCGCATCAGCGAAAGCGCGGGCCTTGGCCGTAGCCTGGGCCTCGGTCGTGCCGGGCGGGAAGCTGATCGAAAGCTGCTTGAGGCTGAGCACTGCGTCGCGCGGATCGGCGGTCAGGACCTGGCGCTTGTCAATCAGCGCAACGATCGAAAAACCGCCGCGAATCTCGATCGGGCCGGCCAGCTGGCCGGTCTGCAGGCTTTGCAGCGCGGTGCCGAGTTCAGCCGGCAATTGGCCCAGGCGGACCCAGCCGAGGTCACCTCCGACCGAGGCGGTCGAGGCTTCGGAGAACTGGCGGGCATAGCCGACAAAGCTGCCGCCCTGGCGGAGCTGTTCGACGATGCGGGTCGCGTTGGCCAGCACGGCTTCGCGATTTTCGGCCGTGGCGGAGAGGAAGATTTCGCCAACGCGGTATTCTTCGGTGCCCTTGGAATCCTGCATCCGCTTCAGCACTTCGCGCACTTCATCATCGGACACGTTAACGAAGGGCTGGACGTTGCGGCGCAGCAGCCGCTGCCACGAAAGCTCGCCACGGATCTGGCGCTTGAGCGAGGCGGGCGACGAGCCGATTTTGGTAAGGTAGGCTTCCATGGCCTTCGGATCCTGGCCAAAGTTCTGGCCGGCGATCCGGGTGTAGGTCTGCTCAATCTCTTCGGGTTCGACCTCGATCTTCTGGGCGGCTGCTTCCTGGATCTGGAGCGTTTCATCCATCAGGTTGCGCAGCACCTGCAGCTTGAGCCGCTTAAGTTCCTCATCATCGATCTTGCCGCCGCTGGCAGCAACCAGCAGCGCGACGCGCTGATCGATATCGGTGCCGGTGATGATCTCACCGTTCACCACCACCGTTGCCTTGCGGTAGTTCGGATCGTTCTTGACGAAGAAGTTCGGGTTCTCGGGCAGGGAAAAGCCGCCGCCTGTGGTGGGGGCATTCTGCGCCACAGCGCCCCCGGCCAGCACCAGCGCGGCAATGGCCAGCGTATAGCGGAGCGGGCGGCGCGAAATGGAAATAGGAGTCACCGTCAGTTCAATCCCCAAAGCGGCGCGGAACAGGATTTCCGGCCGGACTTGCCAGAGCCATTGACTCCGGCTGGCTTAACCCAAGCTGATCAGGCCACCACCATTGCCGGGCCGGATAGCGCGTTTGTGCCGCCCTCGCAAATGTCCCGATCACCGGAAACCCCAACTATCGGAAGCCCAGGTTGCGCACGGCTATGCTCACCTGGAAGGTGTTGCCGCGGCGGGCATCGCCCGTGGCCACGAAATCGCGCCGCCAGGTGAGCGCGAGTTGCAGGCAGTCGTCATCGTATGCGACACCGAGCCGCGTGCGCAGCGCCTGGAACCCGTCGGTGGTCAGCGTCGGGTCTTCATTCTTGCCGGTCAGGTTGAACACGCCAGAACCAAAGACCGACCAGTACCGGGCAAAGGCAACCCGGCCCGCCACACGCAGTTCTTCACGGTCCTTAAGGTCCTCGGCAATGGCGGCGATATTGCGATTGAGCCGCAGGTAACCGATTTCGGCATAGGTCCGCTCGTTGCCGATCGCGGCATCGATTTCGTTGCGGCGGACGGCGAAGTTGTCCTTGTCAAGCCGGAAGCGGTGGGTGAGGCGGACAAAGTCCTTGAAGCGGATTTCGGTCCGCCCAACAATGTCGGAACTGCGGCTGGACAGGCCCGTCCCATCCGGCAAGAGCGTGGGCTTGCTGGTCAGGCGATAGGATTGGCCGATTGTCGTCGAAACGCGCCAGCCGGGCCGTTCCCACTGCCAATCGAACCCATAGGTAAAGCGGACCCCGTCCTCGATCCGGTCATAGCCGGGGAAGCGATTGAGCGCGAAGAGGTTAGAATCTTCGAGATCTATCGCGCGGGCATCTTCGTTCGGGATCGCCAGGTTGCGCAGGTTCGGGCTGGCGACCACCTGGAAGCGCGGGGTCAGGACCTGGGTGCCGCCCAGGAACTCGCCCAGCAGCGGCCACTTCACGTCCATCGCCGCCGTGGCGAGGCCGCGGGTCTGCCAGCCGGGGTTGCCGCGATAGACCGCAGTCGCAGTCAGGTTGTTCTCGTCCGAATTGTAGACATCGCCGCGCGCCAGGGCGGTAAAGGTCACTTCCTGGCCCAGCCCGGTGATCCGCCGCATGTCCCAGCGCGCCTGGGCAAAGGCGCGCTGCGTGTCCTGGCCGGTGGTGCGGGTGATCGCCATCGAATTGGCCTGGAGCTCGATCTTTCCACCCAGCACCGCATCGGGCAGGCGGCGGCGATAGTCGATCACCGGCAGGGCAACCGGCACCTGGCCCTGGGCATCCCCCACCCGCAGCGTCTGGGTCGCCCAGCCGGCGATCGACAGGTAGGAATTGGGATCGATCCGCTCCGCCTCGATCACCGAGCGGAGGCGATCGTCGCGGCTGATGTCATAGCGGCGCAGGAAGGTGCGGTCGGATGCGACCCGGCCCGAAGCCATGATCGACCAGTTGGGTGAAAGCTGGAACCGGCCATTGCCGGCCAGATAACCGCGGAAATCGCGCTGGCTGCCAGCCGCCGCTCCGCCAATCGGAATGCGCGAAGAGCGGGTGGCATAGCCGGTGATCTGGTAGGCGCCCATGCTGGTCAGCTGGCGGTACTGGCCCGAGATCATCGGCAGGGCCGCAGTATAGACATAGCCCGTCAATGCCAGATCACGGTTGTTGCCAAGCCGCTTGTAATAGGTCTGCGAAAATTCCACCCCGTTCGAGGCTGACAGCCGCACATCGGGGATCAGCAGGCCGGAGATCGGCCGCCCGTCGCTGGTCAGCACCAGGCCCGGCATCGGCAGCAAGCGGGCGCCGAACAGCTCGAGCCGCGCGCCCTTGAAGCGGATCAGCTTTTTCGTATCGTCATAGGTGACCCGCTCGGCGGTGATCCGCCAGCTGGGCGTTACCGGGCAACCGGCGCTGTCTTCCACCGCGCAGGCCGAATAGACCGCGTTCGACAGCACCACCGTGCCATCGGGCGCGCGGCTGCCATTGGCGGCGGCCAGACGTCCGCCTTCGCGCAGGGCGAGCAGCATGTTCTGCATGGCGCCAGCGCGCAGTTCATCGTCCAGCATCAGCGAATCGGCGAACAGCTGGTTGCCATCGGCATCGACCAGCCGGATCGAGCCGCTGGCCTCCACTTCGCCGGTCTTGCGGTTCCACACCACCTTGTCCGCGCGGACCGATTGATCGCCCCGCCGCATCACGACATTGCCAAATGCGGTTACGCTGTCCGAGGCATCATCATAACTCAGGCCATCGGCCTCGAATGCAACTGGTGCATCAGCCTCGCTTTCGCTGGCCGGCGGATTCGGCGGTACATCCTGCGCCTGGGCGCCGCTGGCAATGGCCAGCAAGGCAAGCGCCAGCGCGCCGGATTTCCAGCCGCGAAGCGCGCAACGGGGGCAGGGCGACCGCAGCCGCACGGGGAGATGCATGGCTTGCCTATCGCACCGCCCGCGCCTAACTGCAATCCACGCTAACCAAGGTCGACCCGCTATCGGTTTCGGCCCGTCGCAGGTTTTTCCCGGAGCTATCATGCAGATCGAATTCGTCGCCGGCCCGCTCGCCGCCACTGTTACGCCCGTTGCCCGTATTGTTGATCAGGATGCTCTGCCGGCCGATCTCGACCCGGTCCTGGCCGAAAGCGCGCGCGCCGCGCGGTTTACCGGCAAGGTCGGGCAGGCCCATGACGGTTTCGTAAGCCGCGACGGCGGGGTTGTCCGGATCGCCTTGGCCGGTGCGGGGGATGCCAAGGCCAAGGACCGCACCGCCGCGCTGGAACGCGCCGGGGCGGCGCTGACGGCCAAGTTCCTGACTTCGGGGGAGAGCACTCTGACGCTCGACCTCACCGGGACCAAGCTGTCGGGCGCTGACGTCGCCGCCGTTCTGCTGGGCGCTCGCTTGCGCGCCTGGCGCTATGACATCTACCGCACCAAGTTGAGCGACGAGCAGAAGCCCAGCCTCAAGACCCTACGTGTTGCTGCGGCACCGGAAGGCACCGAAGCAGCCTGGGCCGTCGAAGCTGCGCTGGCCGAAGGCGTGGAATTCACCCGCGAGTTGGTGACCGAGCCGGCGAACGTCATTTATCCTGCCAGCTTCGTCGAGCGGGCACGCAAGCGTTTCGAAGGGACCGGCGTCAACATTCGCGTTCTTGGCCGCGACGAGATGGCAGCGCTTGGCATGGGCGCGCTGTTGGGCGTGGCCCAGGGCTCGGTCCGCGAGCCTCACCTGCTGGTCATGGAATGGAACGGCGGTGCGGCAGGCGAAAAGCCGACCGCCTTCGTCGGCAAGGGCGTGACCTTCGATACCGGTGGGATCAGCCTCAAGCCGCCAGCCGGCATGGAAGACATGAAGTGGGACATGGGCGGTGCGGGTGCAGTCACCGGAGCCATGCTCGCGCTGGCCAGGCGCAAGGCCAAGGCCAATGTCGTCGGCATCTGCGGGCTGGTTGAGAACATGCCCGATGGCAATGCCCAGCGCCCGGGTGACGTGGTTACGACCATGTCAGGCCAGACGGTCGAGGTGATCAATACCGACGCCGAAGGCCGGCTGGTGCTGTGCGATGCGATCACCTGGACGCAGAAGGAATTCGCCCCCGCGGCAATTGTCGATCTCGCCACGCTGACCGGTGCGATGATCATTGCACTGGGTCACGAGTATGGCGGCCTGTTCTCGAACGACGATGGTCTTGCTGGCAAGCTGCTTGCTGCTGGCGAAGCTTCGGGCGACAAGCTGTGGCGCCAGCCGCTGGGCGCGGCCTATGACAAGCTGATCGACAGCCCGATTGCCGATATGAAGAATGTCGGCCCGCGCGAGGGCGGCTCGATCACGGCGGCGCAGTTCATCCAGCGCTATGTCGACAAAGGCACCCCGTGGGCGCACCTCGACATCGCCGGGATGGTCTGGGCGTCGAAGCCGGGCCAGACCTGGGACAAGGGCGCGACCGGCTATGGCGTGCGCGTGCTTGACCGCTTCGTGCGCGACAACCTGGAAGCCTGAGCCATGCCGCGGATGCGGCGCAAGGCGGATCTGCCCAGCAAGATCTGCGCCGCCTGCGGCCTCAGCTTTGCCTGGCGCAAGAAGTGGGAGCGCGATTGGGACAATGTGAAGTATTGTTCCGATCGCTGCCGCCGTGCGAAAGGTTCGGCATGAAGGTCGATTTCTACCAGCTCAGCCGCGATCCGGCCGAAAAGGTGGTGCCGCTGCTGGCGCGCAACACCTTGAAGGCGGGTGAGCGACTGCTGGTGGTTTCGGCGGACGATGAACTGACCGGACGGATCAGCGCGCGGCTGTGGGAAGGCGCCGAGAGCTTCCTGGCCCACGGACTGTCGGGCGGATCGCACGACGCGCGTCAGCCGATCCTGCTAGCCGATGCGCCGCAGCCAGCCAACGGCGCGCGCTTTGTCGTGCTGGCGGATGGCGTGTGGCAGGACGCAGCGCTTTCGTTTGATCGCGCATTCCTGTTGTTCGACGGCTCGACCATCGAAGCGGCCCGCGCCACCTGGCGCACGCTCGACGGCAACGATGGCGTCGAGCGGCGCTATTGGCGGCAGGAAGAGAGCGGCAAGTGGGTCCAGGCGGCCTGAGCCGCCCGCGGCCTCAATCCATCAGGACAATGTCCCAGTTGTAACGTGCCACGCCATCGGCACGGGCTACGGTGCGCACTGCATCGCCGCCCATTTCCTTATAGAGCGCGTCCTTGGCGTTGGTTGCTTCCTCATCGGGGAAATACATCTGCGTGATCAGACGATGCGTCCGCCCGCTGACGTCAAAATGGATGTGCGGGGTGCGGTGGCCGATCGGCGATTCATAACCTGCCGGCTTGATCGTGGTGATGCGCCATTCGCCCTGCTTGCCGCTGGCAATGGCGGCGAAGCCCTGGAAATCGGGATCCAGCGGGGCGGTGGCGACATCGTTCGGGTGGGCATAGCGGCCGGCAGCATTGCATTGCCACAGTTCCAGCTTGGCGCCGCTCACCGGATTGCCATAGCGATCGAGCACCCGGCCGGTCACTTCGATCACCGTGCCTTTGGCGCGGTTCTTGTGCCCCTTGATCATGGTAAGGTCGGCATCGGCCTCGGCCAGCCGCTGGATCGGATAGAACGGGCCAATGGTCTGCCCCGGCGTCATCGCCTTCATTTCGGCAGCCCTGGCTACTCCGGCTCCAAGCAAGGTTGCCGCGGCCAGCGCCGTGCCGGCAAAGGCCCGGCGGGACATCAAGTGATCGTCGTCACGCATAGTGGTTCTCCCCCATGCGACCCGACAGCGAGGCTAATCCTCCTTTGCCCCGAACCCAAGCGAAATAAGCGAGCAGCCCAGTGCCTTGCGGCGCAGCATTTTCCCGGCTAGGGGCGCGCCATCTCTCCCAAGCATAATACGCAAGGACGAACACCATGGCGGTTACCCGCACCTTTTCGATCATCAAGCCCGATGCCACCCGCCGCAACCTGACCGGCGCGGTCACCAAGATGCTGGAAGAAGCCGGCCTGCGCGTCGTTGCCTCGAAGCGCATCCACATGACCCGCGAACAGGCCGAAGGTTTCTATGCGGTCCACAAGGAACGCCCCTTCTTCGGCGAACTGTGCGAATTCATGATGAGCGAGCCGGTGGTCGTCCAGGTGCTGGAAGGCGAAGATGCCGTTACCCGCAACCGCGATATCATGGGCGCCACCAACCCGGCTGACGCCGCCGAAGGCACCATCCGCAAGACCTTTGCCCTGTCGATCGGCGAGAATACCGTCCACGGCTCGGACTCGGAAGAAAACGCGGCGATCGAGATCGCCTTTTTCTTCAAGCCCGAAGAAATCGTCGGCTAAGCTCTGCGCCTGATCGGTGAAAGGGGCCGCTGGAGCGATCCGGCGGCCCTTTTTCTTTGCCGATTTGACCGAGCGCAAGGCGGACCCGGCAGGGCTGGGCGAAGTTTCCCTCCATCACGAGAGGAGACTTCATGTCGAACACCCCGCACCAACTCGCTACCGAATTCCCGAACGATCACGCACTGCTGCACGAGTTGAAGCTGCATAACCCGCACTTCGTATCGCTGGCCGATCGCTATCACGCAGTGAACGGCGAGATTCACCGGATCGAGGCGGGGCTCGAGAACACCTCTGACGAATATGCCGAAACGCTCAAGAAGCAGCGCCTCGCCCTGATCGACGAGATTGCGGCGATGCTGGCAAAGGCCAAGGCGGCGGCCTGATTTGCACCCTCGTCATGCCCGCTTTCGCGGAGGTGACGAGGTGTGGTAGCGATCTCCAAAAGGAGACTTGCGATGAAAGGCATGGGCGGAGACGGCGGCGAGGATTGCCCGTTCCAGTTCAACTTCGATCCCGCCACCTTCAAGGTCGGCGATACGGTTAGTTACCGCGTCAGCTCGATGGAGGACTGGCCTTTCGTTGGCACCCTGCTGGAAGTGCACGAAGATCACGTGGTGATCAGCCCAGGGCCGAATGAGCCCGACGCCCGTTACAAGGGGACGCGCGAAAGCCGCCCGATGGTGGACGGCAGCGAGATTTGAGATCGTTTGACTCTTGATCTCGACAGGTAGACATTTCCCCTAGCGCAGAAGTTCTCTGCCACCGGGCAGTCGAAACCAGGCAGCCCACAAAGGCGGTGGGATTGACCATCGGAACACGGGCAACTTGGGGGAACCTGTGCGCGTGACTTGACTTGTTCCCCGGGGGGAAATTCATGATGCGCCCATTCTATATGGTGGCTGCACTTGGCTGCTACACAGCTTTCTTCGTCGCCTTCGTATATCTGGTGGGGTTTTTGGCTGGCCTGCCAATGCTTCCCACCCATGTTGACAAGGGGATCGTCTCAGATCCCGTCACCGCAACCGTCTGGAACCTTGGCCTGATCGCCCTTTTCGGTTTGCAGCACAGCGTCATGGCCCGGCCAGCCTTCAAGGCTGCCTGGACCCGGATCGTCCCGCCTGCACTTGAGCGCAGTTTCTATTGCCTCGCTTCGGCCATCGTCCTCGCGCTGCTTTACCGGTTCTGGCACCCGATTCCGGCCGTGATCTGGGACATTGGCAATCCGCTGGCCCGTAATCTGATCTGGGGCTTGTTCCTGGCCGGGTTTGGGATTGTTTTCATCAGCACCTGGCTGATCAACCACTTCGAACTGTTTGGTCTGGCGCAGGCGTGGAACGCCGGGCGGGGTAGCAATCCTGCCGCACCGACCATGCGCACGCCCTTGTTCTACAAGCTGGTGCGGCACCCGCTCTACACCGGCTTCCTGATTGCCTTCTGGGCCGCGCCAACGATGACTGCCGGGCATTTGCTGTTCGCTGCGGGGATGACCGTCTACATCTTCATCGGGATCCACCATGAAGAGCGTGACCTGATGGGAACCTTCGGCGCAGACTATGCATCCTACCGCCAGAAGGTCGGCAAGGTTATTCCGGGGGTGGGCAAAGGCTAAAACGCGTCGGCGGCGTCGATCAGGCTGGTCAGCTTCTTTGGCGCCACGCTGCGCCAGGAGCGGGCCAGCCATTCGCCGATCTCGTCCCAGTCGTTGCGGCCGAGGTCGAGCCGCATCGCGATCCAGCCGTCGCCGAAATAGGCCGGGCGGTAATAGCGCTCGGGATCGTACTCGATCAGCTGGGCTTGTTCGTCCGGCCCACTGATCTTGACCAGCAGCGCGATCTTGCCGTCGCCATGGTGGTCCATGCTGACATAGGCGAACTTCTTGCCCTTCACGATGCCGAAGCAGGGCATGCCGTGGCTGGTCACTTCATCGGCTTCGGGCAGGGCGAGGGCCCGTTCGCGCACTTGCGCGACCAGGTGCTCCGGCGAAGTCTCGCGGCTCACCAGCGCGGCGAGGCAGCGCGAATAAAGCTGATGCTCGGCGATCAGCACCCGCGCGGCGAGGCTGTCAGCCGTATCGCCGGGCAGGATTGCCACGGGCGTCTGGCCCAGCACCGGCCCGTCATCGAGTTCGGCGGTGACAAGGTGGACGGTGCAGCCGCCGTGGCTGTCACCCGCCTCGATGGCGCGCTCATGGGTGTGCAAGCCCTTGTACTTCGGCAGCAGGCTGGGGTGCACGTTGACCATCCGGCCTTCCCAGCCGCTGACGAAATCGGGCGTCAGGATCCGCATATAGCCGGCCAGCGCCACGAACTGCGCGCCGCTGGCCCGGATCGCCGCGTCCATCGCCTGATCGTGCGCCGCGCGCTCCATGCCCTTGTGGGGCAGGGCAAAGGTCGGCACGCCCTCGGCTGCGGCCAAGGTCAGACCGCCGGCCTCAGCGTTGTTCGAGGCGACCAGGACAATCTCATAGGGGCAGTCTGCGGCGCGGCTGGCATAGAGCAGCGCCGCCATATTGGTGCCGCTGCCTGAGATCAGGACGGCGACTTTGGCCCGTTCAGGCAAGGTGGACGGCTTCCCAGGAGGCACGGGCCGACCAGGCTTCCGCGCTGCCCTGCACGGTGCAGCCGCGCTCGCCCGCTTCGATTGCGCCGATCACGTGGACGGTCTCGCCAGCGGCCTGCAGATCGGCGATCAGGCCGGCGGCGTCATCCGCCGCGACCGCCAGGACCATGCCGATCCCGCAGTTGAAGGTCCGGGCCATTTCCTCAGGCTCGATATTGCCCTGGGCCTGGAGGAAGGCCATCAGCCGCGGCTGTTCCCAGGCATCGGCATCGATCCGGGCGTGCAGCCCCTTGGGCAGGACGCGCGGCACGTTCTCCAGCAAGCCGCCGCCGGTGATATGGGCCAGCGCATGGATCTTGCCGCCGCGGATCAGGGGTAGCAGGCTCTTCACGTAGATCCGGGTCGGTTCGATCAGGTGATCGATCAGCAGCCGGTCAGCGTCGAACAGGGCAGGGCGGTCCAGTTTCCAGCCCTTGTCGGCCGCAAGGCGTCGGACCAGGGAATAGCCGTTTGAGTGAACGCCCGAGGAGGGCAAACCCAGCAGCACATCGCCCTCGGCAACCTTTTCTCCGGTGAGCTGCTCGCCGCGCTCAACCGCGCCGACGCAAAAGCCGGCAAGATCATAGTCGCCTGCGGCATACATCCCGGGCATTTCCGCCGTTTCACCGCCGATGAGGGCGCAGCCGGCGATCTTGCAGCCTTCGGCAATGCCGGCAACGACGCGTTCGGCGACGCCGTTCTCCAGCTTGCCGGTCGCAAAGTAGTCGAGGAAGAACAGCGGCTCGGCGCCCTGGACGATCAGGTCGTTGACGCACATCGCGACCAGGTCCTCACCAATCCGGTCATGCCGGTCATGGTCGATCGCGAGCTTGACCTTGGTGCCTACCCCATCGTTGGCGGCGACCAGCAGCGGGTCGGTATAGCCCGCCGCCTTGGGATCGAAGAAGCCGCCGAAGCCCCCAATCTCAGCATCCGCGCCGGGCCGGGCCGTCGCCTTGACCAGCGGACCAATCGCCTTGACCAGCGCATTGCCCGCCGCGATCGAGACGCCGGCCGTTTCATAAGTGTAGGACTTTTCCGCCATGCAGGCCGCCTAACGCTTTCCGGCTTGGATTTCCATGTGCGATTGGGCAAAAGGCGCACGGTTTTCCCCGATGGCTGTCGCATCCCTTCCTTCCTTGCCGCTCCGCTGGCGTCCCGGCCCTGCCGCCACCCTGCTGGGTGGGCTCGGGGTGGCACTGATGCTGGGACTGGCGGTGATCGGGTCCGAGCGGCTGATCGCGCAGATCGAGGGGGATCGGGGGATAATCCCGGTTGCCGCTTCATCGGACATCGCGATCAGCGGGGTGCAGGTCGAAACGACCGGCGATACGCCTGAGCAGGCGCGGCTCAACGGCTGGCAGGAGGCGCAGAAGCTGGCCTGGGCCAAGGCCGGGGGCCCACCGATGGATCTGGGCGTGATCGAAAGTATGGTCTCGGCCGTGGTGGTGGAGCGCGAGCAGATCGGGCCGCGCCGCTATATCGCCACGCTGGGCGTGGTGTTCGACCGCGCCCGCGCCGGGCAGTACATTAGCGGCAAGGGCATTGCCGGGCAGCAGTCGGCCCCGCTTCTGGTGATCCCCGTGCTGCGTTCGGGCGGGGTCAGCCAGGTCTTTGAAGTGCGCGGGCAGTGGCAGGCGGCCTGGGCGGCCTTCAATGCCGGGAGCAGCCCGATCGACTATGTCCGGCCGAGCGGTGCGGGCGGCGATTCGCTGCTGCTTACCGCTGGTCAGCCGCAGCGCCGCAGCCGCGCCTGGTGGCGCAACGTGCTCGACCAGTTTGGCGCGGCCGATGTGATCATTCCCGAAGCCCGACTGGAACGGCAATGGCCTGGCGGACCGGTACGCGGCACTTTCACGGCGCGTTATGGCCCGGACAACCGCTTCCTCGAAAGCTTTACCCTGACCGCCAATGAAGAGGCCGCTGTGCCGGCCATGCTGGCAACTGCTGTGCAGCGGATCGACGCGATCTATGCCCGGGCGCTGGCGGCGGGCGCGCTGAAGCCAGATGCCACGCTCAACCATGGCGGCCAGATGGATGCCGGGCTGGCAGCCCTGGTCGAGGCCGCGCGCCGGGCCGAACAGGGGGCGGCAAGCAGTGCTGATGCGGCAGCCACGCCCACCCCAACGGCATCGGCCGCTGCACCTGCCACGCTGTCCACCTTTACCGTCCAGTTCGCTTCGCCCGATGCTTCGGCAGTCGATGCGGCCCTGGCGGCGGTGCGCGGTGCACCGGGGGTGCAGGGCGCTTCGACCACCAGTCTGGCCATGGGCGGTACTTCGGTCATGCGGGTAACCTATGCTGGCGAGCTTTCCGGCCTGGCCGATGCGCTGCGCGCGCGCGGCTGGCGCGTGACGATGGGTCCCAACGCGCTGTCGATCCGCCGCTGATGAGCCAGATTGCGCTGCCACTGCACGCCGGAGGGGCGGGACCAAGCCGCATTGTCGTTGGCAGCGCCAATGCCACCGCGCTGGAAGCCTGCGCCCTTGCCGAAACCTGGCCATTCCGCACAGCCGTGCTGGCCGGCCCGCCGCGCTCGGGCAAGTCGCTGATCGCACGCTGGTTTGCCGAAAGCGGCCTGGGCGAGGCGATCGACGATGCCGACAAGATCGACGAGACCGAGCTGTTCCACCGCTGGAACCGCGCGCAGGAAAGCGGCACGCCGCTGCTGATCGTGCGCGGTACCGTGCCCGGCGGCTGGCAAATCGGACTGCCGGACCTGCGCTCGCGCCTTGGGGCCGTGCTCCAGCTAGAGATTGGCGCGCCCGACGATGCCATGCTGGCCGAGCTGCTCGCGGTTCACGCCGAGCAGCGTCTGCTGGCGCTTGGCCCCGATGCTGTAACCTATCTTGTGCCCCGGATCGAACGTACCCACATGGGTGCAGAGCAGGTCATCGCCGCGATCGACCGGCTCAGCCTTGAACGCAAGGCGCCGCCGGGTCCAGCGATCTGGCGCGCTGCGCTTGAAGCGGTCCTGGGACCGGACGAGCCACGCTTGCTTTGAGGTTGCTCCTATGGGAGAATCCGTGGCCGATGGGGAATTCTATGCCGGGACGTTTCATTACCTATCTGGATTCGATCCAGGCCCGCGATCCGGCCGTCCGGTCGCGCTGGGAAATCCTGCTATATCCGGGTGTCTGGGCGCTGGGTTTCCACCGCGTGGCGCACCGGCTGTTTCGCGCGCGGCTCTATCTGCTGGCGCGGCTGGTCAATCATTTCAGCCGCTTCATGACCGCGATCGATATCCACCCCGGCGCAAAGATCGGGCGCAATTTCTTTATCGACCACGGCTTTGTGGTGATCGGTGAAACGGCCGAGATCGGCGATAACGTCACCATGTACCAGGGCTCGACCCTGGGCGGGACCAACCCGACCAACGGCGTCGGCGGCAAGCGCCACCCGACCATCGGCGATGGCGTGATCATCAGTCTGGGCGCGGCGATCCTGGGGCCGATTTACGTCGGCAAGGATTCGCGCATCGGGGCCAATGCCGTGGTGACCAAGGACGTGCCCGAAGGTGCAACCATGCTGGGCATCCCGGCCAAGCCGACCCCGGTTGAGGTCAAGCCGGAAACCCAGGCCTTTGTGCCCTATGGCACGCCGTGCTCCGAACGGTTCGACCCGGCGACGCAGAAGCTGGAGATCCTGCAGTGCGAGATCGATACGCTGCAAAAACGGGTCGCCCAGCTGCTTGAAGAGCGCGATGCCCAGGCGGCCAAGCAAAGCTCGGGTCGCAAGCGGGGCGGCGCTGCTTGAGCGCAGTCGTCACGCCCTTTCCGTTCCAGGCCGCGCGGATCGCGCAGGTCGGGTTTGAGCGGGACGAATTGCAACGCATCCTGGATCTCTATGGGCGGATGGTCGCTGCCGGATTGTGGCGCGACTATGCGATGGATTTCGGCAAGGAGGCCGCCAGCTTCTGCGGCTTCCGCCGCGCCGCCGAACGGCCCGAGGCGCGGATCGAAAAGCGTCCTGCCTTGCGCACCAAGCAGGGCATGTGGACGCTCTATGGTGAGGCGGGACAGGTTCTAAAGCGCGGGCACGAATTGTCCGGCGTGTTGTTCCCGCTGGAGCGGCGACTGCTCAAGGTGGTTGAGGACTAGGCGTGCGGCTGCGGCCCGCCGGACCGACAGGCTGATTGATCTGGACTGCACAAACGGACGGATGCGGCCGGTGCGAATGTACCCGTGAAGCCGATCGAGCGAGGCTTGCAGCCAATCCTTGCGAACGGCGGATGGGGTCGCTGCCAAGAACCATCCACTCGGCCCTGCGGTCAGTGGCGCTGGCGGGACGGGCTCGCTCCCCTGCCGCCTGGCGTTCAGGACCGTAAAGGTCCAGTTCCACGATCCGGGATCGGTGCCTTGTCGCACCGGCCACTGCACGGAAGCAGGCGGCACGCGTAACCCGTCCGGCATCCGTCGGGCGCACATATGAACCAAAATGGTTCGTTTGTCAAGTCAAACCTAACCACTCAACGTCATCCCCGCGAAAGCGGGGACCCATCTCCCAAGATGGCGAGTGGCGCGGCGGTGGTGATGTCAGGTGATGGGTCCCCGCTTTCGCGGGGATGACGGAAAAGGGAATATGTTGCCAAAAGCAACGGGGCGGCGAGACCAGCCCGCCGCCCCGCACTGTGGCGATTGCTGTGATTAGGCCGCAGCCGGCAGCCGTCCCCGCCATTGATCGGGCAAGGGCGATACCACAGCCCGCCGGATCGGACCCCAGAAGGCCGAGAGGCTGAGCAGGGCCGATCCGATGACTAGGCCGGTCAGCGCGACGTTCAGCTCAACCATGCCAAAGTTCTTGAACAGCAGGGTCATGGCGGTCAGCACATAGGCCAGTGCTGACACCAGCAGCGCGCGGCGGTCGACCGCCAGGGCAACCAGCCCGAGCAGGACATAGATCACGATCACGCCCAGCGCAGCCGGCGCGCCGATGTTCTGGCCCTCGGTCACGCCCAGGGCATGGAACAGGGGGTGGGCGATCATCGGTGCGGCCAGCAGGTGCAGCCAGAAGGCAACGTCGCTGCGGCGGGTTTCGCGGGCGCGGTCCGACATGTCCCAGCGCATGGCAAAGCCGAAGACGACAATCCCGGCGCCAAACAGCAGCCACAGCAGGACATTCTCCATCCCGTCGCGGCCGACCAGCGGCTGGATTGCGGCCATGATCAGCGCCACCGCTGTGGCGGCAAGCGCCGCCGTACCCGCGGCAACCGTGATCGGCACCATGAAGCGCCGCCAGTGGACCAGCGCGGCCCCGCCGGCCAGCAAGGCAATGCCCGCGCCGATCAGCGCCGTTGTCTGGTCGCTAAACTGCGGATCGGTGGAATCGATGATCTCGAGCGGAATGGCGATCACCCCGCCGACAAAGGCCAGCAGCAAGACGATCGAGGGCAGGGCCATGCGCCGCTTGCGCGTAAAGAATTCGGCCATCAGCCAGGCGGCGCCTGCCACCAGCAGACCCCCAGCGCCGGCGGATATGGCCCCGCCGATCCCGGCGCAGGCCACCAGCAGCAGCACAGCGGCAATGGTCACGAAGATATCGTTGAACCCGGTGATCAGCCGGAAATGTTCTTCATCAGCGACGGGGGCATTGCGCATCCCGTTGGCATGATCGCGCAGCGCCTGCGCCGCTTCGCGGCTTAGCGCTCCTGCGGCGACTGCGGACTGCAGTTCGGCTTCGCTATACATGGGCATCCTCCACCTGTTGTCGGAAGAGGATGCCCCATGTGTATTACTGTGTCAATACAGCATGCAGGATTGCGGCCTGCCCCGCCTGCTTGCGGCAGGCGGCATTGGATCAGCCCAAGCCGCCGATCTTGGCGAGGGCGGCCATCACGACCTGGCTCTGTTCGCCGCCCGACTGGGGGACGATCTCGCCGGTACGGTCGATGATCTGTTCCCAGGCCGCCGCGATGCCTTCTGGCGTACGTTCGTCAGCCGGCAGGGCGACGCCCGGCGTCAGAGTGACGTAAGCGGCGTGATAGGCCCCGGCGCCGGCGCCGCAGATCATGTTGGTCGGCGCGTCTTCGCTGACCAGGTACAGGGCCATCGGCGCAACGTTTTCCGGCTTCAGCGCGTTGAAAAGGGTTTCGGGCATGCCAAGGTCTTCGGTCATGCGGGTACCCGCGACCGGGGCCAGGGTGTTGATCCGCACGTTGTACTTCGCGCCTTCAAGCGCGAGGGTCTTGGTGAAGCCCGCCAGGCCCAGCTTGGCCGCGCCATAGTTGGCCTGGCCGAAGTTGCCGAACAGGCCGGTGCTGCTGGCGGTCATCAGGATGCGGCCATAGGCTTGTTCACGCATCAGGTCCCACACCGCCTTGGTGCAGTTGGCGCTGCCGTTCAGGTGAACGTCGATCACCAGCTTCCAGTCTTCCATGGTCATCTTGGCGAAGCTCTTGTCGCGCAGGATGCCGGCGTTGTTGATCAGGATGTGCACGCCGCCCCAGGCTTCCTTGGCCTTGGCGACCATCTCTTCCATCTGGGCGAGGTCGGTGACCGAGCCGCCGTTCGACATGGCTTCGCCGCCCATCGCCTTGATCTCTTCGACAACCTTCAGCGCGGCGTCGGAATGGCCCGTGCCATCGCGGCTGCCGCCCAGGTCATTGACGACAACCTTGGCGCCGCGCTTGGCCAGCTCGAGGGCATAGGAACGGCCCAGGCCGCCGCCCGCGCCGGTAACGATCGCAACACGGTCCTTGAAAGAAATGGTCATAAGCTTAGCTCCACAAAAATCTGTTGGATCCCGCTGGGGAAGCGCGGGCTGCACTGGCACGGCTTTCCTCGGCTTTCAACAGGGTAGAAAGGTGCTGGCGTTGCCGTAGCGGCAGTGGACGCGCAGTTGTCAAATAACTGTCACCTAGAAGTCCTAGATGCGTCTGCGAATCGAAACAAAACTGTCACGAGGGACTCAAGGCATGAACACCGGACTGCGCATTTCCGCCATCGCCGTTGCCGTTTCGCTGGGCTGGGCCAGTCCGGCCCTGGCCGGCGCCAAGGAAGACGCCGCCATGCGCGAGGAACTCGCCGCGATGCGCGCACAGATGCAGGCGCTTGCGGCCCGGGTCGATAGCCTTGAAGGCCAGCTCGACAGCGCCAAGGCCCGCGCCGAAAGCGCCGAGGCCCGCGCCGCCGCCGCGCTCGCCCAGGCCGAAGCGGCCAAGACCGATGCCGCCAGCGCCGCCAAGGCCGCGAAGAGCGCCGAACCGGCCTTCGCCGTCAACTGGAAGGGCGCACCGGAGCTTTCGACCAAGGACGGCTGGAGCTTCAAGCCGCGCGGGCGCCTGCATCTTGATGCCGGGACGATCTCCTCACCCGGCGCGCTGACCACCCCCAGCCTGGGCGGCAATCTGCGCGTTCGCCGCGTTCGTTTGGGGGCAGAAGGGACGATGCCGGGCGGCCTGGGCTACAAGGCCGAGTTCGACTTTGCCAACAGCAGCGTCGCCTTGGCCGATTTCCTGGTGTCCTATTCGCCAGCGAACGCTCCCATCACAGTGCGCTTCGGCAACTTCGAAACGATGGACGGGATGGAGCAAATCACCAGCTCCAACTACATTTCCTTCATGGAACGCGCTTCGTTCAACGATGCCTTCCTCAATTCGCGCCGCCTTGGCGCTGCCGTGGCCTACAAGGGCAAAAACGACGATTGGCGCGCGGAAGTCGGTCTGTTTGCGGCGCACTCGCTCGATAGCAGCCTCGATAACAACGGCTGGATCGGCGCGGCGCGGCTGACTTATATGCCGAAGGCGTTGGGCGGACAGCTCCACCTCGGCGTCAATTACCAATACCGCGATTTCGCCTCGAACATTTCGGGTGGCACCTCAACCGGAACCAACATGCCCTCAACCAACCAGCTGGCCCGTTATCGCGCCCGGCCGAACAGCCAGCTGACTGACGTACGGTTCGTCGATACCGGCAGCTTTGCGGCGAAAGGCGATTCAATTCTGGGCGTGGAAGCAGCTGGCATCTTCGGTCCGTTGCATGTCGCGGGCGAAGCCCAGTGGTTGAAGGCCCGCGGGTACAAGGCGGGTGACCTCGCGACTGGCACCGATGCCTTCTCGGGCGGCAACTCGGCGGTCGTGCCCGTTACCAATCCGGGCTTCTTCGGGGCCTATGGTGAAGTCGGCTATTTCCTGACCGGCGATACCCGAGGCTACAAGCGCGGCGACGGCACCTGGACGCGGACCAAGGTGCTGAAGCCGATCAGCAAGGGCGGGGCCGGGGCGATCCAGATTGTTGGCCGTTACGAATATCTCGACCTGTCGGATGAAGATCTGGTGAGCGGCCCGACCAACAATTTCGCCACCGGAGCAACTAGCCTCGCGGCGCTGAACGCCCGTTTGGGCCGGGGCGGTACCCAGTCGAGCTACCTCGTCGGGGTGAACTGGTACCTCAACGATTACCTGCGGCTGATGCTGAATTATGGCCGCATAGAGGTGGAGGGCGGGCCGCAGGCGGCGATCGTCGATCCGGCTTCGACCCTGCCGGTCAACCAGCGCAATTACGGCGTGAATGTGCTGCAGAGCCGCCTGCAGTTCGATTTCTAAAGCGTCGCCAGCACCGGGATCAGGGTGTCGAAGTGGTCGATCACCGCTTCGGCGCCCAGCTCGTGTGCGGGCTGGTCATTGAAGCCAAAGCTGACCGCGACGCAGGGCAGGCCGGCGGCGCGGGCCGCGCCGGTGTCGAATGTCGTGTCCCCAACATAGGCCGCCGCGCCGCCGCCTGAGCGTTCGACCATCGCGTGCAAGGCATCGGGCGCGGGCTTCAACGGAAAGCCGCCGCCGCCACCGATTACACAGGCAAAGCGGTCCAGCAGGCCCAGTTCGCCCAGCAGCTTGACCGCCAGGTGCTGCGGCTTGTTGGTGACCATCGCGATCCTGACACCGCACGCGTCCAGCGCGTCAAGCATCGCTGCCCCGCCGGGATAGAGCGCAGTGTGAACCGCGATGTTGGCTTCGTAGTGGGCGAGCAGCACCTGGCGCAGCGCATCGAAATCGATGCCGTCGTCACCCCCGGTCAGCGCCAGCGCGCGGCGCAGCATGAGCCCCGATCCGCCGCCGATCAGGTTCATCACCTGGGCATCGGGCACTGGTGGGCGGTCGATGCTGGCCAGCGCATGGTTCAGCGCCACGCCCAAGTCGCGCGAGGTGTCGAGCAGGGTCCCGTCGAGATCGAAGCCCACGGTGGCAAAGCGGATCGCAGTCATCGCCAGCCCCGTGGTGCAGCGTTCTGGAATCGGCAAGCATTTGGTGGCATGGCACGCGCATGAGCCAGTCACTTGCTGTTATCGTCCTTGCCGCGGGCAAGGGCACCCGCATGAAGAGCGACCTGCACAAGGTGCTCCACCCGATCGCCGGCCATCCGATGCTGCTGCACTTGCTTGGGTCGATCGGCGCAGTCGGTGTCGCGCGGACGGTGATCGTAGCCGGAGACCGGCGTGAGCAGATCGAGGCCGCGCTGGCCGGGACAGGTTCGGAAGTGGTCGTACAGGAACCGCAGCTTGGCACGGCCCACGCCGCGCTGCAGGCCAAGGCTGCACTGGCCGATTTTTCGGGGCTGGTGCTGGTCTGTTTCGGCGACGTACCGTTCCTGGCGGCAAGCACGGTGCGGCGGCTGTGCGATGCGCTGTCATCCGGCGCAAAGGTGGCAGTGCTGGGCTTCCGGCCAGACGATACCGCCGCCTATGGCCGGATCATCGCCGATCATGATGGCACCGTCCGCAAGATGGTCGAGCACAAGGATGCCAGCCAAGAAGAGCGCGCGGTCAATCTGTGCAATTCGGGCGTGATCGTCGCCCATAGCGATGACATGTGGCGGCTGCTGGAAGCGGTCGGCAATGACAATGCGGCGGGCGAATATTACCTCCCCGATGTTGCCACCAATGCCATCGCCGAAGGCGCGCGGGTCGTCGTGGTCGAGACCGACGAGGCCGAAGTCATGGGCATCAACAGCCGGGCCGAACTGGCCGAGGCGGAAGCCCGCTGGCAGCAGCGCCGCCGCCGCCAGGCCATGGATGACGGCGCCTCGCTGGTCGCGCCGGAAACGGTCTGGTTTGCCTGGGATACCAAGCTTGGCCGCGATGTGCTGGTTGAACCCAACGTGGTGTTCGGTCCCGGCGTTTCCGTGGCTGATGGGGTAAAGATCCGCGGCTTCTGCCATATCGAAGGCGCGCGCCTTGCCACCGGTGTTGAAGTTGGCCCCTATGCTCGCTTGCGGCCCGGTGCGGTGCTGGAGGAGAAGGCCAAGGTCGGCAACTTTGTCGAGGTCAAGAAGGCGACGATGGGCAAAGGCGCCAAGGCCAATCACCTGGCCTATATCGGCGATGCCGAAGTCGGGGCCGGGGCGAACATTGGCGCAGGCACGATTACCTGCAATTACGATGGCTATTTCAAATACAAGACGGTTATCGGCGAACGCGCCTTCATCGGCTCCAACTCCGCGCTGGTCGCCCCGGTCAAGATCGGTGCCGACGCTATCGTCGCCGCCGGCAGCGCCGTGACGCGCGACGTGATGGACGGCGAACTGCGGATCGTGCGCGGCGAGCAGCTGGTCAAGCCGGGTTGGGCGGACCGGTTCCACGACGCGATGAAGAAGAAGAAGGCCGAGAAGCAGGGTTGAACGAGAGCCGACAGGTGCCATCTGGAGACCATGCAAAGCCTGCCTCTTGATCACCTAACCATTCTGTCCCGCGACTTTGACGAGTCCGCCAGGTTTTATGGCCTGGTCCTGCCTTTGCTAGGCTTTGCGCAGAAAAGGCGAGGGATTTGGTCGAACGAACTTGGGCTGTTTCTGCAATTTCGTGAAGCCTACCCCGACACCGGAGACTATGGCCGATATGCGCCGGGGCTCAACCATCTGGGCTTCAAGGCGCCAGATTCTCAAGTGGTCGAAGCGATCAAGCAGGCTATGGATAGTGCTGGCTACGAAGCACGGTTGCAGCGCTTTGGCGAAGGCGTCGTAGCTTTATTCATTCCGGACCCCGATGGCCTGCGAGTCGAGATTTCATACTATCCACCGGGGATCGATCCGGTCGACTAGAATGGGCTTGACATGATATCATGATATGATATCAGTATATCAATGACCCGCATTCTCGCCGACCTGCCCGAAGAGGATATCAAGTGGCTCGATGCTCGCGCTGCCGAACAGGGCAAGTCGCGCGCGTCGGTGCTGCGCGATGCGGTCAGTGCCTACAAGGCGCAATCACCTGCTGACGGCAACAAGGACTGGATCACACGCGGGGCCGGCCTGTGGAAGGATCGTCAAGACATTGCTGACGGGGTCGAATATCAACGTGCCATCCGCCAGGATCGCACCCCATCCGAAGACCTTTGATCTGTGTCGGACCCGTTCTTCGATACCAACATCCTGGTCGATTGGCTCAAGGATCGCGCCCCGGCCGCGGCTGAGCTGTCGCGCTACCGCCGCCACCGCATCAGTCGGATCGTCTGGACCGAGGTGCTGGCAGGCGAAGCCCTGGAGCGCCGCGACCTTGTTCAGCAGGCCATCGCCCCGTTCGAAGTTGTCGAGATTGACGCGCGGATTGCCAGTGCGGCTGCGGACATTCGGCACCGCACGCGCATGAAACTGCTCGACGCCTTTATCCTTGCCACGGCACAGGTGAACGGCGCGATCCTGATTACCCGAAACACCAAGGATTTCCCGGCAGAAATGCCCGGCATCCGGGTTCCCTATATCCTTTAAGCGAAAGCAAGTTTCATGTGCGGCATTATCGGTATCGTCGGCAAGGAAGACGTGGCAGAGCGGCTGGTCGATGGCCTGCGGCGGATGGAGTACCGCGGCTATGACTCGTCCGGCATCTGCACCATGGCCAATGGTCAGCTGATCCGGCGCCGGGCTCCCGGCAAGCTGTTCAATCTGGTCAAGGAACTGGCGCGCGATCCGGCGCCCGGCACTGTAGGCATTGCCCACACCCGCTGGGCCACCCACGGCGCGCCGACTGCCGCCAATGCCCACCCGCACGCTACCGAGGTGCTGGCGCTGGTTCACAACGGGATCATTGAGAACTTCAAGCCCTTGCGCGAGGCGCTGACTGCGCGCGGCCGCAAGTTCGAAAGCGAGACCGATACCGAAGTCGTTGCTCACCTGCTGTCCGAAGCGGTGGAAGGTGGCGCGAGTCCCGAGGACGCGGTCAAGGCGGTCTTGCCGCAGCTGCGCGGCGCATTTGCCCTGGCGATAGCTTTCCGCGAACACCCGGACATGCTGATCGGCGCGCGGCTCGGCTCGCCGCTGGTCGTCGGCTATGGCGACGGTGAAACCTACCTTGGCTCCGATGCCCTGGCGCTTGCGCCGCTGACCCAGAAAATCGCCTACCTCGACGAAGGTGACTGGGTGGTGGTGACCCGCGACGGCGCCCAGATCTACGACAAGGACAACAACCCGGTTACCCGCGAGGTCACAACCTCGGGTGCGTCGGCCGCGGCGATCGAGAAGGGTAACTACCGCCACTTCATGCAGAAGGAGATCTTCGAGCAGCCGACCGTGGTGGCTCAGACGCTCTCCAGCTACATTCGCCAGGTCGACCAGACCGTGGCCCTGCCGCAGTTCGATTTCGATCTTTCGACTATCAACCGCGTGACGATCGTCGCTTGCGGGACCAGCTACTATGCCGGGATGGTCGCAAAGTACTGGTTCGAGCAGTTTGCCCGGCTGCCGGTCGACATCGATTTCGCCAGCGAATTCCGCTATCGTGAGCCTGTGCTCGAGCCGGGCGGATTGGCACTGTTCATCTCGCAGAGCGGAGAGACGGCCGATACGCTTGCCGCGCTGCGCCACTGCAAGCAGCATGGCCAGACCATCGCCGTGGTAGTCAACGTACCGACCAGCTCGATGGCGCGCGAAGCGGACCTGCTGCTGCCGACCCACGCCGGACCAGAAATTGGCGTTGCCAGTACCAAGGCCTTTACCTGCCAGCTTGCCGTCCTGGCCGCGCTGGCGGCGCACATGGCGGTGGCGCGCGGGCGGATGACCCGGGCCGAAGAGGCCGAAGTGGTGGTCCATCTGCTTCAGGCGCCGGCCAGCCTCAACGCGGCGCTTGCCCACGATGCAGACATTGCTGCCATGGCCCACCTGATCGCCCCCGCGCGAGATGTGCTTTATCTGGGGCGCGGGCCGGACTATCCGCTGGCTCTCGAAGGAGCATTAAAGCTGAAAGAAATCAGTTATATCCATGCAGAAGGTTATGCATCGGGTGAGATGAAGCATGGACCGATCGCGCTGATTGACGAGGCCGTGCCCGTGATCGTCCTCGCGCCATCGGGCCCGCTGTTCGAGAAGACCGTTTCGAACATGCAGGAGGTCCGCGCCCGCGGCGGCAAGATCGTGCTCGTTTCTGACCGTGCCGGGCTGGACGAGGCAGGCGAGGGCTGCCTTGCGACGATCGAGATGCCGCGCGTCCATCCGCTCATTGCGCCGCTGGTCTATGCCGTGCCGGTGCAGCTGATTGCCTACCATGTCGCTTGCGTGAAGGGGACGGATGTCGATCAGCCCCGCAACCTCGCCAAGTCGGTTACGGTCGAATAGCTGCAAACCGCCGCAAAAGGGCGGCTCGGTTTACGGGGCGCTAAGGATTCGCAGCTACTCGGGACGGGTGAACGCAACGACAGCTCCTGCCTCGGTATTGCCACGCGAACTGCCGGTCATGGCAGTGCTGGGCTTGTCGAGTCCAGATGATGCCGACTGGACCCGGCTACGGGGCCTGCAGTATTCGAACCTCTCGCGCGTCACCTTCGCGCGGATCCTGGCCCAGGCGATTGCCGGGATCGGGGTATGCTGGCTCTATGCTGGCACGGTTCATTTCGCCCTGATCGTGGCCTGGATGGGGCTGTTGATCGGGACACTGTACCACGGCGGCATGATCGACAAGACGCTGAGCGACGCTGACCGGCGCCGCATGTCGCGCGACGAGGTCGATCGCCAGTCGCGCACTTCGGTGGCCAATGCCCTGGCCTGGGTCGTGCCGATGGCGGTGTTCGCGCCGTTTGGCGATCCGGGGACACATCTGGAGCTGTGGGCGATTACGGCCATGCTGCTGACCGCCTCGGCGGTGCTGCTGCCGGCCGTGCCGCTTGCCAACCTGCTGTTCGCCGGGATCGCCGGCGGCGGGGCGATCGTCAGCCTGATGTGGGCCGGAAAGTTCGAGATGGCGATCGTCACGGTCGTTTGGCTGGCAGTGATCGTGGTCGGGTCAATCGAGAACGCCCGCTCATTCCTGATCGCGCGCATTGCCGAAGCTGGTATGGCCGAGAAGAACGAGGTGGTCTCGCTGCTGCTGCGGGAATTCGAAGAGGGCGAGGCTGATTGGCTGTGGCAGATCGATACCTCTCGCCGGGTCCGCTCGGTCAGTCCGCGCTTTGCCTTTGCGCTGGGCAAGAGCGCCGAGGAGATCGATGGCAAGCCGTTTATCCAGCTGATTGCTGGACCGGCCTGGGAAACCGGCCAGTTCCCTTCCAGCCTGCACGACCTGGCCGAACGGCTGAAGCGCCGTGAGAGTTTTTCCAACCTGATTGTTCGCGTGCACATAAATGGCGCCCAGCGCTGGTGGGAACTGTCTGGCACGCCGAAGTTCGATGACAAGGGCGGCTTTGATGGCTTCCGCGGGGTCGGTTCGGACGTCACCGCCCAGCGGGAGAGTTCCGAAAAGATCGCCCACATGGCGCGGTTCGATACGCTGACCAGTCTCCCCAACCGCATGATGGTGACCGAAGCGCTGGGTGAAGCGCTGCGCTACGCCGCGCAGTGGCGGACAAGGTGCGCCTTCATGATGATCGATCTCGACCGGTTCAAGGCGGTCAACGATACGCTGGGCCACCTTGTGGGCGACCAATTGCTGGCGCGCGTGTCCGAGCGGCTCAAGTCGATCATGACCGACAACGAGCTGTGCGGCCGCCTTGGCGGTGACGAGTTCGCGATCGTGATCCGCGATGCCTCCGATCCACGCCGCCTGGAAAAGGTTGCTGCCACCGTGATCCAATTGCTGTCGCAGCCCTATGAGGTTGATCACCATACGCTGTACATTGGCGCCAGTGTCGGTTCGGCGATCGGCCCGCGCGATGGCAACACGGTCGAAACGCTGATGCGCAACGCCGACCTTGCGCTCTACCGCTCGAAGGAAGAGGGCGGCGGCCAGCACTTCAGCTATGAACCTTCGCTCCATGCCCATGCCGAGGAACGCCGCAAGCTTGAGTTCTCGCTGCGCCGTGCGTTGGAAAAGAACGAGTTCGTGCTAGCCTATCAGCCGGTAGTCGATGCCAACCAGGAGACCATCGTCAGCTTCGAAGCGCTGCTGCGCTGGAACAGCGAGGATCATGGCTTCGTCAGCCCGGCCAAGTTCATTCCGCTGGCAGAAGACACCCGCCTGATCGTGCCGATCGGCGAATGGGTGCTGCGCGAGGCCTGCCACGAGGCGGCGCGCTGGCCCGTCGGTGTCAAGGTGGCAGTCAACGTTTCGGGCGAACAGCTGCTCGATTCCAGCTTCATTCCGACCCTGGTGACCGCGCTGTCCAGCTCGGGCCTGTCGGCTCAGCGGCTGGAGATCGAGGTGACTGAGTCGATCTTCTTGCGCGATTCAAACCTTGCCCGACAGGCGTTGGAACAGATCATGGCGCTGGGCTGCGGCATTGCGCTCGACGACTTCGGCACCGGCTATTCATCGTTGGCCTATATCCGCAACCTGCGCTTCTCGACCATCAAGGTTGATCGCAGCTTTGTGCAGGGTGCGGCTGCCGGCAATCCAGAGAGCCTTGCGATCATTCGCGCCGTCGTTGCCATGGCTGACAGCCTTGAGATGTCGACCACCGCTGAAGGCGTCGAGACCGAGCGCGAGCTGGAGATTGTCCGTAGCCTCGGCTGCCGCAAGATTCAGGGCTACTACTTTGGGCGGCCGATGCCCGCGCTCGAAGCGCGCCAGCTGTTCGGCAAAACGGACCTGCGCCAGGCCGTCTAGAAATGCGATCGAGGGGTCAGGCCCCGACCAGGCCTCGCACCGCGCTTTCGAACAGGGCGCGGCCATCAGTGCCGCCGTGGGCGGGTTCGATCACACGTTCAGGATGCGGCATCATGCCCAGCACGTTGCCGGCGGCATTGAGCACCCCGGCAATGTCGCGGGCCGAGCCGTTGACCTTCTCTGCATAACGGAACGCGACGCGGCCTTCGCCTTCAAGCCGGTCGAGGGTTTCCGCATCGGCAAAATAGTTGCCGTCGTGGTGTGCCACGGGAATGACGATTTCCTGCCCGGCGTTGTAGCCGGCGGTGAACAGGCTCTGCGTGTTCTCGACCTTCAGCTTTACTTCGCGGCAGACGAACCGAATCCCGGCATTGCGCATCAGCGCACCGGGAAGCAGGCCTGCTTCGGTCAGCACCTGGAAGCCATTGCACACGCCCAGGACCGGCACGCCCTTGCCAGCGGCCGCAATTACCGCCTGCATGATCGGGCTGCGCGCGGCCATCGCACCGGAACGCAGGTAGTCGCCATAGGAAAAGCCGCCAGGCAGGGCGATAAAGTCCAAGCCATCGGGCAGGGCTGCGTCGCCATGCCAGATGCGGTGCGGCGCGGTGCCAGAGACTTTCTCCAGCGCATCGGCCATGTCCCGGTCGCAGTTGGAACCCGGGAAGGTGATCACGGCCGAACGGAAGCTCACGGCTGCACCCGTTCGATGCGGTAGTTCTCAATGACCGTATTGGTCAGGAGCTTGCTGGCCATTTCTTCCAGCTGCGCGTCGGTGACGCTGGCATCGACTTCCAGCTCGATCATCTTGCCGGCACGCACATCCTCCACGCCGTGGATGCCCAGGCCTTCGATGGCGTGGTGGATCGCCCGTCCCTGCGGGTCGAGCACCCCGTTCTTGAGGCTGACGAATACGCGGACCTTCATCACAGGGCCTTTCGGACTGGAGGCTTCAGGAGTCGCGCGGGCCTATGCCGCCAGAACGCCGCCGGGGCAAGCTTTGTGCGCCAATCATCCCCGGTCTGGGAACAGCGCACGGGCGGTAAAGTGTGCGGTCAGCGCTCCGGCCAGCTGTGCGGCGATGAAACCGGGCGCGTCAGCGGGAGCGATACCCGCGAAGCTGTCGCTCAGACTGCGCGCGATGGTGATCGCCGGGTTGGCAAAGCTGGTGGACGAGGTGAACCAATAGCCAGCAACGATGAACAGCGCGACAGCGGTAGGTACTGCTTCGGGCTTGTGGCGCAGGCTGCCCAATATCGTCAGCACCAGGCCAAAGGTCGCCACGAACTCGCCCAGCCATTGGCCAGGGCCAGTCCGCGCCTTGGCAGATATCTGCAAAATCGGCAGGTCGAACATCGCGTGGGCCAGCCAAACGCCCAGGATCCCCGCGCCGATCTGCACCGCGACAACGGCCGCCGCATCCGTCCAGCTGCCGTCGCCGCGGAGCCGCATCACCAGCGTCACCGCCGGGTTAAACTGCGCGCCTGAAACGGGCCCGAGCATGGTGATCAGCACATAGAGGATTGCCCCAGTCGCCAGCGTGTTGCCAAGCAGCGCGACGGCAACGTTTCCGCTGGCCAGGCTCTCCGCCATGATGCCGGAGCCGACCACCGTTGCGAACAGGATCGCGCTGCCGACTCCTTCGCCCAGCAGCTTCTGTGCAAACGGGCTCACGCCGCGCCCTCCATCGCTCCGATCCGCGCCAGTTCGGCCTGGGCGGCCTTGGCGTCGAGCGCAGCAAGATCGAGCGCGAAGAAGGCCTCTACCCGTAGCGACAGCAGCCGCCAGGTTTCGGCAAAGGCGGCATCGATTGCGGCCTCGTCACCCTCGACATCGGCAGGATCGGGCAGGCCCCAGTGGGCGCGCAAGGGGCTGCCGGGAAAGACCGGGCAGGCCTCTCCGGCGGCATTGCCGCAGACCGTGATAGCCAGATCGATCTCTGGCGCATCGGGCCCGGTAAACTCGTTCCAGCTTTTGGAGCGGAAGCTGCCGGGATCGAAGCCTTCGCGCGCCAGCAGCCGCAGTGCGCCGGGGTGCGGCACACCCTTGGGCTTGCTCCCAGCCGAATAGGCTTCCAACCGGCCCGCACCATGATGCCGGAACAAGGCTTCGCCCAGGATCGAGCGGGCGGAATTGCCGGTGCACAGCACCAGCACCGAACGCACCTGAACCATCAGCAGCAGGCGGGCTTTGCAGTGGCCGCAGACGGGGCGCAGCAAGCGTCTGCAGCCGCATTGACCGAGGCGACAGCCGCCATATCGGGCCCCGCGCCATAGAAGGTCGCTTCGCCGTGGGTCAGGAAGGCTTCCCAGACGACGCCATCCGGGTCGGCGATCCAGCTCTTTTCGCTCCTGGCATAGCAGCAGTTGGTCGCGCCTTCCTCCAGCACCGGGCGGCCTGCGGCTTCAAGCCGGCCATAGACCTCGGCCAGTTCGCGCTCATCCTCAACTTGCAGGCCAAGGTGCTCAATGCCCTTGGCGGCAGTCTGCTTGTGCGAGATCGCGAAGTTGACCCGCGGATCCTCCAGCATCCACTTGGCATAGTCGGGCTTCACCACGCTCGGCTCCTGACCGAACAGGCCAGAATAGAAGGCGATCGAGGCATCCAAATTGTCGACCCCGACATGGACGTGGAAACGTTTCATGCGACATTCCTTTCGCTGGCAGTGGCCGCAGGCGCGCAGGCAGCGCCGCCGCAGCAGTTTTCGGTAAGGTAGCCCATCAGGCTGCCCATCGCGGCATAGTCGGCCGCGTAGATGATCGAACGGCTCTGGCGGCGCTGGGTGACCAGGCCGGCATGGCTGAGCTGGGCGAGGTGAAAGCTCATCGAGGAGGCGGGCAGGCCCAGCTTTTCGGCCAAGGCACCAGCGGCCATTCCATCCGGTCCAGCCTCAACCAACAGGCGGAAGGTGGCGAGGCGGTGCTCTTGGGCCAGGGCGCCAAGCGCGCGAATTACGGTTTCGGCCTGCATCTGTCGCTCCGATGATTCGATAAGTATCGAAATATCGAATCGAGCGGTGCTGTCAATGGCTGGCGTCAGTTGGTGTCGGGCAGCGAATCGAGGACGTAGCCAGCCGAGCGTACGGTACGCAGCGGATCGGGCGCTCCCTGGGCGACCAGTGCGCGCCGCAGGCGGCCAACCCAGACATCGACCGTGCGCTCATCGCTGACTTCTTCGTCCTTGCCGATCCGCTCGATCAGCGCGGTGCGCGAAAAGACCTGATCGGGATGCTCAAGGAAGTGGGCAAGCAAGCGCAGCTCATTGGGACGCAACACCAGCAGGCGGCCCTGATAGCGGACCTGATGTGCGTTTAGGTCCAGCACCAGCTCGCCGTGGGCCAGCTTGCGGCGCGGCGTTGATGGCGCGGCGGGCTTTGCCTCATAGGTTGCCAATCGTTCGAGCAGTTGTTCGGCGCTGAGCGGGCCAACCAGGTAGTCATCCGCCCCGGCCCGCAGCGCGCGGCGCTTGTCATCGGGTTCGGGGCTTTCGAGCACCATTGTGATGTGGCTGTCGCGTGTGGCCCGCGCCTCGCGCAGGGTGCGGACCATCTCCAGGCCTGAGCGATCGGGCAGCAGCCAATCGACAAAGCACCAGACCGGGCCGGGAACGGCTTCCGGGAATCCTTCTTCGAGCGGCGCAACCGTCAGGTCGGGACGACGGCGCCGGAGCCCCTGCAGCAAGGCTGGGGGCGGAGCGGTGATCAGGACGGTTGCATTTGCGGGCATGGGTTTGCGCTCTTGGCGGGACACTGTTCTCGACAAGCATGGCGCAGCTACATGACGGATTCGTGACGGCGGTCCTGGTCCGCCGGATGACTGTGCTTGTCATACAGCTGTCACAAAAATCCCCGTGAATCTGCCGCTTTTCGGGCATAGAGTGAGAGGCCGAGAGAGGATGATTTGCCATGAAGTTTCGTCTTGCCGCGTTGCTGGGTGCGCTCCTGCTGGCGAGCCCGCTGCAGGCCGAGCGACTGAAGTTCGACCACCGCCTTTCGCCTGAGCTCAAGGCGGTATTCGATGCCAATGATCCGGGCATGATCGACTTCAACGACAAGAACCCGCGCTATGTGACGGACTTGATCGCGATCGAAGGGAAGTCTGCCAAGGACTGGACCGAGGCATTGCTGATCGTCGCGCGCACGCCCGACAAGAAGGTGCGCAGCGTGGCCGAGTGGGTGGCCGAATTGCAGGCTGAAGGACAGCGCCGCTGCGCCAGCACTTTCCGAACCGTGGCAGCGGATGAAAGCTCGACCACCTTTGAACGGCGCTCGACCGGGTGCCAGACCGGCTATCCTCCGGTTGCGCTGTATCGAGTCGTCGCCGGCAAGCGCTCGCTGTTCCTGCTCGGCTTTCTGCACAAGGGCGAACCGGCCGAAAAGACGCGGCAGCAGTGGCAGGCGGTGCTGGCTTCCGCGGCTATCGAATAGCGTTACCCGCACAATACCGCGCGTTCCGACGCACTGTCAGATAGCTGTCGCATTAGCGTCAGCCAACCTACGCACAAGCGACACATGCAATCCCTAGTGGCGGCTTTGAGGTCGGCACGGGGGCGATTCGCATGTCGCAATCAGCCCTGAGCCCGGCATCGCAACGATTGCTGAAATAAACTCTCAGGGAAGACACCCAATGAACCGCTATAACGCACGCCCCGCTGCATCGCTTCTGGCCCTGGCGACCGCGCTGGGTCTGGCCGGCACCGCCAATGCTGCTGTCACCGTGACCGCTGATGCCGTCTTCGTCGATGCCGCCGCGCCCGAGGGTAGCGCGGTCGAAGCGCCCGCCACCGCCGCCGATCCGCAGCAGGATGCTGCTGCCGCTCCCGCCGAAGGTGAGCAGACCGACGGCCTGACCGACATCGTCGTGACTGCCACCAAGCGCGAGACCAACCTCCAGCGCACCCCGATCTCGATCTCGGTGATGGGTGCTGAAACGATCCGCGAGCGCAAGGTGCAGAGCCTGCTCGACCTGACCGACGGCGGCATCCCATCCCTGCGGGTCGCCACCTTCGAAGCCCGCCAGTCGGCGCTGACGATCGGCATTCGCGGCATCGTGCCGCTCGATGCCAACCAGCCGGCCCGCGAGCAGGGCGTCGGCGTCTATATCGACGGCGTCTATCTTGGTCGCCAGCATGGCCTCAACGCTGCACTGTTCGATATTGAGCGCGTCGAAGTGCTCAAGGGCCCGCAGGGAACCCTGTTTGGCCGCAATACCGAAGGCGGCGCGTTGTCGATGATCTCGAAAGCGCCGACCGGTGAATTCGGTGGCCGTATCGAAGGCGGCGTCGGCAACATCGGTTCGCGCAATGCCTCGATCCACCTCAACCTGCCCGAAGTGGCCGGCTTTTCGGTCAAACTCGATGGTGTTTACCAGCATCAGGATGCGGTGACCAAGAACCCGCTGCCCGGCCAGACCGGCTGGGGCTTCTTCAACCGCAAGGGCCTGCGCGCGGCCGTCCGTTGGCAGCCGGTTGAAGGCATCACCAACGATTTCGCCTATGATGTGGCTAAGGACGAGAACTCGCCCTTCTATAGCCAACTCCTCAACTACAATCCGAATGGCTGTCTTTCGGGCGGCACGAACCTGGCGCCCCTGGCCATTCCTGCCGGCAGTGCCTGTGTGACGCCAGGTACGTCGTTCACCGGTTCGCAGGGGACGATCCGCTCGCTGCTTCCTGGGGTTGTCGTCAATGGCGAAACGCTGATGCGAACGGCCGATATCGGCGTGCCGCAGCGCCCCAGCGTCGATGACACGCATGGGTTCACCAATACCTTCAAGTGGAAGATCGCCCCCGAACTGGAACTGCGTTCGATCACCGCCTGGCGCGGGGTTGACGTGGAACAGTGGGATAACTCGGGCGGTGCGCACCGCGTCCCGGTCGTCAACCTGACCGCAGCCTGCGCCGGCGCAAACTGCGCCTTCAGCCGCTATAGTCTGGCCGATCTGCGCCAGCGCCAGTTCAGCCAGGAAATCCAGGCGGTGGGCACGATCGGTTCGGTCGATTACGTGGCAGGCTTCTACTACTTCAACGAACGCGTCAGCGACGATGCCGCCACGCCCAACTCGATGGGCGCCACGGCCATTGTCAGCGGCGGCGTGGTGACCGGCGCGACCTATGCCCCGATCCCGTTCTGCACCGGTGCCGCCAACCCGCTGGTGGGTGCCGCCGTGCAGGGCTGCTCGATCGACCGCGCTTCGAACGTTCGTTCCAAGAGCTATGCCGTTTACGGCCAGGCCACCTGGAATGCGACCGAGCAGCTGCACATCACTGTTGGCGGACGCTATACCAAGGACAAGAAGCAGGGCGAGCTGACCTTCTCGCGCGGGGTCAACTATGTCACCAACCCCACTGTCGCCGCTGCCAACGGATATGTGCCGCTGGACAAGGAGTGGAGCCGCTTCAATCCCATGGCGACCGTTGCCTATGACTTCAGCGATGGCGTTCACGGTTATGTCAAGTATGCCACCGGCTACCGCGCAGGCGGGGCCAGCTCGCGCACCTCGGACTATCGCGCTTTCGATCCGGAAGACGTGAAGAGCTATGAAGTGGGCCTCAAGGCCGACCTGTTCGACCGCCGCGCGCGGATCAACATTGCCGCCTACATGATGGACCGCAAGGGCAGCCAGGTCGACCTGTCGACCATCCAGCCCACCGCGACCGGCAACTTCAACAACCTGGTCACCTTCAACGCGCCTGGCACCACCAAGATCCGTGGGATCGAAGCCGACCTGACCGTCAAGCCGACCGAGCGCCTGAAGTTCGACCTGTCCTATGCCTATACCTATACCAACATTCCCGAGGTGCCGGTGACCTATCGTGAGTTCACCTCGGCCGGCGTGCCGACGGGCAACTTCACCACCGTTCCGCAGAAGTTCTATGTCGTCTTCACGCCGCGCAATGCCGCCAGCGCCTCGGTCGACTACGAGGTGCCGATCGGCGGCAGCGACACCCGCATCAAGTTCCACCTCGATGCCAACTATTCACAGGCGACGCAGAGCTTCGACCAGTTCGCAACGAAGAACGATGAGTCCTTCGTGGTGAATGGCCGGATCTCGGTGCTCGACATCGGCTTCGGCGGTGGCGATCAGAAGCTGACCATGGGCTTCTGGGCGCGCAACCTGTTCAACACGCAGTATGTCTATCGCCGCGATCCGTCGAACAGCATCCCTTCGGTGCAGTCGAATGCCGTGGCCGGCGTGCCTAACATCACCCGGATCGCCAACAACGGCGGCATCCTGGGTGATTACGGGAACTTCAACATGCCGCGCACCTTTGGCGTGGATGCCTCGATCAAGTTCTAAGCGGGTACCTTCCTACCCAGGCCTTAGGGGGCGGGCAGCTTCGGCTTCCTGCCCCCTTTTTTGCCTGCCTTGAAAATAACTGACTGGTCAGTTATAAACGAGTCGTGGCCCGCCCCTCCGCCCCGATCGACCGTGACCAATTGCTCGCCATGGCGCGGGCGGAATTCAATGCGCGTGGCTTCGCAGCGGCGCGAATGGAGGACATTGCCCGGGCCGGCCGGATTTCGAAGGCGGCGCTGTACCTCCGGTTCCCTTCCAAGGAAGCGATCTTTGTCGAGGCGGTGCGCGACCTGATCGAGCGAACTTTGCCCGAACTGTTGCCGGCCGAATTTGGGGATGTGCCGGCAGAGGCGCTGTTGCGCCAGTTCCTGCCATTGGCCTTCATGCGCCTGACCGAACCGGAATTCGCCTTTGTCCCGCGGGTGATCATTGGTGAGGGGGCCAATTTCCCTGAGCTCGCCCGGTTCTATCACGACGAGGTCATCCAGCGGGTTCTGGACATGATGGCCGGGCTGATCCGGCATGGCGTGGCGCGCGGCGAATTCGCCTGTGCCAATCCGGAGCTCGCCTGTCGCACAATCGCCGGCGGGGCGATTTTTGCCGCGCTGTGGCGGGTGGTGTTCGAACCGGTCGGGGCGGAACCGATCGATCCGCTGCAGCTGGCGCAGGCCCATGCCGACACCGTGCTGGCGGGCTTGCTGGCCCGAGGGGAGCCGAACTGATGGTAGCGATTCCCAAATCGGCGATTGGGGCCGTGGTGCTGGCCGTGCTGGGCGGCCTTGCCTGGTACAACTGGCCAGAGCCCGAGGGCGAAAAGTGGCTCGGCTATGTCGAGGCGGAAACGATCTATGTCGCGGCTCCGATCGCTGGGCGCCTGGCCACGCGTCCGGTGGAGCGCGGGGCGAGCGTCACGGCCGGAACCACCTTGTTTGCGCTCGATCCTGAAACGACCGATGCAGATGCGGCGCGCGCTGCGGCCCAGGTTGCTGCCGCCGCAGCCCAGGCGGCGGACCTGTCCGATCCGCGCCAGCGGGCGCCGGAACTGGCAGCATCGCGTGCCGGTCAGGCCGGAGCGGCTGCGCGCCTGGCCAAGGCCGCGAACGACTTTGACCGGATCGCGGCGCTGGCCCGCCAGGGTTTTGCCAGCAAGGCCCAGCTCGACGCCGCGCGCGCCGCGCGCGACGCCGCCGCCGCCGAAGTCGCGGCCGCCCGAGCGCAGATCGCGGCCGGCGAGATGACCGCAGGCCGGGCCGCCCAGCAGCAAGCTGCTCGCGCTGAAGTGGCCGGCGCAGAGGCAGGCCTGCGCGCGCAGCGCCAACGCCAGCGCGAGATCGCGCCGGTAGCGCCCGAGGCGGGCGTGGTTGAGCAAACCTATTACAACCCTGGTGAGTGGGTCCCGGCCAACTCGCCGGTCGTTGCCGTGCTGCCCGATGCACGGCGCAAGCTGCGGTTCTATGTGCCGCAGGAACGGATCGCGGGCCTCAAAGTTGGCGCGTCTATCCGCTATGGCTGCGATGGTTGCGCGGGCGGATCTACCGCGCGGATCAGCTTCATCGCCCCGCGCGCCGAGTTTACCCCGCCGGTGATCTATTCCGAAAGCGCGCGGGCCAAGCTGGTCTTCCTGGTCGAGGCAATTTTGCCTGCCAGCGACAAGCCTTTGCCGCCCGGCCTGCCGGTTGCGGTCACGCCGCAGTGAGTGAGGCCCCTGCCATTGCAGTACGCGGCCTGACCAAGCGGTTCGGGCAGCGGACGGTGGTGGACGGGGTCGACCTGACAGTCATGCCGGGGCGGATCTGCGGATTCCTGGGGCCAAACGGCTCTGGCAAGACGACAACGCTGCGGATGATTTGCGGCCTGCTGATCCCCGATGCGGGGGAGGGCGAGGTGCTGGGGCTGGACCTTGCGACCAAGCGCCGCGCGATCAAGCACCAGATCGGCTACATGACGCAAAAGTTCGGGCTGTTTTCCGACCTCTCGATTGCCGAGAACCTGGAATTCATCGCGCGAGTTTACCGCCTCGACCAGCGCCGGGAGCGCGTCGCGGCAACGCTCGACAAGCTGGGCCTGGCGAGCCGGGCCGACCAGCTTGCCGGCAAGCTTTCAGGTGGGTGGAAGCAGCGCCTGGCCCTGGCCGCGGCCGTGATGCACGAGCCGAAGATCCTGCTGCTCGATGAACCCACGGCCGGCGTCGATCCGCAGGCGCGGCGTGAGTTCTGGGACCAGATCCATGCGCTCGCCGCTGAAGGCATGACCGTGCTGGTCTCCACGCACTACATGGACGAAGCGGAACGCTGCCACGAGATCGCCTATATCGCCTATGGCGTGATGCTGGCGCGCGGCACGATTGGCGAGGTGATTGCCGCATCCGGGCTTCACGCCTTGCAGGGCGAGGGGCCGGGGGCTGACCGCCTGGCTGCAGAAATCGAACAGCGCCCGGGCGTTGCCATGGCTGCGCCCTTCGGTACGTCGCTCCACGTCTGCGGGCTCGACCCGGCGGCACTGCAGAAGGCAGTGGAGCCGTGGACGGACCGCATTGCCTTCACCCCCGCCGAACCAAGCCTTGAGGACGTCTTCATCCACCTAATGCGCGGCGCGACCGACAATTCGGTGGAGGCGCGCTGAAATGTGGGAGCGGATCGGGGCGATGGTGTTCAAGGAAGTGCGCCAGATGGCGCGTGATCCTTCGACTATCGCGATGATGTTCTTCTTTCCGATCATCCAACTCGCGATCTTCGGCTATGCGATCAACAGCGACCCGCGCCATCTGCCGCTGGTGGTTGAGGCCAATGACAATTCGGCCTTCTCACGATCGATTGTCAGCGCGCTGCGCACGACCGGCTATTTCGATGTGACCGAGGTTGCGGGCTTCTATGGCCGCGCCAATCAGGCGATCGCGCGCGGCGAGGCGCAGTTCGCGCTGACCATCCCGACCGACTTTGCCCGCCGGCTGGTGCGCGGCGATCGCCCGCAAGTGCTGTTGACGGTCGATGCGACCGATCCCGCCTCGACTGGCCCTGCCGTCGCCGCCGTGAACGAAGCCGTGGCTCGCGCCCTGGCGCGCGACCTGATCGGGCCGCTCGCGGGCCGGCAACAAGGCCCTCCGCCGGTCGATGTGGTGCTACACCGCTCGTACAACCCGGAAGGGATCACCAGTCACAATACGGTGCCGGGGTTGCTAGCAATCATCCTGTCCATGACGATGGTGGCGCTGACCTCGATGTCCGTCACGCGCGAGACCGAGCAGGGGACGATGGAAAACCTCCTCGCCACGCCATTGCGCCCGGTCGAGGTGATGGTCGGCAAGATCGTGCCCTACTTCCTGCTCGGCTTCGTGCAGGTCTGCGTGGTGCTGGCCTTTGCAATCGTGGTGTTCAAAGTGCCCTTCGTCGGCTCGCTAGGGTTGCTGCTGGCCGCCACGCTGCTGTTCACCCTGGTCAGCCTGGCACTGGGCTTCACGATTTCGACTTTGGTTGAAAGCCAGGTCCAGTCGATGATGGCCTCGATGCTCTATCTCATGCCCTCGATCCTGCTTTCGGGCTTTGCTTTCCCCTATCGCGGCATGCCGGTCTGGGCGCAGTGGCTGGCTGAACTGCTGCCGCCAACGCACTACATCCGGCTGGTGCGCGGGATCATGCTGAAGGGCTGGGAATGGCACCAGGCGCTGGTCGAAAGCGGCTGGCTGGTCGTGATGCTGCTGGTGCTCGGCACAGTGGCCGTGCGGCGCTATCGCGATACGGTGGCCTAGGTGATGCCGCGCAGGATGACATAGCTGCCAATCGCGATGACCAGCGCGGCAAAGCCCTGCTCCATCCCCCGCTTGCGGCTGGCAAGGCGCTTGCCAAGTGGAATGCCGATCCCCGCGCCGATCAGCCCACCGATCACCATCAGACCGACCAACACCCAGTCGACATAGCCGGACAGGGCGTATGAAGTTGCCGTGGTGAGCCCGAGTGCCGTGACCACCACCAGCGATGTTCCGACTGCCACTCGCAGCGGCATCCGCGTTGCCATGACGAGGCCGGGGACGATCAGAAAACCGCCGCCGATCCCGAAGAACCCGGCGAGCAGGCCGACGCCGAACCCGGTCGGGATCAGGCGGGGCAAAAGGACTGAAGCTGTGCTGCGTTCCAGCCGTACGTCGGGATTGTCCGCCGTTTTGCGCGGGCGCAGCATCGACAGGCCGACCAGCACCATCAACGCGCCGAACAGCGCGAGCAGCTTCCGTCCGTCCATCGCCTTGCCCGCTTCGGCGCCCAGCGCGGCACCGAGCACACCGGCCAGCGCGAATGTCACGGCGCAGGGCCACTTCACATTGCCGCTGCGGGCATGGCCGGCGAGGCTGCTGGCGGCATTGAGCGCGACTGCCACCGCCGCCGTGCCGATTGCTGCGTGGGGCGATGCTACGCCTACCACATAGACCAGCAAGGGTACGGCCAGGATCGATCCGCCGCCGCCGACCAGCGCCAGCACCAGGCCGATGGCGGACCCGGCGGCAATAGCGGCGAGGATCGTTTCCAGGCCCACTGCTTCAGGCGGCCGCGCGCCGGTTCCAGGGCATCAGCGCCAGCAGCTTGGCCATGCCGCACCAGCCGGTGAGGCCGGCAAAGGTCAGTCCGGCACCGACAAATGCGCTGAGGCCGATCAGCCACGGCGTCACGGTCAGTGCGCCGATCACCCCGAGCAGGACCAGCAGGCCGGCGGTGATCTGAACCTGGCGCATGATTTCCAGCGGGGCCTTGGCATCGGTGATTACCGGCAGGCCGGCCTGGCGCCAGGCTTCGATTCCGCCTTCGAGCAGATAGGCCTCGCACGGGCTGGCGGCGGCAAGCTGCGCAGCATTGGCATCAGTACGCATGCCGGAACGGCAGTGATAGATCACCGCCGGGGCATCGCCCAGGTTGAACGCAGTGCCCAAGGGTGCGTTGAGTGCACCCGGGATGTGGCTGCGGGCATGTTCGTCGGCCGCGCGAATATCGACCAGGGCCGCGCCTTCGGCAATTCGGGCACGGGCTTCGGCTGGGGTGATCTTGGTCAGGGTCATGGTGTCAATCCATCTGGCAGTAGAGTTGGTGGAGCGTTACGAGCAGCTGCTCACAGCGCGGATCGGCGATGCGGTACCAGGCGACCTGCGCCTCGCGCCGGAAGGCCAGCAGGCCTTCCTCGCGCAGCACCGCGAGGTGCTGCGAAAGTGCCGATTGCGACAGGCCGACCGCTTGGGCGAGGTCGCCCACCCGCATCTCGCCATGTTCGGCCAGCTGGCACAGCACCATCAGCCGGCGCTGGTTGCCCATGGCCTTGAGCATGGCCGAGACTTCCGCCGCATTGGCGGCGAAGCGCTCGAGATCGGTGGTCAGGCTGTTCATCGCGACTCCATTCATTAGCACTTGCTAAATAAGAAGATGCTAATATATGTCAAGCATCAAGGAGTCGTTGCATGACCAACCCCGCACATATTCAGGCTTTTTTCGATGAACCGACCTTCACCGTGTCCTATCTGGTCGGCGATCCGGTGACGCGTCAGGCCGTGGTGATCGACTCGGTGCTCGATTTTGATCCGGCTTCAGGCAAGGTCTCAACCGGCTCAGCCGATGCCGTCCTGGCGGCAGCCGAGCAGGGCGGCTGGACCATCACCCGCGTGCTCGAAACCCACGCCCATGCCGACCATCTCTCCGCCGCCCCGCTGATCAAGGCGCGGACCGGGGCGCGGGTGGGCATCGGCGCGCACATCGATGCCGTGCAGCAGGTCTTCGCCGGTGTGTTCAATGCGCCCGACGTTTCCGGCACCGGGGCCGAGTTTGACGACCTGTTCACCGATGGCGAGACCTTTGCCGTGGGCGATCTGGTGTTCGAGGTGCTGCATACTCCGGGCCACACTGCGGCCTGTGTCTCCTACAAGGTTGGCGATGCGATCTTCGTCGGGGATACGCTGTTCATGCCGGACTATGGCACGGCGCGGACCGACTTCCCGGGCGGTAACGCAGCCGAACTCTATCACTCGATCCGCCGGATGCTGGCCTATCCGCCCGAAACGCGGCTATTCATGTGTCATGACTACAAGGCACCCGGCCGGGATGACTATGCCTGGGAGACCACCGTCGCCGAGCAGCGCGCCAGAAACATTCATATCCATGACGGGGTAAGCGAGGCGGACTTTGTCGCAATGCGGCAGGGCAGGGATGCGGGCCTAGCTGCGCCGCGCCTGCTGCTGCCCTCGGTCCAGGTCAATATCCGTGCCGGGCACTTGCCCCCGGCCGAAGGCAACGGCGCGCATTACCTAAAGCTGCCGCTGCGCCTGCCCGATGGGGCAGACTGGGCCTAGGGCTCGACGCCTTCGGGCAACACAAGGATCTCCAGCCCCTGGTCCGGATCGAGATAGCGCCGGGCCAGGGCGAGGAGGTCTGCAGCGGTCAACGCCGTGATGATCGCGCGCGAATTGGCGAAGCGGTCCAGCCCATCGGGCTTTGACTGCACCCGGTCGGCAAGGCTCATCCAGCCGGCGTTCGTCTTGAGCACCGCGTCAAGATTCTCCAGTAGCGGTGCCCGGGCCCGCTGGACCACGTCGGCGCTGACCGGGGCCTTGCGCAGTTCTTCCAGCAGGCTGCGCATGGCCGCGCGGGTCGTTGCCACTTCCTTGACATCGACCGAAGCGCGCAGCGCAAAAGTGCCATAGCCACGCCAGACCCGTGGGCTGTTGGCGCTGACGCCCGGCGAATAGGCCTTGCCCAGCGCCTCGCGCAGTGTGTCAGTCAGTTCGACCTGCACGACACGTTCCAGCAGATCGAGGGCAATGGCTTGCTTCAGGTCTTCGCCGTCACGGGTTGGCCAGTGGAGCGTTAGCAGGGCCTGGTCCTTGGCGCCCTTGTGGCGCAGCACCCGGCGCGAACGGTCATTCGTGAAGCTTCGCTCGCGCTGTTCGGCATAGGGCTGGAAGGTTGCCTCGCGCGGCGGCAGGGCGCCCAGCGTCTTGGCAACCAGGGCGATTGCCCTCGCCTCATCGAAGTCACCGACGAGTGCCAGCTCGATGGCACCTTTGGCCAGTCGATCGCTTACCGAGTCCTTCAGTTGGGCGAAGGTCAGCTTGCGATAGTCCTCGACCTTGCCGAGCGAAAACCGCGGATCATTGTCCGACAGGATTCCACCCAGAGCCCCGCTAAGCGCTGAGTCCGGCGTCGCTCCCAAGGCGGCAAACAAGTTGTTGATGCTCTGGCGGTAGAGCACCTCACCCTCCGGCCGGTAGCCTGGATCGGTCAGCTGCGCAGCAAGGACCTGGAGTTGAAGCTCCAGATCGGCTGGGGTGGTGGTGGCCCCGGCGGCAAAGGTTTCCGCTGCGCCGCCCAAACCGACGCCGACCGTCCGGCCGGCCAGCAGGCTGTCGAGTTCGTCCCGCGAATGCTTGCCGAGACCGCCTTGGCCGAACACGGCCATCATCTGCACCGCGAGTGGCTTGTCACGCGTCGCCAGCATGCTTCCGCCGTCGAGCGACAGGCGAACCAGGACTCGATCCTTGGTCAGGTCAGTACGCTTGAGGTTGAGCATGACCCCGTTGGCAAAGCGGAGCTGGCGGATGCCATAGCGCGGCTCGGTCACGTCGCTGACCACCTGCCCGGCTGGACCGAAATCGGTGTAGGCAAAGGCTCCGCCGGCCTTGCTTTCAGGCTTGCTCACCTTGGCCTTGAATGCCGCATCCCATGCCTCACGCAGCGCCTCGGTGCCGCCAATCGGTTCGCGCCGCCCCTGGAAGCGGATCAAGGGCTGCTCGAGCGGAACCAACTCGCGCTTCAATGCCGCCAATACCTTGTCCGGCGTGATCTCCGGGATGAAGGCTTCCAGCCGTTCAAGCGACCGGCTGGGCTTGTCAGGAACGATATCGTCAGTCACCAATGCCAGCACCGCGCCGAGCAGCGTTCCATGACTGCGCGTGCTCTCGCTTGCCGCAGCGTTGCGCGCGGAGGTGCGAGCATTGGCGATCTGCTCGGCGACTTCCGCTTGGGTAAAGCCGTATTCCAGCGCACGGCGATATTCTTCGGTCGCTGCCTGTAATCCGCGCTTCCAGCCGCCGTCCACGGTTTCGACAATCATATTGGTGGCGCGGCCTTCGCGGAAGCTATCCGAGGTTCCCACCCCGGCGCCGCGGAACGGCGCATTCGCCTCGCGCGTGCGGCGCAGCAGGCGGCGATTGACGATGCCATAGCCGATCTGCCGCAACAGGTTTTCGCGGCGCTGGGCCAATGTATCGGGCTCGTCGAGCCAGGGGCCGTCACGGCTGACAGTCACCCGCTCGGACAGCGCCTGGTCAAGGAAGATATCTTCGCGCGGCCCGGCCTTGGGATCGAACGGGCCGGCCAAGGGCTGCGGCTCAGCCGGGGCGGGGCGCCAGTCGGCAAAGCGGGCCTTGATCGCTGCTTCAACCGCTTCAACCGGAAAGTCTCCCACAACCAGCAGCGTGGTCTGCGCGGGGACATATTCGCGCCGCCAGAAGGCGCGCAACCGCTCGGCCGTGGCGGCGTTGAGCGTTTCCTCGGTCCCGATTGGCAGACGGCTGGCATAACGCGCCTGCGGGTGGAGGAACTGCATTTGGTCCTCGAAATTACGCAGGGCAAAGGTGTTGCGATCGCGCTTTTCGGAGAGGATTACGCCGCGTTCGCGCGCAACTGCGGCTTCGCTGATGGTCAGTTCGCTGGCAGTCTCGCGCATCAGCATCAGCGCAGTGTCGAGCAGGGCAGGATCGTTGCGCGGCAGGTCGAGCTTGTATTCGGTCCGTTCAAAGCCGGTCGAAGCATTGGTATCGGCGCCAAAGGCCAGGCCCTGCCGCTCAAGCAATTTGATCATCTCGCCTTCGGGCACATTGGTGCTGCCGTTGAAGGCCATATGCTCCACATAGTGGGCATAGCCGCGCTCGTCGTCGGCCTCGTCGAGCGAGCCGACATTGACCACCATTCGTACCAGCGCCTGGCCCTGCGGCATCGCATTGCTGCGAATGACATACCGCAGGCCGTTGTCGAGCTTGCCAAACTTGTAGTCCTCCTCAACCGGAACGTCGCTCGCCTCAAACGCCCAAGTCGGCTTGGCCGTCTGCGCGGCGCTAACCAGCCGCGCCTGCTGCGGGGCGCAGGCGGCGAGCGCAGTGGTGGAAAGAATCAAGACGAACAGAAACTTACGCGACATCATCGGCCCTTTGTTGCCGAGATGCCGGTTACCCGCAAGCCCCTGTCGGCGAGCGACTACTTCCCGCGCAGCTTGCGGTGGGCCGACAGGTCTAGCACTTCGCTTGGCCCATTGTCGCTGTCGAGCAGGCCAAGCCGGCGTGCGACTTCCTGATAGGCCTCTTCCTCACCGCCCAGATCGCGGCGGAAGCGGTCCTTGTCGAGCTTTTCGCCGGTGGTCATGTCCCACAGGCGGCAGCCATCGGGGCTGATCTCGTCGGCGAGGATCACGCGGCTATAGTCGCCTTCCCAGATCCGCCCAAACTCCAGCTTGAAGTCCACCAGGCGGATATTGATCGCGGCGAACATGCCGCACATGAAATCGTTCACGCGGATCGCCATCGACGAGATGTCCTGCATCTCTTCGTTGCTGGCCCAGCCGAAGCAGGCAATTTCCTCTTCGGAGACCAACGGATCGCCCAGCGCATCGTCCTTGAGGCAGTACTGGATCAGGGTGTGGGGCAGCGGCTCACCCTCAGGGATGCCCAGGCGCTTGGAGATCGAGCCAGCAGCGACATTGCGCACCAGAACTTCGATCGGAATGATTTCCACCTGCCGCACCAGCTGCTCGCGCATGTTGAGCCGCTTGATGAAGTGGGTCGGGATGCCGATGTGGCTCAGCCGGGTGAAGACATGCTCGCTGATGCGGTTGTTGATAACGCCCTTGCCGTTGATCGTGCCCTTTTTCTGGGCGTTGAAGGCTGTGGCATCGTCCTTGAAATACTGGATCAGAGTGCCCGGTTCCGGACCTTCGTAGAGGATCTTGGCCTTGCCTTCGTAGATCTGGCGGCGACGGGACATGAGCGGCTACCCTGCAAGCAAAATGACAAGCCCCGGCTGAGACGAGTCGTGAAGACCGCTCTTCCGGGGCTCCATGCCTATAGGGAAACGCGTGCGAAAGGCAAAGCCTTAACCGGATCGCCGGACAGCTGGCAGCAACGGTTTGACTGTAGAGCGATAATACGTAAGCTTGCCTCCAGACGCCGCACAAAGCGGCGCAAGTGGGTGAGCCTCTCCAGCGGGCCTCGGCCCGATGGCGGCAAGCCCGTCATGGAGGAGAGGTTATGTCTGCGCGCCAACATCGCATTGGTTCCACTTCGCTTATCGCCCTTAGCATCGCTGCCCTGTCCAGTCCGGCATTTGCCCAGGACCAGGCCGATGATGCGGCGGCCGAAAATCCGAAGGAAATCGTCGTCACCGGGTCGCTGATCCGCGGCTCGCGTGAAGACGCGCCCGCGCCGATCGACGTGATCGGGGCAGAGGAGCTGTCCAAGCAAGGCAGTCCTTCGGCGATCGATCTGCTCAAGAACCTGCCGAATTCGGCCGGGATCATCGGCGATGCCAACCAGTTCGATGCCCGCGCGCAAGGGAACGAAGGCGTCGCATCGGTCAACCTGCGCGGTCTGGGGCCGCAGCGCACGCTTGTGCTGCTTAACGGCAAGCGCATCGTACAGTCAGGCGGCAGCGGGATTCCGATCGTTGACGTCAACCTGATCCCGTCAGGCGCGATCGGGCGGATCGAGGTGCTGAAGGACGGCGCCGCTGCCACCTATGGTTCCGACGCGATTGCCGGGGTGGTCAACTTCATCACCCGCACCAATCAAGAAGGCTTCCGCGCCTCGGCCGATTATCGCTATATCTCTGGTTCGAAGGGTGATTATGGCGGGGCAATCAGCTTCGGCCATTCGGGCGATGGCGGCAGGATTTTCGTTTCCGCCGGTTACCAGCGCCGGTCAGAACTGCAGACAATCGACCGGGATTTCACGATCCAGCCCTATCCCAACAACCCGCAGGGCGGGTGGACCGGCGGCGGCAACCCCGGCAACTTCGATTTCAACGCGACAGTCGGCGGGCTGAGCTTCACCACCGATCTTGGCTGTACCGCGCTTGGCGGTTTCCGCAGCTTGCCAGGCTCCACGACGGACCGCTGCTTTAACCAGTATGGCCTGTTCGGTAACCTGGTTGAGCCCGAACAGCGCTTCCAGGTGTTCCTTGATGCCGAGGTCGACATCAGCGAAAGCACCAACTTGCGGGTCAACGCGCTGTGGGGCCATTCCGAAACCCGCATCACGACTTCGCCCAGCTACCTGCCGACGCTGCCGCCGTCGGCCAATGCCGCTGGCGGCGGGGGCGGGGTGTTCCAGATCCCGACCTGGGCCCCGGCGCTGCGCGATTATTGCCGTGTCTATGGCGCTGCAGCAGGCTGCTTGACCGATGCTGGCGGCACGCCGCTGGCCCCGGCGCTGGCCTTCCCGGTGCTGTTCCGTCCGGTCCTGCTGGGCGGCAATCCGCTCTTCCCGGGCCGCGGCTCGGCTACTTCGCCGCGCATCTCGGACCAGATGATGGTTTCGGCCGAGCTGAACACGAGCCTGTCGGACAAGCTCAACTTCACCACCAGCCTGACCTACAGCCGCTATGAACGCGCGTTCGAAGGCACGGACACCTTCGGCGATCTGTTCCAGAACGCGCTGGCCGGTTTCGGCGGGCCGAACTGCGCCTATTCGTCGACCGCGTCGCGCGCCGGCCTGAGCTCGGCCCAGCTGGCTGCACTGGCGGGCACCAACGGCTGTACCTACTGGAACCCGTTCTCGACCGCCGTCCAGTCCAACCCGGTGACCGGCAACGTCAACCCGAACTATGCCGGCTCGCGCAGCACCAACGGGCTGTCGACCGCACCTGGGGCGGGCCTGATCAATGATCTCGCTACATTCGACTGGATGTTCCAGACGCCGCGGACCCAGGCCTTCACCACCCAGCTCGTGGCAGATGCGGTGATTTCGGGCCAGACCGGGCTGACCCTGCCGGGCGGGGACGTTGGCTTCGCGCTGGGCGTTCAGTATCGCCGCAATACCTACAGCCGGCGCTACAATGACGTCTCGAACCTCGATCTCACGCCGTGCCCCGGCACGCCGCTGAACCCGGCCGCGACTTGTAGCCCGCAAACCGGTGCACTCGGCTTCCTTGGCACCAACCGCAATGGTGACAGCGAAGGCGATGTCTATGCCGCCTTTGCCGAATTGCAGCTGCCGGTAACCGATGCCTTTAACATCCAGCTTTCGGCCCGCTACGAAGACTATGGCGGCAATGTCGGCTCGACCTTCGATCCGCAGGCCCGCGCCAAGTTCCAGCTGACCGACTGGCTGGCCATCCGCGGCGGACTTGGCACTACCTTCCGTGGGCCCCCGTCGCAGAGCCTGGCTGGCAACCTGACCTCGCTGCAAATCATCGGCAGCTCGTTCCGGGCGATCGATATCAACGGCAATCCGAACCTCGCACCGGAAAGCGCAACGACCTACAACGCCGGCTTGCTGATCAACACTGGCGGGTTCCGGGCGAGCGTCGATTACTTCAAGTATGACTTCTCCGGCCCGATCGAGGGCGAGCCGGTGGCCGGGATCGTGGCGGCGATGTTCGGCGCATCGGGTACGGCCAACTGCGGCAACCCGACTTACGCCGCTCTGCAATCGCGCTTTACCTTTACCGGTGCGGGCTGCGGGATCGGCAATGTCCAGCGGCTGCGCACGCAGTACGTGAACTCGGCCGATGTCAGCACCTCGGGGATCGACTTCTCGGCCAGTTACGAGCTGCCGATCGGCACCGGTTCGGTCACCGCCGGTTTCGCCGGTACCTATGTGATCGACTACAAGACCTCTGACGTCACAGTGGAAGGCGTGGTGGTTCAGCCGGCCTTCGACGGGGTTGGCCTGCTCAACTATCAGACCACTGCCTATCCGCTGCCGCAGTGGAAGGGTAACGCCTACCTCGAAGGCAACTTCGGCAATCACTCGCTGCGCCTGCAGGTGAACTACCTCGATGGCTATACCGACCAGCGCGGTGCGGCGATCTTTGGCCCGAACGCCGGGGCACTGGCCGGCGCTTCGGTCACCACGGGCAAGAACATCGAAAGCTTCACCACCTTCGATGCCACCTATCGCCTGAAGCTGAAGACCGGCACGACGATTGCCTTGTCGGCGCTGAACATCTTCGACAAGGATCCGCCGTTCGCGCGGCTCGATCAGAACTACGATCCGTTCACGGCCAGCCCGCTGGGCTTCACCGCCAAGATCTCGATCACGCAGGACTTCTGATCGATCTGGGTTGAAGGGGGCAGGGGCGCGGAAGGTTTTGGCCTTCCGCGCCCCTTTGCTTGTCAGCTCAAATCCTGGGCAAAGGCCAGACGCTCGGCCAGCCACTGAGTCGCCGGACCAAGATGCCGATCGGTGCGGCGGATTGCGAACAGCGGGTAACGTCCGCCGGGCGCCTCTGGCAGGGTCAGCTCGACCAGGCGCCCGTCGGCCAGATCATCTGCCACCATCCAGCGGGGCATATTGCCCCAACCCAAGGACTGGCGCAGCAGCTCGTGCTTGGCGCCCAGATCGCCCAGTCGCCAGGTGCGCGGGCTGATAACCGAAAACTCCTTGCCTTCGGATAGTGTCGAGCGGTCCGACAGCACCAGCTGCACCTGATCGCGGATTGCAGCGCCATGCGCCAATGGATGATCGGGGGCGGCGACCGGGATTAGCTCAACTTCGCCAAGCGATTGCCGTTCGACCCCGGCCTGTTCGGCCGCCAGCGGGCCGGCAACACCAAGCGCCGCTTCGCCCTTGAGCACAAGATCGGCAACCGCCCCCAACGCCTCGACCCGCAAAGCCAGCGACACGGCCGGGAACTGCGCTGCGAAATCGCGTAGCGCGGCGGCCAGGCAGGCGGAAGGAAACATCACGTCAACCACCACGGCCACGCGCGGTTCGAGACCGGCATTGAGCGCCTCCACCCGTGCGCCAAGGCCAGCCAGCGCCGCCTCGATCTGCCGCAATTCCTCGACCACGGCAGCACCCTGCGCGGTGAGTTGCGGCTTGCGGGTGCCTTCGCGTTCGAACAGCCTGACGCCAAGCTGCGCCTCGATGTTGGCGATCGCGTAGCTGACCACCGATGTGGCCCGGCGCAGATGGCGCCCGGCGGCGGCAAAGCTGCCTTCTTCGACCACGGCGAGGACCGTGCGGATCTGTTCGATTGAGGGCGTGCCGGGGCGCAACTGTTCAATCCTATAGAATAGTTTGTGCTAGATTATCCGACTTTCCGGAAAAGCGCAAAAGCCCCAGTTAGCAGTTATCCCATTCCGCCCACACAGGAGCATCCGATGAGCAAGGTCCTTGTCCTCTACTATTCCAGCTACGGCCACCTTGAGACCATGGCGAACGCGATTGCCGAAGGTGCCCGCGGCGCCGGAGCCGCGGTCGATGTAAAGCGCGTCCCCGAAACAGTACCCGAAGAGATCGCCAAGGGCGCGCACTTCAAGCTTGACCAGGCGGCCCCGGTCGCGGCTGTTGCAGAGCTCGAGCTCTACGACGCGATCATCGTTGGCACCGGCACCCGCTTTGGCCGGATTTCCAGCCAGATGGCCGCCTTCCTTGATCAGGCCGGCGGCCTCTGGGCCCGAGGCGCGCTGAACGGCAAGGTTGGAGCCGCTTTCACTTCAACCGCTACCCAGCACGGCGGGCAGGAAACGACGCTGTTCTCGATCATCACCAACCTGCTGCACTTTGGCATGACCGTCGTGGGCCTCGACTATGGCTTCCAGGGGCAAATGCGGAATGATGAAGTGGTGGGTGGTGCACCTTATGGTGCCACCACCATCGCCGGCGGTGACGGCAGCCGCCAGCCGAGCGAAACCGAACTCGAAGGCGCGCGCTACCTTGGCAAGCGCGTCGCGGAAACGGCGAACAAGCTGTTTGGCTGAAACGAAGCGGGGCGGATCCAAACGATCCGCCCCGCCAACCTTTTCCCTATCACACTTCGTCACCCCGGCCTCCGAGCCGGGGTCCCGCTTGTTGCTTTGGAACAAGAAGCGGGACCCCGGATCAAGTCCGGGGTGACGGGCTGAGGATATCTCGACCTAATTCAGCAGGTGCTGCTGCCAGAACTGCAGTTCGGTCCAGAACTGGTAGTCCTGGTTTTCCTTCTTCCCAAACCCGTGGCCTTCGTTGAGGCCAACCAGGTGCCAGGCGGTGCGGCCTTTGGCCCGGACCGCAGCGACCATTTGGTCGGCCTCGCTCTTGGGCACGCGCGGGTCGTTGCCGCCGGTTACCACCAGCAGCGGGATCGACAGCTTGTCGACACTGGTCAGCGGAGAGATCTCCAGCAGCTTGGCCCGCTGATTGGGATCGCGCTCGTCACCATATTCCACCCGGCGCAGGTCGCGGCGATAGGACTGGGTGTTTTCCAGGAACGTCACGAAGTTGCTGATCGCGACGATGCAGTCGGCCGCCTTGAAGCGGTCGCCATAGCGGATCGCGCTGGCATAGCACATATAGCCGCCATAGGACCCGCCCTGGACCGCCATCCGGCCCGCGTCGATGGCCGGATCGGCCTGGAGCCGGTCAAGGAAAGCGCCGATATCCTTGACCGAGTTTTCGCGCAGGAACGGCCCGTTATCGAGGCTGACGAAGCGCTTGCCATAACCGGTCGATCCGCGAACGTTGGGATAGAATACGGCGATGCCCTGTTCGTTGAGCAGGTAGTTGGTCCGCCCGCGGAAGCCCGGAGTGGACTGGCCTTCCGGCCCGCCGTGAATGTTGACGATCAGCGGCCGCTTGCCCGGGAACTTGGCCGGATCGGGGCGATAGAGGAAGCCCGAAACCATCTCGCCATCAAAGCTTTTCACTTCGACCAGTTCGGGCTCGACATTGCGGGCCGGATCAAGCCCGCCGGTCTCGCTTTCGGTCCAACGCTTCACGGTAAGCGTCTTGGGATCGACCGAGAAGGCATCGGTCGGCACCTTGGCGGAAGAGACGGTCAGACCGATCTCGCCCCACGGCGCAATATCAAGGCCGCCGATCCCGCCAACCGGTAGCCCGGTGACTTCGCGCGACTGGCCGGTCTTGGGATCGAGCAGGCGGAGCTTCGAGATTCCGGCTTCGTTGACGGTGTAGGCGATGAAGCTGCCGTCCGGCGCAATATCGAAACCTTCGACATCCCACTTCGTTTCCGGGCTGCGCGGGGTGAACTTGCCAGTCTTGGGATCAAGCGTGCCGAGCCGCTGGAAGTCCGATCCTTCATCGCTCGTCACCCACAGTGCGCCATCGGGGGCATACTTCGCCCCGCCATAGGAAATCGCCTTCTTGTGATCGCCGATCGGGGTCAGCTTGCTGGTGGCAAGATCGAGCAGATAGAGGTCGCTCTTCTGGACCGACTGGTAATTGCCGACCACGGCAGTCGCGTTACCAGGGGCAAAATCGGCAATGCCCCAGCCGCCGCCCTTGACCTGCAGGACCAGCTTGTTGCTGGCGGGATCGCGCGGGTCGATCACATAGAGGTCCGAATCCGCGCCGTTGCGGCGGGTGGATGAATAGCCGAGCAGCTTGCCGTCAGCCGAGACGGCGTTGATCTCGTTGCGGCTCTTGCCATCGGTGAGCAGGTTCAGCCGGCCGTCTTTCAAGGTATAAAGCTGCCAGAACTCGTTTCCGCCCACATCCTTGCGTACCACCAAGGTGCCGTCATTGGGCATATAGACCCCGCCCAGTGGTTCGGCTTCGAAGCTGATCTGCCGGCGGGCCATGCCGGGCGCGGCGACGGTGTGAAGCTGGGCGACATTGCCGAAGCGGGTCGAAATCAGCATGGCCTTGGTCTTCGGGTCCCAGTCAACGAAACTGGCGGTGCGAAATTCCATATAGGGCCGCGTGGCTTCGACCAGCGCCATGGGCACTGCGGGCACGCCATCGGCCTCGATCGCGGCAGGCTTGGGGGCGACCGGCGCAGCGTTCTGGGCGAAGGCGGGAACGAGGGGGAGGGCAAAGGCCGAAAGGCCAAGCAGGATTTTGCGCATGAGTGGAAGGCATCCCTGTTACGTGTGATGGCGGCAGGTTGGCCCGGCGCGCGTGCGCGTTCAACCGCGAAATCGACGAACCGCTGACAAGCGCAGCGCGATCGGTTAGGCGCGCAGCAAAAGGAGCCCTCTGCCGATGAGCCAGACTGCCACGCTTGCCCTGTTGAACCGCTATTACACTGCCTTCAACTCGGGCGACTGGGAGGGCATGCTCGCCTGCCTTAGCGACGACGTTGCCCACGATATCAACCAGGGTGCGCGGCAGGTGGGCAAGGATGCCTTCCGCACTTTCCTGGCACATATGGAGCGCTGCTATGCCGAGCAGCTCAGGAACCTGGTGTTGATGGCGAGCGCGGATGGCTCGCGCGGCAGCGCCGAGTTCGTGGTGCACGGGGAATACCTCGCTACTGACGAGGGTCTGCCTGAGGCGAAGGGCCAACGCTATGTCCTGCCTGCCGGAGCCTTCTTCGCCATCGAAAATGGCCTGATTTCCCGGGTCACCGTCTACTACAACCTCGCTGACTGGGAAGCACAGGTGATCGGGTGAGCATTGCGATCCGCCCGCTGACCGGGGCAGCGCTGCAAGCGGCCCTGCCTGATCTGGCGCGACTGCGGATCGCGGTCTTTGCCGCCTGGCCCTATCTTTACGCCGGCAGCGAGGATTACGAGCGCGAATACCTGGCCGAGTTTACGGCTGCGGCGGACGCGGTGCTGGTTGCCGCCTATGATGGCGAACGGATTGTCGGAGCGGCTACAGCATCACCGCTGATCGCGCAGGATGACTATATAAGCGCCCCGTTTGTGGCGGCGGGGATCGACCCGGCGCGCGTGTTCTACTTTGGCGAGTCTGTGCTGCTGCCGGACTATCGCGGGCAGGGCATCGGCCATGCCTTTTTTGACCATCGCGAGGCGGCGGCGAGCACCTGGGGTGCGAGCCACGCCAGCTTCTGCGCCGTGGTGCGGCCGCTGGATCATCCGGCACGCCCGGCTGATTATATCCCGCTTGATGCCTTCTGGACGAAACGCGGTTATGCCCCAGTGCCAGGGCTGATTGGCAGCTTCGATTGGCAGGACCACGACGAGACAGTCGAAAGTGCCAAGCCGATGCAATACTGGATGCGCGCGCTATGACCGCTTTCACCATCGCCGCCGCGCAATACCCGATTGAGGAACTGGCGGATTGGGCTGCTTTTGAGGCCAAGCTGACGCGTTGGGTTGAGGCGGCGGCCAAGGGCGGGGCGAAGCTCGCGGTCTTTCCCGAATATGGCGCGATGGAACTGGCCTCGCTCGATCCGGCAACAATGGGGGATCTGGCCGGCTCGTTAGCCTCGGTTTCGGCATTGCTGCCGCAGGTCGATGCACTGCACGCGCGGTTGGCAGCGCAGCATGGCCTCCATATCCTGGCTGCCTCCGCGCCGTGCGAAGTGGAGCAGGGGCGCTCCGTCAACCGCGCCCGCCTGTTCGCACCAAACGGCAGGGCTGGCGTGCAGGACAAGCTGATCATGACCCGCTTTGAGCGCGAGGAATGGGGCGTTAGCGCGGGCGGTCCACTGCGGCTGTTTGACACTGCTTTGGGCCGGATCGGGATCAACATCTGCTATGACAGCGAGTTTCCGCTGCTCGCCCGCGCGCAGGTCGAAGCTGGGATGGAACTGCTGCTGGTGCCGAGCTGCACCGAGGCGCTCCATGGCTATTGGCGCGTCCGGCTGGGAGCCCATGCCAGGGCGCTGGAAGGGCAGTGCTATGCCATTCACAGCCCGACCGTGGGGCAGGCCGAATGGTCTCCCGCAGTCGACAGCAACCGCGGCGCGGCAGCGGTCTATGGTCCGCCGGACCGCGGCTTTCCAGACAGCGGCGTGGTGGCCCTGGGTGAACTGGACCAGCCGCAGTGGCTGTTCGCTGAAGTGGATCTGGCCCGGGTCGCCGCGCTGCGCGCCGATGGCGGTGTGCTCAACGCCCGCCACTGGGCAGAACAGCCGGGTGCAGACAATCTGCCGCCGGTTGAGCTGGTGGACTTGCGCTAAGTGGATCGTGGCGGCAGCTTGCCCGCCATGCGTATCGTCTTCCTCGCCGCTGCTCTGGCCCTGTCCGCGCCGGTCCTGGCCCAAAGCGCCAGCCCTGCCGCCATCCTTGCGACCGCGCCAGCCGGCACGCGGTTCGGGCTGCTGGTGGTTGACGACAAGGGCGGCGAAGTGTTGTCGATCCGGGCGGACGATCGCTTCATTCCCGCCAGCAACACCAAGCTCTTCACCACGGCTGCGGCGATGGCGCTGCTACAGGGGCAGCCCGCCAAGGCCACGGTGATCGGATTGTCGGCAGGCAAGGGCGCTGTGCCCGATGTGGCGGTGCTGGGGCAGGGCACGGTCAGCCTCTCTACGGCGCTGGACTGCGTATCGGGCTGCCTTGCCCCGTTGCTTGACCACATCGCCGCAAAGGCCCGGACCGTCGGTGACGTGATCGCCGACGATTCAGCGCTGACCGACCAGCGCTGGAGCCCCGGCATGAGCTGGAACAACATCGGCACCGATTCCGGCACGGCCACCTCAGCCCTGGTGATCGACCATAACGAACTGCCGATTGTTGTCACGCCGGGTCGTGCCGGGCAAGCGCCGGTCGTCACGGTCTCGCCCTATTACACCGTGGTAAACCAGGCCGTGACAGTGAGCGAGGGTGAGACGCGGCTTGGCATCGACCGTGCGGTTGGTGGCCGTGTGCTGCGGCTCTACGGGACGATCAAGGCCGGTGCCCAGCCGTGGCGAGAACTGATGGGGCTGGACGATCCGGCGCACTATGCCGGCTGGTTGGTCGCGCGAGAGTTGGGCAAACGCGGGGTGAAGGTGCGGGGCAAGGTGCGGACCATCCACCGGCCGGTGGGTACTGCGCCGATCGGGCAGCCTTACAAGCTGACATTTGCCGCCGAGGCGCCCGCTGTGCTGCTGCCTGACGAGGTTCAGCTGATCAACAAGGTCAGCCAGAACCTCCATTCGGAACTGTTGATCCGACGCCTCGCCTTCGCGGCACCGCTACCCGAAGCGGGCAAGGCGCCGCTGACCGACAGTCTCGATCAGGGGCTCGCCGCAGCGCGCACGGTCTTTGCAAGTGCCGGCTTGCCGCGCGCCGGATACGATTTCTCGGACGGATCCGGCATGTCGACCTACAACCGCATTTCCCCGCGGGCGGCCGTTGCTCTGTTGCGCTGGACCAAGACCCAACCATGGGCAGCAGAATACCGGGCATCGCTGCCGATCGGCGGGGTCGATGGCACGCTGCGCCGCCGTTTTGCCGGTACGCCCCTGGCGGGCAGGATCTTTGCCAAGACCGGCACGCTCAATGCCACCAACGCCCTGTCCGGCTGGATGATCGCCGCCAGCGGCCGCGAGCTGACCTTTTCGATCATCGCCAATGATGTGCCCGATGGGGCCAGTGCGTTGACGACGATGGACAGCGTGCTGGTGGAGATCGCAGCCCAAAACTGAACCCAGTTTCATGTTGCAGCTTGGCAACATGCGGCGAACTTCCACCGGTTGTTAGAAGCGTCCTCTTTCGCAACGAAAAACTTGCGTTAGTCTGGACAAGTTCTGCCACGCGCAGCGGCCAAGGGGGTTATCATGATTGCACGGAATCTCACTCGCATCGTCCTGTCGAGCGGCGTGGCGCTTGGCGCGCTCGCAACCCCGGCGCTGGCGCAGGATGCGCCCGACATCACCAACACCGCACAAGGCAGCGCCAGTGAAAGCGGCGCGATCGTGGTGACCGGATCGCGTATCAAGCAGGACCCGGGTAAGAGCGCGCTGCCACTGCAGATCATCACCACGGACGATCTCAGCCGCGAAGGCATCAGCAATCCGGAACAGCTGATCTCGTTCCTGGCTGCCAACGGCAATGGCGCAGACAACCTCGCCTCGAACTCGGACGTCGTCACCGGCGCGGCGCGCGGCACCAACGGGCTCTCTTCGGCGAACCTGCGCGGTCAGGGCGCTTCCTCAACCCTCGTCCTGCTCAACGGTCGGCGTGTTGCCGCCCACGGCCTTTCGGGCTCGGCAGTTGACGTGAACCAGGTGCCGCTGGCCGCGATTGAGCGGGTCGAAGTGCTGAAGGACGGCGCCTCGGCTATCTATGGCACCGATGCGATCGGCGGGGTGATCAACTTCATCACCAAGAAGAATTTCAAGGGCATCATCGCCAACGGCTTCGTCGACATGACGGAAGAAGGCGATGCGCCGATCTATCGCGTCTCGGGCACGGCCGGCTGGGGCGACCTTGACCAGCAGGGCTTCAATGTCATGGCCGCCGTCAGCAAGAGCTGGAACGGTGCCTTGTTCGGCAAAGACCGCGATTTCGTCAACGGCAACCAGCCCAACCGCGGCCTTTCGATCGATACCCGCGGTACCCCCATTGCAACGGCCTTCCCGATCAACCCCACCGCGGCAGGTGTCGGGATCACCCAGGGCGGCACGCTGCTGGGCAACGCGACAGGTACGCTTACCAACCTGACCGTCAATGGCGTGCGGATGAACGGCGGGGTCAACATCCTTGACCTGCCGGGCGGCGCGGGCTGCGGCACCATGGACGGCGGCATGGCCTATGACGAGGTGCTGTGGAACACGCCGGGCGCAGCCTACGCCTGCGCCTGGGACACAGGCCGCGCAGCAACGCTGCAGCAGCCGATCGACACGCTCACGTATTATGGCCGGGCAACTGCAAAGCTCGGTGATCACGAGCTTTATGCCGAAGTGACCGGCTCCAAGGCGCATTCGAAGAAAATCTTCTCCAGCAACCAGTACACCGCCAACAACACCTCGATGCCGATCGCCTACCCGCTCAATTCGCTGACGGCGGCGACCTACAATGCGGTCTATGATCAGCTCGCAGCCTTCCTGCCTGGTATCGGGGCGGTCGGTGATCGGACGGTGGATAATGTTGGCCGCTATGGCCTGCCGATCACCTTCCGTTGGCGCTGCACCACCTGCGGGCCGCGCGAGTATGAAACCGATACCAAGACGTTTCGGGCAGCTGTCGGCCTTGAAGGCCCGATCGGGGGTAGCTGGGAATACCGCATCGGCGGCTCCTATGCTGAAAGCCAGGCCACTTCCGTGTTGGGGCAGGGCTACCATTTCCGCGGTGTTCATGCCTCCAACGCCAGTGCGGTAGCTTCCGGCACGGGCGCCACGCTGGCCGGCCAGGTCGACACCCGCGCGCCCACTGCGCCGGGTGCGAGCGCGCCGGGCATCGTTGGCCTGTTCAACAGCGGGATTATCAATCCGTTCTCGCTGGTCCAGACCCCGGCCGCGCTTGCCGCGCTTGATGCTGTCTCGGCCAAGGGCACACGGCTTTATGGCGGCAAGTACACGCTGTGGCAGGCCGATGCCTCGATCAGCGGTGAGCTGTTCGAATTGCCGGGCGGCATGGTTCAGGTGGCGGCCGGTGTCGACTACCGCCGCGAAGGCTACAGCTTCAGCGGCTCTTCTGCGGCTGATCCGTCGAAATCGCCCGACATCTTCAATGTCGCGTTTGACAACGTGAACCAGCTCAATGGGGTGCACCGTGATGTGAAGGCGGCCTATGCCGAAGTGCTGGTACCGGTGGTTGACATGTTCGAGCTGACCGGCGCGATCCGGGTGGACGATTACACCGGGTTTGGCAGCACGGTGAACCCGAAGTTCACTGCCAAGTTCCAGCCAGTCGACTGGGTCATGGCCCGCGCCTCCTATGGCACCGGCTTCCGTGTGCCGACCTTCAACCAGATCTTCAACGGCGTCACCCAATCGCCCAACCCGGGCAACTCGCTGACCGATCCGACCACCTGTCCCTCGGGCGGGGTGGTCAACGTGACCCCGGGCTGCACCGCGATCACGCCGGACTCGCTGAGCGGGGGCAACCTCAACCTCGGCCCGGAAACGTCGAAGCAGTACAGCTTTGGCCTGGTGCTGCGCCCGACGCCGCGGATCAGCCTTTCGGCCGATTACTGGAACATCGCGGTCGATAACGTGATCGGCACGATCACCATTCCGCAACTGTTCGCCAACATCGCCGCTTTCCCGGATCGGATCACCCGCACCGCCGGCGTGATCAGTCTGGTTGACCTGCGCACCGGCAACTTCGGCTCGCGCCGGACCAGCGGGATCGATTTCGCTGGCCGCGCCAGCTTCGATGCCATGGCCGGCACGCTTTCAGCCGGGTTCGACGGCACCCTGCTGATCGAGAAGAAGGAAAAGCTTCTTCCCAACCTGAACTATACCAACCTGCGCGGGGTCTTCTCGCTCTCTGGCGACCTGGGCCTCAAGTGGAAGCACAACGCCTGGATCAGCTATGCGAAGGATGATTTCACGCTGACCTTCTCGCAGATCTTCCGCAACGGTTACCAGAACTTCGGCCTACCCAACTCGCTTACCGGTCCGAACCTCAGCGCGACGCGGCCGGATTACAATCAGCAGGTCAAGGCCTATCAGCTCTACAATCTGTCGATCTCCAAGAAGATCGAGGATCGCTTCATGATCACGCTGGGGGTCAAGAACATCTTCGATACCGACCCGCCGTTTGCCATCACCTATGACAGCAACACCGGTGCCGGCAGCTCGTGGGAACCACGCGTCGCCGATCCGCGCGGGCGCTCGTTCACCCTGGCAGTCGAAACCAAGTTCTGATCAGGGCAGTTCAGAAGCGTACAGGGGCGCGGCCGCAAGGCTGCGCCCCACTTGCTGTTTCTGGCGGCTGCGAATTCGGCAGGACAGGCTGCCAATAGCCAGAGTGCCCCGGTCTGGCAGTCCGGCAGTTGGTTCGCGACAGGTTGAAGGGTGAACCCCCGCCGGCCGGCACACGGAAGGGCCGTCGGGACTGCGCCAGCGGGCGAGGGCTCGGGGGGCTTGTGCGCCCGGGTCTTCAGCAGACCGGACGGAAGCTCGAATCGCCGCGCCAGCGGGCCAGGATATTGTCGTGCACAATCGGCGAGAGCAGTTGCTCGAAAGCGCAGCCGGTCAGGCTGTTGTCCCACCACACCACTTCACCCTGCAGGGCTTCAAGACCCGGCAAGGTCAGCCAGCAGAGAGTGCCCGGATGGATCCGGTTGATCGCGGCGGCGCAGAAGCCGCTCAGCGACAGGTCATGAACCACGGTCTGGAAGCCACGCCCGCCCGATACGCGTAGCATCGCCGGGATAGTGATGCGGGTGCGCGGAGCGCTGCGGTCTTCCTGGGCGGCAGAGAAATAAGGGTCGCGCGTGTGCAGCAAATAATCGCTCATGGCCGGGTCCTTGCTAAAGGCTGCGCTTGCCCGGAGCTTTCCGAACAGGCTTGGCAAACTATGGACCGGCTGGGTTGCCCGGATGTTATGAGGGCTGGTTAACGCGTTCGCGGTGCGGGCTGGCAAACTGTTCACCAAGCAAGGCAACGATGCGGTCGGCGACGACTGCTGGTTCCTTGTTCCGCTTGGGATCTTCGCCAGGATAGGCCTTGGCCCGCATCGCCGTGCGGGTGGCGCCGGGATCGATGATCGCGACGCGGATTGGCGTGATATTCCGCACTTCCTGGGCGTAGCAATCGACCAGTACTTCGGCGGCCGCCTTGCTGGCAGCATAGCCCCCCCACCAGGCGCGCGGCGATGTTGCGACCGAGGTGGTAAGGTAAATGAGGCGCGGATTACTGCTCTTGCGCAGCAGCGGATCGAACCGGGCGATCAGCGCCTGGGTGGCCGAAGCGTTGATGGTCAGCGCATTGGCCAGGCTCTTCGCTTCGATATCGGTAACGCCGGTAAGCTGCGGCAGCACCGCTGCAGCGTGGACCAGGATATCCAGGGTCGGCCAGCGCCCGCTGATGGCCTGGGCCAGTCGGGCAATCCCATCGCCTTCAGCCAGGTCAACCGGGGCGATCGTGGCGCTGCCGCCGGCAGAAAAGATCGCTTCCTCAACCGCTTCCAGCGACTTGGTGTCGCGCCCGGTCAGGATCACGTGAGCCCCGGCTGCAGCCAGGGCCTGGGCCGTTGCCGCGCCAATGCCGCGGCTCGCGCCCGTGACGAGCGCGACCTGTCCAGTCAGATCGGTCACGCGACTTTCCCGACTGGCAGGTTGAGCTGATCGGCTTCGGCAGCACGATCGGCCAGGTCGGTCAGCTTGGTCGGATAGTCTCCGGTGAAGCAGGCATCGCAGTGCTGCGGGCAGGCGGCATTGCGGCCATTTTCACCGACCGCGCGGTAAAGCCCGTCGATCGAAACGAAAGCCAGGCTGTCGGCAACGATGAACTTGGTCATTTCCTGCAAGTCCATCCGCGCGGCGAGCAGCTTGTGCCGCTCAGGCGTGTCGACGCCATAGAAGCAGGAATTGTTGGTCGGCGGGCTGGCAACGCGGAAGTGCACTTCCTTGGCTCCGGCATCGCGCATCATCTGCACGATCTTCATTGAAGTCGTGCCGCGCACGATCGAGTCATCGATGAGAACAATCCGCTTGCCTTCGACCAGCGCGCGGTTGGCGTTGTGCTTGCGCTTGACGTCGGCATGGCGGGCGCCGTCCGATGGCTGGATGAAGGTCCGCCCGACATAGTGCGAACGGATGATGCCCAGGCCAAAGGGAATGCCGCTTTCCTGGGCAAAGCCGATCGCCGCCGGCACGCCGCTATCAGGTACCGGTACGACCAGATCGGCCTCGACCGGGGCTTCGCGGGCCAGCTCGATCCCGATCTTGCGCCGCACTTCGTAAACCGACTGCCCGCCCGAAACCGAGTCTGGCCGGCTGAAATAGACGTGCTCGAAGATACAGGGACGCGGCGAGGGGCGGCCGAAGGGGCGGTGCGATGACAACCGGCCATCCTGGCGCACTTCGACAATCTCACCCGGCTCGATCTCGCGCACGAACTGCGCGCCGACCACGTCAAGCGCGACCGTTTCGCTGGCAAAGACCGTGGCATCGCCAATCTTGCCCATTACCAGCGGGCGAATGCCCAGCGGATCGCGGCAGGCGATCATCCGCTTCGGCGTCTGGCAGATCAGCGAATAGGCGCCTTCGACCATCCGCAGCGCATCGACGAAGCGGTCAAGCAGGGTCGGATAACGGCTGGTCGCAATCAGGTGGATGATCACCTCGGTATCGGACGTCGACTGGAAGATCGCGCCCTTGTCGACCAGCTCCTGCTTGAGGTGCATGGCGTTGGAAATGTTGCCATTGTGGGCGATCGAGAACCCGCCACGCGCCAGGTCGGCATGGAGCGGCTGGACATTGCGCAGGCCCTGGCCGCCGGTGGTCGAATAGCGGACGTGGCCAGAGGCCATGTGACCAGGCAATTCATTGATGATCGTCTGGTCGGCAAACACCTGGGCAACATGGCCCAGGCCGCGGCGGGCGAAGAATTCGTGGCCGTCCCAGCTGACGATGCCGCAGGCTTCCTGCCCGCGATGCTGCAGGGCGTGCAGGCCCAGCGCGGTGATGGCGGCGGCTTCGGGACTGCCGATCACGCCGAAGATGCCGCATTCCTCGCGCAGCTTGTCGCCGTCGCTGTCCAGGAACGGGTGAGTGATGTTCATGATGGAATCGCCTGCCTGTGCGCTCGCGCTTCGCCAGCGCCTTTGGCCGGACTCGCGCCGCAAGGCAAGCATGGCTTCGCATCCGTCCCCAAGGGCGGTCCAAAGACGGGGTTGCGAAGGGGTTGAGGCAGGCCCAGATCGGGACACTCGGGGGAAGGAAGGACCAACGCCATGAACTACATGACCAGTCACCTTGACCATGATGAGGGTGAGACCAAGCTGGTCGTCCCTGACGAGGTCCAGGACGCGCTGCGCACCCTGCTGCGCTGGGCTGGCGAGGACCCCTCACGCGAAGGCCTGATCGACACCCCGGCCCGTGTCGCGCGCGCCTGGCGCGAATACTGCCAGGGGAACGAGGAAGACCCGGCACTGCACCTCTCGCGCACTTTCGAGGAAGTTGGCGGCTATGACGAGGTCGTGCTGCTCAAGGACATTCCTTTCCAGTCGCACTGCGAGCACCACATGGCCCCGATCACAGGCAAGGCCTCGATCGCCTATCTGCCCAAGAACCGGGTGGTCGGCATCTCGAAGCTGGCGCGTGTTCTGCACGGCTTCGCCCGTCGTCTCCAGATCCAGGAACGCCTGACCGCCGAAGTTGCGCAGTGCATCTGGGATCACCTCCAACCACATGGCGTTGCTGTGGTGATCGAGGCGCAGCATGGCTGCATGACTGGCCGCGGCGTGCGTACGCCGGGGGTCGGCATGGTCACTAGCCGGATGCTCGGTTGCTTCCTGGAAGACGAGCGCAGCCGCAAGGAAGTGCTCAGCCTGATGGGCTATTGAGCCAGGCCGTTATCTTCGGGGCAAGCGGCGGGATCGGCGCGGCGCTGGTCGAAGCCGTCGTGGCCAAGGGGCGGTATGAGCGCATCTGGGCCGGGTCGCGCTCGGGTCAGGCTGCGCCGGCGGGGGCAGTGCCTTTTGCCTTTGACCTGACCGACGAAGCCAGCATCGCGTCCGCCGCCGGCCGGATCGGTGGAAATGTGTCACTGGTCTTCGTAGCAACCGGCGTCCTCTCCGGTGGCCCCGATTTCCAGCCTGAGAAGACCTACAAGGCGCAGGACCCCGCTGCCTATGCCCATGCCTTTGCCATCAATGCCACCGGGCCAGCGTTGATCGGCAAGCACTTCCTGCCGCTGCTGCCGCGCCGCGAGCGGGCAGTCTTTGCCGCGCTCACCGCCCGGGTCGGCTCGATAGCTGACAACCGCCTCGGCGGCTGGCACGCCTATCGCGCCAGCAAGGCGGCGCTTAACATGATCCTGCGGAACTTTGCGATCGAACTGCGCCGCACCCATCCACAGGCCGTAGTCGCCGCACTCCATCCCGGCACCGTTGCTACCGACCTGTCCGCCCCCTTCACCAGCATGCGCGAAGGGCAGCGCCTGTTCACGCCGGACGAGGCGGCGAGGTACTTGCTAGACGTGATCGACGGCCTCACCCTGGACGATAGCGGGAAGGCTTACGGCTGGGACGGTCAGCCTATTCCGTTTTGACTAGACACTTGGGTGGCTCAGGCAGACTGTTGACAAATTTTTCGTTCGCCCATTTTCAAACCTCGGGATCGGGAAGTGTCGTGATACTTATGAAATTTACCCTCCCTTTTTTAAAGCTTAGTGAGATTTTGAAATAACTCCCGAATTTTGATCTAATTGAGAAATCTGTTTCGACAATCACATCGCCCGAGTCGTGAGTCCACATCCGAAATTTTCGGCGAATTTTTTTCTCCAGTTGGACTTTTGCGGTCGAGGGACTGGCTTTAAGATCGATCCAGGACGGTACAGCCTTTGAAGGCAGTTCGATCGTCTTGTCGGCAACTTTGCGATCAACAAATACATACCAGATACCGTCGTCCAGCAGAACTGTGCAGGACAAGGGATCCTTCCTGTCAGTACAGTCCTGACGCTTGCGCACTCCCGATGGAAGCGTGTTGACAACTTGGCCGAGCTTCAGTCTGCCCACGTCAATTGAATCCAATGATAGCAAAGCGGTCTGGCTGGCACCAGCTGGCGATGCGATTGCCAGCGCTATGGCAAATCGAAACTGCTTCACGGCCTGCTTCGTGGAAGCAGCTTGAGCGGATCACTTGTTTTACCACCCGCTGTGACAGGCCTGGGAGATCCAATCCTGACTTCAAAATGCAGATGCGTGTCACCTGTACTCGGCGTGTTCCCAGTTCGGCCTACGCGTCCGATCACGTCACCGGCCTTAACTTTGGTACCAGGGCGCAATGTTGGAGAACCGGGCTGAAGATGGGCATAATGTGTGTAAACTCCATTGCCATGATAGATCACAACTTGAACGCCGTAACTGGGACTAGGATTTGGTGAAATTGCAACGATCGCTCCTGTTCCTGCGGACCGAACTAGCGTGCCCGCTGGAGCCTTCAGATCGATTCCCTTGTGTGCCCCTTTGCCTCTCTTGTCCCCATATCGCGGACCGCCTTCGTTCAGCTTGTCCGCCCGGTTGAGCATGGCTTCCGAACCACCCACAATTGGCCAGTGCGTCAAAACGGATTTGGCCTGTTGAACCCTCTCTTGAGTGGCTCCACCCGCCATACCATTACCTTCGCCTGAGCGGCGCAATTCCCGTTCAATTATATCACCGATCGGGTCGGATGGCACTTTCCGAGAGGACGGAGAAGCCGCTTGCCTGGTTTGTCCGGCCGATCGCGACTGCAAGGACACTTGGCGCGGGCGTAAAGCACCGGCATTGCCCGGCCCAAACGTGAATCGGCCATCGTCGGGATCATGATAGGGATTAAACTTACGCTCTGCTGGGGCGCTTGATTCTGGCAGCCGCCCAGATCGCATCCACGTATCGAAGAGAGAGTGGCTTTGACGACGCTCCACTTGGCGACCTCCAGATGGAAAGTACAGAACATATCAGGAACAATGCTATTTGTCAATAGTTTGTCGAGCATTGCCCTTTCGAAGTGATCGCCCTAAGTCCAGCGTGACGAATTTCCCTCACCCCGAGGCCATCCTTGCTGCTTTCTCCCTTCGAAAAGGTGCTGGTCAAACGCTACCTCCTGCCGGGGCGGAGCGAGGCGTTCATTGCCCTGGTCGCCGGGATCAGCCTGGTTGCCGTGGCGCTGGGCGTGGCCGCGCTGGTCATCGTGATGAGCGTGATGAACGGCTTCCGCGCCGAACTTTTCGACAAGATCGTCGGGCTCAATGGGCACGCCATCGTCCAGGCTTACGGCGGGCGGATCGAGAACTGGCAGAGCGTACTTCAGGAAGTGCGCCAGACCCCCGGTGTGACCCAAGCCTCCCCCCTTATCGAGCAGCCGCAGATGGGCAGCTTCAACGGCCGGGTCGACCTGGTCTTTGCGCGCGGCAATACTGCAGAGGATATCCAGCGGTTGAAGCCGAAGCTGGTCTCCGGCTCGCTCGCGCCGCTAAAACCCGGAGCGGGTGAGGTCGCGATTGGCTCGCAGTTGGCCGCAAATCTCGGCATCCGAGTGGGCGATACGCTGACGATCATCAACCCGCAGGGACGCTCGACGCCGTTCGGCACCGTCCCGCGCGAGATCGCCTACCGCGTCGCCGCGATCTTTGAGATCGGAGTGTTCGATTTCGACGAGCGCTTCGTTGTCATGCCAATCGAGGATGCGCAGACCCTGCTGCTGACGGGGGACGCCATCGGGATGATCGAGGTGCAGGTGACAGATCCCGATGCTGTTACCGAAATCCTGAAGCCCGTCTCGCAGCGCCTTGCTGGACAGGCCGTGGTGACGGACTGGCGGTCGATGAATGCCAGCCTGTTCGAGGCGCTGGCGGTCGAGCGGGTGGCGATGTTTGTGGTGCTTTCGATCATCGTGCTTGTCGCGGTGTTCAATATCCTGTCATCGCTGATCATGCTGGTCCGCGCCAAGACCCGGGATATTGCGATCCTGCGCACAATGGGGGCGAGCCGGAAGAGCTTGCTCAAGGTCTTCGTCACGGTTGGCTTCGTGGTGGGCGCGCTCGGCACTGTTGCTGGTCTGATCCTGGGTGCAGCCTTCCTGTTCTTCCGCCAGTCGATCGTCCGGGTGATCGAGGTGCTGACCGGCCAGAACCTGTGGGACCCCAAGATCCGCTTCTTGACCGAACTGCCCGCTCGGCCCGATCCGGTCGAGATCGTGCTGATCGTGATCATGGCGCTGGTGTTCAGCTTCCTGGCCACGCTTTACCCGGCCTTCAAGGCGGCGAGTACCGATCCAGTGCAGGTGCTGCGCTATGAGTGATGCTGTTGTCCAGACCACTGGCCTAACCCGTAGCTTTGAGCAGGGCGGCGTGCGGATCGACGTGCTGCGCGGCGTCGACCTGGCAATCCAGCCGGGCGAGATCGTTGCACTGCTAGGGCCATCAGGCTCGGGCAAATCGACGCTGCTGCAAGCCGTCGGCTTGCTTGAAGGCGGTTTCGGCGGCTCGTTGCGGATCGCGGGCGTGGAAGCCGGCTCGCTTTCGGCCGATGACCGCACCGCGCTGCGCCGCGACCGGATTGGCTTTGTCTATCAGTTCCATCACCTGCTGCCGGACTTCACCGCGCAGGAGAACGTGATCCTGCCGCAACTGGTGGCCGGGGTAAGCGAGGCTGATGCGGCTAACCGTGCCACAGAATTGCTGACTGCGCTGGGGCTTGGTGAGCGGCTCAATCATCGGCCAAGCCAGCTGTCCGGCGGTGAGCAGCAGCGCGTCGCCGTAGCCCGGGCACTCTCGAACCGCCCCGCACTGGTCCTGGCCGACGAGCCGACCGGCAATCTCGATGAAGCCACCGCCGACCGGGTGTTCGACGAATTCGTCAGCCTGGTCCGCGGCCAGACCAGTGCCGCGCTGGTCGCCACCCATAACGAGCGGCTGGCCGCCCGGATGGACCGGGTGCTGCGCCTGCACGAAGGTCGCGTCGGTTAGCCTTTGCAGGCGGTTGACGGGCCGAAGCCATCGCCTAGTCTCCCATCCAAACAACTCGGGGAGTTCCAGCACATGCATACCATTGCCGATTTCACGGCTAAACTGCCCGGCGGGGGCGAACTCAATTTGGCGGACAAGGCCGGCAAGGTGCTGCTGATCGTCAACACGGCCAGCAAATGCGGCTTCACCCCGCAGTACGAAGGGCTGGAGGCGCTCTACAAGAAGTACGCCGATGACGGGTTTGAAGTGATCGCCTTCCCCTGCAACCAGTTCGGCGCGCAGGAACCCGGCAATGCGGAGGAAATCGCCAACTTCTGCAGCCTGAAGTACGACGTGACCTTTCCGCTGATGGCCAAGATCGACGTCAACGGGGATGACGCCCCGCCGCTCTACGACTGGCTCAAGAGCGAGGCGCCGGGCCTGATGGGGACCAAGTCGATCAAGTGGAACTTCACCAAGTTCCTGATTGATCGCGATGGCAAGGTGGTGCGGCGCTATGCCCCGACCGACAAGCCCGAAGCTCTGGAAAAGGACATCAAGGCGCTGCTGTGACGCACCTTGTCGGAGCGGGGTTCGGCGCTGTGGGTAAAGCACGCTGCACCCCCTTCCGAATCGGCCATCCAGGCCGCATCTAGCGGGGATGGCCCACGAACGTTTTGTCCCGCTGCGCGTCTTTTCGAGCTACACCATGCTCGACGGGACGATCGATCCCAAGGCGGCGGCGAAACTGGCCAAAGACCGCGCCTTTCCAGCCATCGCCATTACCGATCGCAACGGGCTTTACGGCGCGATGTCCTTTGCCGGGGCCTGCAAGGATGCAGGCATCCAGCCGCTGATCGGTACCTTCCTGGCCGTGTCCCGCGAAGAGGCTGCCGCGGGGAAGGATCCGGTGATCGACTGGCTGGGCCTGATCGCCCAGAACGAGACTGGCTGGAATAACCTCTGCTACCTCGTCAGCCGCGCCCATCTCGGCCGGCCGATCGAGTTCGAACCCCACGTCACCATGGCCGATCTCCAGGGCCACACCGACGGCCTGATCGCGCTGACCGGGGCAGGCGAGGGCGCACTGGTGCGCCTGCTTGCAGCAGGCAAAGGCGAGGCGGCTGTTGAATTCTGCGCGCGCCTTGAAGGGCTGTTTCCAGGACGGCTTTACCTGGAGGTCGCCCGACGTAACGATCCGACTGAGGAAGCGGCCGAAGATGCGCTGATCGACCTGGCCTATGCTCGCGATCTGCCGCTGGTTGCGACCAACCCGGCAAACTTCGCCGATCCAGGCGGTCACGCCGCGCACGATGCCATGCTCTGCATCGCCAATTCGACCCACGTCGATGCGCCTGACCGGCCTCGCTCCCCTCGCGAATCCTGGCTCAAGTCCGGGCCGATGATGCGCGAGCTGTTCGCTGACCTGCCCGAGGCGCTGGCCAACACCCTGGTCATCGCCCAGCGCTGTGCCTTCTCCCCGCCCAAGCGCAAACCGCTGCTGCCAAGCCTGGCGGGGGACAAGGAAGGCGAAGCGCGGATGCTGATCGAGCACGCCCGCGCGGGCCTCGAAAAACGCATTGCGCCCTATGGCGAGCTGCCCGAGGAGGAGCGCCAGGCCTATTTCGACCGGCTCGACTTCGAAACCGACGTCATCAACCGGATGGGCTTTGCCGGTTACTTTCTGATCGTGGCCGACTTCATCCAGTGGGCCAAGGCCAACGACATCCCGGTCGGGCCGGGGCGCGGTTCGGGCGCGGGTTCGGTCGTTGCCTGGGCGCTGACCATCACCGATCTCGATCCGCTGCGGCTGGGCCTGCTGTTCGAACGCTTCCTCAACCCGGAACGCGTCTCGATGCCGGACTTCGATATCGACTTTTGCGAAACCCGCCGCGGCGAGGTGATCCGCTATGTCCAGGCAAAGTATGGCGCCGATCACGTCGCCCAGATCATCACCTTCGGCAAGCTCAAGGCCCGTGCCGTGTTGCGCGACTGCGGCCGCATCCTGCAGATGAGCTATGGCCAGGTCGACCGTCTCTGCAAGATGGTCCCGAACCACCCGACCGACCCGTGGAGCCTGCCGCGCGCGCTCAACGGCGTGGCCGAGCTCAAGCGCGAATACGATAACGATCCCGAGGTGAAGCGGCTGGTTGACCTGGCCGTCCAACTCGAAGGCCAGCCGCGTAATAGCTCGACCCACGCGGCTGGCGTCGTGATCGGCGATCGCCCGCTTGACCAGTTGGTCCCGCTTTACCGCGATCCGCGCTCTGACATGCCGGTGACCCAGTTCGACATGAAGTATGTCGAGGACACCGGCCTCATCAAGTTCGACTTCCTCGGCCTGAAGACGCTGTCGGTGCTGAAGAAAGCAGTCGAGCTGCTCAAACGGCGTGAGATCGCGATCGATCTCGAGACGCTGCCATGGGACGATGCCGAAGTCTATGAACTGCTCCAGCGCGGTGACACGGTCGGCGTGTTCCAGCTCGAATCCGAAGGGATGCGGCGCACCCTAGCGGCGGTCAAGCCGACCAACTTCGGCGATATCATCGCGCTGGTCTCGCTCTACCGGCCTGGCCCGATGGACAACATCCCGCTGTTCGGCCGTCGCAAGAACGGCAGCGAATCCATCGAGTACCCGCATCCCAAGCTCGAAGGCATCCTGTCCGAGACCTACGGGATCTTCGTGTACCAGGAACAGGTCATGCAGGCCGCGCAGATCCTGGCCGGCTACTCGCTCGGCGATGCCGACCTCTTGCGCCGCGCCATGGGCAAGAAGGTCCAGGCCGAAATGGACGCCCAGCGCTCGCGCTTCGTGTCGGGCTGCAAAGAGCATTCGGAGATCGAACCCGCCAAGGCCAACGAACTGTTCGATTTGATCGACAAGTTCGCCGGCTATGGCTTCAATAAAAGCCACGCGGCCGCCTATGCCCTGCTGGCCTACCAGACCGCGTGGCTGAAGACCCATTACCCGCACGAATTCTATGCCGCCTCGATGTGCTTCGACATGCACCAGTCGGAAAAGCTTGCGATCTTCGTCGATGACATGCGGCGCAATGGCGTTGCCCTGGCAGGACCAGACATCAACCGCTCTGAGGCCGAGTTCACGGTCGAGCGCACCGACGAAGGCCATGCCGTGCGCTATGCCCTGGCGGGAATCCGCAATGTCGGCGAAAAGGCGATGGATGCGATCGTTGCCGAGCGCGAGGCAAATGGCCGCTTCGCTACCCTTGAGGACCTGTTCCGCCGTGTGCCGCAAGGTTCGATGAACCGTCGTCAGTTGGAAGGATTAGCCGGGGCCGGGGCCTTTGACAGCCTTGAACCTAACCGCGCGAAGGTGCTGGCCAATGCCGACATGCTCCTGGCCGTCGCCGATGAGGCTGAGCGCACCCGTTCGAGCGGGCAGGCTGGGCTGTTTGGCGGTGAGGATCATGCTGCGCCTTCGCTGCGCCTCGCCGAAACGACTCCCTGGCCGCGCGCGGAGCAGATGGCCAAGGAACGCGAGAATTTTGGCTTCTACTTCGCCGCGCATCCCGTGGAGCAATGGCGCGCCGTTGCCACGGCCAATGGCGCGCGAACCTATGCCGCGCTGATGGAAACCGGGGTGCCCGGCGGTGGGCGGATGCAGGCGATGATGGCCGTGATGGTCGAAAGCGTCAGCAAGGGGCGGACGCGCAGGGGCGGCGAATTCGTCCGCGCTGACTTTTCCGATAGCTCCGGCCAGTTCAGCGCCGCCTGTTTCGAAGAATCGCTGGTTGAGCCGATGCAGGCCTGGGCCAAGGACGGTACCTGCCTGCTGCTGACGGTGGAACTTGACGCGCCCAGTCCGGACGAGCCACCGCGCGTTACCGTGCGCGGCGCACGGCCGCTGGAAGAGGTCAAGGGTTCGGCGCAGATGCAACTCCGGCTCGATGTGCTTAACCCGCAAGCGGTGCATGACCTCGCCGCACTGCTCGGCCCGGACGGCACGGGCACTGGCGAGGTGCTGGTGCGGCTGCGCACTGGGCATGGCCTGGAACCGGTTTTGCGGCTCGGCCGTCAATTCCATCTCGACAGCGAAGTTGCTGAACGCTTGGCAAGCGTCGAAGGTCTTGCCAATGTGGCCTTAACCGCAAGGCGAGGAGCAGGGCACCTGAGACTCGTCGCCTAAACAACAATCGGGTGGGGGGATTTGGAGAGCCTGATGCTGGGAGCAATGCAAGATTTTGACCTGCGGGTCACGCACCTGATCGACCACGCCGCGCGCGAAACGGGATCGCGCGAAATCGTCACGCGCTGGGCCGACGGCAGCGAAAGCCGCACGACCTGGGCCGGGATCCGCCACGATGCCCTGCGGATGACCCAGGCGCTGCGTAAGCTGGGCGTGCAAAAGGGTGACCGGATCGCCACCCTGGCGATGAACCACAGCCGCCATCTGGTTTCCTGGTACGGCGCGGTCGGCGTTGGCGGCGTGCTCCACACGATCAACCCGCGGCTGTTCGATGATCAGCTGGAATATATCGCCAACCACGCCGAAGACGTGGTCTTGCTTTATGACGCCGCCTTCGCCCCGATCATCGAGCGGATGAAGCCGAAGTGGACCACGATCCGCAACTACATCTGCTATGACAATGGCGAATTCGAAGCCTGGATCGGGGCTGAGGACGGGAACACGACCTGGGCGACCGGCGACGAGCGCGATCCCTGCATGCTCTGCTACACCAGCGGCACCACCGGGAACCCCAAGGGCGTGCTCTATGAGCACCGCTCGACCTTCCTGCACGCAATCACCGGGCTACAGCCGGCGATCTTCGATTTCGATGCCCGCTCGGTGATGCTGCCGGTCGTGCCGATGTTCCATGCGGCCAGTTGGGGCCTGCCCTGGGCCGGGGCTGCGGCGGGGATCAAGTTCGTCTTCTCGGCGGTCAACGATGCCGCCGTGCTGTGCGAGCTGATGAACCGCGAGAAGGTGACTCACTCGGCCGGGGTCCCGACCGTCTGGCTTGCCACCTTCCAGCATATGGACGCGACGGGAACCACGCTGCCGACGCTGCGCCAGGCGATCATCGGTGGCTCGGCCGCGCCGCGCTTCATGATCGAGCGGCTGATGAAGGCCGGCGTCAACGTTGCTCACGCCTGGGGCATGACCGAGACCAGCCCGATCGGCACGACCGGTGCCAAGACCTGGGACTGGGACGACCTCTCGTTCGATGAGCAGGTCACTATCAAGCAGATGCAGGGCCGCGTGCCCTTTGGCGTCGAACTGCGCACGGTTGACCTGGGCGATCCGACCAAGGTGCTGCCGCGCGACGGCCAGACCAGCGGCGCATTGCAGGTGCGCGGTCCCTGGGTAATCAAGCGCTACTTCAAGGCCGAGGCCGACGCGACCGATGCCGAACAGTGGTTTGACACCGGCGACGTCGCCATCCTCCACCCGGACGGCACGTTGCAGCTGACCGATCGCACCAAGGACGTGATCAAGTCCGGGGGTGAGTGGATCAGCTCGGTCGAGCTCGAAAACGCGGCGATGAGCCACCCGGCGGTGGCCGAGGCAGCTGCAATCGGCATCTACCATCCGAAGTGGGACGAGCGCCCGATCCTGGTGGTGGTCAAGAAGGCCAATGCCGATGTCTCGGGCGACGAAATCAAGGCGCACCTCGCCAAAAGCGTCGCCAAATGGTGGCTGCCCGATGCGGTCGAATTTGTTGACTCGATCCCGCATGGCGGGACCGGCAAGGTCAGCAAGAAGGACCTTCGCGACCAGTTCCGCGACTACAAGCTGGCGGACGCCTGAGCATGACGGGCTATGTGGATCCGAGCCGGGAGAACTGGCAGGCATTCAAGGATCTGCCACGCGACCGGCCGATCCACATGCTCAACCTGATCAAGTTCCGCGACCTGGCGGAGTACCCGGAAGGCCACCCCATGCACGGCAAGGGCCTGACGGGCCGCGAGGCCTATGACATCTACGAGAAGCGCTTTCAGGAACTGGTCGCGGATGATGGCGCGGCGATGGTCTGGGAAGCGCCGCTCGAATGTGCGGTGACTGGTCCGGCGGACGAGTGGGACAAGGCTTTCGTGATGGGCTATCCCAATTCCGGCGTCTTCATGGCGATGGTCAAGAACGAGGAATATGTCCGCGACGCCTTGCCGCATCGAACAGCGGCCGTGGCGGATAGTCGGTTGATCCGGTTCAGGGGTTAGATTCGGCTGATCAATTGCTCAGCTCGCCCACCCGCTTGAGGTAGGCAAAAACCGCCTTCCGCTCCGCATCGGTCATCTTCGAAAACCGGCCCCGGGCGACGCCGCTCATCATTGGTAGTTCGCGGTTGCCGGCCGCCTTGCCGGTGATCATGAAGTTCAGGAAATCCGGCTCGCTGTAGGAGGCCACGATCCGCAGGTTCGGATTGTGCGGCTCCCCCGGGTACGCCGGCTTGCCGTCCAGCTCGATCCGGTGGCATTCGGCGCAGCTGGCCCGAACGATCTGCCGGCCGCGCTCGAACTCTGGCCCGGCGTCCGGCCCGCGGTTGGCGAACTGCTGCTTCGCCTCGACGGCGGAGGAATGGTAGATGCCCTTGGCCATCTCGGCGCGGGCAGCCGGATAGAACACTGGATCGGGCGCAGCCTTGCCGATGGGCTTCAGCGTCTTGAGGTAATGGGCAACCGCATCAAGGTCTGCGTCCGGCAGGCGGGTGAACAGGAACGAGGGCATGTCCCACAGCTCACGTCCGGCAGGGCGCTGGCCATGGGCGATCATCGTCTTCAATTCCTCGACCGAATATTTCTGCGCCGAAACGGTCAAATTGGCCGTAGACATGTCTACGAAATCGGGTGCGCTCCAGTCCTGGCCGGTCAGGTCCTTACCGTGGCAACCCTTGCAGCCGAGCACTGTCGCTAGCCGCTCGCCGTGTTTGACCGGATCGGCAGCAAGGCGATCGAAGGGCGACTTTTCGGTGGGGGCAGAACAAGCAGCGAGCGCTGCAAGGCTCAGAATGATCGCGAACCGCATAGCCATTGCTCCAGGCCGTGGTGGCATCAGGCTAACAGCATGGAAGTTCAAAGCAAGGACAGCTGCCCATCGCTGCGCGGCCCCATGAACTGGCTGCAATCGAGTTTGGGCATTTCGCGGTTCAGCCTTAGCCGATGGCAGGCAATCCGGAAACGGGTGCGGAAGACGTCGGCCCAGACGCCCTTGGGCTTCATCCGCTCAAAAAAGCGGCTGTCATAGTCCTTCCCGCCGCGCATTGCCTGGACGATGCTCATCACCTTGGTGGCGCGATCCGGGTAGTGAACTTCAAGCCATTCGCGCATCAGCGGCGCGACCTCATGCGGCAGGCGCAGCATGATCCAACTGGCAGTCTTGACCCCGCGCCCAGCAGCCTCTTCCAAGATGCGCTCGATAAACTCGTCGGTAATCGCCGGGATCACCGGCGCCACTGAGACGTGGGCCGGCACGCCCGCAGCGGCCAGCTGTTGCAGCGCATCAAGCCGCTTGGCGGGTGATGAGGCGCGCGGTTCAAGCAGCCCGGAAAGCTTCGGATCGAGGCTAGTGACGGAAATCGATACGGCCGTCAGGTTCAGCTTTGCCAGCTCGGCCAGCAGATCAAGATCCCGCACGACCCGAGCACTTTTGGTGGTGATCGTGACGGGATGGCGTGTCTCCAAGCAGACTTCGAGGACTTGCCGGGTCAGGCGATAGTGTGCCTCGATCGGCTGGTATGGATCGGTGTTGGTCCCCATCGCGATCGGGGCCGGGCTATAGCCGCGCTTGCCCAGCTCGGCGCGAAGCAGGGCGGCGGCCTGAGGCTTGGCGAACAGCTTTGTCTCGAAATCCAGACCCGGCGAGAGATCATGGAAGGCGTGGGTCGGCCGCGCATAGCAATAGATGCAGCCATGCTCACAGCCGCGATAGGCGTTGATCGAGCGGTCAAACGGGATGTCGGGCGAACTGTTGCGGCTGATGATCCGCCTCGCCTGCTCTTCTGTCACTGTAGTGCGCAGCTTCGGTCCCGGCCCGTCTATCTCCGCGCGCGCGTCCAGCCAGTCCCCGTCTGCCTCGCGCGCGGCCAGGCCGAAACGCTGTGGAACTGCCGCCGACCGGGCGCCGCGGCCGTGGATAGGGGAAGGAATCGCCATCCGCATATTAGAACATATGCGGAACAAATCGGCAAGGTGCTCAGACTTCCTTGAGCCTCGGCATCAGCTCGACAAAGTTGCAGGGCCGGTTGCGGCTGTCGAGCTGTTCGGCGAGGATTCCGTCCCAGCCGTCTTTCACCGCGCCGTTCGAGCCGGGCAGGGCAAAGATATAGGTGCCGCGCGCCACCACGGCGCAGGCGCGGCTTTGGATCGTGCTGGTGCCGATGGTCTGGAAGCTGATCCAGCGGAATAGCTCGCCGAATCCGGGGATTTCGCGCGCGCCGTCGATCCGCCCAAGGGCTTCTGGCGTCACGTCGCGGCCGGTGAGGCCCGTGCCGCCGGTCGAGACGACGGCGTCGATAGCAGGATCGTCGATCCAGTCGTTGAGCTTGCTGACGATCAGGCCCGGATCATCGCGGACGATCGCCCGCGCGGCCAGTCTGTGGCCGGACGACTGAACCCGTTCGACGAGGATGTCGCCTGAGGTGTCATCTGCCGCGGTGCGGGTATCGGACACGGTGAGGACCGCAATGTTGATCGGCTTGAAGGTGCGGCTGGGATCAACGGCCACGCTGGATCACCCCATTGGCGGTCATCCGCACGGCGCTGGCGCCGGAGATGCCGGGGAAGGTCGGCCACAGACCCTGGGCCAGCGCAATCCTGCTTTCCGAAGGTCCGCCCGCCTGGCGCTCGTACATCCAGTAATTGCGCATCACGATGTTCACATAGCCGCGCGTCTCCCAATAGGGAACGCTTTCAATCCACAGCAAGGGATCGCCCTGGTCCTTGATCTCATACTGCCAGCGGGCAATCGGGGTGAGGCCGGCGTTATAGGCAGCCATGACCTTGGGCAGCAGGCCCTGCGTGCCAGGCGCATCGCGGAGCATCTGCAAGTGGCGCTGCCCGAAGGCGAGGTTAATCTCTGGCTTGTTGAGGTCGCCCGGATTGCCGGAAACACCCAACGCGCCGGCGTGATCGCGCGCAGCGGCTGGCATGATCTGCATCAGGCCCCGCGCGCCGGCCGGGCTCACAGCCGCAGCACGAAACACCGATTCCTGCAGGGCGTGGGCATAGACCAGCGCAGGATCGACTTGCCAGTTGTTGGCCGGGGTCCATTTCGGTGTCGGGAAGCGGGCCGCCGGTTCGGCGCGGCCGCCGACTGGGGCATTATAGGCCATCCAGAGCTGCGTCGAGGGCAAGCCCAGATCGCGGGCAAGACGGCTGAGCGGCTGGTATTCATTGGCAGGACCAAGCCGGGCCTGGTGACGGAGGACTTCATCGGCCAGGCCATCGCGGCCGATCTCGGCCAGGCCGACGGCTGTGCGGATGTTGTTTTCATCGCGCAGCTTCTGCCAGTCGCTCTGGGTAAAGTCCGGCGCGGTGTGGGTTTGCGGTAGGGCGAGCCCAAGCTGCTCCGCAGCGAGCATGCCGTAAAGCGTCTCATCCATCTTTGCCGCAGCCTTGAGCGAGGCCGAGGCCTTTTCGGGCTGGCGGCAGCGCACGGCAGCACGGCTTTGCCAGTAGAGCGCAGCCGCGGTCAGTTCGCTGTTCTGCGAGGCACCAGCAGTGCGGGCGAAGGCATCGCCCGCGCCCATGCAATCACCGATCCGCCAAGCCGCAAGGCCCGCAGTCCACCAGCCTTCGGCGACCCACGGTCCGGCTCCGTCCTGCACCGTCTGGGCAAGGGCATAGGCGGAGGTATCGTCATTCTCGATATAGAATGACCACGCGATCTTGGCGCGCCATTCAGCCCGCGCTCCGAGCGAGAGCTGCGTATCGATTCCGTCGAGCAAGGCCTTGGCCCCGGCGGGATTGTCAGCCTTGATGCTGGAATTGATCGCGGCGGCCACGGCGGCCGGCATGGTTCCGTCATTGGTTTCGCGCGGTCGGATCCGCTTGGCGCGGTTCGGCTGGCTGACCAGCGATCCGGCCTGGGGCAGACTCGGCAGCGCGGTCGCTCCCCGCTTTTGTGCCAGCAGCGCGATCTGCTCGGCCTGCGGCAAGTCGGTGCCCTTGGCCAGCCAGGCATTGAGCGCATCAAGCTCGATCTTGGGGGAGGTGGGGGCGAGGTAGTATTCGGCCAGCGCGACCTGATGCAGCGGCCCGTCCTGGCGCTGGGCAAACATCGCCTGGACCTTGGCCCAGTCGCTCCGCTCGATCGCGCCAAACAGGTCGCGGTAATAGGACCTGTCATCCTGGCTGAGCAGCGTGGGGACATTGCTGCGATCGGCCCGGTTGCGGAAGTAATCGACCGCCGCGCTGTTGGCGTGCACCGGCGCGGCCAGCCCGGCAAGGCTGCTCGCCAGGCCCAGGGCCAGCATCGCTTTTGCAGTCGTACGCTTCACACCCGTTCTTATCCCGTCCAGTCCAGCCAGGCTTGCCACAGCCCGGCCTTGCTCCGCGGCCGACCAGCCAGATTGGCAAGGCCCGGCCCCACCATCAGCGGAATGCTGGCGTTCTCATGAACAAATTGCTGCAAAGGTTCAGCACTTTTCGCCGGATCGTGGCCAAGCAGCGGCGAGATGTGCCTTCCGAACACCAGCAAGCGCTGCGGACGGGCCAGCAGGACATGGTGCCGCACCACCTCGCCAAGGCCCGCAGCATCGAGCGCGGCCCAATCTGGCAAAGGCATATGACGGGGCAGGCACGCGGCGATATAGGCCGCTTCAGGGCCGATCCCCATAGCCGTGAACATGGCCGCCAGCAGTCTTCCCTGCGGGCCGGATAGCAGCATTTCGCCGTCTTCGGCTTCCGGATGATCGACCAGTACCATCAGCGGTGCGCCTTCAACCCCGCGCGGCGGCACCCGTCCGGCAACGTGTCCGCCATCGAGCGACGGCTCGTTCAGCCACCACTGTTGGAACTCCGCCAGGGTCATTGGCAGAGCATCGAGACCTGGCAGACGCTCTACAACTGGCGTCTTGGGCACTGCCCGGAGCGGTTCAGGCGGCGGGGCGACCGTCCGCTCGGGTGCAGCTTCCGCAGCGGCAGGATCGGCCAGCCAGGTGCGCGGATCGTCCGCAAAGGCATGGTCAACGCCCGCCTCGCGCCACCAGTCCAGCACCGCCGAGAGGACGGCGGCGGGATCGATTGCCGGGTCAGTTTGTGCGGGGTTGTTCACATTTGCGGTCTTGACCTGCCGCAAGCCAGCTTTCAAGGCTCAAGCGAACGATTAACCCCGAACAGGTGGACCATGAGCGAACGTGAATCCATGCCCTATGACGTCGTCATCGTTGGCGGCGGCCCGGCCGGCCTAGGGGCGGCGATCCGGTTGAAACAGGTCAATCCTGAGCTTTCGGTCTGCATCCTGGAAAAGGGTTCGGAAGTCGGCGCACACATCCTCTCGGGCGCGGTGGTCGATCCCAAGGCGCTGGACGAGCTGCTGCCGAACTGGCGCGAAGATGGCTGTCCAATGGCCGAAACCCCCGTGACCGACAACTGGCACTGGGTCCTTTCGAAGACAAGCAAAACGTCGATCCCGCATTGGCCGATGCCCCCGTTCATGTCGAACAACGGGAACTACACCGGCTCGCTGGGCAACCTGTGCCGCTGGCTGGCGGGCAAGGCGGAAGAACTTGGCGTGGAAATCTTCCCCGGCTTCCCGGCTTCAGAAGTGCTTTATAACGAAGACGGCTCGGTCAAAGGCGTGGCGACGCAGGACATGGGCGTGGCCAAGGATGGCAGCCACAAGGGCGATTACCAGCCCGGGATGGAGCTGCACGCCAAGTACACATTCTTTGCCGAAGGCGCGCGTGGCCACCTGACCAAGACGCTCAAGGCGAAATTCGACCTTGAGGCCAATTGCCAGCCGCAGGTCTATGGTATCGGTATCAAGGAACTGTGGGACATCGATCCGGCCAAGCATGTGCCGGGCCGCGTGCTTCACACCCAGGGCTGGCCGCTGACCGAAAGCGACAGCTGGGGCGGCGGTTTTCTCTACCACCAGGCCAACAACCAGGTCGCCTTGGGCTTCGTGACCGCGCTCGATTACAAGAACCCTTACGTCTACCCGTTCGAGGAATTCCAGCGCTGGAAGCAGCACCCGGAAATCCGCGCGATCCTGGAAGGTGGCCGCCGCGTTTCCTATGGCGCCCGCGCGATCAACGAGGGCGGCTGGCAGTCCGTGCCCAAGCTCGATTTCCCGGGCGGCGTGCTGATCGGCTGCTCGGCCGGTTTCGTCAATGTGCCGCGCATCAAGGGCAGCCACACCGCGATGAAAAGCGGCATGCTCGCCTCCGAAGCCGCTGCCGCCGCGATCGCCGCGGGCCGCGAGCATGACGCGATGGCCGAATACGATGCTGCCGTCCGCGACAGCTGGATCGCCAAGGAACTCAAGCTGGTGCAGAACGCCGAACCGATGGTTGCCAAGTTCGGCGGCGATATCGGCACGGTCTTTGCCGGCCTCGATATGTGGCTACGCTATCTGAAGCTGCCGATCATCCCGGCGATGGGCCACCACCGCGATTGCGAAGCGACCGAGCGGGCCGATCTCTACCGCCCGATTGCCTATCCCAAGCCCGACGGCGTGATCAGCTTCGATCGCCTGTCCAGTGTGGCGCTGTCTTTCACCAACCATGAGGAAGACCAGCCCTGCCACCTGCAGCTGAAGGACCCGGCCGTGCCAGTCGAGATCAACCTCAAGCTCTATGCCGGGCCTGAGGCGCGGTATTGCCCGGCAGGCGTATACGAGTTCCTGGGGATCGAGGACGGCAATCCCCGCCTTCAGATCAACGCTCAGAACTGCGTCCACTGCAAGACCTGCGACATCAAGGACAAGACCCAGAATATCAACTGGGTCACGCCCGAAGGCGGCGGCGGGCCGAATTATCCGAACATGTGATCTGCCTGCCCGGTGATCGAAACCGCCTATGCCAAGATCAACCTTGCGCTGCACGTTCGGCGGCGGCGCGAGGATGGCTATCATGAGCTGGAAACGCTGTTCGCCTTCGTTGATGCGGGCGATCGGCTGAGCGTTTCTTACGCAGAGCGGGACAGCCTGCGGGTGTTGGGTGAGTTTGCCGGAACGCTCGACAATCCCTTCGATAACATCGTGATGCAGGCGCTCTCCGCTTTGCCGCGGCAACAGGGCTGGGCGGTGACGCTGGAGAAGAACCTGCCGGTCGCGGCAGGCCTGGGCGGCGGCTCGGCCGATGCCGGGGCGCTGTTCCGGTTGGTTGAGCAAAGCCAGGGCCTGCCTGACGATTGGCAACTTCGGGCGGCCAAACTGGGCGCCGATGTGCCCGCCTGCGTTCTCTCCAGCGCCAGCATCGGGCGAGGCACCGGGACTGAGCTGACCGAGGTAGCGAATGACGTGGCTGGCATGGCTTGCCTTCTGGTCAACCCGCGCATGCCGCTCAGCACCGGCCCGGTGTTCAAGGCCTGGGACGGGATCGACCGCGGCCCGCTGCCGCAGGGCGACCTGCGCGCAATCATGCTGGCCGGGCGCAACGATCTGGAGGCCCCGGCGCTGGGGCTTTGCCCGGTGATTGGAGAGGTCCTCGCCGCGCTTGAGGCAACTGACCCGGTGCTGGCGCGGATGTCCGGCTCGGGCGCGACCTGCTTTGCGCTCTATAATGACGCGGCCCAGCGCGATGCGGCGCAGGCGGCCATGCCGGAAGGCTGGTGGACGCTGGCGGGGGCGCTCCGGTGACGCCGCACGAAGCCTTCCGCCTGCTTGGAAAGCCGCGGTTCGGCGGAATCCTGGTCGTCTCCGACCATGCCTCGAACCGCGTTCCGGAAGATATCGTACTTGGTATCGACCCGGCGCTGCTCAATCAGCACATCGCCGTTGACCTGGGCGTGGCGGGGGTGGGCGCGCTGCTCGCTGAACGCCCCGGCATCGCCGCCTTCCAGGGCAATATCAGCAGGCTGGTTTGCGATCTCAACCGCGAGCCGCATGCGCCTGCCGTGATACCGATTGCCAGCGACGGCCACGCCATTCCGGGCAATGCGCTGGACCATGCCGCGCACCAGGCGCGGCTGGAGCGGTTCCACACGCCGTACCACGCAGCTCTGGCAACCCTGCTGGATGACAGCCCGCCAGCGCTGGTCTTGTCGCTGCACAGCTTCACCCCGCAACTCGCGACCAGCGACGAGGCACGGCCTTGGCAGGTGGCGGTGCTCTATAACGAGGATGACCGGGCCGCGCGGCTCGCGATTCCATTGCTGGAAGCCGAGGGCCTCTGCGTTGGCGATCAGCTGCCCTATTCGGGCAAGCTCCTGAACTATACCATGAACCGCCACTGTGAGGCCGAAGGGCGGCCCTACCTGGGCATCGAACTGCGGCAGGATCAGATCGCGACGGTGCTGCAGCAGGCGGAATGGGCTGGTCGTCTGGCGAAACTCTGTAATGAAGTGGCGTTGAAGCTCGGCTGATTGCCGTGTAGGGCAGCGGCGAGTGCCCAATTCGGGCAACATTCTTGCCGGAGTAACCCCATGCCTGCCCTTCGTTCGCGTACTTCCACCCATGGCCGCAATATGGCCGGCGCGCGCGGGCTGTGGCGAGCCACGGGCATGAAGGACGGCGATTTCGGCAAGCCGATCATTGCAGTGGTCAATTCCTTCACCCAGTTTGTGCCCGGCCACGTCCACCTCAAGGACCTCGGCCAGATGGTCGCGCGCGAGATCGAGGCGGCCGGCGGCGTTGCCAAGGAATTCAATACTATCGCTGTCGATGATGGCATCGCCATGGGCCACGACGGAATGCTCTATTCGCTGCCCAGCCGCGACCTGATCGCGGACTCGGTCGAATACATGGTCAATGCCCACTGTGCCGATGCGATGGTCTGCATTTCCAACTGCGACAAGATCACGCCCGGCATGCTGATGGCGGCAATGCGGATCAACATCCCGGTCGTGTTCGTCTCGGGCGGACCGATGGAAGCCGGCAAGGTGATCCTGAAGGGCAAGGAAGTGGCGCTGGATCTGGTCGACGCCATGGTCGCCGCCGCGGACGAGAGCTACACTGACGAGGAAGTCGCCACGATCGAACGCTCGGCCTGCCCCACTTGCGGCTCGTGCTCGGGCATGTTCACCGCCAATTCGATGAACTGTTTGACCGAGGCGCTGGGGCTGTCGCTGCCGGGTAACGGCTCGGTTCTGGCCACCCACGCAGATCGCCAGCAGCTGTTCCTGCGGGCGGGCCGGCTCGCAGTTGACCTGTGCCGCCGATACTATGAGGAAGACGATGCTTCGGTCCTGCCGCATTCGATCGCGAGCTTCCGCGCGTTCGAGAACGCGATGAGCCTCGACATTGCGATGGGCGGATCGACCAACACCGTGCTCCACCTGCTTGCCGCAGCGGCAGAGGGCGGGGTGGAATTCACCATGGCCGATATCGACCGGCTGAGCCGCCGCGTGCCCTGCCTGTCCAAGGTCGCCCCGGCCAAGAGCGACGTTCACATGGAAGATGTCCACCGCGCCGGCGGGATCATGTCGATCCTGGGCGAGCTCGACCGTGCCGGATTGCTCCACACCGACCTGCCGACCGTCCACAGCGCGACCATGGGCCTCGCGCTCGATACCTGGGACATCACCCGCACCGACGATCCGGCCGTCCACGAATTCTACCGCGCGGCGCCAGGCGGCGTGCCAACCCAGACCGCCTTCAGCCAGGCGCGCCGCTGGGACGCACTCGACGCCGACCGCGAAAATGGTGTGATCCGTTCGAAAGAGCACGCTTTCTCGCAAGATGGCGGCCTGGCCGTGCTGTTCGGCAATATCGCCCGCGATGGCTGCATCGTGAAGACCGCCGGGGTCGATGAAAGCATCCTGAAGTTCTCTGGCCCGGCCAAGGTGTTCGAAAGTCAGGATGCGGCGGTCACCGGGATCCTGACCGGGCAGGTTGAGGCCGGCGACGTGGTGGTGATCCGCTATGAAGGGCCGAAGGGCGGACCTGGCATGCAGGAAATGCTCTATCCCACCAGCTACCTCAAATCGAAGGGCCTGGGCGCTGCCTGCGCCTTGCTGACCGACGGGCGTTTCTCTGGCGGCACCTCGGGCCTGTCGATCGGCCACGTCTCGCCCGAAGCGGCCGAGGGCGGCGAGATCGGGTTGGTCGAACCTGGCGACCGGATCGAGATCGACATTCCGAACCGCACCATCCACCTTGCCGTCTCGGACGAGGAACTCTCCCGCCGCCGCGCCGCGCAGGAAGCCAAGGGCTGGAAGCCCGCGCAGGACCGGCCGCGCAAGGTCTCGGTCGCGCTCCAGGCCTATGCCGCGATGACCACCAGCGCCGCGCGCGGGGCGGTTCGGGACCTGTCGCAGCTCAATTTGAAATGATCCGCGCCGCGCTCGCCTTGTTGCCATTGGCTGCACTGTTAGCCTGCAGCGATCCGGCACCGGGCGAGGGCAAAGTGGCAACCAGCGAAACGATCTGGTGCGGTCTGGGCGGCGCGACCGAGCTGACGCAGGACTGCACGCTGGAGCGCGGCAGAGAAGAAGGTCGGGCAGCCTTCGTTGTGCGCCATCCGGATGGCAAGTTCCGCCGGCTGGTCGCCAGTCCCGATGGCCAGAACCTGCTCGCCGCCGATGGCGCGGACCAGAGCCAGTCAGCCTTGAAGGGCGATCGCTGGGAAGTGATCCTGGGCGATGATCGCTATGTCGTCCCGGTGAATGCCGATGCCCCAAAGCCCTGACCAGGTCCTGACCGCCGCGCAGATGCGCGATGCGGAGGCGGCGCTGATCGCGGGCGGCATTTCGGTTGATGAGCTGATGCAGCGCGCCGGACGCGGCGCGGCCGAATGGGTCTGGCGGATGAGCGGAGGGCGGCCAGTGACCGTGCTCTGCGGCCCGGGCAACAATGGCGGCGATGGTTACGTCATCGCCGAGGCAATCCGAGAACGTGGCGGTTCGGTGCAGGTGGTCGCGGCGAGCGATTCGAAGACTGCCGCGTCCCGTGCTGCACGCGGGCTCTTTCAGGGCCAAGTGCTGGGCCGCGATGCCGACAGTCACGGCGAAGTGCTGGTCGATTGCCTGTTCGGTACCGGCCTGACCCGACCGCTGCACATCGACGACCATGCCTTGCTTAACCGCCTGGCTGCCCGCCATCCGCGCCGGGTAGCCGTAGACCTGCCCAGCGGGGTCCATGCTGACAACGGCATGACATTTAACGATGGCTTGCCGAGCTGGCATCTGACCCTGGCGTTAGGCGCCTGGAAGCCGGCGCACTTCCTGCTTCCTGCGGCACCGACCATGGGCGAACTGCGCTTGGTTCCGATCGGCGTGAGGGGCTTGCCCGAGGCCGGACGGCTGATCGGCCGGCCGCGCCTTGCTGCCCCCGCTGCCGATGCTCACAAGTACAAGCGCGGGCTGCTAGGCGTGGTAACAGGAGCCATGCCCGGTGCATCGCTGCTGGCGGCGCGCGCAGCCCAGGGCGCCGGGGCAGGCTATGTCAAAGTGCTTGGCGCGGCTGAGGGTGCGCCGCCGGATCTGGTTGTCGAGTGCCAGCCGCTGGCCGAGGTGTTGACAGACAGCCGCTATGCCGCGCTGCTGGTCGGACCGGGGCTGGGCCGCGATGCCGCAGCGCGCGAGATTTTGGCCATTGCCCTATCGGAGCCCACTCCCGCAGTCGTCGATGCGGACGGCCTGATCCTGCTTAGCGCGCACAATCTGGCCGAGCGCCAGGCGCCGGTGATCGCCACGCCGCATGAGGGCGAACTGTTCGCGCTTGAGCGTGCCTTTGGCCTGGATGGCTCCGGCAGCAAGCTCGAACGGGCCGAGGCGCTTGCCCGAGCGACCGGCATGGTGGTCGTGGCCAAGGGTGCCGATACGCTGATCGCTGCGCCCGATGGCCGGGTGGCCTTTGCCCCGCGCGCCACCAGCTGGCTTTCGACTGCCGGGACCGGCGATGTACTGGCTGGCGCGATTGCCAGCCAGCTTGCCAATGGGGCCGATCCCTTTGCGGCCGCCTGTGAAGGCGTCTGGCTGCATGGTGAGGCGGCACGGCTCACGCTGGCACCCTTTACCGCCGGAGAGCTTGCGGCGCAGGTGGCAAGGGCCTACGCGGCCTGCCTGTGACTGACACCGACGAGAAGATCATCCGCATCGCCGCCAAGGGCGACGGCGTTACCCCGTCTGGCCGCTATGCCTGGGGCGCGGCGCCGGGCGACACCTTGCGCGCCGATGGCACGCTGGAACCGGGACCGCACCGCGTGACGCCACCCTGCCGGCACTTCGGTCAGTGTGGGGGCTGCCAGTTGCAGCAGCTTGATGAGGAGAGCCTGGCGGATTTCGTCGCGGCGCGAGTCAGCAATGCATCGTCCGCGCAGGAACTGGGCGCAGAGCTGATCACCCCGCCGCACCTCTCTCCGCCCGCCAGCCGCCGCCGCGCCTCGCTGCGGGCTGAGAGCAGCCAGGGCCGGGTGGTCATCGGCTTTCGCGAGGCGCGCTCGCATCGGTTGGTTGAGCTGGGCGAATGCCCGGTGCTGCGGCCCGAGATCGTTGCCATCTTGCCCGACTTGCGCAAGCTGCTGATCAAGCTGGGGCAGGGTCAGCCGAAGAAGGGCAAGGGCAAACCCGGCAAGCACGCCAATGCCAAGCTGGCCGCCGACATCGAGGTCACGGTTGCCGACCAGGGGCTGGACCTCGGCATCAAGGGTCTCAGCGCCGAGGGGCTGGCGCTGACCGAACTGCTGCTCGATTTTGCCCGTGACCATGGCCTTGCGAGGCTGACGCTGGATGCGGGTTACGGCCCCGATACGGTGTGGGAGCCTGAGCCGGTAACGATCACGCTGTCCGGTGTTGCTGTGCTATTCCCGCCGGGGGCCTTCCTGCAAGCGACGGCCGATGGAGAAGCGGCGCTGGTCGCTGCGGCGCAGGAATGGCTGAAGGGCTGCGCGACCGTGGCAGACCTGTTCTCCGGCCTTGGCACCTTCGCCTTTGCCCTGGCCGGGCCGGACACCAAGGTGCTTGCTGCCGAGGCCGAGCGGGCCGCGCACATGGCCTGCAAGGCTGCCGCAGCGCGGACCGGCCTGCCGGTCCACACGGCGCACCGCGACCTGTTCCGCAATCCGCTGATGCCGGATGAGCTGGGTCGCTTTGCCGCCGTCCTGCTCGATCCGCCGCGCGCCGGCGCGCGCGATCAGGTCGAGCGGATTGCCGAGAGCACAGTCCAGCGGGTGGTCTATATCAGCTGCAATCCGGCCAGCTGGGCCAAGGATGCTGCGATGCTGGCCGAGGCCGGCTTCGTGCTTAAGGAACTGCGCCCGGTGGGCCAGTTCCGCTGGTCGACCCATGTCGAGCTGGCCAGCCTGTTCGTGCGCCAGGCCTAGACAGCAAATGGGGCCGGTGTCACCACCAGCCCCACGCTACGCCTTCGGTTGTTCCGGCCGAGTTGGGCGATCGCCGTTCCGGGGTTGTCCTGGACAGTTCAGCCGCGGTGATGCGTTTTCGACCACCTCGCGTGCCATCGCACCGTGAGTGCTCTTGCATCGTGATGCTCGTCGCATCGGGCCTGCTCCACCTGGCCGAAGCCATGTTTCGCACACTGTCTCGCACATTCCGGCTGGCTCGTGAGAGCCGGCGTTCATCGTCCGGTTTCGCTTCCGGCGTCCCGGTCCCGTCAGGCGGCGGTTCCGGCCCGAAAGCCTTTCCCGTATCGCCTGGCGGTTCCGTAGCCGCTTCCCGCCCGCCGTTCCGGCCTTCCGTCTGCCTGGCCGAAGCCATGCTTTCCGTCCGCCTTTCCGGCTGCTCGGAAGCAGCCTCCTGACTGCGCGCCGCTCACTGCATCTGCGGTTCGCGTGAGCCGCTCCGAAGAGCCTTTCCCGCGTGTTTTCCGACACTGCTGCGGGCATCGCTGCCAGCATCTTGAGGTTGTGTTTTCCCCTTTCCTTTCAGCGGTTTCCCGCCGGAAGTTCAGGTTCGGTTTAGCCTCTCGACACCTGAAAGCTGCGCCTCAATCCTGAGTCGCACAAGCGGAAAAATGCAGAGTTATCCACAGACGCCCTGTTTGGCGGTGGATAACCCCGTGCCTGCGGTGGACAGAATCGAGTCGCGCCCAATCAGGACGCGTTTTTTTATCGATCGCGCTGGGCGAGGAGGCGCAACCGGAGCGCGTTGAGCTTGATAAAGCCCGCCGCGTCCTTCTGATCATAGGCCCCGGCATCGTCCTCAAAGGTCACGTGGCGTTCGCTGTAGAGCGAGTTGGGGCTCTTGCGGCCAACCACGCTGGCATTGCCCTTGTAGAGCTTCAGCCGAACCGTGCCCGAAACCTTGCCCTGGCTGTGATCGATCGCCGCCTGCAGCATTTCGCGCTCTGGGCTGAACCAGAAGCCGTTGTAGATCAGCTCAGCATACTTCGGCATCAGCTCGTCCTTGAGGTGCGCCGCGCCGCGATCAAGCGTGATTGATTCGATGCCGCGGTGAGCCCGGGCATAGATCTCGCCGCCCGGGGTCTCGTACATCCCGCGGCTCTTCATCCCGACGAAGCGGTTCTCGACCAGATCGAGCCGGCCGATGCCGTGCTTGCGGCCCAGATCATTGAGCGCGGCCAGCAGCGTGGCGGGCGACATCGCCTGCCCATTCAGCGCCACGCCATCGCCCTTTTCGAAATCGATGGTGATGTATTCCGGCGCGTCGGGCGCGTCTTCCGGGTTCACCGTGCGCGAATAGACATAGTCCGGGGTCTCCTCCCACGGATCTTCGAGCACCTTGCCCTCCGACGAGGTGTGGAGGAGGTTGGCGTCGGTCGAGAACGGGCTTTCGCCGCGCTTGTCCTTGGGTACCGGGATTTGGTGCGCTTCGGCCCAGGCGATCAGCGCGGTGCGGCTGGTCAGGTCCCATTCGCGCCAGGGTGCGATCACCTTGATATTGGGATCGAGCGCATAGGCCGACAGTTCGAAGCGGACCTGGTCATTGCCCTTGCCGGTCGCGCCGTGGGCCACGGCATCGGCGCCGGTCTCATGGGCGATCTCGACCAGCCGCTTGGAGATCAGGGGCCGCGCGATCGAGGTGCCGAGCAGGTAGTCGCCTTCATAGCGGGCATTGGCGCGCATCATCGGGAAAACGAAATCGCGCACGAACTCTTCGCGCAGGTCGTCGATGTAGATGTGCTCGTCCGGCACGCCCATCAGCTTCGCCTTGGCGCGGGCCGGCTCCAGCTCTTCGCCCTGGCCGAGGTCGGCGGTGAAGGTCACAACCTCGCAATTGTAGGTCACCTGCAGCCACTTCAGGATCACCGAGGTATCGAGGCCGCCGGAGTAGGCGAGGACTACACGCTTGATGTCGCTCATGGCTGGAATTCCGCTGGAAAAGAGATAGGATTCGACGCGGCCCCTAGGACAATGGGGGTAGGAGGGCAAGCGGGTGGCCAAGGCTGAGAACAAGACCAAGGCGACGGAAGTGAGCGTAGCGGATTTCATCGCCGCCGTGCCGGATCAGCGGCGGCGCGAGGAAGCCGCGGTAATCGACGCGCTGCACCGCCGCGCGACGGGCTTCGAACCGGCGATGTGGGGCCCCTCGATCATCGGTTACGGCAGCTACAGCTACAAGTACGACAGCGGCCGCGAAGGGACGATGTGTCGCGGCGGGTTCAGCCCGCGCAAGGCGGCGCTGACGGTCTACCTGATGGGCAATTACTGCAACCATCAGGCCAAGGCCGACGACCTCTTCGCGCGGCTGGGCAAGCACAAGACCGGCAAGTCCTGCCTCTACATCAACAAGCTGGCAGATGTGGACCTAGCCGTGCTGGAAGAACTGGTGGCACTGAGCTGGCAGTGCATGAACGAGGCCTATCCGAACTAAGCCCGCGTCGCGACAGCGTTACGCTGGAGTTGACACAGTTGACACTGAGTCCGCTTCTTCCAACATCCGAAAACTGTTGAAGTAAAAGGATTTTAATGGGTTTTGCCGTGGAATCCGTCAGTGGCAGAAGAAAAAAGCAGCGCGCGAACGAGCCAGGCCAGCGCGCTGACTGGGCGGTGCGGGGATCAACGATTGGAAAGAGCAGCGCTGATCATATCAGGCGGCGGGTGTGTAGGAAAATGCAGGCGGGCAAAGTGCTGAGCCATCCAACAGCCATCACGCTTGCATTGCGGGAGAACCGAAACCGGTCCGGAAAGCAAGGCAGCTGGACCCCGGATCAAGTCCGGGGTGACGAGTAGAAAGGTGTCTGCCGGCTTGTCTGCTTTCACCAAACTTGCCGAGGTCAGCAGGCACGCCGGAATCGACAACGTTGCGGACATTTGTGCCCCGCAACGAGGTCGCAAAAGGCTTTGTGAAGTCGGCATGCGAGGAACCGGCCGAAGCGAAGCCATACCCTTGCTCTCAGACCCGGCTCGTGCCAGCGTTCCGACCAGGACCGAAGCCGACCAGGAAATGGGTGGAAAAGGTGGGAGTATGAAACGATACCGGCCTTATGCGGCGGAGATTGCGCTCGTCTTGATCACAATGGTCGTCGGAATGCTGGGCTTCTGGAGTATTTATGTCGGTCCACGTGCGGAGGCAGAACCGCACCATCATTTCCATGTCGCTACTACATTCGGCTGGATGGGCCTCCTGCTCACTCAGGTGATGTTGCTGGCACAAGGAAAGTGGCAGCTCCACCGCCAGGTAGGCTTGGCAGTTCTGGCTGCCGGGCCGCTGCTAGTCGGCTCAGCCGCGTTTCTCGCAGTGCATAGTGCACAGTCGGCAATTGCAAGCGGTCAGCCGGACTTCCTGATCGTTCAGAACGTCGTTGGCACCCTTTGGCTGGGATCGATTCTAGTACTCGCGTTTGCCCTGAGAAGGCAGCGCAAAGTGCACGGTGCCTTTATGACGAGCACCCTGTTGATCTTTCTTGGTCCTGCGATCTTCTTTGCACTTATCGCATTCGCCCCCGCCTACAGGATCGAGGGCCCGGAAACCTTTTACCGGTTCCAGACGGCGGGCCAGATGAGCCTCAACGTCAATCTCGCGATCGGTTTACTGATGTTCGCGAAGGACTGGAGGAACGGCTGGCCTTATCTCTTCACGGTCGCTTCGGGTCCCTTGGCGGTAGGGCTGCAGGCCTATCTTGCCAGCATTGATCGACTGAACGACCTTACCACTGCGGTCGCCGCACCCAATAAGGGGGCGATCTTGGCAATAGTGGTTATTCTCGTCGGGGTCCTGCTAGCCTGGACCACCCTGCCAATTCGTGGTCGATCAACCGTAGTGATGAATAAGGGGCGCTGAGGTCCGCTTCCCCCAACAAGGCAGCCATAGGCACCGATCTTTCCCCGCTCCAAAAGCGGAACTGACAATGGCGGCGACACTGCGCTCGCCCGAGGAGTGATTGCGCGGTTGGCAGCCAAACTCGAACAGGAACTGGGCGGCAGAACTCGTAGCCCAGCGCTTCGAGCGCCTAACTGGTCTTTGGTTTGGCGGCGGACTGCTGCCTCGCGGAGCGAAGCATTGCTCTCAGGAGCTGTCCTTGTGACTTGGGGGGAGGGACAAAAGTCTCCAAGAGCTCCGCTGGTGTCTGAGAGATAAGACACGCTTCTGCATGCCTATACCCATCCGCCCAAATGGCTTCCCGGCGATGAAATTCCTCATTCGCCTCTTGCTCAAGGACTCTTATCGCGGAATCGCGAACGCGCGTGGCAGCCCACTGGTAATTCTGAAAGCGGGATCTGGAGAACGCCTTCGCGATCACTTGCCCCCAATCTTCTTCGGAAGTCTGCTTCAACAAAGACAGCAATTCTGCTGCCGCAACGCGATCGACCTCCCAAACGCTCCCGTCCTCCATGATTGCCCCTTATCCGACTCGACTGGCGCGCCCCTTTGCTGGTTAGCTATATCAGATCGGAGGCCAAATCGCCTTCCGGTCACTCATCATGGTGGCGAGCAAATGCCCACGGTTTGCGTGTCAGCCGCTACTCCGCCGCTTGACGCTCCAGATGCCAGGTCGGCACACCTTCCGCCGCCGACAGCCGCGCCATTTCGGTGGTGATGTAATCCCGCGTCACCGGCAGCACGCCTTCGCGCTTGGTCGCCTGGACGTGGAAGTTGACCATGGTGCCGTTGCGGAAGCCCTGCTCGGCGCCGACCAGATAGAACTGCCACATCCGGAAGAAGCGCTCGTCGAACATCGCGACGATCTGCTCGCGGTGGAGCACCGCGCGGCGGTACCATTCGGCCAGGGTCCAGGCGTAGTGGACGCGCAGTTCCTCGATGTCGGCGATCTTCCAGCCAGTCTGCTCGTGCGCAATCGCCAGGTCGCTGACGCAGGGCAGGTAGTGGCCGGGGAAGATGTATTTGCGCACCCAGGCATCGGTCGATCCGGACATGCCGGGCTTGCCGATCGTATGGGTCAGCATCACGCCATCGTCGGCCAGCAGGCCAAAGGTCTTGCCGTAATATTCCTCGTAATGCGGCTTGCCGAGGTGTTCGATCATTCCGATCGAGCTGATCCGGTCGAACGTGCCGGTCACGTCGCGGTAGTCAATCAGCTCGAACTTGACCTTGTCGGCCACGCCTGCCGCCGCGGCCCGTTCATTGGCGAACTTGACCTGGTCGGGCGCCAGGCTGACGCCCAGCACTTCGCAGCCATAGTGGCGATTGAGGAACAGCCCGAACCCGCCCCAGCCGCAGCCGATGTCGAGCACGCGCATATGGCTGGCATCGCGCGGCAGGTTGAGCTTCGCCGCGATCAGCGCCTTCTTGTCGACCTGGGCCTGCTCCAGCGAGTTGGCCGGATCGGTAAAGTAGGCCATCGAGTACATCCGGTCCTCATCGAGGAACAGCTCATAGAACTCGCGGGTCAGGCCATAGTGGTGGACCACGTTCTTGCTGGCGCGGCTGCGAAAATTGATCTGGTCTAGCCGGGAACCCAACCGGTCGAGCAGCTTCTTCGCAGGGCTGGGGGGCTTGAGCCCGGTGCCCGACCCGGCGGCATTGGCCATGACCAGCAGCACCATATCGCGGATGTCGTGTGGCGGCTCTACCACCAGCCGCCCGTCGGTATAGGCCTCACCCGCGCCGAGCCGGGGATCGCGGGCGATGTGCAGCGCCGCGCCCTTGTCGGTCAGGCGGATGGTGACGGGATCGGTGGAAAGATCGCCATAGCGGTGTTCGCTGCCGTCATGATCGACGACACGAAGCTGACCCTTGCGGATCAGGGCACGAAGCATCTTGTCGAGCAGCCACATAGGGCAAGAGACTATGCCTCTTGCCGGCCAGTGCAAGCACCAATCAGCCGAGCCAGCCGAGGACTTCGGCGAGTTGCCACAGGCCAAGCAGCAGGAACAGCAGCGCGGCAATCGTGCGGGTCAATTTGAGCGAGATCTTCTCGACCAGTTTCTCGCCCAGGAACACCGCCGGGCCATTCGCCAGCATCATGCCCAGCGTGGTTCCGGCGGCCACGACCAGCACGGAGTGGTACTGCGCGCCCAGCGCAATGGTCGCGACCTGGGTCTTGTCGCCCATCTCGACCAGGAAGAAGGCCACCAACGTGGTCAGGAAGGCGCTGCCGCGCTGGGTGACGTTGTCATCGTCATCGTCGAACTTGTCGGGGATCAGCGTCCAGGCGGCCATGGCGATGAAGCCCAGCGCAACCGCCGTGCGGAACCACGGCGCGTCGAGCAGACCGGCAACCTGGCTGCCAACCAGCGCGGCGAGGGCGTGGTTCGCCATCGTCGCCACCAAAATCCCGGCAAGGATCGCCCAGGGTGCGCGCAGGCGGGCGGCCAGCACGATCGCCAGCAGCATTGTCTTGTCGCCGATCTCGGCAAGCGCGACGACGGCGGTCGACGCCAGGAAAGCTTCGAGCATTACAATCCTCTGGCGAGAAAAAGCACATCGCGGGGCTGGGCCAGCAGGTGCTGTCCGGAATCGATGTAAAGCGTCTGACCACTGGCCGCCCAGCCTTCGGCCAGGAACAGCGCGGCATCAGCCAGTTCCTTGGGATCGGTCAGCCGCTCGAGCAGATTCATCCTCCCGCTCGCCTCATGCTCGTCCTCGCGCTGGTCAAAGCTGGCCATCATTGCGCCGGGGGCGAGGCCGTAGATGCGGTGGGCCAGGTCTTTCTGCGCCATCGCCAGCATGGCCACGGTGGAGGCAAAGGCTTGCTTGGCCATGGTGTAGCTGAAGAAATCGGGATTGGGGTTGAGCAGCTTCTGGTCGAGGAACTGGATCACCCGCTTGCCCCCTTTCGCCCGGGCCTGGGCCAGGAAGGCCTGGGCCATGCGGGTGGGGGTTTCGGCGTTCACTGTGATCGCCTCGGCAAAGACCGCCGGGTCAATAGCCGCGCCATCGTCATAGCGGAACACGGCGGCGCAGTTGACCAGCACGCGCCAGTCATCGAGCCGATTGGCGACCTCGGCGACCATTCCCAGTGCGGCCTCGCCATCGACCAGGTCGCACTGAACCACCTCGGCGGAGGGCAGTTCGGCAGCAAGGGCATGGGCGGCATCGGGTGAATGGTGGACGTGGATCACCACGTGCCAGCCCGCCGTGCCGAAGGCGCGCGCGAGGACCGCACCGATGCGCTTGCCAGCGCCAGTAATGAAAACGGCCGGGGGCATGGGGCTTCCCCTATGCACACCCGGCCGCTCTGGCAAAGGGTTAGTTCAGGGCAGGGCCCTTAGCGGCAGCGCGTCGGCCCCTTGGCCAGCTCGTTGCCGATCAGCGCGCCGGCTGCGGCACCCAGGATCGTGCCCGTGGCACGCTCACCGCGGGTGTCGATTGCGCGGCCGAGCAGGGCGCCGACAGCGGCACCAGCCAGCAGGCCGACGGTGCCATCACCGCGGCGGCAGTAATAGCGGCCGTCGCTGCCTTCCCAGTAACGGATGCCGTTATCGGTGCGGCGATAGGCGATGTCGCCGTTCTTGGCGCGATAGCCGTGGGCCGGGGCCCAGCGCGGCGGATCGGCAAAGGCCGAAGCGGAAGGAAGAGCGACGGTTGCCAGCGTGGCGGCGATCAGGGTCTTACGGAACATTGGTGTTCTCCTGTTTTCGAAACTGTTGGAGAACTCTCTACCCTGCAATCTGAACGCTGGATTTCAGCCGTTGGTAAACCGTGGCGTTTGCGCGCCCAGCCGAGCAAATCAACCCAAAGCAGCCTGCTTTTCCTCGGCCAGGCGGTCCAGTTCGGCGCGGCTCAGCTTCTGGGCGGTGGTCTTGAGCTGGCCGCAGGCGGCATCAATATCGCGCCCGCGCGGGGTGCGGACCGGGGCGCTGATGCCCGCTTCAAAGACGATCTCGGAGAAGCGGCGGATACGCTCTGGGCTGGAGCATTCATAGATCGCGCCGGGCCAGGGGTTGAACGGGATCAGGTTGACCTTGGCCGGCAGCTTGTACTGCTTGATCAGCCGGACCAGCTCGCGCGCGTGCTCGTCGCTGTCGTTCTTGTCCTTCAGCATCACATATTCAAAGGTGATGCGGCGGGCATTGCTGGCCCCGGGGTAGTCGGCGCAGGCCTGGAGCAGTTCTTCCAGGCCATACTTGCGGTTGATGGGCACGATCTCGTCGCGGATGTCCTTGGTCACGGCGTGGAGCGAAACCGCCAGGTTCACGCCGATCTCTTCCCCGCACTTGGCCATCATCGGCACGACGCCGCTGGTGGAAAGGGTAATGCGGCGCTTGGAGAGGGCGAGGCCATCGCCGTCCATCACCAGCTTCAGCGCATCGCGGACATTGTCGAAGTTATAGAGCGGCTCGCCCATGCCCATCATCACGATATTGGTCAGCAGGCGCCCGTCGGACGAATAGCCGCCATCGTCATCGACGAGGTCATCGCCCAGCGCCGACAGGTCAGCCTGGCCCGCCTTGGGCCATTCACCCAGCGCATCGCGCGCCAGCATGACCTGACCGACGATCTCACCCGGCGTCAGATTGCGGACCAGCCGCATCGTGCCGGTGTGGCAGAACCGGCAGTTGAGCGTGCAGCCGACCTGGCTGGAAACGCACAGCGTGCCGCGATCGGCATCGGGGATGAAGACCATCTCGAACTCGTGCCCATCGGCGGTCCTCAGCAGCCACTTGCGGGTGCCGTCGCTGGAATGCTGGCTAAGGACGATTTCCGGGCGGCCGATCACAAAGCGTTCCGCCAGCCACGGGCGCATGGTCTTGGCGATGTCGGTCATCGCTTCGAAATCGGTCACGCCGCGGTGGTAGAGCCAGTGGAACACCTGTTTGGCGCGCAGCTTGGCGGCCTTTGGATCGAGCCCGGCGCTTTCGAACAGCTCGGCTATCCGCTTTTTCGGCAGACCGATCAGGTCAACGCGGCCATCTTCGCGCGGCGTGATGTCGCGCGCGACGGGGACAGGATCGATAAGGCCGGGAATCTGCATGGCGCGCCATATAGGGAACCTGGCCGCAAAGCGCAAAGGCGCTGCCCACGGGCCTCTGCCGTGCCGCAAGCTCCGCCTGTCCCGTCGCGCGGAACTACAGCGCCGCCAGTGGCTTCTCCCGGGAGCCTGCAAGATTTGGGCAAACAGGTTGGAGATTTAGTAATGAAGAAAATCCTCGCAGCACTCGCTGCCGGCACCGTCTTGTCGGCAACCCCTGCTCTGGCGCAGGATGCGCAGGCGACCTTTACCGGCCCCCGGGTTGAAGCCACGGTCGGCTGGGACAAAAGCCGTTCCGGTAGCTCGGTCGATAACGACACCACGCGCGATCTCGACCAGTCGGTCGATGGGTTGCTTTATGGTGGCGGCGTCGGCTTCGACTTCGCCATTGGCCAATCGGCCGTGATCGGTGCAGAGGCCGAGCTGACCGACAGTACCGCCAAGAGCAACACCGACGGCGTACCGAACACGTTCAACCTGGGCCGAGTAGAAACCGGCCGCGATATCTACGTTGGTGCGCGCGCCGGCCTGATCATCGGCAGCAATGCCCTGGCCTACGTCAAGGGTGGTTACACCAATGCCCGTTATAATCTGGTCGGGACCGACGGGACGGTGAACCTCAACCAGCGGCTCGATACCGATGGCTGGCGTCTGGGCGGCGGGGTCGAGCTTGCGGTCAGTGAAAACGCCTTCGCCAAGATCGAATATCGCTACTCTAAGTATAGCGAGGCCGAGTTCGATTTCGAGGGACAGACCCCGGATTCAAGCCGCTTCCGGATCGATACCGACCGCCACCAGGTCGTCGCGAGCGTTGGCCTGCGCTTCTAGGCCAGCCTAACGCAGACGGGCGCAGCCGACGGCGGCGGCATCCATCGCCGTCGCTGCCCCGTCGAGTGACCAGGAGTTCGTAAAGCCGCGTCCGGATGCGTCGCGGGCGCTGACGGTCATTTGCCCGGCCGAGCGCATTGCCGCGATGATCGCTGCATCCATCCGCTTGTCCGCCGCCCAGGCATCGCCGCCCCCGCCTACCAGGGCATAACGCTGGCCGCTCATGATCAGGGTGATCGGCGCATTCGGCAATAACCTGCGCGAGAGACGAAAATGCACCTGCCCGCGCACCTGCTGGCGCGGCCAGGTGCCGACCGTGGCATAGGGTTGATAATCACGCTGCATTGTCGAAGGCGCGGCCATGGCAATCGCATAACAGCGCGGTCCGCCGGGTGCCTGCGGATCGCTGAAGGCACCCCAGGTCCCGAACATGCCAAGGCTGTCGCGCGCCAGCGCAGGGGCGGCGATCAGGGCCACGCTGACAAGAAGAGTAGCAAGGCGCACTCCCGCCTATTCCCCGATCAGGTCGAGATAGGCAACCACGTCATTGTCGGTGGCGATGAACAGATCCGCCTGGATCCCGGGATCCTGTGCCGCAGCGTGGTCCAGCACCTGGGCCAGTGGGCCATAGAGCAGCGTGGTCGCCGTGCCGCCGATGGCTTCGCTGTCGAGATGGTAGAGCCGCACAGTGGCCTGATCGAATGTGGTCCGCATCTATCCTATGTGGCGGGCTGCAGCGCGCGCTGCAATGGGCCGCGCAGCAGCAACGTCAACAGACCGCCTGCGGCAGGGACGGCCGCATTGATCGTCCAGAACGCAGCCGGGGTCATCTGGTCATAGAAACTGCCCAGCCAGCCGCCGCTGACCGAGCCGATGAACAAGGCGAGGAAGGATGCCCCCATCATCGTCGAATTGACCCTGGCCGGTGCGCTACTGGACACCAGAGCCAGCAGTACTGGCCAATACCACATGAATGCCACCCCCATGCCAAGGTAGCCCGTCAGCGCCCAGACCGCCGGGACTGTCCCCGGCTGCGGCGAAAGCGCGCTCCCCACTGCAAAGGCCAGCGACGAAAGCGCGACCAGCAAGCTGCCGATGGCGATCTTGGTCAGGCCCGATGGTTCGCGCTGGCGCCGTGCCTGCCAGGCCCACAGCAGGATCAGGCACGGCGCGATCAGGATGCTGGACAAGGAATCGAGCGAGTTGAACCAGCCGACCGGCACCGCACCCAGCGGCGTCGCCAGGTTCACATAGCCATCGATCCAGATCATGCCGATCCCGCTGATCATCAGAAAGCCGACCGAAGCCGGAATAACCAGTGCCACAATCACAAGAAGAGCGGCCAGGCGGCGGCTGTCGCCGGCCTCGGCCAGAGGCAGATCGGCGCCGGTGAGGACCGGGCGGCCATCGGGCAGGTGCTGTCCACCGCCGAGATAGACCGCCAGCGCCAGCAACATGAGCACCGCCGCAACGGCAAAGCCAGCGTGCCAGCCAAAGGCGGCCGCCACTCCTGCGGTCACCAGTGGCCCGATCACCGCGCCGATGTTGATCCCGGTCGAAAAGATCGCATAGCCGCGCTGCCGAAGAGATTCCGCTTCGGCCGGATAGAGCGCGCCGACCTGCGTGGTGATATTGCCCTTGAGGCAGCCTGATCCCAGGATCAGCATCAGCAGGGCAATCAGGAAGGTCTGGTCCAGCGACATCGCCAGGTGCCCGGCGGCCATCAACACGGCCCCCAGCGTTACGGTGCGCCGGGTCCCCAACCAGCGGTCAGCCACCAGACCGCCCAGAATCGGCGTAAAGTAGACCAGCCCCCCGTACCAGCCGAACACCAGTGAGGTGAAGGCAATGTCCGACATCGGCCCGCGGAATTCGAAGAAGTGGCGCAGCGCGGCCAGGCCCCAGACCTTATCGGCATGGCCCGGCTGCAGCAATTGCTTGGTCATGTAGAGCGCCAGCAGCGCCATCATGCCGTAATAGGAAAACCGCTCCCACAGCTCGGTGAAGGCCAGCACCCAGAGCCCGCGCGGATGCCGCTCGCGCTCGGTTCTGTCGATTGCTTGCGTCACCATAGTCCGGTTCCCCCCGGCGGCAGAGGCTAGGCCCCTGCACCGGGATTACGAAACGATTTCGCCCGGTTCAGTCGGCTGGATCGCGGCGTTTGCCGTCAAGCAGCCGCGCCGCCCGCTCTGCTTCAGCCGTCACGCGGGTGCGTTCAGCCTTGCTGGCCCCGTGCCGCGCGCGATTGGCCTCGGCTTGACGCTGCTTGTCGCTTCGGTCACGAGCCTTGCGGGCAAGGCGCAGGTTGATCACGTCGGCCATGGCTGCCCCCTTTGCAGAAACTGCACACGGGGAAAAGCCGTCACCCTACCAGGAGCTGGGAATCCGGTAGAAGGCAAAGCGCTTCACCTTGCCCTCGATGAGGTGCTTGCCAAGCTTTTTCCGAAGTGCATCGGCTCCTTCGCTGGTCACGCAGACCACGTGGGTTCCGGCCTGCGGCAGCGGTTCGATCGCACTGATACGGATCTGGGCCTGCGCGCAGGCGTTCTGCACCTCGGCCTCGCTGAGCGAGAGGTTCATCGCCCGGCTCATCCGAGGAGACTCCAGCCGGCGAAGGCCGGGGCGCCCAGCCTGTTCTGGTGGCCAGCGATTGTCCGCGCGATGCTGGCGGCTTCACCCAGCAGAGTGTGCCGCTGTCCGGCGCAAGCTGCCGCAGCGGCCTGCATCATGGCGCGTTGGTGGCGAAAGTATTGGGAATTGAGATCCATGGGGGGCTCCACAGCTTGTAAGCGGGAGCGCGATTGGTCTCTCAGTCGCGAGCGCTTACCGACGGTCTGCTCACGATGCCATCCCTATGGACCTTACTGCAGGAATAGCAAGGCTTTCAGGGCTGCGGATAGGTGATCGCGACGACTTCCCATTCCTTTTCGCCGCCAGGCAGGTGGACCCGGCGCAGGTCTCCGACCGCCGCGCCGCGCAGCGCCCGGGCCAGCGGCGCGGACCAGCCGATCAGGCCCTGGCCGGCATCCTGTTCGTCATCGCCCACCAGTGTGACGGTGCGCTGGTTGTCATCCTCGTCGGCGATCGTGACCGTTGCACCGAACCAGGCGCGTTTGCGGTCTTCCTGCCGGGCTGGATCGACCACCCGGCAGAATTTCATCCGCCGCGCTAGATGGGCCAGCTCGCGGTCGATCTCGCGCATCCGCTTGCGACCATAGAGGTAGTCGCCATTCTCGCTGCGATCGCCATTGCCAGCGGCCCAGCTGACAATCTCGACGATCTGCGGACGTTCGGTGCCAAGCAGGTGGTCATAGCGCGCCCGCAAGGCAGCCATCCCGGCAGGGGTGATTGGCGGACCGTCGGGTTTCACCGGTTCAACCTGGGTTGCGCTTGCCGATGAACCGGCTGAGCGCATTGGGTCCGCCCAGCCGCGCCTTGTCCGGGTTCATCGCTTCATAGACCACCGCGTTTTCCAGCACGTGCTGCACATAGCCGCGCGTCTCGGTCAGCGGGATGCGCTCGATCCAGTCGATCCAGTCGATCCCGCCATTGCGTGGATCGCCGTTGGCGCGCAGGAACTTGTTCACGTTGCCCGGCCCCGAATTATAGGCTGCCACCGCCAGCGGGTAACTGCCGCCGAAGTAATCCAGCATCCGCCGAAAATAGGCATCGCCCAGCATGATGTTGTAGCCGGCGTCGGTCGTCAGCGCCTCGGGGCTGTATTCAAGGCCCAGCTTGCCCGCCTGCTCGCGCGCAGTTCCTGGCATGAGCTGCATCAGCCCGCGCGCACCAGCGTGGCTGATCGCGTTCATCGCGAACTGGCTTTCCTGGCGGGTGATTGCATGGACCATGGTCCAGTTCGCCCCTGCGACCACCGGGATCAGCGGATAGCCAGTCTTGTGAAATTCGCCGAAGCCATCGGTATGCGCCGCCTGGGCCAGGATCACGGCAAGGTCGCGGCGGCCCAGCTCGCGCGCAAGGTCGGCCACCAGCACGTGGTCGGCTTCGGTCAGGGCCTGATCGCTGATCTCGCGGAAAAAGCGCACGCCGGTCGGCCAGTCGCTATCGCGCGCCACTTCGCGCACAGCCTGTGTCAGGGGGCGGGCATTGAACGCAGCGCGCTCAGCCGCGGTTGGCACCGCGCGGGGCACCTGGTTGAAGGCCGGTAGCGGACGTCCCAACCGCTCCAGCGAGAGCTGGCCATAGAACTGCTCGGGATAGATCGCCGCCATTTCGAAGTAGCGGTTGGCTTCGGCCAGGTTGCCCGCCTGGGCCATGGCGCGACCGGCCCAGTAATAACCCTTCGAACGGGTCTGCGGGCTGCGCGCGGCGGCGCCATAGCGATAGAACAGGGGCGCAGCGCGGCTGGCATCGCCCAGCTCATACAGCGCCTTGGTCCCGCCCAGCCACATCAGCGAAGTGTAGTCGTCACGGATCGCGAAGGACTGCGCGCTGACATCAGTGCCCGGTGCAAAGGTTTCATCAATCGCCGCGGCGATCCGCACCGCATTGGCCGCTTCGCTGCGGCGCGCGGTTGCCAGCAGCTCGCCAATCCAGCGCCGGGCATCGCGCGGCGGAGCAGCCAGCGGCGGTCGCGTCGCCATGACTGACGAGGCGAGGGCAGCCTGCCCGGTGGTCCGCAGCATTCGCACGCGGTTGTAGACATAGCCGGCATCGCGGAGCACGCCCGGGCCGGGATCCAGTCCCTGCGCTGCCGGATCCTGGCCATTGACCAGCCCCAACCGCGCCAGGAACACCAGCCGAGCAGCGGGCGAGACGTAGAGCAACTGGCGGGTCGCCTGGGCCGAATTGCTGTTCCACAGCAGCGCATCCATCCGCGCGTCATGGTCCGCCGGGGTCAGGACATTGGCGAGGCGCGCCGATAGTGCCGCTTCGCTGAGATCGCTCATCGGCCCGCCGCGCCACACTGCGCGGCCAAGTTCGACGGCTTCAGGCCGGCCGAGTTCGAACAGGGCGAGGGCGTGGCGGGCGCGGGCGGCATTGCCCAGCGCGGGATAGCGATCGAAGAAGGCCGCGATCCGATCGGCCGGCAGGCTTTCCCGCTCCAGCGCGCGTTCGGCATAGCCGCGCAGTTTGGCCTCTTCGGGGAAGCCTGGATAGCTTAGCAGGAAGCTGGCGTAATCGTCGAACAGGAAGCGATCGGAACTGGTCAGCAGCTTCCACCGCGCGACGGCCAGGGCCATTGGCGTGGCCGGGGCGGCAGCCTGCGCGGCGCGTGCGCGATCCCAATCGGCACCATCCTGCGCCGAAGCAATCGAAGGGGTTATCGCCAGGCTTGCCAGCAGCAAAGCAAATGTCGTGCGGACCATGCTGGACATTCTTGGCAAAGGCTCCTTATCAGGCGCTGAACAGGCGGCTGCGGGATGGCGGCCACGGCTTCCTATGGGCCAAGCAGAAGGGAAAAGTCCATGTTCTCCGGCTCGATTCCGGCGCTGATCACCCCATTCGCCGCAGGTTCAGTGGATGAAGCGGCCTTTCGGCGCCTGGTTGACTGGCAGATTGTCGAAGGTTCCGCCGCGCTTGTGCCCTGCGGCACGACCGGTGAAGCACCGACGCTCAGCAACGATGAGCAGCACCGCCTGTTCGCCGTGACGGTAGAGGCGGCAGCCGGCCGCGTGCCGGTGATTGCCGGCTGCGGCAGCAACGATACGCAAACTGCGCTGTGGCACATGCAGGAAGCCAAGGCGCTGGGCGCCGATGCCGCCTTGATGGTGGCGCCCTATTACAATCGCCCCAGCCAGGCCGGGCTGTTGGCGCATTTCAGCTATCTGGCCGAAAAGGTCGATCTGCCGATCGTGCTCTACAACGTGCCGGGGCGGACAGTGACCGATATCAAGCCTGAAACGGTGATCGAATTGGCCCGCCGTTTTCCGGAGCGGATCGTTGGCATCAAGGACGCTAGCGGCGACATGACCCGGCTGACCGCGCACCGTCTGGCGCTTGGCACGGACTTCATCCAGCTTTGCGGCAATGATGACATGGCGCTGCACTATAACGCCGGGGGCGGGGTGGGCTGTATCTCGGTAACCGCCAACGTGGCGCCGCGGCTCTGCGCCGAGTTCCAGGCGGCAAGCCTGGCCGGAGACAGGGCCAGGGCGCACGAACTCAACGAACGGCTGTTTCCGCTCCACCAGGCACTTTTCACCGATGCCTCGCCGGGTCCGGTCAAGTACGCGTTGAGCCGCGTCTGTGACTGGCTGAACGAGGAAGTCCGCCTGCCGCTGGTCGCTTGCAGCGCCGAAAGTCGCCGCGCGGTTGACGCTGCGCTGGAGCACGCCGGACTCGTTTGAATCAGGCCAGCCTGTTTCCACTTCATTTAAGTGGGACTGGCAGTTTCTTTTTTGCCGCTTCAGTCCTACATGGCCCGCATAATGGCCCGTCCGACCCACGCAGCGTTCGACAAGAAGAAGGTGGTCGCCGAGAACCGGCGGGCGCGGTTCGATTATTACATCGAGGATACGACCGAGGCCGGGATCGCCCTCACCGGAACCGAGGTGAAGAGCCTGCGGTTCGGCGAAGGCTCGATCGCCGAGGCCTATGCCGAGGTCAAGAACGGCGAGGTCTGGCTGATCAATTCCAACGTGCCGGAGTTCAGCCACGGCAACCGCTTCAACCACGTGCCCAAGCGCCCGCGCAAGCTGTTGCTGCATGAGCGCGAGATTGCCCGTTTTACCGGGGCGGTTGAACGCAAGGGCATGACGCTGGTGCCGCTGTCGATCTATTTCAACGGCCGCGGCCGCGCCAAGGTCGAGCTGGCACTGGCCAAGGGCAAGAACGTGGCGGACAAGCGCGCCACCATCAAGGAACGCGACTGGAAGCGTGACCAGGCGCGGATTATGCGGGAAAACAAATGACCACCTTTTCTTCCCGCATACTCCGCTGGGCCCGGGCCAACATGCCCCGGCGCGAGGAACTGGAGCACAACCGCTGGGTCGGGCCGTTCGCTCGCCGGCCGGAGCTGTGGCGCTTTACCCGCCGCTCGGTCCCGCGCGGGGTGGCGGTTGGCCTACTGGTCGGCATCTTCGCGCTGATCCCGGGGATCCAGATCATCGGTGCCGCGCTGATGTGCGTGCCGTGCCGCGGCAATATTCCGCTGGCCGCGCTGATGACCTTTCTGTCCAACCCGGCGACCACGCCGTTCATCATTGCGGGCTCGATCTGGCTGGGCAACAAGCTGGGCTTCCATGCGGACGTGGAAACGTTCTACGGGCTCTATGAGCGTGGGGCGGGGATCAATGAGTGGGCCAGCTGGCTGCTATCCGATGCGGCCCCAGCCATGCTGCTGGGCCTGTTCATCGTCTCGACGATCAGCGCGGCAGTTGGCTACCTTGTTTCCTCCTTCACCTGGACCAGCTGGGTCCGCCGCAAGCGCCGCGCGGCCCAGGAACGGATTGTCGCGCAGAGGCGGCAGCAGGAACCGATCCAGCCGTGAGCGCGCCCGGCTCTCGGCTGGCCGTCAGCGGGAGCGAGCGGCTGCTAGTGGGCGCGGCGCTGGCCGTCAGCCTTGGCATCGTGTGGCTCGCTACTAACAGCGCGCCCGCAGTGGCCGCCTTTGCGGCCGGCCTGGTCGCTTTGGGTGGGCTGACCTGGGTGCTGGCCAGGCCAAAGCCAGTGCAGCAGCAGGTGGAATATGCGCTGCCAGACTGGTCCGTGACCGTTGCGGCGATCGACCGGCCGGATTGCGCGGTCGCAATCACTGACCGGGCCGGCCGACTGGTCTGCGCCAACCGCGCTTTCGAGGTATGGTTCACCACGGCCCACGCCCCGCCGCGCTTGCCGGTCGACAACGCCTCGCTCGAACGGCTGGCCAAGGCGGGCCGCTCGGGCTGGCGCGACGGGCAGGGCAAGGCTGACATCATCGAAAACGAAAGCGGCCGCTGGAGCGCCGAGGCGCAGCGGGCTGGTCGCGGCGACGATTACCTGGTCTGGACGATCAGTCCGCTGTCCAACCCAGATCCGGTGGCCGAATTGGTTCCGCACCTTGATGGCAAGCTCGGCCGCGCGCTCGCCGCGGCCGGGATGGCGGCGGCGATTGTCGATCCTGATGGCAAGATCCGCGCCGCCAGTTCCGGCTTTGCCGCCCGCGCCACCGGTGATCCGGCAGCCCTGCTGACGGGCCAGGAGTTCACCGCCTTCCTGCGTCAAGATGAGCGCGATCAGGTGAGTTGGGCCCGCGAAGGCCGGCGCGGCAACCCGCTGACCATGTATTATCTGCCGGTGCGTGATCCCGATGCGCCGGGTGCGGTCGATTATGGCACCACGCCTTCGCTGATGCTGCTGGTCGAGGCCGGGGTTGGCCTGGGCGGCGGCGCGGTGGAAGGGACGGCCGCGGTCCCGCACCTCGAGGCCTTGCTCGGCAACTTGCCGCTGGGCCTGGCCATGGCCGATCGCGATGGGCGGCTGCTCTTTGCCAACCCCGCTTTCATGCGTGCCGCCGGCCGCGAGGGCGAGGCCCCGCCGGTCTATCCGACCGACCTGGTGGTGCAGGAAGACAAAGGCGCGATCTCAGATGCGATCCGCCGCTTTGCGCAAGGGCCTGCTGCTGCGGGTGACCTGGCCGTGCGGCTGCGCACCCAGCCGGAAGATCCGGTAACGCTCAGCCTTGCGGGCGTGCGCGGTCTGGGCGAGGCGGCAGTGCTGCTCAGCCTGACCGATTCCAGCGAGGAAACCCGGCTCAAGCGCCAGGTGGCCCAGGCCACCAAGATGCAGGCCGTGGGCCAGCTGGCCGGAGGCGTCGCGCACGATTTCAACAATGTGCTGACCGCGATCCTTGGCACCTGTGACCTTATGCTGCTGCGCCATACGCCAGGTGACAGCGACTATGACGACATCCAGCAGATCCGCGCCAATTCCAACCGCGCGGCCAGCCTGACCCGTCAGCTGCTGGCCTTCAGCCGCCAGCAGACGCTGCGCCCGGAAGTGCTGCAATTGCCGGATGTGGTCCAGGATGTCTCGACCTTGCTCAAGCGGCTTATCGGGGAAAAAGTGAAGCTCTCCGTCGCGCATGACCGCGATCTGGGCGCCGTACGCGCCGATCCCAGCCAGCTGGAGCAAGTGATCGTCAACCTGGTGGTCAATGCCCGCGACGCGGTGCTGGCCAAGGGTGAGATCGGCGGGGGGAAGATCACGCTTGCCACCCGCCGGGTGACCGCTGCCGACGTGCGCGCAATGCGCAGTGCGATCATGCCGCAGGTCGATTACACCGCGCTTGTGGTGGAAGATACCGGCACGGGGATTGCCCCCGATTACCTCGGCAAGATCTTCGAACCGTTCTTCACCACCAAGGAACAGGGCAAGGGCACGGGCCTGGGCCTCTCGACCGTTTACGGCATCGTCAAGCAATCGGGCGGCTTCATCTTTGCTGACAGCGAAGTGGGCAAGGGCACCAAGTTCACCGTCTACCTGCCGGTCCACCATGCCAGCCCGGAGGAACTCGCTGCCAAGACCGTGCGCGCGGAACCTGCCGCGCAGTGGGCCGGGGGCGGGCGGGTGCTGCTGGTCGAGGACGAGGACATGGTCCGCGCCGTCGCCGAACGCGCGCTGACCCGGGCTGGCTATACCGTGACCGCTGCTGCCGATGGTGACGAGGGCCTGGCCTATGTCGAGCAGGGCGCCGAGTTTGACCTGGTCCTGTCCGACGTCGTCATGCCGGGCATGGACGGCCCCGCCATGGTCCGCGAAATCCGTGCCCGCCACCCCTCGCTGCCGGTGCTGTTCATGTCGGGCTATGCCGAGGAACAGCTCCGCAAGGAGATCGACATTGCTGACGTCCACTTCCTGCCCAAGCCTTTCACCGTGCAGCAGGTGACCGACAAGGTCGGCGGCGTACTGGCCGCGGCCAGGATCTGAGCAGGGCGGGCGGGGGCAAATGGCCGGAAGCCAGGACTTTGCCGAAGACCCGCGCAATGCCGGGGTGTTGGCGCTGGTCGATGGGGAATTGGTCCCGCTGCAGGAAGCTACAGTCTCGATCTTCGATGCCGGTTTCGGGCTGGGCGACGGAGTGTGGGAAGGGCTGCGGCTGCACCGCGGTGCATTGCTGTTCCTCGATGCCCATCTCGAGCGGCTCTATGCCGGGGCCAAGGCGATCGCGATTGATGTGGGCCTGACGCCGGATGAGATGCGCGGCGAACTCAAGCGCCTGCTGCTGGCCAACCGGATGGAAGACGGCGCGCACCTGCGGCTGATGGTCACGCGCGGGCGCAAGCGCTCGATCAACCAGGACCCGCGTCACGCGCTGGGCAAGGCGACAGTGGTCTGCACCGCCGAATTCAAGGTGCCAAGCGTGGCCGCGACCGGCCTGAACCTGCACATCGGCTCGATCCGCACCAGCGGCGCCGAAACCTTTGACATGCATCTGAATTCGCACAGCCGGCTGAACTATATCCGTGCCCTGCTCGAAGCGATCGATCGGGGAGCGGATGAGGCGGTGATGCTCGATCCCAATGGCATGATCGCCTCGTGCAACGCGACCAACCTGTTCTGGGTGAAGGACGGGGCGGTGCGCTGCGCCACCGACCGGTTCTGCTTCCCCGGCATCACCCGCGGCAATGTGATCGCGCTGTGCCAGGGTGGTGCCGCGCCGATCCGGGTTGGCGATTTTCCGCCGCAGGATCTGCTGGGTGCCGATGAGGCTTTCGTCACCGGCACGATGGGCGGGATCACGCCCGTGGCGCGGGTTGACGGCACATCCTTTCCGCCCGGGGCCGGTCCGGTCACGCAAGCACTCCAGGCTGCCTATGCCGCGCTGAAGGATCAATACGCCAGGGAGCACCCATTGCTGTGACAGTCCGGATCGCTATGTGGTCGGGCCCCCGGAACCTCTCAACCGCGATGATGCGCGCGTTCGAGAATCGGGCCGACTGTGCGGTCAGCGATGAACCGTTCTACGCCGCCTACCTGGCGCAAACGGGGCTTGATCATCCGATGCGCGACGAAGTGCTGGCCTCGCAGCCCAATGACTGGCGCGAGGTGGCCGGGCAGCTGATCGGCGCTGCGCCCGATGGTTCCACGATATGGTACCAGAAGCACATGACCCACCACATGCTGCCGGAGTTCGGGCGCGGGTGGATTGCGGCGTGTCGCAATGCCTTCCTGATCCGTGACCCGGTCCGCGTGCTTGCCTCCTACGTCAAGAGCCGGGAAACGGTGACACTCGCCGATATCGGCGTGGTCCAGCAAAGCGAGCTGTTCGATGCCGTGGCTGACCGGCTGGGCTGCGCGCCGCCGGTGATCGACGCGGCGGACGTGCTGTCCGATCCGGCCCGCACACTCGGTGCGCTATGCGCGGCGCTGGAGATCGAATTCGACTCGGCGATGCTCAGCTGGCCAGCCGGCAAGCGCGCCAGCGACGGGGTCTGGGCGCCAGCCTGGTACGCCGGGGTCGAGGCCTCGACCGGCTTTGCCGCGCCTGGCGGGGACGAGATTCCGGTACTGCCGGCCCACCTCGCAGAGATCGCCCAGGAGGCGGCGGAACATTACCGGCGACTGGCGGCCTATAGCCTCTAGTTTCTGGCCAATATAGCCTATAAAGTACTGTCATTACAAAAAAATATGAATGTTCGAAATTTGTTCTAGTTCCCCTCTTGTTCTCATGGAACAGATCAGGTACACCGAGTCGTAGTTGACCTGCTGGGTCGGCTGGTTAGGCAAGGGGACGGACAATGGCTGCACAACTCAAGCTGATTCAGGAAGGCAAGGAAACGATGGACCGTCAGAAGGCGCTGGAAGCGGCGCTGGCCCAGATTGATCGCGCGTTTGGCAAGGGCAGCGCGATGAAGCTTGGCTCGAAGGAAACGATGGAGGTGGAGGCGATCTCCACCGGGTCGCTTGGCCTCGATATCGCGCTCGGGATCGGCGGTCTGCCGCGTGGCCGTGTGATCGAAGTCTATGGTCCGGAAAGCTCGGGCAAGACCACGCTGGCGCTGCACGTCATCGCCGAAGCGCAGAAGAGCGGCGGCACGGCGGCCTTTATTGATGCCGAACACGCGCTCGACCCGGTCTATGCCAAGAAGCTGGGCGTCAACATCGATGAACTGATCGTTTCGCAGCCCGATACCGGGGAACAGGCGCTGGAAATCACCGACACGCTGGTCCGCTCGAACGCGATCGACGTGCTGGTGGTCGATTCGGTCGCCGCGCTGGTGCCCCGCGCTGAAATCGAGGGCGAGATGGGCGATAGCCACGTCGGCCTCCAGGCCCGCCTGATGAGCCAGTCCCTGCGCAAGCTGACCGGCTCGATCAGCCGCTCGCGCTGTATGGTGATCTTCATCAACCAGCTGCGCATGAAGATCGGCGTGATGTACGGCAACCCGGAAACCACCACCGGCGGCAACGCGCTCAAGTTCTATGCCTCGGTCCGGCTCGATATCCGCCGCACCGGCCAGATCAAGGACCGCGACGATATCGTCGGCAACTCCACCCGCGTGAAGGTGGTCAAGAACAAGGTGGCCCCCCCGTTCAAGCAGGTCGAATTCGACATCATGTATGGTGAAGGCATCTCCAAGATCGGCGAGATCCTCGACCTCGGCGTCAAGGCCGGCCTGGTCGAGAAGTCGGGCGCCTGGTTCTCCTACGATTCGATCCGGATCGGCCAGGGCCGCGAGAACGCCAAAACCTACCTCAAGGAAAATCCCGAGCTCTGCGACCGGCTGGAGGCTGCGATCCGCGGCCAAACCGAAGGTCTTGCCGGGGAGATGATGACGGGTCCCGACGGGGACGACGACATGTAATCTTCCCAGGGGAGGGCACCCCGTCCCCCCCAATACCCCAGGGTGCCCTCCACGAAACAGGACCGGCGCGGCGTGCCTCACAGGCCCCGCGCCGGTCTTTTCGTTTGGCACCTAATGCACCTGCGCAAGTCGGTATCAGACCTCACTGTAGGATAGTGGATTGAAAAAAGCTCGAAAATAGAACTGATTGGTCGCCGCCGTCCTTGACCGAAAGGCGTTCGCGCATAGCCTTGACCTGCCCAACAAGGGGCCAAACAGGAGGGGATTCTATGCATCGTCTGAAGGTCGCGGCATTCGCTGCAATGCTGCCGTTTGCGCTCGGCGCATGCGCTACCGTTGTCAGCGGTACCAAGCAGAAGGTCAGCTTCGATTCCAACGCCAAGGGCACCAAAGTGACCCTGACCAGCGGAGAAAGCTGCAACACACCCTGCAAGCTCAAGGTGAAGCGCAAGCATGACCAGCGCGCCGACTTCACCCATGACGGCTATCAGCCAACCTATGTCCTGCTGCAGAGCCGGCTTGGTGGCTCTGCCGCCGGCAACCTCCTGCTCGGCGGGATCATTGGCGGCGTTGTCGATGGCACCAACGGGGCCTCGAACCATCTTTCGCCCAACCCGGTCAATGTCCGGATGGTGCTGATTGGTGAAACTGGCGAAGCGCAATTGCTCGACAATAAGGGCAAGGTGATTGGGACCGTTGCTGCCAGCAACGACAAGGTAAAGCTCGATGTCGCCAAGACGATTGGCGCTGATGCGGCCGGGCTCAGCAAGCCGCCAGCTCCTGCGGCCGCTCCAGCTGTTGCCACTGAGCCTGCTCCCGCCGCTCCATCGGCCGAATCTGCGGCACCTGCTGCTCCGGCCGATGTGCCCAAGGACTGATGGATAAGCCGACCGCCCGGTTAGATCATTCTGACCGGGCGGCTAAGCCTTGGCCAGGCAATGTCGGCATACGCCCACGAACCGTCCGGGTCACGGTCAAGGTTGCTTTCTGGTCCACCATGACGCCAAGAGGCGGAGAGCGAGGTTTGACCGCCTCGAACCAACCACTGCGCGGGCATCATGTTGACTCCAACCTTTCACCTCATCGGCTTGCCGACCGACTGCAATTCCTCCTTCGCGCGCGGTGCCGCCGCCGCACCCAAGGCCATTCGCGCGGCGTTGTGGAGCGACCGCGGCAACCTTGCGGCGGAAGACGGACAGGAAATCGGCCATGACTTCCTGCTCGAGGATCACGGCGACCTGCCGCTGACCGAAACAGCCGGCGATGATGCGATCATCCGTACCGCCGTGACCGAAAGCCTGAATGCCGGGGCCATTCCGCTGCTGCTGGGCGGGGATCACGCGGTGTCGTTCCCGGTGGTCGAGGCGATCGCGGCCCGGCACGGCCCGGTCAATATCCTGCACTTCGATGCCCATCCGGATATCTATGACGATTTCGAAGGCAACCCGCGCAGCCACGCTTCGCCCTTTGCCCGGATCCTCGAAGCTGGTCTGTGCCGCCGACTCGTCCAGGTCGGCATCCGCACGCTCAATCGCCATTGCCGCGAGCAGGCCGCCCGCTTCGGGGTTGAGATCGTGCCGATCGCCGATTTCAGTCCTGGCAAGGTCGCGGTGCTCGACGGGCCACTCTACATCTCACTCGATCTTGACGGAATCGATCCCGCCGAAGCACCGGGCGTGTCCCATCCCGAACCAGGCGGGTTGCGTACGCGCGAAGTCTTGGCGGTGCTCCACGCCCAGACCGGACGGATCGTCGGCGCTGACGTGGTTGAACTGAACCCGCGCTTCGACATCAACGATCGCACCGCGATCCTCGCGGCCAAGCTGGTCCGCGAAGTGGCTGCCACGGCTGCCCGCAACCTGCGCTAGGCAGGACTTGCACCCAGGGCTGGCCAGTCCTAGCCTGGCACCATGACCACCGAAATGGATTGGCGCACGCAGGTTGGGCGCAGCTGGGCGCAGAACTATGTGCTGACGGACCGGTCCTTCGCCGGCCTTACCCAGCGGCTGCTCGAACGCGCCGCGCCGCTGGTTGGCACTAGCGTGCTGGACGTGGGCTGCGGGGCGGGGGAGCTTTCACTGGCGCTGGGCCGCCAGCATGCCGGCGCGCAGGTTTTGGGGGTCGATGTTTCGCACGATCTGGTCGAAGTGGCCAAGGAACGGGGAAATGACCTTGCGAACGTCCGTTTCTTCGAAGCCGATGCGGGCAGCTGGCACGATCCAGCCTTCGCGGCTGACCTGATCGTTTCGCGGCACGGGGTGATGTTCTTCGCTGATCCAACGGCTGCCTTCGCCAATATCCGCGCAGGCGCCGCCGCTGGTGCGCGGCTGTTGTTCTCCTGCTTCCGTTCGCCAGGGGAGAATGCCTGGGCTACCGGCCTGGCCGAACTGCTGGGTCTGCCGCCAGCGCGCGATCCGCGTGCGCCCGGGCCGTTTGCCTTTGCTGAACCTGCCCATGTTGAGGGCATTCTTGCCGCTGCCGGGTGGCATGACATGGGGTTCGAGGCGGTCGATTTCGCCTATGTCTGCGGCACGGGCGAGGACCCGGTCGAGGATGCGCTGGGGCTGTTCCGCAGAATTGGACCGGCGGCGCCCTATCTTCGCAGCCTTGAAGGGCAAGCCAAGCAGGATGCCGAGGCGCGGATCGGCGAATGGCTGGAACGGCATCGCAGCGGAAACGTCATCGCGATGGCGGCTGCGGCCTGGCTGGTTTCGGCGCGCAAGGATTAGCGCAGGCGATCAGCCTGATCGTGCCTTCCTGCTTGCCGGAAAACCACGGCTGTCCTAGGGGCGAGGCGCTATGACCTCGACGAACGACATCCGCCGCTCATTCCTCGATTACTTCGGCTCGCACGGGCACGAGGTGGTACAGTCTGCCCCCCTCGTTCCGTACAACGATCCGACCCTGATGTTCACCAACGCGGGGATGGTGCCGTTCAAGAACGTCTTCACCGGGCTTGAAACCCGCGCGACCCCCCGCGCCACCTCCAGCCAGAAGTGCGTGCGCGCTGGTGGCAAGCACAACGATCTCGACAATGTCGGCTATACCGCGCGTCACCATACCTTCTTCGAAATGCTGGGGAATTTCAGCTTCGGTGACTATTTCAAGGAACAGGCGATCATCCATGCCTGGACCCTGCTGACCAAGGAATGGGGCCTCAACCCCAACCGCCTGACCGCCACCGTCTATCACACCGATGACGAGGCGTTTGGCCTGTGGCAGAAGATCGCCGGCTTGCCGGAAGAGCGGATCATCCGCATCCCGACCAAGGACAATTTCTGGGCGATGGGCTCGGACGGTCCCTGCGGGCCATGCAGTGAAATCTTCTACGATCACGGCGATCACATCTTCGGCGGCCCCCCGGGCAGCCCGGACGAAGACGGCGATCGCTTCGTCGAGGTCTGGAACCTGGTCTTCATGCAATACGAGCAGGCCGCCGACGAGATCGTCAGCGAACTGCCCAAGCCCAGCATTGACACCGGCATGGGGCTGGAACGGATCGCCGCAGTCATGCAGGGCGTGACCGACAATTACGACACCGACACCTTCAAGGCGCTGATTGCCGCCTCCGAAGGCCTGACCGGAGTCAAGGCCGAGGGTGAGAGCAAGGCCAGCCACCGGGTGATTGCCGATCACCTGCGTTCGACCAGCTTCCTGCTCGCCGATGGCGTGCTGCCCAGCAACGAAGGCCGCGGTTATGTGCTGCGCCGGATCATGCGCCGGGCCATGCGCCACGCCCACCTGCTTGGCGCCAAGGAACCCCTGATGCACCGCCTGGTGGCATCGCTGGTGCAGGAAATGGGCGCTGCCTATCCCGAGCTGGGCCGCGCCCAGCCGCTGATCGAGGAAACTCTGCAGCGCGAAGAAGTGCAGTTCCGCCGCACCCTGGCCAACGGGCTCAAACTGCTCGACGAAGCCACGGCCGGACTGGGCGATGGCGGCGAGCTGCCGGGCGAAACCGCGTTCCGCCTCTATGACACATTTGGCTTCCCTTATGACCTGACCGAAGACGCGCTGCGCGCCCGCGGGATCGGGGTGGACCGGGCCGGCTTCGATGCCGCCATGGCCCAGCAGAAGGCCGCCGCGCGCGCCGCCTGGAAGGGCAGCGGGCAGGCTGCGGACGCCGAAGTGTGGTTCGACATCGCCGAACGCGTCGGCGCGACCGAGTTCACCGGCTACACTGCCACCACCGGCGAGGCGCAGGTCGTCGCCCTCGTCAAGGACGGCAAGGAAGTCGACAGTGCCAGCGCGGGCGACGCGGTAACCGTGATCGTCAACCAGACCCCGTTCTACGGCGAAAGCGGCGGCCAGACTGGCGATAGCGGCACGATTGCCGGCGCTGATGGTCTCACCATCGCCGTGGCTGACACCGCCAAGCCGCTCGGTCGGCTCCACGCCCACAATGGCACGGTCCAGGCCGGCACGGTCAAAGTGGGCGATGTGGTCAGGCTCGACATCGATGTCGCACGCCGCGATGCGATCCGCGCCAACCACTCGGCAACGCACCTTGCCCATGCCGCGCTGCGCAACCGGCTGGGGGCGCATGTGACGCAGAAGGGCTCGCTGGTTGCGGCTGACCGCCTGCGCTTCGACTTCTCGCACCCGACCGCGCTGACGGCCGAGGATATTGCCGCGATCGAGGCTGAAGTGAACGCCGAGATCCGCGCCAACGAGCCAGTCGTCACCCGCCTGATGAGCCCGGACGATGCCATTGCCGCCGGGGCCATGGCGCTGTTCGGTGAAAAGTACGGTGACGAAGTCCGCGTGCTCTCAATGGGCCGCACCACCGACAAGACCTATTCGGTCGAACTGTGCGGCGGCACCCACGTGCGCGCGACCGGCGATATCGGCCTGTTCCGCATCGTCAGCGAAAGCGCCGTCAGCTCGGGCGTGCGCCGGATCGAGGCGATGACCGGCGAGGGCGCCTTCCGCTATCTCGCAGGCCGCGAAGACGCGCTCAAGGGCGCCGCTGCGGTGCTGCGCACCACGCTGGACGACGTCGAAGCCCGCGTTGCCGCGCTGCTGGATGAGCGCCGCAAGCTGGAGCGTGAGCTAGCCGAAGCCAAGAAAGCGCTCGCGCTGGGCGGCGGCTCTGCAGTTGCCGCAAGCGCCGACGAGGAAGTGGGCGGGGTCAAGTTCTCCGGCCAGGTCCTCGATGGGCTCGATCCCAAGGAACTGCGCGGCCTGCTTGACCAGGCCAAGGCTCGGCTTGGCTCGGGCGTGGCAGTGATCGTCGCGGTCAACGATGGCAAGGCCAGCATCGCCGCTGCGGTGACCGATGACCTGACCGGCAAGGTCAGCGCAGTCGACCTAGTCCGCGCCGGTGTCGAAGCGCTGGGCGGCAAGGGCGGCGGCGGCCGGGCGGACATGGCCCAGGGCGGCGGTCCCGACGGCAGCAAGGCCGAGGCGGCGATTGCTGCGGTCAAGGGCGTGCTGGCGGGCTAACCGCCCGTCTGTTCACGCAGGCTCGAGCTCTTAAGCTGCGGCTTCTCGTCCAGTTCGCCCTCTTCCATGATCTGGGCGCGGAACTCGTCGCGCTTCTCGTGAATGCTGGCGATGACCGGCCCCATCGGTACGCCCAGATCGACCAGCACGGCTTCCGATAGCTGAAGCGATGCTTCCAGCGTTTCCGGCACAGCGTGACTGGCTCCGGCGCGGTAGAGCGCAGCCGCGTGGCTGGCATCGCGGGCGCGGGCGATGATCGGCAGCTCGGGATAAGCGCGGCGCAACTGGCGGACCATGCGCTGAACCGCGACCGGCTGGTCCATGGTCAGGATCACGGCGCTGGCCTGATCGGCTCCAAACCGGGCGAGGGCATTGCTGCGCGCTGCATCGCCATAGGCAATCCGGAAGCCTTCCTGGCGGCTTTCACGGACCTGATCGGCATTGGCATCGATCATCAGATAGGGCTTGTCGTGCGTTCTCAGCATCTCGGCCACCAGCTTGCCCACCCGGCCGCCACCGATGATCAGGGTGCGGTGCAGCGCGCTATCTTCGGGATGGCTTTCGACCGCGCCAGCCCGATCGACGCGCCGCGCCAGCCACCGCCCCAGAATCGCCAGCAGTGGCGTCACCGTCAGCCCTAGCGCCGTGACGATCTGCCAGAACTGCGCGGCTTCGGCGTTGATCAGGTTAACTGTCACTGCACTGGCCAAGACGATCAGGGTCGTCTCGGATGGACTGGCCAGCAGGATGCCGGCCTCGGTTGCGGTGGCGGTGCGATAGCCGTTCAGTCGCAGCAGCGCACCGGTGACTAGCGCCTTTGCCGACAGCACAAGGGTCACCGCGAGCAGGATCTCCCACAGCCGTTCCCAGACCACGCCCAGGTCCAGGCTCATCCCCACGGTCAGCAGGAACACGCCGAGCGCCAGTCCCTTGAACGGCTCGATGATCTCTTCGACTTCGGTGTGGAAGTCAGTCTCGGCAATCAGCAAGCCGGCGACCAGCGCTCCGACGATCGGTGACAGGCCGACTGCGCCGGTGACCAGCGCGGCGACGATGACGACCAGCAGGCTGGCGGCCAGGAACAGTTCGGGGCTCTTGGTGCGGGCGGCCTGGGCAAACAGCCGGGGCAGGGCGAAGCGCCCGATCCCCAGCAGCGCCACGATGACCAGTGTGCCCATGCCCAGGGTCCGCAGGAAATCGCCCAGGTCAGCCGCCTGATCCCCGCGCCCCATCGCACCGAGCAGGAAGATGATCGGGACCAGTGCGATATCCTCAAACAGCAGCGTCCCAAGTGCGGCGCGCCCCACCGGCGTGCGGGTATCGGCGATGCGCAGCACCAGCGCCGTTGAGGACAAGGCCAGGGCCAGGCCCAGGGCCAGCGCGGTCGGCAGCGTATTGCCCAGCATCAGCAGCACCAGCGCGATCAGCGCGCCGCCGCCAAACAGCTCCATCGGGCCGATCCGAAAGATCGTTTTGCGCATTTGCCAGAGCCGCTGGAACGACAGCTCCAGACCGATCGAGAACAGCAGCAGGATGATCCCGAATTCCGCAAACGGAGCCAGCCGGCCAGGATCGCTGATCGTGATGTAGGATAGCCACGGCTGCTGTGCCGCCATGCTGCCCAGGCCGAACGGACCGACCAGCACCCCGGCCAGGATGAAGCCGACCACCGGGGTAATCCGAAACCGCGCGAATAGCGGGATGACGATTCCAGCCGCCCCCAGAATAACCAGGGCATCGCCGAGCGAAGAAGTAGGGACGAATTCGGTCGGACTGGCCATGCGCCGACCTTAGCGGCAGGGGCAGTGCAAAAGAAAGCCCCCTGACCTTGCGGGCAGGGGGCTTGGTCTTGATTGTCAGGCGAATGCTGCGATCAGGCCCAGGCCTGCATTTCCTTTTCGAGATTTTCGACGACCGCGGCGAAGAAGCCTTCGGTGGTCAGCCAGGGCTGGTTCGGGCCGATCAGGATCGCAAGGTCCTTGGTCATCTTGCCGCTTTCGACAGTTTCGATGCAGACGCGTTCCAGCGTTTCGGCGAACTTGACCACGTCGGGCGTGTTGTCGAACTTGCCGCGATAGATCAGCCCGCGGGTCCAGGCGAAGATGCTGGCGATCGGGTTGGTGCTGGTCGCCTTGCCCTGCTGATGCTGGCGGTAGTGGCGCGTGACGGTGCCGTGAGCGGCTTCGGCCTCGATGGTCTTGCCATCGGGGGTCATCAGCACCGAGGTCATCAGGCCAAGGCTACCGAAGCCCTGGGCCACCTGGTCCGACTGCACATCGCCGTCATAGTTCTTGCAGGCCCAGACGAACTTGCCCGACCACTTGAGCGCCGAAGCAACCATGTCGTCGATCAGGCGATGTTCGTAGACGATCCCGGCGGCGGCGAACTTTTCCTTGAAGCCTTCGTTCTCGTAAACTTCCTGGAACAGGTCCTTGAAGCGGCCGTCATAGGCCTTGAGGATCGTGTTCTTGGTCGAAAGGTAGACCGGCCAGCCGAGGCCGAGGCCATAGTTGAGCGAGGCGCGGGCGAAATCGCGGATCGAATCGTCCAGGTTGTACATCGCCATGGCGACGCCGGCGCTGGGGAACTTGAACACTTCCAGGTCCAGCTTCTCGCCATTGTCACCATCGAAAACCAGGCGCAGCGTGCCCGGACCAGGGATCAGCGTGTCGGTAGCCCGGTACTGGTCGCCAAAGGCGTGACGGCCAACCACAATCGGATCAGTCCAGCCCGGGATCAGGCGCGGCACGTTCTGGATCACGATCGGTTCACGGAACACCACGCCGCCCAGGATGTTGCGGATCGTGCCGTTGGGGCTCTTCCACATCTTCTTGAGCTTGAATTCCTCGACGCGGGCCTCATCCGGGGTGATCGTCGCGCACTTGACCGCGACGCCGTACTGCTTGGTGGCGTTGGCGGCATCGACGGTGATCTGGTCGTTGGTTTCGTCGCGCTTCTCGACCGACAGGTCATAGTACTTCAGGTCGATGTCGAGGTAGGGCAGGATCAGCTGTTCGCGGATCCACTGCCAGATGATGCGGGTCATCTCATCGCCGTCCATCTCGACGACAGGGTTGGTCACCTTGATCTTGGCCATCGCGTGCGTGTCTTTCACTGGGGAGTTAGCGGAAAATCTGGCGATCCCTTAGCAGAGGCGGCGCGCCGTGCAAGTAAGGGCTGGACCTCGCGGCCCCGGCGCTTTAATCGTGCGGTTAAACACCTGGCGAGAGGATCCAGACTCATGAGCGAAGCCCCCGAAGTCCTTACCGAAGTCCGCGATGGCGTGCTGATCGTCACGATGAACCGGCCCGAAGCCAAGAACGCCATGAACAAGGCCCAGGCCGAAGGTATCAGCGCGGCGATGGACCGGCTGGAAGCCGAGAATGACCTGCGCTGCGCCGTGCTGACCGGTGCGGGCGGCACCTTCTGTTCAGGCATGGACCTTAAGGGCTTCCTGCGCGGCGAGCGGCCCAGCATCGAGGGCCGCGGCTTTGGCGGCCTGACCGAATGGACCCCTAAGAAGCCGGTGATCGCTGCGGTTGACGGCTTTGCCTTGGCTGGCGGCATGGAACTGGCGCTCTCGTGTGACCTGATTGTCGCGAGTTCGGCGTCGAAGTTCGGTATTCCCGAAGCCAAGCGCGGTCTGGCCGCAGCGGCTGGCGGTCTGATCAAGCTGCCACGCCAGATCCCGCCGCGCATCGCAATGGAACTGGCCCTGACTGGTGATTTCATCGACGCGGCCCGCGCCTATGAACTGGGCTTCGTCAACCGCGTGGTCGAAGGGCCGTCGCTCCCCGCCGCGCTCGAGCTTGCCGCTCGCGTTGCTGAAAACGGCCCGCTGGCCCTGATCGCCTCGAAGGCGATCATCCGCGATTCGCACACCTGGAGCAACGAAGAGATGTGGCAGAAGCAGGCGAGTTACATCGCCCCGGTCTTCACCAGTAGCGACGCCCGCGAAGGCGCCGCCGCCTTTGCCGAAAAACGCAAACCGAACTGGCAGGGCAAGTAAGCCTTCCAGCAGGCTTGAGAATGGAAAAGGCCCCGGGAAGCCGGGGCCTTTTCAGTGACCCCGGATCAAGTCTGGGGCGGCGTCCTGAAAGTAGAAAACCCGCCGTTTCCGGCGGGTTTTCTGCGTATCAGGCTTGAATGGTGGGCGTAGCAAGGATTGAACTTGCGACCCCTACGATGTCAACATAGTGCTCTACCACTGAGCTATACGCCCGGCACCATTCAGGTTCCACCCGGGGCCGTCGCCCCGGGCAGGGATGCGCCATTAGCGAGGCTGCACGCGGGATGCAAGCCTTGATGGACCGTCCGGTGAAGGACTGTTACGCTTTTGCCCGTCGCGACAAGCATGGAGCGGAAGATGCGCGTTTTTCTGGCGCTAGCCATTGGCCTGGGGGCTTCTGCAGCGATTGCGGCACCAAGCCCGTCCAAATCGGATCGGGCAATCTTTGCGGCTGCGGGAATGGTCTGGAAAGGCGGTGCATGGCGGAGCAATTGCGATGACCCTGGGACGGCAGGTTACCTTGGCGGTGCAATCGAACGGCTTGGCGACATAAACGGAGATGGCCGCGAAGAAGTCATCGTTACCGAAGGCAGTTCATATTGCTATGGCACCGCGGAAACGGCCTTTTGGCTGCTGAGTGCCCAACCGGACGGGAAATGGCGGCTCATCCACCGTGATACGGGCGTGCCAATGGTGCTCAAGACGCGCGGCATGGCCAACTGGCCGGACGTGGCGATCGGCGGTCCGGGGTTCTGCTTCCCGGTCAAGCGCTGGAACGGAACTGCCTATGTCCCAAACCGCTTCGAATATGAGGGCAAGCGCTGCCGCCCCGCGCGCTGAACGACTTCGCAGCTTAGATTAGCGCCTGGCTGGCGTTGCCGAATATCCGTTCCACTTCCAGCACCAGATCGCGCAGGTGGAAAGGCTTGGATAGCACCTTGGCCTGCGGTGCCTCGCGGTTGGCTTTCAGCGTCACGGCGGCGAAGCCGGTAATGAACATGACCTTGGTGGCCGGGCTGATTTCGGCACAGCGCTGGGCCAGCTCGATCCCGTCCATCTCGGGCATGACGATATCCGACAGCAGCAGATCGAAATGCTCAGTATGGAGCAGAGGCAGGGCGTCAGTGCCACGGTCGACGGAAACCACGTCATAGCCGGCATTCTGAAGCGCGCGCGCCAGATAGGTGCGCATGGCTTCTTCATCTTCGGCAAGGAGAATGCGGATCATCGACACTTCCGGTTGTTGTCCCTTGGTACGTCCAGTCAGCGTTTAGCACCAGACCCGTTAAGATTCTTCCTTCATCGCAATTCGCGGGCTTTGACAGGGCCAGCGCGGCGCGCCAGCTTGCACACATGGATCCCGCCGCGCCAGCCCAGTCCGATTCGTCCGTGGCCACCGGTGGCGAGATTCCGGGCAGTCATGGCCAGCCGGCCTACGCGCTGCGTCTTGCGGATCCATCGCAGGTGCCGGTGCTAATCGCAGTACCGCATGCCGGGCGTGCCTATCCCGGCAGCCTGATTGAGCGGATGCGCCACCCAGGCTACGCCTCGCTGCGGCTGGAGGATCGCTATGTCGATCTGCTGGGTGAGGCCGTGGCGCGCGAAACGGGCGCTGCCTTGCTCGTCGCCCACGCACCGCGTGCAATGATCGATCTTAACCGTGCGCCCGAAGACGTCGATTGGGAGATGTTTGCGCACGGCAAGCCGGATGGGGTGGGCAGCTATACGCCCGGGCTGCGCGCACGCAGCGGCCTAGGCCTGATTCCCCGCCGACTGCCTGGGCTGGGCGAGCTGTGGAAACGCCGCCATGACGAAGCCGACCTGACCGCCCGGATCGAGCACATCCACGCCCCCTATCACGGCTGTCTGGCTGCATCGCTCGGCGCGCTGCGTCAGCGCTGGGGCGCGGCCTTGCTGATCGATCTTCACTCGATGCCGCCGCTTGGCCCGCGCGAAGGGCAGCCGCCGCCCGAATTCGTGCTGGGGGACCGGTTTGGCACCACCTGCCACGGTTCGTTGGTGGCAAGCTGCTTTGGCTATTTCGCGGGGCAGCGCCGCGCCGCTGCGCACAATCGGCCCTATGCCGGGGGCTATGTGCTGGAACGCCACGCTGCGCCGGACGCCGGAATCCATGCGGTGCAGCTCGAGATCGACCGTTCGCGCTATCTCGATGCGCGACTCGCCGAGCCGGGGCAGGGTTTTGCGGCGATGGTCGAGCTGCTGACCGGGCTGATTCGGCAGCTGGCGGTCGAGGTGGCCGAACTGGGCCGCAGCATCGACGCAACCTGGCCGCAGGCCGCAGAATAGCTGGGCTAAGAAAAAAGCCACCTCGCGACATGCACGAGGTGGCCTAGGTTCAGGGAGGAGGTGCACACTGTGCACCACGCCCTGCCAGGCCATGAGGGCAGCCCGACAAGACGGTTAAGAAGATATGCCCAGGCCGGGGCTTATGCAAGCCCCGGCGTTTGGTCTTGAGAATCAGGCCTTGGCGGCGGCGGCCTGCAGCTCGTCGAACGAGATCGGACCCTTGCCGGCCTGGACCTGGCGCGCGAACAGCCCGCTGATCAGATCAAGCGAGAAAAGGTGCGCGAAGATCAGCGCCAGCATGCCGTTCTGGTTCATCGAACGCAGCACATCGCCGCGCAGATCGCGCAGCTTTTCCTGATCAACCATGCGGAAGCCGCGATAGATGAACGGCTGGTCGAAGCCCTGCTGCTGGATCGAGACTTCGCCGTCCATCAGCAGGTCATGCTTGTTCAACTCGTCGACGAACTGCTGAGTGCGGATGCCCGCTTCCTCGAAGCTCTTGCAGAATTCCAGCATGCCCTTGGTCGTTTCGCTCGGTTCGCCATTGTCGAACAGGGCGTTGCCTTCGTCCATTTCGCCCACCAGATCGCTGGTCGGGTCAAAGCACAGTGAAAGCTCTTCCGAATCGGGCTGCAGCTTGGCCAGCATGAACGGATAGCGGCGGGCATAGGCCGGGATATAGACCCCGTCGTTCACCAGCTTGCCGTTGTCATCAACGAACAGGTTGATGCCTTCGTTGAGACCCATTAGCGCCAGCGGCACCGGCTGTTCGGCCGAAGCGAACACGATCGGATAGTTACGGCCGGCGTGGATGAACTCTTCAGCCGTCAGCGGCACGGCGTGCGCGCCCACCAGCCAGGTCGCCTGATCGGTGTTGCGAGACTTGTAGTTGACGTGGTCCTGGCTGTTGAGCGGCATCAGGTCCTGATAGAACAGCGGCAGGTTGGTAGCGTTCGGCGCGCTGGCCATGTATTCTCTCCGATTGGCGACCCGGTACGGAATGTAACCGAGTAGAAAGGCCGGGCTTTAGGCGGTTGGACTGCCTTGCGCAAGCAGCTTGCCAGGGTTCATCAACCCATTCGGATCAAGCGCCTTTTTGACTTGCCGCAGCAGGTTCAGAGCTACCGGATCGCCCAGTCGGGCAAGTTCGTCGCGCTTCATCTGGCCGATCCCATGTTCGGCACTGATCGAACCCTGCGCGGCGGTCACCAGATCGTGGACGCGGGCGCTGATTGCCTTGCCTTGGCCCTCTGCCCACTCGCTATGGACCACGCCCTTTGGTGCCAGCACATGGAAGTGAATGTTGCCATCGCCCAGGTGTCCGAAGCCAAGGGCCTGGGTCCCGGGAAACTCCGCTTCGATCGCGGGTGCGGCGGTGGCGACAAAGTCGGCCATGGCAGCAACGGGCACCGAGATATCGTGCTGCATCGCCGGTCCTTTGGCGCGCTCTGCCGGCGAGACGGAGTCGCGGAGCATCCAGAAGGCTTCGGCCTGGGCCTCGCTCGCCGAAAGCACGGCGTCTTCTGCCAGACCGCGTTCGAATGCCTCGGCCAGCAGTGCCTCTGCCCGCTCGCGCAGGCTCGCAGCGGTATCGGCATTAGCGGCCAGCTCGATCAGGGCATGCCAGGCGTGCTGCCCGGCCAGCGGATTTCGCGAGTCAGGCAGATAATCCAACACCGCCTCGAGACAGGCCTGCGGCATCACCTCGAACCCTTCGAGCAGGTTGCCGGCATTGGCCTCGCAGTGGAGCAGCAGCGCGCGCGCGGCGTGAATTGACGGCAAGCCGACCCAGGCGACGACTCGATCGGCGAGCGCCGGCACCAGCTTGACCGTGGCCCCAGTGACGATCCCCAGCGTCCCCTCGGCGCCAATGAACAGCTGCTTGAGATCGAAGCCCCGGTTGTCCTTCTTCAGCGGGGTGAGAGCGGAATAGACCGAGCCATCGGGCAACACGGCCTCGATCCCCAGTACCAGCGCCCGCATCACCCCGTGGCGTAGCACCTGTGTGCCGCCGGCATTGGTGGAAATCAGCCCACCAATCGTCGCTGAACCTTTGCCGCCCAACGTCAACGGAAAGCGCAAGCCTGCCGCTTCAGCGGCGGCATGAAGGTTCTGTAGAACCACGCCGGCCTCGCACGTTACTTGCCGGGCGTCGGCATCGACCGGGCCAATCGCGGTCATGCGCCGCAGGGAGAGCAGGATTGCCCGGCCACTCGCGTCGGGGGTGGCGCCGCCAGACATGCCGGAATTGCCCCCCTGCGGAACAATCGGTACGCCGTGGCGGGCGCAGAGCTTGACCAGTCCGGCGACTTCTTCCGTCGAAGCGGGCGACGCCAGGGCCAGCGCCGCCCCGGTATAACGTCCGCGCCAGTCTGTCAGCCACGGGGTGACCAGATCTGCATCGCGGGTCAGTCCGCGCGGGCCAAGGAGTGCGGCAGCTTCGGCCAGGAAGGTTTCGGTCTCGGCAGTCATCGCCCGTGCTATCGCATGGGGGAGGGGGGCTTTCCAGCCCCTTGCGGGTCGCGGTGCTGCCGGGTTAAGCGCATGTTCAAGCACGGGGGCTATTTCGGCGGGGCAATGCAGCGATCGACCCTTTTTCTTGCGCAAGTGGCGCTGGCCCTGACTGCTGGCGCAGTCGGCATGGCTGCGGCGGTGTCAGCGCAGGATAATCCGGCCTTGCCGCACGAAGCCGTTTCCCAGCCATCCAAGGCGCCGCTGATCTCGATCCCCGCTCATCCGGTCGCTCGCATCAGTGACGGCGGAGAGGAAATTGCCCCGATCTTCCGCGATCATTTCCGCCTGCCGGTGGCCGAACAAGTGCGGATCGAGCAGCGCGTAACCATCCGCATCAGCCCGCGCCCTGCGCCAATGCCGCTGGCGGCCATGGCCAGCAGCGAGGCGCGCGACATGGGCGCACCGCGGGTGATCGAGCGCAAGATGGGCAAGTGCGTGCCGCTGAATTCGGTGCTGGGGGTCCAGTCGGGCGGCGGCAACAAGCTGGTGCTTTTCCTGCGCGGCCAGCGGCTGGTCAGCGCAACGCTGGAAAAGGCCTGCCAGGGCCGTGATTACTACTCCGGCTTCCTCGTTTCGCAGCACAGCGATGGACAGCTCTGCGTCGATCGCGACGAACTCCTCGCCCGTAGCGGGGCCAAGTGCAAGGTCCAGGGCTATCGTGAAATGATGCTGGTCGAGGACTGAGCCGCGCGAATTATTCGGCCGCTGCTGCCGCTTGCCTGACTGGCGCATTGCCAGCGGTCCAGCCGTGCCACAGGATCGCGGCGCTGGCCGCCACGGTTCCAATCACCAGCAGCCCAGTGTTTACCCCAACAATCCGGGCAAACAGATCGGTCCAGGCCACCGTGGTTCCAACCGTTGAAAACAGCACTTGCTGGGCGATAATGAAGCCGCTCGCGATGACAAAGGGCCTGCCCCACTTTGGGGTCTGCCGCCACAGCCAGACGGCCAGTAGCAGTGCGCCAAGGTTGCCGGCGGCCATGGCATAGGCGAACCGCGCGGCAGTTTCCGGGGTGCTGCTGTCGAGGATTGGCAGCAAGCGGGGCAGGACGCGAAATAGCAGCGGGCAGACCAGGAACAGCAGAGTCGCCACCATGTAGCGGGCGTGCAGCTGCACATTGCGGCGATACTTCAAACCGCCGTGCACCAGCACTGCGAAACCAATGTTGGCCAACCCATCGAAGAAGCCGAACGGGCCGATGAACAGGTTGTCCGGGCTGTCGGGCGTTGCGACCAGCGGGATCGCCTCGGCCTGGTAGGATAGCATGCCGCCAACCAGAAACAGCGGGAAGACAACAAAGCTGGCCAGACCCGCCGTGCGATGCAGGCTGCGCTGGCCCGACGCAATCGACCAGCTTTGCCCGGCTACGAGCATGGTCCACAGTACAGCGCCAAGGGCATGGATATGGATGTGATACTTTGCGCCGCCGAGTTTCGAAAAATAGCCGGGCCAGAAAGCTATCACCGTAACCACCAGCATCACTAGCACCCAGAAGTGCGCCCTGCGCATCGGCATCGGCTGTCCCCTACCATCCGGCTATTCCAGGCAGACTGCGCGCGGAGGGGGCGCTTGGCAACAGGTAGCGGCCAGTTTCCTTGACTTTCCGCCCCGTTTGGGCCTAGGGCGCGGCTCAGCAGTGGCGGCGGTCCCGTGAGGTCCGTCAGACCGCTCTTACTCTTCCGGATATTCTGACTTTATGCCCTTCGCCGATCTCGGCCTTTCTCCCGAACTTGTCCAGGCCGTCAAAGCCAAGGGCTATGACACGCCCACGCCGATCCAGGCCCAGGCGATCCCGTCCGTGCTGATGATGCGCGATCTGATCGCGATCGCCCAGACCGGCACCGGCAAGACCGCCAGCTTCGTGCTGCCAATGATCGACATCCTAGCCCATGGCCGCCGCCGCGCAATGATGCCGCGCAGCCTGATCCTGGAGCCGACCCGCGAGCTTGCCGCTCAGGTGGCCGAGAATTTCGAGGCTTACGGCAAGAACCATGACCTCAAGATGGCGCTGCTGATTGGCGGCGTGCAGATGGGGGACCAGGTCAAGGCGCTGAACGAAGGCGTTGACGTGCTGATCGCCACGCCGGGCCGGCTGATGGACCTGTTCGAGCGCGGCAAGATCCTGCTGACCGGCTGCGATCTGCTGGTGATCGACGAGGCCGACCGGATGCTCGACATGGGCTTCATCCCGGACATCGAGACGATCTGTTCCAAGCTGCCGACCACCCGCCAGACGCTGCTGTTCAGCGCGACCATGCCGCCGCCGATCAAGAAGCTGGCGGACAAGTTCCTGACCAACCCGAAGTCGATCGAAGTGGCGCGCCCGGCCTCGGCCAATGTCAACATTGCGCAGCACAAGGTGCTGGTGCCTTCGGCCCGCAACAAGCGTGACGTGCTGCGCACCCTGCTGCGGTCCGACAATGTCAGCACCGCGATGATCTTCGCCAACCGCAAGACCACGGTGCGCGAGCTCAACAAGAGCCTGCAGAGTCACGGTTTCTCCTCGGGCGAGATCCACGGTGACATGGATCAATCCTCGCGCATTGCGACGCTGGACCAGTTCAAGGACGGCAAGATCAACATCCTGTGCTGCAGCGACGTTGCTGCACGCGGGCTGGACGTGAAGGGCGTAAGCCACGTCTTCAACTTCGACACGCCCTGGCATCCGGACGATTACGTTCACCGCATCGGCCGCACCGGCCGCGCCGGAGCCACGGGCCGCGCCTTCACCCTGGTCGCGCCGGAAGACCTGGAAGCGATTGAGAACGTCGAAAAGCTGACCGGCATGAAGATCCCGGTCTATGCGCTCGAGACCGGCAAAGCTGCCGACAAGCCCGAACGCGCTCCGCGGGAGCGTAAGGCCAGCGCAGATAAGCCCGAGCGGGAAGCCAAGCCGCGCGAGGACAAACCGCGCCGCGAAGCGCGCGCCCCGCGTGAAGAAGCTCCGGCCCGCGAAGAAACCTCGCGCGCCGAGCGCGCTGCTCGCCCGGAAAAGCCGCGCCGGGAAGAGCGCGAGCCACCTAGCCAGCCCGGCGAATGGAATGGCCCGATCCCCGGCTTCCTGGGTATCTCCGCGCTTTAACCGAAGTTATCTGCCGGCAGCGAGCTGGTACATGATTTCCACGTAACCCATGGTCGCGTCGGTGATCCCGGCAACCTTGGGATTGGTGGATTCCACCAGATACCATTCGTTTGGCGCATGAGCTCCGGCGCCGCTACCGAGACCAAAGTGCCCGGCCGGGATCGAAACCGGCGGGGCGGTAAACACTGCACCCGGCCACGACCCCGCCAACCGCGGGTTGAGCGCCGCTTCCACGCCCAGTGCGCGATAGGTCGCAAGCTCGGCCTGGATCAGGCGGCTGCTTTCAGCCGTTTCGGTCGGGTCGTAACCGCCTGAAACGTTAAGTTCGATATCCTTGAAGCCGCGGGCATCCAGATGTGCGCGGAGCTTTTGTGTTGCTTCGGCGCGGGTCTGGTTCGGCACCAGCCGGAGGTCGAGCTTGGCCACGGCGCGGCCAGGCAGCACAGTCTTGCCGCCGGGTCCGGTATAACCGGCGACAAGCCCTTCGATATTGACGGTTGGCTCCTGTGCCAGCCGTTCCAGTGCCTGGTTATAGGGCAGGTCGTCGATCCAGTGCGTGACGCCCAGCTGCGCCTTCTGCTGCGCCTCGTCGCCGGCAGAGGCGACCTTGGCGATCAGTTCCTTTTCGCGCGGGGTCAGCTTGCGGACGTTCTCGAACCAGCCGTCGATCGCCACGGTGTTGCCGTCGGGCGTGACCAGCGTGTTGAGCGCATGGACCAGTCGCCAGACTGGGGAATCGACCATGGCCTTGAGGCTGGAATGGATGTCCTGTTTTGGCCCGCGGCCCCACTTTTCACCACTGGCGATCAGCTCCAGCTCGATGATCCCCTTCGATCCCAGGTTCACGTCGACCTTGCCATTGGCATTCTGCCAGCCGGCGGGAATGAATATCCCGGCGGTCTTGCGCAGCGCAGCGAGTACATCGGGCGTTTCGACGATCTGGCGGAAATGGGGCGAGCCGATCTCCTCCTCGCCCTCAGCCACCAGGACCAGATTGACCGGGGGATTTACCCCGGCAGCCTTCATCGCGTGCAGCGCGGCGAGCAATGTCGCCTCGGGTCCCTTCTGATTAACCGCGCCGCGTCCTATCACGACCTGGCCCCAGCCAGGCTTGTCGACCAGCCGCGCTTCCAGCGGCGGGGATTGCCATTCAGCCGGGTCAAACTGCTTCACGTCATACATGAAATAGATGCCAAGCGTGTGTTTCGCGCCATTGTCCATGAAGCCGACTACGCCCGGCAGGCCATCGGTCTTGACCTGGCGGACCCCGGTGAAGCCGGCTGCCTTGGCCAGTTCTTCCATATAGGCCGCGCCCTCGGCCACATTGCGATTTTCCGCTGCGATGGTGGGAAGGCCGATCCAGTCCTGCAGCCGCTTGATGTCCGCTGCCTTGTTGGCCAGCGCCGCCTTGCGGATCGCCGCCCGGGCATCAGCCTTGGCAAAGCCGGGCTGTGGCAGCAGGGCCATGCCGGCCCCGAGCAGCATCGAATTGCGGATCAGCGTGCGGCGGTCATGCATCATGTCATCCCCTCTGTTCGAAGAGCAGGATGGCGCGCCTCCGGCAGCCTGGCAAGCCGCCCTGGCCGGTTAGTCGGCGAGCTTCACGAAGCTGTCGATCACGCGCTTGGGACCGGCGGCTTCGAAGTCGATTTCCAGCTTGTTGCCTTCCTGCTGGATCACCGTGCCGTAACCGAACTTGTCGTGAAACACCCGCGCGCCAAGCGCGATGTCGCCGCGCGGTTTGGCGGCAAAGCTGGCAGCAGAGCGGGTCGCTTCGGGCAGGCGACGCGGTGTGGGGTCATAGGCGGACGCCGCGGCGCGCTGCCAGCCAGGGCCGCGGGTGGCAGCGCGGGCGGAATTGTCACGGGCGACATGGGCAAAGGGATCGTCGCGCTCGCTCCACTGCGCCCGCCATAGCGACGCACCGCCCGACAGGGTCGATTCCTGTTCGATATGGGCATCGGGCAGATCGGCAATGAAGCGGCTGGGAATCGAACTGGTCCATTGGCCATAGATCCGGCGGTTGGCGGCATGGAGGATCGTGCAGCGCCGCCGCGCGCGGGTAATCGCGACATAGGCCAGGCGGCGTTCCTCCTCCAGGCTGGCAAGCCCGCCCTCGTCAAGCGCGCGCTGGCTTGGGAAGACGCCTTCCTCCCAGCCGGGCAGGAACACATTATCGAACTCCAGCCCCTTGGCGCCGTGCATGGTCATGATCGTGACCTTTTCGGCATCGTCGGCGGCCTCATTGTCCATCACCAGGCTGACGTGTTCGAGGAAATCGCCGAGCGTCTCGTATTCCTCCATCGCGCGGGCAAGTTCGGTGAGGTTTTCCAGCCGTCCCGCGCTTTCAGCGGTCTTTTCGGCCTGGAGCGCGGCGGTGTAGCCGCTTTCGTCGAGCAGTGTGCGGACCAGTTCCGCCGGGGCGGCGATCTTAGCGAGATCGCGCCAGCGGGCGACACCGCGCATGAAATCGACCAGCGTGTTGCGCGCGCGGGCCGGCAGCTCGTCGGTATCGGCAATTTCGACCGCGGCGAGGCTCAGCGGCACGCCGCGCACCCGGGCATGGCGGTGGAGCTTTTCCAGCGTCTTGTCACCCAGGCCGCGTTTGGGGGTATTGTAGATCCGCTCGAACGCCAGGTCGTCGCTCGGCTGCGAGATCAGCCGCAGGTAGGCCAGGGCATCGCGAATCTCGGCGCGTTCGTAGAACCGGAAGCCGCCGATGATCTTGTAGCCCATGCCGATCGCGATGAAGCGGTCCTCAAACTCGCGGGTCTGGAACTGGGCGCGGACCAGAATGGCCGCCTGGTTGAGGCTGGCCCCTTCGCGTTCCAGCCGCTCGATCTCCTCGCCGACCCGGCGGGCTTCTTCGGGCGCATCCCAGACCCCGATCACGCGGACCTTGTCGCCGCCGTTGCGCTCGGTCCACAGCGTCTTGCCGAGCCGCTGGCTGTTGGCATCGATCAGGCCCGAGGCGGCGGCAAGGATATCCGGGGTAGAGCGATAATTCTGCTCCAGCTTGATGATCTTCGCGCCCGGAAAATCCTTCTCGAACTTCAGGATATTGGCAACTTCTGCGCCGCGCCATGAATAGATCGACTGGTCATCATCGCCCACCACACAGATGTTGTGGCGCGGCTGGGCCAGCAAGCGGAGCCACAGGTACTGGATCTGGTTGGTATCCTGATACTCGTCGACCATGATGTACTTGAAGCGCGCGCGGTACTGCTCCAGCACTTCCGGGTAGCTGCGCAGGATCGTGACGACGTGCAGCAGCAGATCGCCGAAATCGCAGGCGTTGAGCGTCTTCAGCCGGTCCTGGTAGAGCCGGTAGAACTTCTGGCCTTGCCCGTTGGCAAAGCTTTCATTCTCAAGTGCATCCAGATCTTCGGGCCGCAGTCCCTTGTTTTTCCACCGATCGATGCATTGGGCAAGCTGGCGGGGCGGCCAGCGCTTTTCGTCTAGCCCCTCGGCCTGAATGAGCTGCTTGAGCACGCGCAGCTGATCGTCGGTATCGATGATCGTGTAGTTCGATTGCAGGCCCGCCAGTTCGGCATGGCGGCGCAGCATCTTGGCGGCGATGGCGTGGAAGGTGCCGAGCCAGGGCATCCCTTCGACCGCCGGGCCAACCAGATGGCCGACCCGCTCCTTCATCTCGCGCGCGGCCTTGTTGGTGAAGGTGACGCAGAGGATCTCGCTCGGCCAGGCGAGCCGGCTGCGGATGATGTGCGCCAGCCGTGCGGTGAGCGCCGCAGTCTTGCCAGTACCGGCGCCCGCCAGCATCAGCACCGGGCCTTCGGTGGCTAGCACGGCCTCGCGCTGCGGCACGTTGAGACCGTCGAGCAGGGGATCGGAGCTGGAGTCGGAGAGCATGGTCACGCGGAACGGCTAGGGAACATCGCTGCCGGGTGCAAGCGCTTCGCGGCGGTTGACACCGGCTGTCTTACCCCGCAGCACGGCTTCCCATGCATCCCTTGCGCCAGCACGCCCGCATCCTCACCGCCAGCCTGGTTGGCACGGCAGTAGAGTTCTACGATTTCTACATCTACGCGACGGCGGCCGCGCTGGTCTTCGGGCCATTGTTCTTCCCCTCCAGCGATCCGACCACCCAGGTCATGCTGAGCTTCATGAGCTTTGGCATCGCCTTCTTCGCGCGGCCGGTCGGGGCGATTGCCTTTGGCCATTTCGGGGACCGGATCGGGCGCAAGTCCACCCTGGTGGCCTCGCTGCTGCTGATGGGTGGATCGACCCTGCTGATCGCCTTCCTGCCGACCTATGCCATGGTCGGCTGGGTCGCCCCTGCGCTGCTTTGCGTGCTGCGTTTCGGGCAGGGGTTTGGTCTGGGCGGCGAATGGGGCGGGGCGGCCTTGCTGGCGGTGGAGAATGCGCCGCCGGGCTGGACCGCGCGGTTCGGCGCCGCCCCGCAATTGGGCGCGCCGCTGGGCTTCCTGGCAGCAAACGGCCTATTCCTGCTGCTCGGACTGTGGCTGACCGATGCCGATTTCAACGCCTGGGGCTGGCGCCTGCCGTTCCTGTTCAGCGCCGTGCTGGTGATCATCGGCCTGTGGGTGCGGCTGAAGATCGGTGAGACCCCCGCCTTTCAGGAAGCGCTCGACAAGGCCCCGCCGCACGCCGTGCCGCTGTGGGAGCTGCGCCGGCACCTTGGCCCCTTGCTGGCCGGAAGCGCTGGGGTGATTGCCTGCTTCGCGATCTTCTACCTCGCTACCGCCTATGCCCTGGCCCAGGGGACCACGACCTTTGGCTACAACCGCGAGACTTTCCTGGCGGTGCAACTGGGGGCCAATACCTTCCTCGCGCTGGGGATCGTGCTGGCGGCATTCCACGCCGACCGCACTTCGCCGGGGCGGACCTTGTTGTTGGGCGCGCTGGCAACGGTGGCGCTGGGGGTGGCTTTCGGACCGGGGCTGTCCTCTGGTTCGCTGCCGACGATTTTCGTCACGCTGGCGTCTGCGCTGCTGGTGATGGGCTTCGTCTATGGACCGCTTGGCTCCTGGTTGCCGACGCTGTTCCCGGTGGGGGTACGCTACAGCGGGATCTCGGTGGCATTCAACGCGGGCGGGATCGTTGGCGGGGCGCTGACTCCGCTGGCGGCACAGTGGCTGTCAGGGCAAGGCATGGGCGCGCAAGCCGGGCTGCTCTTGAGCCTGGCCGGGCTGATCACGCTGGTGGGCGTAGCTGCAGCTAAGCCGAAAGCCTGAACAGCGTCAGGCGCGCCTTGCCGACCTTGCGATCGGCGACGGCTTCGAGGCCCTTGGCCTGCGGCAGTTCGTCATAGGCGGTTTCCAGGCTGACCCAGGTCGCCGGGCCGATCCAGCCGAGCCGATTAAGTTTGTCGAGTGCCACTTCGCCCGCGCCGCTGCGGTAGGGCGGATCGAGCAGGATCAGATCAAGCGGCGTCTTGGCCGGACCCAGCGCCAATACCGATCCGGCGCGGACATCGGTTTGCGGTTGGGCCTGGAGATTGGCGATATTGCCGCGCAGCGCGCGCAGCGCAGCGGCATCCTGCTCGACGAACAGGCATGAAGCGGCCCCGCGCGAGAGTGCCTCAAGGCCAAGCGCGCCCGATCCGGCAAACATGTCTGCCACGGTCAGCCCTTCGAAGGTGCCAATCCGGCTGACCAGCATCGAAAACAGCGTTTCGCGGGTACGGTCGGCGGTCGGGCGAGTGGCGTCACCTGTGGGAGCCGACAGTTTGCGCCCGCGCCACTGCCCGGCAATGATCCGCAGGCTCATTTGCGACCAGGTCCAGGCTTGCGGGGAGCGGCCCCGCGCGGTGCTGGCGGCTTGGTGGGCGATGGCTTGCGGCCCGCCGGCTTCCCGCCCGTGCCAGCGCGCGGGCCATCGCGGCGGATGCGCAGCCGGGCCTGTTCATGCGCAGGTCGGGGTTCAGCGGCCTCGCCGGGAACTTTCAGGCCCTTCATGAAGCGCTCAACCTCAACCTGCTTGAGTTCCACCGCCTGGCCGCGCGGCAGGTCGAGCAGTTCGAACGGACCATAAGCGGTGCGGATCAGGCGGCTGACTTCCAGCCCCAAATGCTCCAGCACGCGGCGCACTTCGCGGTTCTTGCCTTCGGTGATCGTCACTTCGATCCACTGATTGCGCCCGGTGCTGCGCTCCATGTTGGCGTTGATTGGACCATAGCGCACGCCTTCGATCTCGATCCCCTCGATCAGCTCCTCGAGCTGTTCCTGGGTGATGTCGCCAAAGGTGCGGGCGCGGTAGGTGCGCGGCAGGCCGGTGGCGGGCAGCTCCATCGTCCGCTTGAGGCCGCCATCGTTGGTCAGCAGCAGCAGGCCCTCGGTGTTGAAGTCAAGCCGGCCGATCGGCATGACCCGCCCGGCATTGGCCGGCAGGGCATTGCGCAGCGCGGTGTAGATCGTCGGCCGCCCGGCCGGATCGCGCTCTGCGGTGATCAGGCCGGCGGGCTTGTGGAACAGGAACAGGCGGGCCGGATCGGGCGTTTTCACGGCCTTGCCGTCCACGCTCACGCCCTTCAGGCTGGTCAGGACGGTATTGGGCGTGGTGACAACCTCGTCGCCGATCTTGACCCGGCCATCGGCAATCATCCGCTCCACCTCGCGGCGGCTGGCGATGCCGGCACGGGCAAGGAGCTTGGCGATGCGATCACCGTTGCGAGGGTTGTCAGATGCAGTCATGGCGCGGCCTTAGCGGCAGAACGCCCGCGCGTCACCCTTCGGCGAGCGCGATCTGCTCTGCGCAGATTTCATGGAGCCGGCGGATCCCGCCTTCGAGCGTGCCGAGCGTCAGTTCGGGCACCACGCCGGTCGACAGCCCCTGCTGGCCGAGCGCAGCGGCGCGGAAATCTTCGCTGCCAAAGACGCCGCCATCCAGCAGGGCCCATGACCGTTTCCAATGATCGCGCGCCTTGTCGCTCTGCGGTGCTTCTGGGATCAGCATGAAGTCCTCGACCAGGGTGCGGTCATGCCCCTGCGGCCAGAGCGCCATAACGTTCACATAGTCCGGGCTCATGATCACGACGGTGGCGGGGAACAGTTGATAGGCAAAGGTGCCGAGCCGCCGCAGCGCGGTCATGTCGGTCAGGTCGACGCCCTCCATCTCCGCGGCGCGGCCCACGAAGCTGCGCTGGTGCGGGCCGATCTGATCGCCGCTGGTCACCCCGTCCTTGAAGAACGGCGCGATGGTCGCCGCGTGCAGGCGCAGCACGTGATAGCTTTCGAGGAAGGCATCCATGATCAGCTTCCAGTTGGAAGCGACGTCATGGGTCCGCCTCGCAAACAGGTGCAGGTCGCGCATCGCAAAGGCATCGAAATCAGCACCGAGGGTGATGGCGTGGCCAAAATCGGCGTCTCCTTGCGGAGCATACCAGATCAGCCCGCCAGCCTCGCAGCTCGGCAATTCGGCCAGGCTATAGCCAGCCTTGTCGAGGCCCGGGAAGGTATCCGGCCGGGGCAGGGCGAGCAGGCGGCCGTCAGTGGCATAGGTCCAGGCATGGTACGGGCAGGTCAGCCGCTTGCCGCACTGCACATCCTGCCCCTCGACCAGCCGTGTGCCGCGGTGCTTGCAGACGTTCATGAGCACATGAATCGCGCCGTCGCCGTCGCGGGTGATCAGCAGCGGGCGCCCAGTTGCATCGTGCGGGACGGCCATGTTGTTGTCAGGGATCAGCGCCGAAGGGCAAAGCACCTGCGGCAACCGGCCAAACAACGCGGCCTGTTCGCGCGCCCAGTGCGCGGGATCGGTATAGACGCTGGCGGGCACGGTCGAGACGCCGCTGCTCGGCCGGGTGCAGCCATCGGCAATCGCCTGCGCCAGGGCGAGCTGGCCGGGGGTTGGGCTGCTGCCAGGAAGTGTGGATGCGGTGGCCATCAAGGCTAGGAATAGACCCAAACCGCGCTAGTGTCGCAAGCGAATTTGGTGGGGAGCGCGTGAATGTCGGTCGATCTGATCCGCTTTGTGATCTTTGTCGGGGTGCTGCTGGGCCTGGGCCTGCTGGCAACCCGGATCCCGTCATTCCGGCCCTATCTGCGCAAAAACCCGCTGATTACCTTCCTGCTCGGCATTTCCAGCGGCTTTCCGCTGACCCTGCTGGTGGCGACGATGACCTTCTGGCTCGCCAAGGTCGGGATCGATACGGCCACGATCGGGTTCGCGGTCGCGCTGGGCACACCCTATACGATCAAGTTCCTGTGGGCGCCGCTGGTCGATAAGTTGCCGATCCCGGTGCTGACCCGGCTGTTCGGCCAGCGGCGCAGCTGGCTTTACCTGGTCCAGGGGCTGCTGTTCGTTTCGATTTGGCAATTGGGCGCCAGCGATCCGCAGCCCGGCCACCTTGGGCCGTTCATCTTCTGGGCGATTGCCACCGCCTTCCTTTCGGCCACGCAGGACATCGTGATCGACGCCTACCGCATCGAGATCCTGGAAGAGGACGAGTTCGCCCACGGTACGGCCACCAACCAGTTCGGTTATCGCACCGGCAACCTGATCGCCGGCGCCGGGACGGTCTATCTCGCCTCTAACGAAGGCCTGGGGCTCGGCTGGGCGCTGGGTTACGGGCTGACGGCCTTTGCGATCATTCCCGCGATCATCGGCTCGCTGCTGGCGGGGCCTGGCAAATACGTTGACCGGTTCGCCCAGGCCCAGAGCATCAGTGCTGGGCAGTGGCTGCTGGAAACCGTGGTCAATCCGTTCCGCGAATTCCTTGGCCGCCACGGGGCCTTCCTCGTGCTTGGCTTCGTGCTGATCTACAAGGTTGGCGATGCCATGGGCCAGACCATGCTGGCGCCGATGATCGTCGATCTGGGCTTTGCCGATCTGGACTATGTTTCCGCCAACAAGCTGTGGGGCTTTGGCGCGCTGATCCTGGGTTCGGCGCTGGGCGCACCGTTCATCCTCTGGCTGGGGATGGGCCGGGCGCTGCTGATCTCTGGCCTGCTGATGATGTTCTCGAACGTGATGTTCATGATCCTGTCGGTCAGCGGCAACAATTACTGGATGCTGGTCGCCGCGATCGGGACCGAGAACGTGACCAGCGGGATCGGCCTCACGGTCTTCGCGACCTATCTCTCCGGCCTCTCCAGCCTCGCCTACACGGCGACGCAGTTCGCGCTGCTGTCCTCGTTCGCAGCCTTCGGACGAACCTGGCTGGCCTCGCCCGCAGGGGTGATTGCGGAAAGGCTCGGCTGGACCTGGTTCTGGGGCTTCACGATCGTCGCCGCGATCCCCGGCATGCTTCTGCTGTGGCTGATGTGGCGCAAGGGCTACCTGGTCCAGTCGATCCGCCAGCCCAGTACCGAGGATGACGGGCCGGAAGCACCTGCCAAGGCCTAGTCAGGCAGCTCGCCGTTGAGGCGCAGGACTTCGCCGGCGAGGTAGAGCGAACCCGCAATCAGCACCGGCAGGCCATCCTGCGGCACAGCGGCGAGCGCGCTCGGCACATCCGGAAAGGCGACCGCATTCGGGCCGAAGGCTTCCGCCGGGTGCCATTCGTGCGTCGGCACTGGCACGGCTGCAATCGAGGCAGCATTGGCGGCCAGCGGGCCAGTCAGCGCTGCCGGGTCCTTGTTCGCCAGCATGCCGATGATCAGGTGGAAACGCTGGCCCTGAAAATGCTGCGCCAGCGCCGCCCCGGCCGATGGATTGTGCCCGCCATCGAGCCAGACTTCGCGGTTGCCGACCAGCGGGCCAACGCTCAGACGCTGCAAACGGGCGGGCCACCTGGCTGAGGCCAGTCCGGTGCGAATGGCTGCTTCTGAAACCGCCAGCGCGTTCTGGTGGCGGATCATCGCCACGGCCAGCGCGGCGTTGTCGGCCTGGTGCGGGCCGGTGAGGGCGGGGAGCGGCAGGATCAGTTCGCCATGCTTGTCGCGATAGGCAATCTCGGTACCAACCTCGGCAAACCAGTCCAGCCCGCGCAGCGCCGGGCGGGCCCCGGCGCGCATCGCCTGGTCGAGCACGGCCTTGGTCATGCCGAGGTCGTACTGCTGCGTTACCAGCTGCACCCCGGGCTTGGCGATGCCGGCCTTCTCGAAGGCGATCCGCTCCAGCGGCACGGTCGGCACGTCCTCCTCGGGCGCCAGCAGGAAGCGTTCGTGATCCAGCCCCAGCGCGGCGATCCCGCAGACGGCGGGCTGTTCCAGCGCATTGGTCGCATCGAAGCGGCCGCCAAGGCCAACCTCCACCACGCAGACGTCGGCCGGCACGCGGGCAAATTCGGCAAAGGCGGCGGCGATGGTCACTTCGAAAAAGCTGGGGTTCAGGTCATCGCCAAGGTCCAGCACCTCGGCCAGCAGATCAGCCAGCCGGTCATCGTCAATCAACTGGCCCGCCAGGCGAATGCGCTCGTTATAACGGACCAGGTGCGGGCTGATCGTGGCGTGGACCTTGTAGCCCTCGGCCTCCAGCATGGCCCGCAGGAAAGCGCAGGTGCTGCCCTTGCCGTTGGTCCCGGCGACATGGAACACCGGCGGAAGACGGAGGTGCGGATCGTCCAGCCGGGCCAGCAGTGCACGGATCGTTTCCAGCCCGAATCGTCCGTCCGGCACGGACAGCGCGCCCAGCCGATCGAGCTGCGCCTGCACGCGGGGACTGTCTGACGTGGCGAAATCGCGCACCGGGGTCAGGCTGCCTTGCTGGACCCCAGGTAATCAAGCAGCAGCGCGAGCTGCTCCTTCAGGTCGCGGCGGTGGACCACCATGTCGACCATGCCGTGCTCGTGCAGGTATTCGGCGCGCTGGAAGCCTTCGGGCAGCTTTTCGCGGATGGTATCCTGGATCACACGCTGGCCGGCAAAACCGATCAGGCAGCCCGGCTCGGCAATCTGGACATCGCCGAGCATGGCGTAGCTCGCAGTAACGCCGCCGGTGGTCGGGTCGGTCAGCACGACGATATAGGGCAGGCCCGCGGCATTGAGGCGGCGCACGGCCACGGTCGTCTTGGGCATCTGCATCAGGCTTAGGATGCCTTCCTGCATCCGTGCGCCGCCCGCAGCAGTGCAGATGACGTAAGCGCACTTTTCCTTGAGCGCCTTGTCCGCCCCGGCGACGAAAGCCGCACCCACGGCCATGCCCATTGATCCGCCCATGAAGGCAAAGTCCTGCACGCCGAGCACCACCTTCTTGCCGCCAATCGTGCCAAGCGCATTGGTCAGTGCGTCGGGATGCGGGTTGGCGGCGCGGGCAGCCTTCAGGCGGTCGGGATACTTCTTCGAATCCTTGAACTTCAGCGGGTCTTCCTTGACCTTGGGCGAAGGCAGGATGGTGAAGGCCGGATCGAGCAGCTGGGCAAACCGCGCGTCGGCACCGATGCGGCCGTGGTGGTCACAGCGCGGGCAGACGTTGAGGTTCTCCTCATATTCCTTGGTGAACAGCATTTCGCTGCACGAAGGGCACTTGATCCAGAGGTTGTCCGGAGTGTCGCGCTTGTCCTGAAAGGGCAGCGCTTTGCGAACACGATCAATCCAGCTCATGCGGTGGTCCTAGCCGAATGGACCGCTGCCGCCAATGCCGCTGTTAGTTCCTGCACAGGCCCGGCGGCATTTGCGCCATGCTCACCAACCAGGTCAACCAGCGCCGAACCGACCACCACGCCGTCGGCCACCTTGGCAAAGGCGGCGGCCTGTTCAGGGGTGCGCACGCCAAAGCCGACGGCAACCGGAATGTCGGAAGCGGCCTTGATCCTGGCCACGGCCTCAGCAACCCCGCCGACTGCGGCCTGCTGCATGCCGGTAATCCCGGCGACCGAGACGTAATAGAGGAAGCCTGACGAACCCTCCAGCACCGCCGGCAGGCGCGCCGCATCGGTGGTGGGGGTGGCCAGGCGGATCAGCGAAATGCCCTTCGCGCGCAGCGCCGGGCCAAGCTCCGGGTCTTCCTCGGGCGGAATGTCGACGCAGATCACCCCATCGATCCCTGCCTTGGCGCTGGCATCGGCAAACCAGTCCGCGCCGCGGATCGTCATCGGGTTGGCATAGCCCATCAGCACCAGCGGCACGTCTGGATGCCGCGCGCGGAAATCGGCTGCGATCTTCAGGATATCGGCGGTGCGCGTTCCCGCGCCCAGGCTGCGCAGGTTGGCCTTCTGGATTGCCGGGCCATCGGCCATCGGATCGGTAAAGGGCATGCCCAGCTCGATCACATCCGCCCCGCCGGCCACCAGCGCATCAAGGATTGCGGGCGTGGCGGCCGGAGTAGGATCACCCCCGGTGACGAAGGTGACGAGGGCCGGGCGGCCCTTGGCAAAAGCGGCGGAGAGGCGATCAGTCATGGCGTCGTGTCGCAGTTCGGCTGAGCAATAGGGCGACCACTACGCCTCCGGCCAGACTGACTGGCAAGGCCCAACCTAGAAAGGAGTCGTTCAATCCGGGCATGCCAGAGACGGCGTAAAGCGCGGCAAACACGCCGGCGGACGCGAGCAGGATCGCTCCGGCAATTTGGAGCCGCAAGGTCACAGTTTCACGCCCAGGTACTCCGCGACCGAGAAAATGTCCTTGTCGCCGCGGCCGCAGAGGTTGACGAGAATGATCTGGTCTTTGTTCATCGTCGGAGCGAGCTTGGTGACGGCGGCGATGGCGTGGCTCGGTTCCAGCGCGGGAATGATGCCTTCGGTGCGGCAGAGCAGTTGGAAGCCTTCGAGCGCCTCGGTATCGGTCACGCTGGTATAGTCGACCCGGCCGATCTCCTTGAGCCAGGAATGCTCCGGCCCGATGCCGGGATAGTCGAGGCCGGCGCTGATCGAGTGGCCTTCGGTAATCTGGCCGTCCTCGTCCTGCAGCAGGTAGGTCTTGTTGCCGTGGAGGATGCCGGGGCGCCCGCCAGCCAGCGATGCCGCGTGCTCCTTGTCGAGCCCGTGACCCGCCGCTTCGACGCCGAGCATCTTGACCTCCGGATCATCCAGGAAGGGATGGAACAGGCCGATGGCATTGCTGCCTCCGCCGATCGCGGCGACCAGTACGTCGGGCAGGCGGCCGGTGCGATGCAGCATCTGGGCGCGGGCCTCGTTGCCGATCACGCTCTGGAAATCGCGGACCAGTTCCGGATAGGGGTGCGGGCCGGCGGCGGTGCCGATGATGTAGAAGGTGTCATGGACGTTCGCGACCCAGTCGCGCAGCGCCTCGTTCATGGCGTCCTTGAGCGTCGCCGCGCCCGAGGTGACCGGGACGACTTCCGCGCCGAGCAGCTTCATCCGGAACACGTTGGGCGCCTGGCGCGCCACGTCGGTCGCGCCCATGTAGACCACGCAGGGCAGGCCGAAGCGCGCGCAGACCGTGGCAGTGGCAACACCGTGCTGGCCCGCGCCGGTTTCGGCAATGATCCGGGTCTTGCCCATGCGGATCGCCAGCAGAATCTGGCCGATGCAGTTGTTGATCTTGTGCGCGCCGGTGTGGTTCAGCTCATCGCGCTTGAACCAGACCTGCGCGCCGCCCAGTTCTTCAGTCAAACGCGGCGCGAAATAGAGCGGGCTGGGCCGCCCGACATAGTGCTCAAGCAGGTCGTCGAATTCGGCATGGAACGCCGGATCGGCCTTGGCGGCGCGATATTCTCGCTCCAGGTCCAGCACCAGCGGCATCAGCGTTTCGGCGACATAGCGCCCGCCAAACTGGCCGAAATGGCCGCGCTCGTCGGGCTGGTTGCGGAAGGAATTGGCCGTGTTCATGCGGGGCGCTTGGCAGGGATTGCGGGCGCTGTCCAGCGGTCCGCTAGGCCCGGTTTAACCGTCGGACTATCCGAAACTTTCTGCAAGATGAACGAAACAAAATGTTGCTCAATTGCCACAGGTGAACAAGTCATTGTATTTTCTGAACGGCCTGTTCACGCCGGTGCAAGGTGGCGCTGCCTAGTCCCGCCCGTTCCCTGCGACCCAGGGACCAATTCAAGGAGTACAGACAATGCGCAAGATTCTCATCGCCCTGGCCGTCACTGTGGCCGTTTCCTCGCCCGCGCTCGCCAACGAGGCCCGCGTTGAAGCCCGCGGCGGCGTAATCTGGAGCGACGGTGACAGTCAGGACTTCTGGGGCATGGCCGCCGGCTATGATTTCGACCTGGGCGAGAAGGCCTTTGCTGGCCTCGAAGTCTCGGGTGACAAGATCGGCACTTCGGGCACCAAGGTCGCCTTCGGTGTGACCGGTCGCCTTGGCGCCAAGGTCTCGGAAAAGGGCAAGCTGTTCGTCGATGGCGGCTATACCACCGAGCCGTGCGACCTGTGCGAAGGTTCGATGCACGCCGGCGTCGGCTTTGAGCAAGGCTTTGGCAACAACCTCTATGGCAAGGTTGGCTATCGCCACTTCTTCACCGGCAACGGCTTCAGCGACAGTGACGCCGTGACGGTTGGCCTGGGCATCAAGTTTTAAGCACTTTTCAGTCCACCGAGCGAAGGGGCGGTCCGGCGACGGGCCGCCCCTTTTTGGTGTCAGGCCCGCGCCGCTCCGCAAAAGGCGGCAATCAGCGCCGGGTCCTTGACGCCCAGGGCACTTTCGATGCCCGATGCGGCATCGACCAGCGGGGCTCCGGTTAGCCGCACCGCCTCGGCTACGTTGGCGGGGTTGAGGCCACCGGCCAGGCCCCAGGGAAGCGCGATCTTCAGGCCCGCCAACAGTTTCCAGTCAAAGGCCAGGCCCATCCCGCCGGGCAAGGTGCCTTTTGGCGTCTTGGCGTCAAATAGGATGAAGTCTGCGGCGCCGGCATAGGCGGCGGCCTTGGCTACGTCCTCACCTTTGGCGACACCGATCACGCGCCAGACGGGCAGGCCGAAGCGGTTGCGGATTTCGGCGGCGCGTTGCGGCGTTTCGCTGCCGTGGAGCTGGATCGCATCAAGCTGGGCGGCCGCAACCGCTTCGGCGATGGCGGCATCGGCGGCATCGACGAACACGCCGACCCGGCCAATCCGCCCCGCAGCCCGCGCGCCGAGTTCGGCTGCCAGGGCTGGTGCCAAAAAGCGAGGGGAGGACGGAAAGAAGTTGAAGCCCGCATAGTCAGCGCGCGCGGCAATCGCCGCGTCAAGCGCAGTGCCGTCGGTCAATCCGCAGAGCTTGATCCGGGGGGCGGGCATTGCCGCCCCCTAACGCTTGGACCTTTACTGCGCCAGTTCGAACTGCACCGCGACGCTTGCGGTCAGGCTGACTTCACCCGGCGCGACCGGCGTCGGCGCAACTTCGGCCATCGCCTTGGCGTACATGACCGGCATCGGCGGGACATAGCCACTGCTCTCGATGATCGAGACGATCCGCTTGACCTTGAGGCCGGCGGCCTTGGCATAGAGCTCGGCGCGCTGACGGGCCTTGGCCATGGCAGCTGTGCGGGCTTCGTCCAGCGCGGTCTCGCTATCGTCGAGTTCGAAGCTGGGGCCATTGACCTGGTTAGCGCCGGCGCTGACCAGGGTATCGAGCACCTTGCCGAAATCGGCCAGCTTGCGCTGCTTCACCGAGACCTGGTTGTTAACCTGGTAGCCGATGATTTTCGGCTCAGGATTTTCGACCCGCCCATCCGGCCCAACGACCTGCGGCGCATAAAGCGGGTTAAGGCTGAGGTTGCTGGTCTGGATATCGCGATCGGCAATGCCCGCCTTATTGAGTGCGGCAAGCACGCGGTTCATGTCGGCCGAATTGGCTGCCAGCGCCTCCGCAGCAGTCTTGCCCTGGCTGGTTACCCCGGCGCTGAACACCGCGAGGTCGGGCTTGCGGAACGAACGCGCCTCGGCATTGACCGAGAGCAGGGTTGAGGCCGGGGCAATTGCGGGCACCGGCGCGGCCACTTGCGCGGCAGCAGGCAGGGCGCAGGCCAGGGCCAGCGGGGCAAGAGCGAAACGAAGCATTTTCATGGTCTTCTCCTTGTTCCGCGGCATTGCGCGCGGCGAGCTTTCGCTCGGCTGAACCAGAGAAAGGCCTAAAGGGTTGCCTCAATCGCCCGCGCAGCGGCAACCGGATCCTCCGCGCGGCTGATCGGGCGGCCGATGACGAGCACCGAAGCCCCGGCATCGCGGGCCTCGCGCGGGGTAACGGCACGCTTCTGGTCCCCCAGCACGCCGCCGGCCGGGCGCAGGCCGGGGACGACGAAGAAGCCATCCTTCCACTGCCGGTGAACCGCCCCGACTTCCTGGCCAGAGCAGACGATCCCGTCGAGCCCGGCAGAATGGGCCAGGTCCGCCAGGCGCAGTACCTGGTCATGCGCCGAACCGCCGACGCCGGTGGCCGCGAGGTCACTCTCGTCAAGGCTGGTCAGCATCGTGACCGCGACCACCTTGGTGTGTTCGCCCGCCGCTGCCTTGGCATCTTCCATCATCGCGCGCCCGCCGCTGGCATGGATCGTGACAATCGCCGGTTCCAGCACGTGGATCGCCTGCATCGCTGCGGCAACGGTGTTGGGAATGTCATGCAGTTTGAGATCGAGGAAGATCGGCAGCCCGATCTTGGCGATCTCATGCACCCCGTGATGGCCATGGGCGCAAAAAAACTCGAGGCCGAGTTTCAGCCCCCCGACGTGGCTCTTTACTTTGCGGGCGAGGGCTTCGGCAGCATCAAGCCTGGGAACGTCGAGCGCGAGGTAGATCGGGTTCGACATGGTTCAGAGCACATCCTTGCGGGCTTCGGCTTCAAGCTGGGTTGAGGTTGCAATCGGAGCGGGGTTGCCCATCGAGCTGGCTTTGACGGTGTTTTCCATTAGCCCGATCCGCCGGTTGAGCCGCCAGCGCACACCCTTGTGCAGCAGCCACATCGGCAGAAAGCCCATCAGGAACGAGACGATCACCAAAGCCGGCAGCTTGGTTTCGAGGATGATGCCCTCCCACAGCTTCACTTCAACCGGTTGCCAGTTGTTGAGCGTGAACAGCCCCAGCGCTACCAGTACCAGTACCCAGATTACCGTGCGGATTATCTGCATTGGCCCATCTCTCCGTAGCCGTCAGCAACGTGCCGTGCGATGCTAGGCGGGATGACGGGGCAGGGCAAGTTACTCCCCGAAGACCCGGCTGAAGATCGTGTCGATCGCCTTGAAGTGGTAATCGAGGTTGAACTTTTCCTCGAGCTCGCCCGCGCTCATCACGGCCGCCACTTCCGGATCGGCCTTCAGCAGTTCGAGCAGGCTAAGCTGCCCATCGCTTTCCCACACCTTCATCGCATTGCGCTGGACCAGGCGGTAAGCGGCATCGCGCTCAAGCCCGGCCTGGGTAAGCGCCAGCAGGACGCGCTGCGAGTGGACCAGCCCGCCCATCTTATCGAGGTTCTTCTGCATCCGCTCCGGATAGACGAGCAGCTTGTCGACCACCGAGGTCAGACGGGCGAGGGCAAAGTCAAGCGTGATGGTTGCATCGGGTCCGATGAAGCGTTCGACCGAGGAGTGCGAAATGTCGCGCTCATGCCACAGTGCCACGTTCTCTAGCGCCGGGGTGACGGCCGAGCGGACCATGCGGGCCAGGCCCGTCAGGTTTTCGGTCAGCACCGGGTTGCGCTTGTGCGGCATGGCCGACGAGCCCTTTTGCCCTGGGGAGAAGTACTCCTCGGCCTCAAGCACTTCGGTGCGCTGAAGATGGCGGATCTCGACCGCGAGGCGTTCGATCGAGCTGGCAATCACGCCCAGCGTCGCAAAGAACATGGCGTGGCGATCGCGCGGGATGACCTGGGTTGAAACTGGTTCGACCGCAAGGCCGAGCTGCTCGGCAACATATTCCTCAACCGAGGGGTCAATGTTGGCGAAGGTACCGACCGCGCCGGAAATCGCACAGGTTGCCACTTCGGCGCGGGCAGCCAGCAGGCGGGTCTTGCAGCGGCTGAACTCAGCATAAGCTTCGGCCAGCTTCTTGCCGAAAGTGGTTGGCTCGGCATGGATGCCGTGGCTGCGGCCGATAGTCGGGGTGTATTTGTGCTCAAGGGCGCGGCGCTTGATTGCGGCGAGTAGCTCGTCGAGATCGGCCAGCAAGATGTCACTCGCTCGGGCCAGCTGGACCGCCAGGGTGGTGTCGAGCACATCAGAACTGGTCATGCCCTGGTGCATGAAGCGTGCTTCGGGGCCGACCTGCTGGGCCACCCAGTCAAGGAAGGCGATCACGTCGTGCTTGGTAACGGCCTCGATCGCATCGATCGCGGCAACGTCGATTGCCGGATTGGTCGCCCACCAGTCCCACAGCGCCTTGGCCCCGCTCGGCGGCACGACGCCCAGGTCACCCAGCTTCTGTGTGGCGTGGGCCTCAATCTCGAACCAGATGCGGAAGCGGGCTTCCGGCTCCCAGATCGCGACCATTGCGGGGCGGGCGTAGCGGGGGACCATGGTTCGACTCCTAGCGGCTGCTCGGGGAGCCGCTAGGGGGCGTGGCCGTTAAAGGCAAGGGGTGAGCATTGCCCACCCCCGCAGCGTCCTATTCGAGCCCGTCGACGCTCTTGCTGACAAGGATATTAACCGCAACGCGGCGGTTCTGTGCCTTGCCCTCTTCAGTCGTGTTGTCCGCCAGCGGATCAGCCTCGGCCATGCCGGTCGGGGTCAGCACGCGATAGGGCTTCCAGCGGCAGGCCTGCTGCAGGTAGTTGATCACGCTGCTCGCCCGCTTTTCGCTAAGGGTCTGGTTGTATTCCTCGCTGCCGACCGAGTCGGTGTACCCGACCACCAGCAGCAGAGCGTTGTTGGTCGCTTCGGCCTGCTGGGCAGCGTTGCACAGCTCCATCTTGGCCTGCGGCGAAAGCTGCCACTTGCCGGTATCGAAGAACACGTTGGTCGTGCCCTTGATGTTGTAATTGTCAATATCGGCCATGCGTCCGCGCAGCGCCTGGGTGGCGGCGGTCTGCTCGGCAAACTGCTGCTCGGTACCATTGCGGATCATCATCGCGGTCTTGAAATCGTTGTTCTTGAAGCTGACCTGGCTGGCCAGCAGCACCTGGCCAGCCTGCATGGTCTTGACGGTCACCGGCAGGCCATTGAGCAGCGATGCCGTGGTGGGCTTGGCACCCTTGCTGCCAAACAGGCCGCTGCTGGCCTTGATCTTGGTCGTCTCGTTGACCGCCACCACCGTGCTGGTGCCATCGGCGGCGGTGATCTTCAGCCGGTCACCCTTGCGAGACGTGATTACGCCCTTCAGCTCAGGCCCGGGCGTCATTGCGCTCATATCGGGCAGCGGTTCGCCGGTGACGACGATATTCGGATCGTTGTTGACCTGGGCCGAAAGGCCGGCCGACATCGGAATGGCGAGCATGCCGAGCAAGGCAAACGCCGCCGGCTTGTTTGAATTGAGCCGCATTAGATCAGTCCTTCCATGCGCAACTGCGCCCCCAACCGCGCTGCCAGAGGAATGGGCGTGGCAGGTCAATAGCGTACGCGGGGGTTTGGGGCGAGGGTGCGGTGAACCGTTTTCAGACGCTACGCGGGGACCGGCGGCTCGTCATAACTGCCTTGCTTCGTAATCGCCTCATCCGGTGTCGCCAGGATGTGCTTAAGCGCTTCGGGCGGATAGGCCAGGTTGGGGACCGACGGATTGAAGGCGGGCTGAGACACCGGGCTCTGCACAGTGCACGGCGGCGGGTTGAGCATGGCCTCGGCCTCCTCGCCGGAGATGCCGCATTCGGCCAACATTCTGGGATCGACCCAATGTGCCGCATCAAGCTCGGCCACTTGGCAGGATACTTCCAGCGTCAGCCCTTCCGGCCCGGCGAAGTAGATCGAGCGGCAAAAGCCGTGGCCAATCGGGCCGATCGCGGGAATGCCGTGGCTGCGGATCCGGTCGCGCATGGCGATCAGGCCCTCGGGATCGGGGACGCGGAAGGCGATGTGCTGCATCGTCCCCTTGGCGCATTTACCCGCGCCGGTCCCGGCATGGGTAATGCCGATCGTGCTGGGGATCTCGTCAATCCCGGCCAGTTCGACGACTGAGAAGTAGCTCTCCGGCCCCATTTCCAGGAAGGCATGCTTGCCGCCGGGCACGCCGTGCATCTCGAACAGGCCCTTCAGCGGAAAGCCCATCACCTGGGTGAAGAAAGTAAGCTGCGCCTTCATGTCCGCGCTCATGATCGCGATGTGGTGGATCCCGTTCGGCTGCTGGACGCGCATCGGCCTCTCCTCGTGCGTTACGGGACAAAGGCTAACACGCGCCGATCCGCTTCGGCAACGGCTTGCGGGCAGCGCGCGGGCAGTTTAATCAAGCGATTAAATCGCCGCTGCCCGGGTTCACCCCGGCGGCAGGCGATGGCACCGAAAGGGACAGGAAAGCCAGATATGTCAATCCTTTATGATGAAGGGCAGCAAGCGATCGCGACCGAATCGCGGCGCGTGCTCGATGCCCGGGCGAGCAAGGATCGCCTGCTCAAGCTGCTCGAACAGGTCGGCGAACATGACGCCCCGTTCTGGGATACGGCGGTCGAGCAAGGCTGGACCGCGCTGGCCGTGCCGGAAGAGCATGGCGGGCTGGGCCTCGGGCTGGTCGAACTGGGCCTGGTTGCCCAGGCGAGCGGCGCGGCTACGGCCGGTGCGCCGTTCCTGACGCCGGGTTTCGGCGTGACCCACGCGCTGGTCGCCGCAGGCAATGCGGATGCTGCGGCCAAGTATCTGCCGCAAATCGCCGCTGGCGAAGCGCGCGGTGCGGTGGCTTTTGCCGAAGGGACCGACATCCTCCCCGCAGCGCCGGCCACCAGGTTTGCCGACGGCAAGCTGACCGGCAGCAAGCCGGCCGTGCCGGGCGGGCTCAAGGCCGAGCTGGCGCTGGTCTGGGCCAGCGGTGCCAACGGCCCGGTCCTAGCGCTGGCCGAACTCGCCGGGGCCGAGCGCAAGGCGGTTTCGAGCTTTGACAACAGCCGGCTCTATGCCGACCTCACCTTTGCCGGCACCCCGGCGACCGTCCTGGCCGAAGGCGCGGCGGCCACCGCGCTGGCCCGCGAAGTGCTCGCCCGGATGGCCGTGGTCACCGCGCACGAGCAGGTCGGTGGGGCCGAGGCATTGCTGCACATCGCGCGTGACTATGCCGTCACCCGCAAGGCCTTTGGCCAGCTGATCGGCGCGTTCCAGTCGGTCAAGCACCGCATTGCGGAGATGTACGGCCTGGTCGAGATCGCCCGCGCCAACTGCATCCACGCCGCAGCCAGCGCCGGCACCGATGGCTTCCTGCTGGCCGCGGCCGATGCCCGACTGACCGCAACCGAAGCCTATGACACCTGCGCGCGCGACTGCGTGCAGATCCACGGCGGGATCGGGGTGACCTGGGAACAGGGCCTCCACCTCCACATGCGCCGGGCCCGCAGCCTGGCAATCGAGCAGGGCAACCTGCTGTTCTGGGAAGACCTGCTGGTCGAAACGCTGACGGGAGAAGCCGCATGAGCGAGATCGAAACCTACCGCGCCCAGGCCCGCGCCTGGCTGGAAAGCGTAGCCCCGAAGTATTCCCGCGCGGCGCGGGGCAAGCTTAACCTCTCGGTTGAGGAAGACCTGGCGCTGGGCCGCCAGTACATGGCCGAAAAGTATGATGCCGGTTACGCCGGGATCAACTGGAAGACCGAGATCGGCGGGCAGGGCCTGTCGAACATGCACAAGATCGCTTTCGATGCCGAGGAAATGCAGTTCGGCATGCCGAACGTCTATTTCGGCATTTCGCTGGGCATGCCGATTCCGATCCTGATCCACTATGGCCAGGACCGCGCCTGGGTGAAGGAGCGCGTGATCAAGGCGCTGCGCGGTGAGGAAATCTGGTGCCAGCTGTTCTCCGAACCTTCGGGCGGGTCTGACCTGGCTGCGCTGCGCACCAAGGCCGAGCCCGATGGCAACGGCTGGCGGATGACCGGGCAGAAGGTCTGGACCTCCTGGGCGCAGTACTGCGACTACGGCGTGATCGTGGTCCGCACCGACCCGACCGTCGAAAAGCACAAGGGCCTGACCTATTTCTGGGTCGATATGAAGGCCGAGGGCGTCGAAGTCCGCCCGATCAAGCTGGCCGGCGGCGACAGCCACGTGAACGAGGTGTTCTTCGATGCCGTGCGTCTGGAAGACAGCCAGCGCATGGGCGAGGTTGGCGGCGGCTTCGGCGTTGCGCTGCACACGCTGATGATCGAACGCTACATAGCCACCGACAGCGCCGGGTTCGGCCCGCATCTCGATCTGTTTGTCGATACAACCAAGGAACTGACGATCAACGGCAAGCCGGCAATCAAGGATGGCCGCATTCGCTCGGCCATTGCCCGGAACCATGCGATGCGCGCCGGGCTGGACAGCATCACCAAGCGCGCCTTTGCAATGATGCAGGCCGGGATGCAGCCGGGGCCGGAAGGGTCCCTGCAGAAACTGGTCGCGGTGCGCAGCCGGCAAAAACTTTCGGAAATGGCGCTCGACCTGCAGGGCAACCAGGCCTTCGATTTCGATCCCCACGCCTATGTGAAGGAAGACTGGGGTACCAGCTGGCTCAATGCGCCCACGGGGCGCATTGCCGGGGGTTCGGACGAAGTCCTGCTCAACACCATCGCCGAAAAGGTGCTGGGCCTGCCGCAGGACCACCGCCCCGACAAGGGCGTGCCCTTCAACGCGATTCCGGCCTGATCGGCTGGCACTTTTCGTCATTGCGGGGAGCGGCGCGGCGGCGCCATCCGGCGCTCTGCTCCCCTGACGATTGACCTGGAATCTTGATGCCCGAATCCGAAGACCTGGCTGAAATCCGCCGCGCGGTGCAGGCCCTCTGCGCCGAGTTTCCGGGCGAATACTGGCGCGAGAAGGACCGCACCCGCGACTATCCGGGTGAGTTCGTCGATGCGCTGACCCAGGCCGGGTTCCTCGCCGCGCTGATCCCGGGTGACTACGGCGGATCGGGCCTCAAGCTCGATGCCGCCGCAGTGATCATGGAAGAAATCCAGGCCGCTGGCTGCAACGGGGCCAGCGCCCACGCGCAGATGTACATCATGAACACGCTGCTGAAATACGGCAGCGAGGACCAGAAGCGTGCCTATCTGCCCGGCATCGCCGATGGCTCGCTGCGGCTCCAGGCCTTCGGCGTGTCGGAGCCGACCAGCGGCACCGATACGCTGTCCTTGCGCACTGTCGCGGTGCGCGATGGCGATGAGTACGTCGTCAACGGCCAGAAGATCTGGACCAGCCGGGCCGAGCATTCCGATCTGATGTTGCTGCTCGCCCGCACCACCCCGCGTGAGCAGGTGGAGAAGAAGACCGAGGGCCTGTCGATCTTCCTGGTCGACATGCGCAAGGCTGTCGGCAGCGGGATGATGATCAAGCCGATCCGCACGATGATGAACCACTCGACCACCGAGGTGTTCTTCGATGACCTGCGCATTCCGGCGAGCAGCCTGATTGGCGAGGAAGGCAAGGGCTTCCGCTACATCCTCTCGGGCATGAACGCCGAGCGGATCCTGATCGCGGCCGAGTGCATTGGCGATGCCAAGTGGTTCATCAACAAGGCCAGCGACTATGCCAAGGAGCGCAAGGTCTTTGGCCGCCCGATCGGTCAGAACCAGGGCGTCCAGTTCCCGATCGCGCGCTGCTATGCGCAAATGCGCGCGGCGGAACTAATGGTCCACCATGCCGCCCAGGTCTACGACGCCGGCGGCAATCCGGGGGCTGAGGCCAACATGGCCAAGATGCTGGCGAGCGAGGCCAGCTGGGCCGCCGCCGACATGTGCGTCCAGACCTTCGGCGGCTTCGGCTTTGCCGAGGAATACGATGTCGAGCGCAAGTTCCGCGAGGCGCGGCTCTATACCGTCGCGCCGATCAGCACCAACTTGATCCTGTCCTATCTGGCCGAGCATGTCCTCGGCCTGCCGAGAAGTTATTGAGAGTGATCGCACTTGTAAACTTCGTCACCCCGGCCCTGAGCCGGGGTCCCGCTTGTTTCAAGAACAGCGGGACCCCGGGTCAAGCCCGGGGTGACGGAATCTGACAGACTGAGATGTAACGGAACTGAGGGAGGAATACCGATGGCCATCAAGACCCGCATCACCGAACTGCTCGAGATCGAGCATCCGATTGTCCAGGGCGGCATGCAGTGGGTGGGGGTGGCCGAAATGGCCAGCGCCGTGTCCAATGCCGGGGGCCTGGGCATTCTGACCGGCCTGACCCAGCCCAGCGCCGAAGCGCTCGCTGCCGAGATCGAGCGCTGCCGCGGCATGACCGACAAGCCGTTCGGCGTGAACATGACCGTGTTCCCCACGATCAACCCGCCAGACTATAAGGCCTATACCCAGGCGATCATTGATAGCGGGGTGAAGATCGTTGAGACCGCCGGTACGCCCGCCGTGCGCGAGCTGTGGGAAATGATGAAGCCCCACGGCATCAAGATCCTGCACAAGTGCACCGCTGTGCGCCACGCCCTTTCGGCCGAACGCGCCGGGGTTGATGTGATTTCGATCGACGGATTCGAATGCGCCGGTCACCCGGGCGAAGATGACATTCCCGGCCTGATCCTGATCCCCGCTGCTGCTGACAAGGTGAAGATCCCGATGCTGGCCTCAGGCGGCTTTGGCGATGGGCGCGGCCTCGCCGCCGCACTCGCGCTGGGTGCCGACGGGATCAATATGGGCACGCGCTTTACCGCGACGGTCGAAGCACCGATCCACCAGGCCTTCAAGGACGCGATGGTAGCGGGCGATGAACGCTCGACCGACCTGATCTTCCGCACCTTCCGCAACACCGCGCGCGTGGCGAAGAACGAGATCAGCCAGCAGGTCGTCGCCGCCGAGCGCGAGGGCAAGGACTTCAGCGCCGTGGCCGATCTGGTCAAAGGCGTGCGCGGCCGGGAAGGACTGCAGACCGGCGATACCAATCACGGCATCTGGTCAGCCGGCATGATCCAGGGCCTGATCCACGATATCCCGACCTGCGAAGTGCTGGTCAATCGAATCGTCAAGGATGCCGAGGCGATCATCAAGGGCCGCCTCGCCGGGATGGTGAGCTAAGCGAAACTCCAGGTCCGCAAGGGTTCGCCGGCAGTAATCGTGCCGCTGGCCCCCACGGGCTCTGCCCCTTCGCCCTGCAGGCGGGCGATGGTCGCGACATCATTGGTCGGCACATGGGCGAGGGTGCGTTTGCCTTCGCCCGTGCGCGCCACCACCACGCCAGAGCGCGGCTGCCCTTCACGGTCGTAGAACACGGTATAGCTCTCGACCGTCGCAGCGCCGGTATAGTCGTGATCCAGTTCCGGCACCGGGCCGCGCGCGGCATCGGCTTCGGCCTGGAAATCGAAGGAGCGGGGGAAGCTGGCCGCCGGGATCGGCGCGGTGCTGACCGCGATGGTGTGGTTGTGGGTGGCATAGCCGCCATTGGCGAAGAGCAGACCCGTACCGCCGGTGCCGCGCAGCTTCTCGACCATGGAGGCGACCGCGTGGCTCATGTAGTTGCCGATCGGCCCGCCGCCAAAGGTCAGCCCGCCGAACACGGTCGCGGCCTTGTCGACCGGCCAACCGAGCACCCGCCGCGCCATCTTCGGCACGCAGGGGAAGCAGGAATAGAGCTCGACCGCGTCGAGATCCGCAACCGATAGCTGGTTGAGCTCCATCGTCTTGCGGATCGAAACTTCCATCCCGGCACTGTGGACATAGCCGTCGCGCGCCAGGAACGAGTTCGATTCATGCGCCGCTGCGCCGTTGCCGACATAGATCCACTTGTCCTCGGCAATGCCGCGCCGCCGCGCTTCGCCGGCTGACATCACGATGAACCCGGCGCCCTGATTGACCGCCGCATTGGCGACCTGGAACTTGGTATAGGGAAAGGCGATCGGGCGGTTGTTGTCACCCGGCGTGATCACCTCCGCGGCGCTGACCGGCTTGCGGATCCAGGCCGCCGGATTGCTGGCGGCGACCTCCGAAAAGCGGCTCCAGATTTCGCCGCTCTCAGCCTGTCCTTCGGCCAGCGTCTGGCCCAGGTGAGCGCGCAGCGCGTTCTCGTAAAGCGGGTAGACGTCGGTCGGGACGACTAGCCCATGGCTCTGGGCATAGCCCACCTTCACCCGGTGCGTGGCGTCACGCAGCGCATCGACCTTCTTGCCGCCCTGGACCGCAGCCTTGCGCGCGCCAGCGGTGCGCAGGGCCTCGGCCCCGGTCACCAGGGCGATCTTGATCTCGCCTGCGCCGATCTTGTTGGCGGCCTCGTTCAGCAGCAGGATCGGACTGTCGCCATTGGGGCCCTTTGACTGGACCAGTTCGGCATGGCTGGCCCCCAGTGCTTCGGCGACCGGGCCGCTGGCATCGGTTATCTCCGGAAAGGCGATCTGTGCGACAACGCCGATCCAGTCCGCATCGGTCAGCAGGGTGGCGCCCGCATCCGCCTCGGCCGCGCGCAGGGCATCGGCCATCAGCGTCACCGGATCGCGGCCATCCAGCGGGTTTTCCGGCCGGTCGTTGATCTGTCCGACGCCAACGATGACGGGCAGCAGGTCGGGGTTCATCGTTCTATCCCTTGCGCAATTTAATTGATCGGTTAAACCAGTGTCAAAGCAGGTTTGAACCTGCCCCGCAACTGCATTTCATATCAAGGAGGAGCCACCATGGCCGAAGCCTATATCATTGACGCTGTTCGTACCCCGCGCGGGGTTGGCAAGCCGGGCAAGGGTGCGCTCTCGCACCTTCACCCGCAGCACCTTGCCGCCACTGTGCTCAAGGCGATCAAGGACCGCAACGGGATCGACACCAGCACGGTCGATGACATCATCTGGTCGACCTCCAGCCAGAACGGCAAGCAGGGCGGTGACCTGGGCCGCATGGCCGCGCTAGCGGCAGGCTATGACATCTCGGCCAGTGGCACCACGCTGGACCGGTTCTGCGGCGGCGGCATCACTTCGGTAAACCTTGCCGCAGCGACGATCATGTCGGGCATGGAAGACTGCGTCATTGCCGGCGGGACCGAGATGATGAGCTACACCGCTTCTTTCGCCGCCGAACAGGCCAATGCCGGCATTCCGCCGCGCCTGATGGGTTCGGGCAACGAAGCGCTCGACGTGCTGCACCCGCAGAGCCACCAGGGCGTGTGCGGCGATGCGATTGCCTCGATGGAAGGGATCAGCCGCGAGGCGCTCGATGCGCTGGCGCTCGTCAGCCAGGAACGCGCCGCCCGCGCAATCCGTGAAGGCCGGTTCGATCACTCGCTGATCACCGTCTATAACGAGGACGGCACAGTCGCGCTGGATCACGAAGAATTCCCGCGCCCCGAAACCACCGCCGAAGGCCTTGCCGCGCTGAAGCCCAGCTTCGCGCAGCTGGCCGATTTCGACATTGGCGGCACGACCTTCCGCAAGCAGATCAATCGCCGCTATCCGGACCTCAAGATCGAGCACTTCCACCATGCCGGCAATAGCTCGGGCGTGGTCGACGGCGCGGCTGCGATCCTGATCGCCTCGCCCAAATATGCCGAAAAGCATGGCCTGAAGCCGCGCGGCCGGATCGTCGCCTATGCGAACCAGGGCGATTGCCCCACGCTGATGCTTAATGCCCCGGTTCCGGCAGCCAAGAAGGTGCTGGAAAAGGCCGGTCTCAAGGTTGAGGACATCGACGTCTGGGAAATCAACGAGGCCTTCTCGGTCGTCGCCGAAAAGTTCATCCGCGACCTCGATCTTGATCGGACCAAGGTCAACATCAACGGCGGCGCGATGGCGCTGGGTCATCCGATCGGCGCTACCGGCTCAATCCTGATCGGCACCGCCCTGGATGAGCTGGAGCGTTCGGGCGGCCGGTATGGCCTGGTCACCATGTGCGCCGCTGGCGGCATGGCCCCGGCGATCATTATCGAACGGATCTGATCCACATGAGCGCCCTGATCTGCGAGATCTCCGATCACATCGCCACCATCACGCTCAACCGGCCCGAGCGGATGAACACCATCTCCTCGGCTATGTTGGATGAGCTGACGAAGACGCTGGTGGCCGTGAACGAAGATCCCGCAGTCAGGGTGGTTATCCTGACCGGGACGGGCCGGGCGTTTTGCGCCGGGCTTGACCTCAATGAGGCGTCCTCGGGCGAGGGGATCGGTTCGCCCAACCGCAAGTTCCCGGCCACAATCGACCTGCGCAATACCCCGCCGACAGTCCTCTTCGCGATGGATAAGCCGGTGATCTGTGCGCTCAACGGCTCGGCCGCGGGCTATGGAATGGACCTGGCGCTCGGCTGCGACATCCGCATCATGGCCGACAATGCCAAGCTTGCTGCCGCCTTCGTCAAGCGCGGGATCGTGCCGGAAAGCGGCGGCACCTGGTTCCTGCCGCGCATGCTCGGCTGGGCCAAGGCGGCGGAGATCATCTTCACCGGCCGGACCCTGAGCGCGGCCGATTGCCTGGCCGAAGGCCTCGCCAACCATGTCGTCCCGGCAGAGGAATTGGGCGCAAAGGCCCGCGCCATGGCCGAGGAAATCGCAGGCAATGCGCCGCTCGCCGTGCTGGCGTCCAAGCGGATGATGCGGATGGGGCTGGAAGAAGGATTCGAAACCCACGTCCAGCACGTTTACCTGCAACTGCTGCCGCTGTTTGCCAGCGATGACTTCAAGGAAGGTGTCCAGTCCTTCCTTGAGAAGCGTCCCGCCCAGTTCAAGGGGCGCTAAGGCGGCGGCGCCAGGCCCTGCGGGTTCGGCCCTTTATTGCTGGCAGTCCACGCAAGGGCTCAAGCAGCGCCGCAAACTCTTGGTTGAGCGAAGTCCATTCGCGAATCGCGAACAGCTCTTCGATCCGCCTTCGCCAGAAATGGTCATCCTCGATGATTAGGTGCGCGTTCCGACCATCTGCCAATATCTTGCGAGCGGGGCGGGTTGAAACAACCACGAAGCAAGCCAGTCGCGACAGACTGTAAAGATGGTCGAGGACATCATCGAGACAGTCCGGTTCAATATGCTCAAGCACGTCCGTGCATACTACCAAATCAACTGGTAGCGGCGGGCGGTCCTTGCCGACGATGGCGGGATCGAATTCGCAAATCGGGAAATCGACCGCCTTGGCTAGCGTGCCTTGGCCACAGCCATAGTCCAACACCGAAGTCGCCCTATAGCGCGCAACCAAATCAGTCACCGCTTCGGCCCATTTCTGGCCACTGTGGCCATAACTTCCCCCGGCGTGGAGGTCGGCGTTCATCGCCCTGTATTCCTTAGAAATCAGCATTGGGGGTAGGATTCCGGAAGCTTGCTCCAGCGCAATGGGACAAACATCTGTCGACTGGCCCAACGCGTCAAGCTGTCTCGATACAATTGTGGCACAAGCCGAGCCGGGGGAGGCCGGCTCCCCCGGCACAAACTTCTAATCCCTAGGCAACTGCCAGCGTACCGCGCCCGTGTAGCTGCCCGCCACCAGTGCGCCAGTGCTGTCGCTGGCAGGTTCGAATTTGCCGCGCAGCATCAGCTTGTCGCAGGCCGCCTGATCGAGCGCCTCGGTACCGCTGGAGCCGGTCACTTCGCAGCCGATGACCTTGCCGTTGGTGCCGACGCTCAGTCGGAACTTCACGACCCCTTCGGCCTCGCTCCGGATCGCGCTCTGCGGATAGTCATTGGTGGTGACCCACAGGCCCGGATTGCCCTTGGGCCGCGCCGGCTTGGTCGCGAAGGTGGGGCCGGGCGAGGGGGTGGGGCCGGGGAAGGTGACCTCATCGATTCCCAAGCCGCGGTCGCCGGTGCCGATCGGGGGAAGTTCGATCGGCCCGGGCTGGTCGAAGGGATTGCGCGTGTCGGGCGGCGGGGGCGTTACCAGCGTGGTCGTGTCCGGCCTGCCGTGCGGGGTGACGGTCGGAGTCGGTTTGGGCGTCGCTGGCTCGGGCAGGAAGATCGTTTTGATCTCCGGTTCGATCTTGGGAATGATCGTCGCGGCCAACCCCGTCACCAGGGCATAACCGGCGGCAACATGAATTGCCCCGACCATCGCCAGCGTGCCCAGGCGGCGGTTGGAATTGATGGTATCGACATAGGTCATAAGCACCTCTCCATCCTCTTGGCGCCCGGGGCGCCCTGCCATCTGGAGCGGGCCGAGTCGCACCGGGCGACTGCCTTTTGTGTAACATGATAACATCACATAACAATGCCAGAAATGCAGGTTTCCGTAACGTCAACCAGTTGCCAATCGCAATTGATCTTGGCCCTGCTAGTGTTTCCGAAAAGGAGGGACCGATGCCGATTCTCTATGACTATCCCCGCGCCCCCAGTCCGCGCCGGGCCCGGATCCTGCTCGCCGAAAAGGGCATCGCGCATGAGACGAAGATCGTCGACCTGGCCGCGGGTGAGCACCAGTCCCAAGCCTACCGTGCGGTCAATCCGGGGCTGACCGTTCCGGCGCTGGTGCTGGAAGATGGGACCGTGCTGACCGACAACGCCGGGATCGCCGCCTGGGCTGAGGCTTTCAAGCCCGACCCGCCGCTGCTTGGCACCACGCCAGTCGACAAGGCCGAGATCGCCAGCTGGAACTCCAAGGCCGAGGGTGAGTGCCTGATGGCCATTGCCGAAGCCATGCGCAACACCGCCCCGGCGATGAAGGACCGCGCGCTGCCTGGTCCGGTCAATTATGCCCAGATCCCCGAACTGGCCGAACGCGGCAAGGCGCGGCTGCTGCACTTCCTGGACAAGCTCGATGCCCACCTGGCAGATCGCGATTATCTGGCCGCCAGCGGGTTCTCGATTGCCGACATCACCTGCGGCGTCGCGGTCGACTTTTCGCGGGTGCTGCGGATCGATCCGGGTGAGGGGCGGCCCAACGTCGCCGCCTGGCGCGCCCGGCTCGCCGCGCGGCCTAGCTGGAGCCTGTAGCGCCAGATGACTCTCTCGCTCACCGTTCACGGCGCCGCCCAGACGGTCACGGGTTCGTGCCACGAGCTGCGAAGCGGCAAATCCCGCATCCTCCTCGATTGCGGGCTGTTCCAGGGATCGCGCTCGCTCGAGGCGCTCAACCACGAACCCCTGCCGTTCGATGTCCACGGCCTGGATGCAGTGGTGTTGAGCCACGCCCATATCGACCACAGCGGCCAGCTGCCGCGGCTCAGCGCCGCTGGCTATAAAGGGCCGATCTGGTGCACCGAAGAAACGGCCGAACTGCTTCAGTTCATGCTCGCCGATGCGGGCCGCATCCAGGAATACGAAGCCGAACGCCGCAATCGCCGCCGCGACCGGGCGGGCGATGATCCGTTCAAGCCGATCTATACCGAAGCCGATGCCATTGCCGCCGCCCGGTTGGCGCGGGTGGTGAAGCTGGGGGAATGGATCGAACCCGCCCCCGGGTTTCGCTGCCGGCTGTGGAACGCGGGCCATATCCTGGGGTCGGCCTCGATCGAGGTTGAGGCAGAGGGCACCCGGCTGCTCTATTCGGGCGATATCGGTCCAGACAACAAGGCCTTCCATCCAGACCCCGCTGCGCCCGCCGGGTTCGATCACGTGATCTGCGAAAGCACCTATGGCGATCGCACGCGCACCAAGGTCAGCATTGCCGAGCGGCGGCAACTGCTGGAGGCGGAGATCCTTGCCGCCCGGGCGCGCGGCGGCAACCTGGTGATCCCGTCCTTCGCGCTTGAGCGGACCCAGGAGCTGTTGCTCGATATCGCCACGCTATCCAGCGCCGGGCGGATCGGCAATGCGATGGTCTTCGTCGATAGTCCGCTGGCTAACAAGGCAACCACCGCCTTCCGCAAATATGTCGACCAGCTGGAGGATACCGGCGGGCGCGATGTCTTCGGCCACCCATCAATCCGCTATGTTAATGACGTGGCGGAATCCATGAAGCTCAACACCATGTCAGGCGCGATCATCATGGCCGCATCGGGCATGTGCGAGGCGGGCCGGATCCGCCACCACCTGTTCTACAACCTGCCGCGCCGCGATTCGACGATCCTGTTTGTCGGCTTCCAGGCTGAAGGATCGCTCGGCCGGGTAATCCTGGAAGGGGCCAAGCGGGTGCGGATATCGGGCCGCGACGTGCAGGTTCGGGCCCAGGTGCGCGAGATTGTCAGCTATTCCGCCCATGCCGACCAGACCGAATTGCTGGCCTGGATTGCCGAACGCGGGCCGATTGCGGGCAGCCTGCTGCTCGATCACGGTGAGAAAGGTGCAATTGAAGAGCTGCGGCGGCTGGCTGAAAGCCAGGCGCTGGCGCCATCACTGATCGTGCCAGAGATCGGCGAAACCTGGGAACTACCGCCCGGCCAACCGGCACGGCGGACGAAGACTGGCCGCACCGACCTCCGCCCCGCTCTGGGCCGCGACTGGCAGAACGACTATGCCGACCTTGCCACCAGCCTCAAGCGGCGGCTCGCGGCGATCCGCGATGCCGAGGCGCGGCAGAAGGCGATCGCTCAGATGCGGGCGGTGCTGGATAGCTATGGCGCCTATCGCGAGCACAAAAAGGGCAAGCACCACTAAGCCGCCGTCGCCTGTTCGCGCAGGGTCTGCCGCCAGGTCCAGGGCAAGCGCAAGCGGGAAGGGCACAAGCCGATCCGCGCCCGGCCGCGCGCCTTGGCATCGGTCACGGCGAGCTCGGCACAGCGCAGGCTGGCGTCGTTGTCGGGGCCGAGCAGGGCCAAGCCGATCGAAGCGGTGAAGGGCAGCTCGCCCCGCTGCGCGCCGCTGGCGACATTCGCGAGGGCGCTGGTAATTGCGCCCGCGGTCGTGCGCGCTTCAGACAGATCTGCCCCCGGCATTATCACAGCAAAGGTCTCGCCATCGGTGCGCGAAAGGATGTGATCGGGCCGCGTCACCTGCCGCAGCAGTCCGGCAAAGCTAACCAGAAGCCGATCGCCCGCCGCATGGCCGTAGCGCAGGTTGAAGACTCGGAAGCGGTCAAGATCCACCAGCGCCAGGGCACCCGGCACATCCTGCTCAGCCAGATGCGCCAGCATCGCCATAAATGCGGTGCGGTTGGTAAAGCCGGTCAGCGGGTCGGTCATCGCTGCGGCAAAGGCCTCGCGCTCCAGCCGCCGCCGTTCGGTGATCGAACGCAGTACGCAGATAGCGCCTAGGCTGTGGTCCGGGCCGAACGTGACCGGATCGATCCGCAGCTCATGCCACTCGCGCGCACCATTGGATCCGCGCAGGGCCAGTTCGATCCAGTCAGAGCGGCGGTCTTGGGCAAGTGCAGCGGCATAGGCCTGGCGCAATCGCTCGCGCTGGCGCGGCACCGCCAGATCCCACAACGGTCGCCCAATTGGATCGCCCGGCAAAGCCCCGCACAGTTCGGTGATTTGTCCTTGCCGATCGCAGGCCAGCGCGATCTCGCTGCTGACCCCGGCCCATAGCCGCAACAGCACGCCATCGCCGCGCGGCACGAAGTGTACCCCCATTTTCGTCGCCCCCGTTTCGAGCGCCGCCGTTGGCCAAGGTGCCCCCTCGCCAGACTTGCGCCGTTAGCCAATTCTCGCACCCTGCCGCCTTGACCTTGTTAGCCTTGTAAGCTAACAAATATATAAGCGAATCAGTGTGTTAGATATTGTTTACCATGTTTGAGGCTGTTGATAAGCGGTCTCTCGCGGGTGACCGTGATTGGGTATGCCTGCTACCTTCGGCCCGCGCGGGAACCGTCAAAGTTCGATCAGGATCCGCACCCGGGTTGGCAGGGTTCCGGCTGCCGCCGCGATCTTCACGCGCGCCTCTTCGACCAATTGAGTAACCTGGTTGTTAGGCTCGGTACCGGTCAGCGCGGTTTCCTCCACGCCCAGGCAGGCGGCCAGCAGGCCCAGACGATGCGGGGCAGGGCGCGCGCGGTCCTGCTCCCAGGCCCAGACGGTCGGGCGACTCACGCCCAAAGTGCTTGCCACCTGGCCCAGAGTCATGCCGCGGGCGTGGCGCGCTGCGGCCAGGCGCCGGCCCAGGGTCGGGCCGGCCGGGGCGGGGGCAACCGGCCTCTCTGGCTCGGGCGCAGCTGGCGCTACGACCCCGCGCAGCTGACTGGCGCTCAGCGTGGCGCGGTTGACCGGCGCGCTAAAGCGGCAACCGTGGAGTTGACCGCTGACCCAGATCACTTCGGCTTCAACGGTCCCCGCCTCGGGCAGGGTCAGGTTGAACCATTCGCCTACCGCCAGCGGCTGTGCGGTTTCCATCAGCAGGCCGCTTTCGGAGATATTGTGCACCGTTACATTGGCCTGGGAGCCGTTGAGTTCTCCCGTCACTTCCAGCCGCAGGTTACGGCGCTGGGCGCGCTCGCCAGGGGCGGTCTCGGGGGCGGGGTTAGGGTCGATCCGTCCTGCAATAGCCATGCCCCGGGGTGACCGGGCAGGAGTTAAGAAGTCCTTACCCGCGCGGCGAACGGAGCCGAAAGATGCGATGATCCGTCGCTGCTCGCCCTAATCCGATCCATGCGGCTCGTCCTGCCAGCTCAGATTGCCAGCATAACGCTTTGCCAGCTGTCCGTTGTCGGCGATGACAAACAGGTGCAGCCAGCGGTTGTCGAACAGCGCCCGCACCTGCGGATGCTTTTCGAGGACCGCCGTGACCGCTTCGACGGGGGCTTCAAGGCAGACCGATAGCCGCAATGGCTCGTGCATCAGCTTCTCGCCATCGTGAACCGATTGCCATGCCAGGCCGGCGCGCATGTTGCCGCCATTTCCTTCAAGGACGCCGATCCCGCCAACAACGTTGTGCAGCAGCTTGTTTCCTGCCCCAAAGGCCGCCGGCGCAACAGTCGAGCCGTAGTATTGCAGGCTGATCCAGCTGGCGACGACGACTGGCGCGGTCAGGATCAGTTCGAGGACGGCGAAGCCATTTGTTGCATCCTTGCGCCAGTCATAATCGTGAAGGAAGGCTCTGCCATCCAGCGCGCAGCCGTGGGTGCGGGCGCGCGGCGCGGCGATGAAAGCCTTGCAACCGGCCAGGCCCCATTCGGGGCGCACTTCGGCCCAGTCCCGGGCGCGGCGAGCGATATCAGCCTGGCCATCGGCATGCGGCAGGCGCGCCGCGCGCTCGGCGCGGGCCAGGGCGCTGGCGTTGTCCAGCCAGGTGCGCACCTGGTTAAGGCCGGCCGGTGCTGCCTCGCTAAGGTCACCGTCGTAAAGCGTCACGCGGTCGGTAGTGGTATCATGCAAGGCAGCGATAAAGGCCGTGCCCTGCGGGATGTGGATCCCGCGCTCGGCCAGTCCGGCGCGCACGGCGCGATCGTTAAGCAAGCCGGCCAGAAGCCGGGCATTCACTTCGCCTGAGTAACCCCCGCAGGCGCCGCAGTTGAGACCGCTCGCATGCGGGTTGTTGGTTACATTGGCACCGTGTCCCGCGATCAGCACGATCGGTGCGAAGCGGGCGGTTAGCGACATCGCCTTGAGGATCGTCTCGGCCGCGCTGATCCGTGCGTCAGGCGTGAGGTCCGGGACAAGGCGCGGCATTGGCTCGTTCGGAGCCTTTGTTCCGTGCAACCCCAGCGCATCTCGCAGCAGCTTGACGGCATAGAGCGGCCCGGTCGCTTCCACGAACGCGAACGAGGATACGGCGGCAAGCTTGAAGCGGCCCCAGGCCCGCTTCGCGCGCAGGGCGAAGCGGGTGGTCTGGTCCTGCGCTGCGTGCCGCTCGTCGCCAGACACAGACTGAAGCGCGGGATTGAGCAGAACCGGCAAGCGGTGCTCGGCAGTATCGGAAGCAAAGCCGCGATGTTCGGTCGCCACTCCGAAGAACCCTGCGAAGCCGATGGTCTGGATGGCCGAATCGACACTTTCGAGTGCACGCCGGTACACTTCCGAACGCACGTCGATGCAAAATGCGGCCTGCAATGCCGGTTGGTCCTGGCGTTGTTGCGATCCGGTCATCGCCAGGCTTTCGGCCAGTTCGCGCTGCGATGCCCGCTCGGTTGCTTCCTGGAGGATCTCGTCAACCAGATCGTCGGCATCGGCCAGAGCTTCGCTTCCATGGTCGGCGCGGACGGCGGCCCATTGATGGGTGATCGCAGTCTGGTGCTGGAGATAGAGCGATTCTTCCCACAGCAAGCGGATGGCCAGCAGATCGGCCAGGGTCATATCGGTGTCGCCCCGCAGTTCCGCCTGCCAGAGCTTGTACCGCGCATATTGCGCCCAGCCGCCAAGCGTAAGGAGCAGCTGGTGAAAGTAGCTGGCCAGCGCCGCTTCATCGAGGTCCAGCGTGTTCACCGCGCGGCCTATCAAGGCCAGCGGATCCTGCGGCGCCTCGGCCACGATCCGGGCAAAGCCATGCAGCCCCATGATCTCGGGGGTCAGGTCATGGGTCGCATTGGACCGCCAGGCAGCCCATGCGGAGTGGCCGCGGATCACCGGCCACAACGCCTGACCTTCGTCGAAAATAGCCAGCCAGCCATGATCCCATGCGGTCGGCCACAATGCCCGGCCAGTCGGTGCCGCTGGCCTTGGCTGCAAGCTCGGCAACGTTGGCCAATGCCGCCGGTGCGGGCCGATCAAGCGCAATCGCCGCCTGCAATTCAGCAAGGTTGGCGGGCTTGGCCGGGTGGCGTGATGCAGCCAGCGCGGCGGCAAGATCGGCCTCGGTGATGGACCCATTGGCGATCCGTTCGCGGTACCAGTCGCGCGGCATGGTCACCGGCACGCCGCCAACCTTGCGGAGCCGCGCAGCGGCGTCGGCAAGCGTCTCGCCGTCTGGCCAAGGAACGGATTGACCGCGACCGAAGAGGCCAGCGGCCAGGCCGGCGGCACCTGCCGGACGGCATGGTCGATGGCTTCCCGAATTGCAGTGGTCACGGCGATGGGCTCGAATGCGGCGGCGGAAAACTGCGCTGTCATTGGATGGAGTCCTTGTTTCGATCGGTCAGCGCGGGCAGCCGCGTTGACCAGTTGCCGATCAGCCGGTCGAACACCGGCATTGGCGTAAAGCCCGTTGGAAAGGTGGACGCGCAGGCCCGAAGCGGCCGGGTGCGTCGCCCAGAGCGGGAAACAGCGCCTGGGCAACCGCGGTCAGGCCGAAGCTGGCAACCGCAAGCGCCAGCAGCGTCCATTCGAGCGGGCCGGGGGCCGGGGGTCGCCGGAAGCGTTCCCGGCGGTCAGCCATTCGGATCCGCGCTGCAGGCCGAAGTAGCCCAGCGAGGCGAGGGTCGAATAGAGCGCAGTCTGCCGGGTCAGCTGGCGCGGCGCCTTGTCGGCAAGGCCTTGCGCCAGGAGGTAGGCCACCCGAAGACCAGGATCGCGCCCAGGCCGATCGCTTGCGGCGGCTTGTCACCCAGGCCGAACAGCGCCCGATCGCGGCGTAGATCGCCAGCGCCAGAGCAAAGGCCGCCGCAACGTTCCGTCCGCTTGGTACGGCGACTGGGCCCGGCCGGCGGATTGCCGCGACAACATCCACCGCCGTCCCCGATGAGAGGAACGCATGGGCCTTGTAGAAGGAGTGCGCGACGATGTGCAGCAGCGCGAGCGGGAACAGCGCAAGGCCGCACTGCATGATCATGAAACCCATCTGCGCGATGGTCGACCAGGCGAGCGAGTTCTTGACCGCCGGTTGGCCCAGCATCGCCAATCCGCCCAGCAGCGCAGTGAAGCCGCCAATCATGACCAGCACCGCCAGCACGCCGGGCGTAAGCAGCATGATGTCCGCAAACCGCACCAGCAGGAAACCGCCGCCGTTGACCACGCCGGCATGCAGCAGGGCCGAAACCGGCGTGGGCGTGTCCACCACTTCGGTCAGCCAGCCGTGGGTCGGGAACTGCACCGATTTGAGTACCGCGGCGATGGCAAGCAAGCCGGCCGCGACCTGTGCGCCAACCGGCGCCAGGCCGCCGCGCGCATCGGCCTGGATCGTCGCCAGATCGATCGTGCCATAGGCTTGCCACAGCAGGACCGCGGCCCCCGCCAAGGCTGCGTCGCTGATCCGGGCGACGATGAACTTCTTGCGCGCTCCGCGGATCGCCTGCAGCCGTTCGGGATAGAACAGCAGCAAGCGATGCAGACACAAGCTGGTGGCGATCCAGGCCACCACCAGCTGCACCAGGTTGCCGGCCAGGACGAACAGCAGGACATTGGCCAGCGTCGCCGCCATCCAGCCGATGAACGCGCCCTGGCGCGCTTCGCCGTCAAGATAGTTCGCCGAATAGCGCAGCACCGCCCAGCCAATGGTCGCGATCATGGCCAGCATCGTGGCGCTTACCGCATCGAGCCGGATCGAAAGGCCGATCCCGCCCGCGCCGATGAAACGCCGATGTCGCCGATCCGGTGGAAACCAGTTGCACCACGCTGGCGAT